>CAXRCZ010000001.1:0-65295 GCA_964229335.1 Minisyncoccia bacterium
CCCGCCGTTGCTGTTGGTAGTGCGATGAGAGACTTGAAGAAAGCTTTTGGCGAAGCCGGTCGAAAACCTTTCGTCCGCACAGAAGCGCCGGGGCAGCGAGTTCTTACATAAAATCAGAGCAAAGCGACTGATTTTATTTAGAACTGGCGCCAAGTCTCGCGCACCAATACTTGACTATTTAAGTAATTTGTGCTATCATTAGTACAGTCTAAAGGAGGATTTCAAATATGACCGATGGACAATTCTCGACGTTCGTTTCGCGAGTCACCATCTATTCGCTGATCGCCATCATGGCATTGGCCGCAATCATCGACAACACCGTCGGCGGAAACGGGATCAGTTATGCGATCGGCCTCAACGCCTGGATTCCGGCGGTTCTCATCGTCGGCCCGATTCTGGAGCGAATCAAGACGCGCAAGCTCGCAGTCGCCTGACGGCAACGTCGGCACAGCCCCGCTTCCCTATTTCTGGGAGGTCGGGGCTGTATCTATTTTAGATAAAAAGTTCTAACGTCGTACCACATGGTGCACTTATTATTTTTTCTCCAGGCGGCTCTCCAGCACTGGTCGCAACGACTCATACCACAACGCATAGCCCGCGCTACTTGGATGTAATCCATCAGAAGATAAATACACATCTGGTTTCTGAATGAATTTATCTTTCTCAGGCTCCACAAACAAATCGACATAAGTTATCGGCGTTTCTTCTGCCACAGCTATAAACATGTTTCTAAATTCTCTGGTGACTGCTTCGTATTCTTTTCGTTGTTCGTTAGAAAACCTTGTTGCCGCACCTACATTGCCAGAAGATATCATCACTATGTGTTCAGTATGTTTTTGTAGCTTGGAGATAATTTCTCGTAGTTCTTGCTCCACTTGGTCTTTGTCCCTCTTTTGCAAAATATCATTACCTCCAATTTGTAGGAGAATCAACGCATACTCTCCATTAAGATTTTTCACCACTACCTGCAGATCACCAATGGTTCGGCCATTCACACTGTTGTTGACGACGTTGTAGTGTGGGAAATCAGCGCCAATGAGTCCGGCGATTGATTCTTTCTTGGTAGTAGCGCCAGTACCATACCCAGTACTATCGCCGAGTATTAAGATGGTCGGAGCACCACTAAGAGTTTGCTCGTACGGCGAAACTCTAGCTATCAGAAAGAAGGTGCGTAGTCCTGGGAATAACCAAACTAAGATAAGTATGATTAATATTAGTACTGATAAAATCAGTAAGATTTTTGTAGTCATATTTCTCATAATACCTATCGCGACCTGATACACCTAACGGCTTACATCTATTCCACACCGATTTCTCTGCTACAATCAATTACACATGGAAATAAAACCGCTTTGGAAAGAACACGAACTGACTAAACAGGGTGTGGTGGAGCTGGTACCGACCGAATGGTTATACAAAATATATGGCACCGATGTAACTCCAGTCGCCGACCTTAAAGATGGTACCCTGGTGGGGCTTGATGAGTTGTGGAAGAACCTGCAAGAAGAAGGTTTGTACGATCCGGTATTGATTAGGGTAGGCATTAAGAATAAAAAGTATCGACTTGAAGCAGGCAACCACCGCATTCAAGTCTTGTACAAAAACAATATTGAATATACGCCTGCCACTGTGCAAGTACGAGGTGAGTGTGGTCCTGATGCTCCAGATCCACAAACTGATGCGACGCATAGTTTTGATTTTGATGACAACGTCATACCGCCGACCGGAGATAAGAGCTACATGAAACCATCGGCAGTATTTAAAGATTTGCAATCGCAAATCAAGCTTTTTTAGGAATTATATAATTAAATATATAATTCCGTGTGGTAAGTTTAAAAATATGAAGACAAAAATAATTATATTCGTGATTTTAGTTTGTTTGTTACTGATTTGGATTGAGCTGGGAGTTGGTATTTTTGAGACACCGTGGGCTGGATCTTAATTTGCTGATACGTAAAAACATGTTTTACTGAACGTAATGAATGTATTACACGTAAAGGAATCTTTTCTACACAAAGTTCTAGTGCTTGCACTTGTCCTGCTCGCAGCAACAGCGCTCGCAACAATTACTTATTTGGCAGTTAATCAGTTATTGATTATCTTATTTGCCGTAATTTTGTCAGTACCTATTAGCTCGGCGATTGGATTCTTAGCTAGAAAATTGCACTGGCATCGAACCCTGATGTACGTAGTGTTTTGGGTATTTGTTGCTTTGATTAGTGCTTTGGGTGTCTACTTTGGTGCTAACAGCATTGCCAATGAACTTAGTACGTATAATGAATTGTCTGTCACCTTTTCCGATGGTCAAGACAGTTTACCTAACTGGGTACCAGAAGGAGTGGTAACCGAATTGAAAAACATAAACATAATTTCGGCAGTACAAAATCAATTTGCCTCTAACTCATTGAGTAACACCGCCTCCTCTATCTTTGGTGGAATTACCGGACTATTAATCTTAATCGTCTTGGTGGCATACCTGACCTTTAACCCAAGAGCCTACTCAAGTGGTCTGCTATCTATCGCACCGAGCAACTCGAAACAAAAGATTGAACAGTGGTTGGTAAAGATTCCACGTATCCTAAATCGCTGGATGTTCAGTCGCTTAATTTCAATGATAGTAGTCGGGATTCTGACCTATATCGGGTTACTACTATTAGGAGTCGAGGCAGCGTTAGTGCTAGCCATCGCTGCTGGATTACTATCGTTTATTCCAAACCTCGGACCAATATTGGCGGCTATTCCAGCTATCTTAATTACTCTGCCACAAGGCCTTGTGATGGTGGGTTGGATAATTGGTTTGTACGCATTGGTGCAATTTTTAGAAAGTTATTTCATCACGCCAGTAGTGCAAAAGAAGGCGGTTCTCATCCATCCGGCAGTACTGCTATCGGCGCAAATTGTACTGGGAGCAGTGTTTGGATTGATGGGCCTACTGTTGGCAGGTCCACTGATAGCAATTGCTGTTGGCATACACCACAATCATTCTCACTAAACTTTCAAAAAACCGGTCGCAAACGACCGGTTTTTTGAACAAGAATATTTCTATGAGATTGGTAAGTTGCCTTCCCCGACAAACTTAGTAGCTACCCAAGCGATGATTAATCCGAGAATAGCTCCATCAATCAAAATCCAAAATGGTGATGAGAGTCCAAACCAAGCAAACGCTGGCAAGGTCATAATAGAAGCGATTTCGTTATACGCGAGTAGCACCAGCATTAGATGGTACGCAGTTCCAAGCAACGGTCCGCGCAACCAATAATACATTCTGAATCCAAGAATTGGATGTTTGGTAAAAATTCCCATCAAGCCTATATTGACTGACATCAACATATAAAAAGCCCACAGTCCTAGTAAGAATGTGAGGCTAAGTTCTGCACCGAGAGCTGGCAATCCAAAGAAAGCAATCCCCCCGACAATAAATCCGATCAATTTGGTAGTCACTACCCGACCGGCCACTGAGTGTTGTTGCATCATAGATAATTTACTTATTACTACTATTAATAGAATAGCATTTTCTCTGCGCCTTTTTTCTGGTATGGTATCCAGGCCCCTATAGTTTAATGGATAAAACGAGAGGCTTCTATCCTTTTGATGTGGGTTCGATTCCTGCTGGGGGCACGCGAGTAAAACAAACCCACCAACTAGTGTTGGTGGGTTTGTTTTAGAGACTGAACTACTTCAGTCTCGTGCTCGCGTGCCGGCCGCAGGCATATTTCGAGCGCAACCCTAGCGCGAGAAAAGCCGAGGCGGGGTCGAGAGTACTTAGCAGAATTTTGATAAAGTAAAAATTCTGGTTAGTAACTCGTGATCACCGAAGCTCACTGATTCTTGGTGCTCTCCCCTACCGAAAATACACAAACAACCGGCCATGGTTATTTGTATCGACTTCAATACGTTTGTAGCGCGCTTTGACTGCTTTTTGATCAAGAAACTTTTTTACCCGCTTCATCAACTGACCGCTTCCCTTGCCCGGAATAATTTCAGCACACTTCACCCGCTTGGCTTCAGCTTCATAAAACAGATTCTCTAGTGCCTGATTGATAGCGTCACCTCGCTTGGCAATCGGGTGGAGGTCGAGGTGCAATGTTGCTTTAGACATAGCTATTCTAGAAGAGTCGGATTGATGCGAATAATCCTATCGTCGTTACTGGCTGGCACGCCACGGCCATCTCGATTACTGGTCGTGAGGTAGAGGAGTCCGTCTGGACCGACTTGCACAGTACGCAATCGACCATACTCGCCTACGAAATGTTCTTTCCATTCAGTGACATTCGTACCATCCAACTTGGCTTCGTATAAAGTCTCACCACGCAAACCGGGTATATACAAACTACCGTCGAGATACGCTAACCCCGCCGGTGCCCAAGTAGTACTTGCTCCAGAGTGGCGCACCGGAGCGACGAATCCAGTAGCAGTTTCATCACCCTCAACTTCAGGCCAACCGTAATTACCACCCATAGTGATGAGGTTTAGTTCATCAAAACCAGAACGCAAGCCTGAGCGACCGTGTTCAGTACTCCACAAGTTACCCATCTGGTCCCAAGATAAGCCCTGAGGATTACGATGACCATAAGAATACACGGCATTAGAAAATGGATTATCAGCCGGAATCTCACCTTCGTCGGTGTAGCGAAGAATACTTCCCGCTAGGTTAGTAGTGTCCTGTGCGGCTGGCTCATTGGTAGCGTCGCCGAGAGCAACATAGAGTAATCCGTCGGGACCAAAAGTGATGCGCCCGCCATCATGGTATTGCGCTCCTGGAAGGTCGTCCACGATAACTCTATCAATGGTGAGTTGATTGTCTTCTAACACGTAGCGAGTGATACGATTGCGCAAACCGCTAGCTGTCTCAGTAGTTTGATACAGGTAAATGTAATTGTTGTTTTCAAAATCTGGATGTAAGGCGGCTCCTAGCAAACCTCCTTCCCCCACTTGTTCTACCCCTTCTATTTCAATAGTGGTGCCTTCCCTCAAAAGTAGCAAGTTGCCAGGTCGTTCGGTGACTAACAACTCACCATCGGGCAAAAACAATATTTCCCACGGTACAGTTAGATTTTCAGCAATGACTTCTGTACGAGGAGCATCACTTACTGCGGTTGAGTCTGTCGTGTCCAAAAAAGTAACTGGATTGGAAGGATTTTGAGAGGTTTGATAATACCACCACCCAACACCTCCCAGAAGCACGACCACTAGCAAAATAAATATTATTGGTTTCATATCTGCAGTATAACAAAACCATCTTTTATACCGGACCTACGATAGTAGTATCGTAGCACTACCTTTAATTGGACATCAGTATTGGGGCATCAGATATTTCCTCCTCTGTATTATTTTCTGTTGTTGATGTGGCGGTATCGCCAGCACTGGTACTCTCATTCTCGTTCGATTGATTGGTAGTCGGATTAGCGTTTACTAGGTTTTGAAATACTTGCGCACGTGCTTGGTAGCTAGTAAGCGCTTCCTCAACCACTGTAGCTCGATAAGTGACTGCTTCGTTTGCCTCGTCAGTAGCAATTGATTCGGTGGTAACCTGATTTCTACTCTCTAGATATAATGAGGTGCTCCAAATACTCCCGGCTATGATTACACATAGTGCTGACATTAGACCAATCATCCACTCTCGAGTCGGATGGATGAGTTGGGGTGCACGAATGATTTGCGTTCTCTTGGTGATTCGTCGCACCAATTTATTGAGACTTTTTTTATTGATTTGATTCATACACTTTTACTTTCATGATGGTTTCTGCCTGCC
Source organism: Minisyncoccia bacterium (assembly GCA_964229335.1). Lineage (GTDB taxonomy): Bacteria > Patescibacteriota > Minisyncoccia > Phycocordibacterales > UBA918 > OLB19. The sequence goes on from CAXRCZ010000001.1 coordinate 5,753, forward strand.
ACACTCCAGCTGCTCGTTCGCTTAATTTTACTTCGCTTACCTGGGAGGCGTACGGAAGATTTTCTAGGAGTAGGAGAAATTCTTTGACTGCCGCTTCGCTACCTTCAAAACGAAAACTAATATTTATTCCCTCGGTCTCATCTCCGCCAAATTCTTCTAACTCAGTAGTTTCTAAGTCGATACCAAACTGTGGCGCAATGTTTTCTACCTCTGTCAGAAGGGTGATGCTATCACTTTCTCGGGTCAGGAAATATGAATTGAGTGTCTGCCGATTGCTCTCAGACTGCTCTGCTGTGCGTGAAATAGCTAAGTATGAAACCTTTTCTTGTTGCTCTGTTTCAACTGCAGCTACTTGCGCGAGCAATAAGTCACCTTGCTCTAACACAGCATAGGTCAAGTAACCCACCAGTCCTACACCGAAAAGAAGGATAGTGAGTGAGAGTATGAAACCTTGTATTGAAGTTCGACTCATAGTGAAACACTGTTATCCATAGTAACGTCAAGCGTGAAGGGTATGTCTTGATCTTTGGCTAAGTTAGAAAGAGGAAGCGCAACTGACTCGATGGCTGGGTTAGCAAGTAGCGTGTCACGAAAATCAGCCAGAGCTTGTCGGTTACGCGCCTCGCCGACTATCACCACTGGACTGACGCCAGACTCGCTTCTACTGACAATGATTTCAGTGACATCGATTTGTGCCCCGGCTAGCTCATCAAATAAATCGATATAGTCACTCAAAGGTGTGACTCGTGCTTCTTTAACTAGCAACACTGCTTGTTCATTGGCCTTAGTCAACTGCGCTACTGTGTCTTCGTAGTTGGCATTATTTTCAGTGGCAGTCTGAGCCGCTGTTTCGTATACAGCTACTTGTGCCTGAATTAGGGTATAGGTAGGAATAAGTAACAACGCAATCACAATCAGTGCTCCTCCCCACAAAAAGAACCAGACACTCGCCACGCGCAACCAATATTCTTGGCGTACTTTTTTCTTGGCAATTGGTGGCAGCAGGTTACTCATACTATTTAGGGTTCTTTAGAGCTAGTCCGATGGCGGTGGCGTAGGTATACGAATGAGCTTGATCAATTGGTGGTGTGTGAGCCTCTAGTGAAAAGGCGTTATGCCACACATTGGCTCGCTCTACTGGAACCGACAATGTCTCAGAAAAATACTCAGATAGTCCCTTGAGGTTAGCACTACCACCACAGAGTAAGATTTTTTCGATGCGGCGATCTTTCTCTCCTCCGCTGCGCACGTGCCAATACCCCATTCGAGTTGCCAACTCATCCTTCAGTACAGAGATTGTAGAGACTAACGCATCACGAACAGTGGTAGATTTTTTTTCTGCTGTGAGACCGATGGTGTTTTTTATTTTTGTGATTTCATCTTCTGACTTTTCTCCGACTGCCTTACGTAACATTGCAGACAGGTGGTTTCCCCCTATATCAACCGTGGAGGTATACATCAACGTACCTTGATAGACAATACCAATGCCGGTACGAGTCTGCCCAAAATCAACAATCATGATAGCTTCTTCTGCGTTCTTTGGAACAATCGATCGGACAACTGACTGAGCTTCGAGCTCAAACGAAACTGGGATTAGCTCAGCTGCCCGGCAGGCCTCGTAATAGGCTTCGATAGTTTCTCTTGCGTAGGCGGTGACGGCCACGGTTACTGGTTTGTTGTGGTCTTTGGTTGGTAAGATATCGTAATCAAAGTACACGTCTTTTGAGGGTATTGGTACATTTTCTTCCAGCTTGAATTCTAAGAAACCGCGTATCTCATCGTTTGGCATCGTCCGCTTCACCTGGGTTTCAAATAGATACGCTCTCTCTTCGGCTAGTGCAACTCGCACATGCTCACAGTTGGTGGTGGCTTTCAACTCTTTTAGAGCTGCTACCAAGTTCTCTTGATTGGTAACGGCCCCTCGAGAGATAGTGTCAGCTGGAATATCAATCTTCCCCCACTCATGAAGCTCGCGCCCTACCCCAGGAATCAGTGATGGTTTAAACATCACGTATTTCATTGAGCTGTCAGAAATATCTACCCCCAGTGCCGGCATGGTGAGATAGGTCGGTGGTAACAAAAAACGTGAAAGGACGTTCATAATATATGTAGTATACAGCCTCTGCCCCCATTCAACTGGCTACGCAACTCACATTTTGTAGAAAATATACGCGGCGACGGCAACAACCAGTATGACACTGGTGATGAACATAGAGCGCTTGGCGTATCGAACAACTGTAGGTCCAAACCAATAAACCGCATATCCGACTACTATATAGCGAAAACCGCGGCCGATAATTGAAGCAATTGTAAAACTAAGTAAACCACCGCCAAGCACCGCCACACCCCAAGCTGCAGTTGTGTACGGTAGCGGGGTGATGGCTCCTAATATAGCGAGTAGGAATGAGCTGTCTTGGTAGTTTTGTGTAACTGCCTCAAAAGAGGCCACCGATTCACTTGTGAGCATATTTAGTATCGCCTCGAGAAAAAGAGCTGCGCTTAAATACGCCACCATACCTCCCAACACTGAAGCGGTGGTGGTTACAAAAATTATAGTTTTTGTCTTGGTACGATTGAGTAATATCGCTGCCATCAGAAACGGGTCAGTCAAAATTGGTATCGGTAGCGCTGACTCAACAAAAGAAATGGCGGCTACTATCCAAATACCGGATCTTGATTGCATTATTTCTTGCGCTCGACTGACTGATTGCGTATTAAGCACTTTCTCGACGTGCACGTCTAGATCTCGTGTATCCATATATTAGCAAAGTGGAGTTCCTGCCGGAACAGCGTTAGTAGGTGCGAGAAAGGTAAATGTGTCGCCCTCTCCTCCAGCTAAAATCATTCCCTGACTTTCTAGTCCGCGAATTTTTCGCGGCTCAATATTCAGTACAAATGGGAACTGTTGTCCAACTAAGTCTGTCGGATCTGTCACAAACTCTCTAATACCAGAAACTATCTGACGTGGACTCTCTTCCCCTACGTCCACACTTAATTTTAGTAAGCGATCAGCTTCTGGAACAACCTCAGCCGAGATGATGGTGCCGATTTTCATTTCTATTTGGGCAAATGTGTCGAAAGGTATGTTCATGATTGCTTTTGTAAGAAACTGTTAAGAATAATAGTCGCCGCTGCGGCGTCAGTCTGCTCATTGCGGCCTTGAATGCGTAAGGCTTCTTGGGTGGTGTATTGCTCTGGCTCTAAGTGAATTGGTAGGCCGGTTTCGAGAGTCAACGTCGTGATGAATTCTGTCACCGCCTCGTGAATCTTATTGTCGGTTCCATCTTTATTTATAGAGTGTCCAATGACAATTTCTTTGATGTTTTCTTTTTCAATCAGTTTGACGATAGTGGTCAGCAAATGCTTATCGTTCTCCACCACACCATAGGGAAAAGCCATTACGCCCGACTCATCTGATAAGGCGAATCCGACTTTTTTATGACCATAATCTATTCCTAAGAAACGCATGCAGAGAGTGTAGCACGCACGACGACAAATTGTAGCGTTACCAGCAAAGTGAGTCACTGTATTGTCACCAACCAAGTACTTCAGGGTTTTGGATTATGAGTGCAATAGCGATTGAAACTATAAGACCTAGCAGTAGTTTGAGTAAGTCTTTCCCAACAATGGGAAATACGTGTTTGAACTTGTAGTCTTTGGCTCTGGTCGACATCGCTAACTCTCGCCCACTCAAGAGACCGATAAAAACCCACGTGGTAGACATCGGAATGCTGTTCATCTCTTTAAATATTAAAAGAATGATGGCGTAGGTAAAATCAATAATAGTGGCGCTACGTAAATAGTTAGTGCTAGTTTTCTCAAGTACCACCTTCTGAATCCTGCCACCACGCTGCGACAGGATATAGCCGAGCCCAACCACAAACACTGTCAGGACAGCAAAAAATTGATAAAGGGTAAGTTCTCGAGGTAAGAAGACAGCGATATTAGCTATGTCATGTGACAACCAGGTATACCACAAAAAACCAGTTGCTCCCCACTGACACACTCGCCAGATTTTCTCTTTGTCTACTGCTACAGGATTTCTTTTATTATCCCAATCAAAAATAACAATCCAAAGCACATAGGCTACAACTCCAGCTATCAGATACCCTAATGCTGATTTTAATAAAATACTTTCAAATACTAGCGAGGAAGCAAACGCGCTTAGTACAAGAAGCGAGGTGGAGGCGGGTATACCAAAACGAGTCAAGGCCACCAACACTAGCGGGGCTAAAACGTGATACCACTGTATTTCTACATATGGTATTTTTTCTAACCTACCAGAAGCAATATCTCCAATATCACCTGTGAAATAACTTATAGATAAAGTTATTACTAAAATTGTGGCTGTATAAAGCCACAAGTAGTACCATTTTATTTTTTGATTAGAGGCGATGTACGTACCGAGAGTTTGGATACTGTCATTCCCAATCACCGCATAGGCGGCCAAGAGGAAACCGATTAGCATCCAGAGTATCGATATTTCCATTACTCAGATACTACCATATAATAAGAAACTAATTAGAGAGAGTATGGTATGAAGTAAATGCATTTTTACTAATACTGATGATTTACTATGCTTTTGATCTGCCAAGGTCTCAACAAAAAAGCCGACCATATAAAACACGAATCAGCGCCGGCTTCGAGATATTTTTCTGCGTCCTTATTAGACAGAATTCCGCCGCCGCCATTTATCGGTTTTCTAATACCTGCAGCGCGTAGCTGGCGTATGAAATAGAGATTATGTTCTAACAAAGGTCTGCCGGATAGACCTCCTTTAAGTGTCTGTCTGGTATTACTAAAACAAAAAGCGTCTAAGGAAGAGGATTTTTCATAGACAATGAAGTCATTTAAGGGTGTTTCAGGAGACAGCTTAAGCATGACCGGCTTATCCCAGTTCTTAAATATTTCTAGCGCTTGAATGATTTCTTCTGTACTTACACGGTCTGCCTTGTCTAGATTAGGACAAGAATAGTTTATCTGAATTCCATAAGGAGCTGAGAAGCTTTCATTATCCAAGATGTACCTGATTTCTGAAAGATCAGCCAGTCTCTTTTTGGCAGACTCTGACACACTCCCAACGGATATAAAGAACGGATTTCGTAAGTTTTGCAATCTATTACTTCTAAGTACTGCTGATAAGCCAGGATTAGAGAGAGCAAACTTGTTAGTAACAGACCTCTTGAGTGGGTTGACATTTAAAGTCTCTGGAATCACCCGAGCCGGTTGAAAATCTGACCTTAAAAGAACGTTTCCGGAATTTGCCTTTAAAGTTATCGTTTTTGTCACAAAAGTAAGCTTTGGGTCATCTGCGTGTATTCTGCTAAAAGCAGTCCACCAATAACCCTCACCAGTAAATCCTAAAGCTCCTGCTCCGCACCAAACCTTATTGAAGTTAATTCCTTTTAGCTGCACTTAGATATAGTAGCAAATATGATCCGTGTAGATTGAATCAGGAATAGTTGTTACCCTCCGTTCAATAGGTGCAAGTTATTAACCAAGATAATTATTTTGTAGATATATCTGGTGGTGGTGCATCATCATGTGATCTTGCCAGGAATCGGTCACCTATGGTTACTAACATCCCATCCGTTAGGCGCAGGTTACTAAGTGTTCTCACGACACGTCGTTGCGAGCACTAAGTACCTGCTGCCCCAGCTCGCCTATTTTCTCGCTAGGATTTGCGAGAAAATTATGGCTCCGCTTCACAAAGCCGTGCGCAAGCAAAGCAGTTTGCTTGCTCCAACCAAAAACCCTAGTCTCTAGAGACTAGGGTTTTTGGTTGTTCGTCTTTGTGCTCTCGCCAGGAATCGAACCTGGAGCGCTGGTACCGCAAACCAGCATTTTATCCATTAAACTACGAGAGCGAGTGAGGAGGAGAATCTGAGCAAGCTCAGATTCTCTCTCCGAATGAAGCTCGGGCAAGAAATTTTGCGAAACGAAGTGAAGCAAAAGTTTCTTACAAGAGCAAGCGAAGGGTGTAACCATTCGTGCGCCACATCTTACCCTAAAAGCCAAATATTTCCAGTATTTTTAACAAGAGCGGCTCACGTAATTCTTCTTCATCTACGCGCTCTTTCAAAAAATCTTCAATGTCATCAACGTGTTCTGGTGGAATTGGCATCACTAATAATTGAGCAATGCGGCGGTTTGTCTGCAACAAGAGCTGAGGCCCGCGTGGGTCTTCTTCGTCTATATGGTACGCGGTGAGGCTAGTATACGGATATAGCACACCTTCTACTTTTACCCCCCTAACCGAAATTCCATAGGGAACAATGTCCGGTCGCTTGGCGGCAGAGATGGCGATTACCCCCGCTGCTACACCTATCAATAAAGCAAACATTACATTGTTAAACAGTATGGCCGCAATTACTAAGGCGGTGGCAATAATAGCTAACGCAAAAAACCAATCATTGCCCTTTTCGACATGATGGTGTTGTGGCGCCTCCCAAGTAATTGAGCGTGGTGAACCTTCCATTTTTGAAATTGTAGCACGACATATATGGCGCCAGTGACAAGTCACTAAAGTTTTGTTACTATCTTTCGCACCTTATAGCGAGGTTGGCTTTGGCTCTTAGAACGAGAGACAAATACAGGAGGGATGGCTGAGTGGAAGAAATATGAACTGCTTCATGTTTCTTCCGTTCCGCGATCAGCGGACACGCGATGTGAGCGATAGCGAACCAGCGTGAGGTGGACGAAATCTTCGACCACCTGCAAACCACAATAGAATACACGGAGGGATGGCTGAGTGGTCGAAGGCGCTTGTCTTGAAAACAAGAGACTCTTTACGGGGTCCGTGGGTTCGAATCCCACTCCCTCCGCTTGTTGAAAATACTACCGAAAGGTAGTTATTTTCTTAAGTGGAGGGAGAAGAAAGCGTGGGACGCTTTCTGTTGGGATTCGAAGAGGTTAGTCAGATATTTTGTGAGCAGAGCGAATAAAAATATCGACAACCTGTACTGCTCCTGTAAGGAGAGAAATTCCCACTCCAACACATAAAGTCATGGAATTGAAAGATTTTCAGAATAACAACCGTGCTATAATCAGACTCTAGAATACGCTCATACTGGCAAGGAGAACATTCATGAGCAACGTACCTGAAAGCTTTGACCAAATTTTGGATGGATGGCAACCAAAGTGGTATTATCGCTGGTTTCCATTCTTGCCGAGATTAATTCACAATAAGCAGCTACGACTTCTCACCGTACTTTGGCGCGACTGTGGTTACACCGCCAAATCGGTAGGAAAGCCTCATTTCATAGATTATCTCGTAGCACACCACGAGACGCCGTGGTACAAGCTTAAGGTGGCTGGATTTCAGATTTGGTACTGAGTGCTTCCCGCACGTCAATTATCAATAGGCGTGCGGGAAGATTTATTAAAAAAGTAAAGTTAAACGAGGCAAACTAATCTTTTTTTTAGTATACATAACAATTCTACATTATTGACTTTATGTCAAATATATGCTATTATATAGATAGTCCCCGCCTGACGAGATTCCTCGTCAGGTTCACGTTTTTAAAGGATCTTTGAAATGTCTACCATAAACCTAGCCGGTCCGTTGCCGGGTAGTCGGCAATGGTCATATTTTCAGCTCCCTACAAAGCAGGAGTGGGCGGAATATTTTGGCACCTTGCGAGAGTTGAGTTTTCTCACTTTCGTTATGCTGACTGTCTTGGGTGCGTTAGTCTTGTCCTCTCTGTCCAGTAGGGCGGAGGGTATGGCCAGCCCGCCTATAGCAAGTGGCTATATCGCTCGGCCGGTGACGGAGTACGACACTCCTCCGGTCAAAGTCGATCCGCTCAACTGGCTCGACGGACAAGTTACCCGTAAGGGTAGTCCGAAAGCTGTAGCTGGTGCTTACGAATACGCCACACGTAGTGGATACGTTTTCGCAACCAATGATGCTGAGCTCGATCAATTGGTCGGTAACGGCACGTTGGTAGAGCTCGAGGGTCCATACCTTGAGCTAGTCGACGTGTCGACTCCGTATGTCCTGCCGGTAGTGAAGCAATTCGCTAATCGGCTGGCGTTCCAATACGCCAGTAAGGGCTGCGGGAAGTTGGTCGTCACCAGTGCCGTTCGGACTATCGAGTATCAGCAAACGTTGGAAAACGGAAGCGGAGACTCGGTTCATCCGACCGGTATGGCGCTCGACTTGCGACGGAACACTCCTCAAGAAAATAATAATGAGGAAGTGTTTTGCCACCAATGGCTCGAGGATACCCTGCTTGCCATCGAAGGCGACCGCCGCTTGGACGTCACTCTAGAGGATCACCCTCGCCACTTTCACGTGGTGGTGGTGCCGAAGGAGTATCAAGCGTGGCTCGACCAGCAGTCGACCGATATCGATTCTGAAATCGAGTTTCTGGCTATGGCGCTCTTTTTCGAAGGAGCGTTCGATGAGTCGTATAAAGGATATCAAGCGATTGCTGCGGTCATTAAAAACCGCGTGCGTTCGAGTGAATATCCCAACACGATTGTCGAGGTGGTGGCTGAAGGAGCAGCGGGTCGCTATACGGGCTCGTGTCAATTCTCCTTCATGTGTGATGGAAAGGTTGAGCGCCGAGAGGAGCTTTGCCGGACCGGAACACAGCAACCATCTGCCCATATGCTCGAGAAGTGCGAAAAGCGTTGGAAGAAGGTCGTCAGACTGGCGAAACGTTTCATCGCCTCGGAAGCGGATCCCACGCGCGGTGCTGTCCTGTATTACACAGGCAAAACGCCGTACTGGGCCGCCTCTGATATGCGCGGTCCGAAGCGAAAGATTGGCAGCCATTGGTTTGCCTGTTCGCGACATCGTGGCGACGACGCTTGTACTTGGGTTCCCAAGAAGAAACGTCGTGGCTAAGCTGTGTAATTTCAATTGCCAGCAATGGTAAGACTATACGGGCTTCACCTCGACCTTGTGTCGGGTGGAGCCCTTTTTCTTTGTCCGGAATTATATATTTAATTATATAATTCTTGCATATAAAAAACGTCGCGAGTTCTCTCGCGGCGTTTTTTCCCATTATTTACTTAGTGTCAGCTTTCTTGATGCGGGCGCTGAGGCGTGATTTCTTGCGGGCGGCGGTGTTTTCTTTGATAACTCCTCGCTTGGCTGCCTTGTCGATAGCTTTGTAGGCAGTCGGCAAAAGTTCTTTGGCTTTTGCAACATCACCAGCGGCAGCGGCTTTGGTGATTTTTTTGGTCACCTCTTTCATAGCACTCTTGCGACGCAGGTTGAAAATACGCTTGCGCTCTGATTGCCGATGGGCTTTTTCTGCTCCTTTAGTAATTGGCATATACAATAAATTTAAGTGGGGATACTCTACCTCACTCCCCTAAAAAAGGCAAGGGTCAACGGACTATTATGAATACGGTACAATAGAGACATGATACGGTCACTTACTGGAGAAATTGCCAACATTACAGAACAGTCAGTTACGGTGGTAATTCAGGGTATTGGTTATCTGGTTGCCACTCCACACACTACTGATTTTGCCATTGGCGACATTGTCACTTTTCACACTCATCTGGCAGTGCGGGAAAACGCCCTAGATTTATATGGTTTTGCTAGCGAAGCTGAGCTTGATATATTTGAACTCTTGCTAAGTGTGCCTAAAATCGGGCCGAAGTCAGGATTGCAAATCCTGACCCAAGCCACCCCCTCCCTGCTACTCACCGCCATTCATAAAAATGACCCCGCTCACTTGCATAAGCTTTCGGGTATCGGAAAAAAAACCTGCGAAAACGTGGTCCGCGCCTTGGAAGGAAAAGCGGAAAACATCGCCCTTGCTGGTCGAGTTGATTCTGAACATAGTTCACTAAGCAACGCGCAAACTGACGCTATTGATGCTTTGGTCGCACTAGGATACGACCTCTCTACGGCGCGTGACACCATCATGGCGCTGAAAGAAGATGGGGCTACCGCTAACGGTCTGGTAGCAAAAGCTTTGAAAAACATCTAAACTTATCGTATGGAACGGATTCTCTACTTTATAAAACGACTAATTCCTAAGCCACTATTTAGAGCCTTGCAGCCTGTGTATCACTATTTACTAGCTTTTGTTGGTGCAGTTATCTATCGTTTCCCTTCACGTGAATTAACGGTGATTGCCGTTACTGGCACCAAGGGTAAATCTACCGTTACCGAACTCATCGGCGCGCTGCTTCGAGCGGATGGAAAAAAAGTCGCCTCACTATCTACTATCCAGTTCACCTTTGATGAGAAAAAAGAACGTAATCTTTACAAGATGAGTGTACCGGGACGATTCTTTGTTCATAAATTTTTGCGCCGTGCAGTTAATACTGGCTGTCAGTACGTAGTGATGGAAATGACCTCTGAGGGAGCGCGGCAATTCCGTCATAAATTTGTATCGATGGACTGTTTGGTATTCACCAACCTGACACCAGAACATATTGAATCGCATGGCTCATTTCAAAATTATAAAAATGCTAAGTTGTCTTTAGCCCGTGCAGTAGCTAATTCTAGCAAACGACCAAGGATGCTGGTGGTAAATGCCGACGATGAGCACGCTGATGATTTTCTTAATTTTGAGGTGGAGAAAAAAGTTACGTACTCGTTGAGCGACCTCAGTCTCCATAGTGAACATAAAGAAAGTGTCAGCTTGGTATACCAAGGAACTACTATCCGGGTACCGTTGGCTGGACTCTTTAATGTCTACAATGTACTAGCTGCCATTAAGACTGTCGCGCATTACGGTGTGTCACTAAAAACCTGTGAAAAGGCATTATTGTCACTGCCACCTATCGCCGGGCGAGTAGAGCAATTTAAGTCAGCTAAAGATGCGCAGAAGCAAATTACGGTAGTAGTTGACTATGCTCATACACCGGATTCACTCGAAAAGCTATATCAGGCCTTTCCAAATCTGCACAAGATTGCAGTGCTGGGAAACACTGGTGGTGGGCGTGACACTTGGAAACGACCGGAGATGGCGAGTATCGCAGAGCGCTACTGTGAGCATATATTTCTCACTAACGAAGACCCGTATGATGAAAACCCACGCCAGATTGTAGCTGATATGGAAGCTGGTATCACTAACAAAGATAAATTGTCTATTATTATGGATCGCCGAGAAGCCATCAGAGCTGCGATTGCTAGTGCACCGACCGGGGCTTGCGTGCTGGTATCTGGAAAAGGAACCGATCCATACATCATGGGACCGAAAGGTACGAGAGAACCTTGGAGTGATGCGGCAGTGGTGCAAGAACTGCTGGCAGAACTAGACTAAAGGTAGCGATACAAAACAATTCCGCCAGTGACGGCCACATTGAGAGACTCTTTTTCTCCTCGCATTGGCAGCTCAAGAATGGTGTCTGCGGTATGTGTAGCTTCTGCTGAAACTCCGTCTATCTCGTTACCGAGAATATAAGCCACCTGTTCTGGTGGAGTAAAATCCTCCAGACTGACTGAGCCTTTGGCTTGCTCTACGGCCACTACGGTGACGTTTTCTTTTTTTAGTTCTTGCAACAATTCAGCCATATCATCACGCGATTCCCATTCAACTGATGAAGTGGCGCCAAGAGAAGTCTTTTGTATCTCAGATTGCAGACGACCAAATCGATCGACGGGTTTTGGCGTGTAGCCAACCAAGAATATTTTATTTACTCCAGCACCGTCGGCAGTACGAAACAACGAGCCAACATTATGGGCACTACGAATATTTTCGAGTATCAGATACCTCATTATCATGAAGAGTAGCAAAATTGACTCCCTGCTACCAGACAGGAGGTTGATTTGAGTCTTAATCATGCTATAGTTTTGCCACCAAAAAAGCACTGCTTGTCCAATGCAGTGTCCGCCCATAGCTCAGTTGGTAGAGCAGCGGCCTTTTAAGCCGAGGGTCCTAGGTTCGAGTCCTAGTGGGCGGACACTGCATTGGACTTTTTAGTAAAACTTACCTTGGTTAATAGCGAAGTTGGTAGAGGTGAGACAGTCTGGGAGACTGTCGAACGACTTTTAAGCCGAGGGTCCTAGGTTCGAGTCCTAGTGGGCGGACAGTGGGTTTAACTAATTGTTCTTTGGTACCCATTGATCAACGGAGATTTATTATGAGATTACGACACATATTGTTAACTGGAACACATCAGTCGTCGGGAGTGTTGGGAAATGCAGGTACTTGGTATGTGGGTAGCAAGTACTGCGGGCCATCAGATGCAAGTGTAGACCTTGTAGATATGGATAGTATAGAAAATCTTCGCGGCTATGATTTTACCCGTCATACTGCTTATGCCGATGTATGATTTTTATGAAATAGTTCCCACCTGAAGCGCTCACAAGGTAGAGCGCTTCTTTATTTTTATCTTTTTAGGTTAAGGCTTTATTGCTAAACTACAGTCATGAAAGTTGTAGTAGGTTCAAATAACCCAGTGAAGGTAGCGGCTGTGCGAGAAGCTTTTTCTGCTGTATTTCCTACACGAGATTTTACGTACGAGAGTTGTTCGGCGGCGTCGAATGTTTCGGAGCAACCTATCGGGTCAAAAGAAACACGAGCTGGTGCTTACAATCGAGCGGAAGACTGCAAACTTATGTGTCCAGAAGCTGATTTCTGGGTTGGGCTAGAGGGTGGAATCGAAAAAGAGGAAAATCAATATTGGGTCATCGCTTGGATGTGCGTTATGAGTCCAACAAAGATTGGGTACGGTAAGGCGGGAGCGTTTGCGCTACCAAACCAAATCACCACCCTACTTGAGCAAGGCACAGAATTGGGTCACGCTACCGATAGTGTATTTAAAGAAGTGAATTCAAAACACAGAAGCAGCACCGTCGGATTACTGACTGATGATGTAATTACTCGAACAGATTATTATCGTGAGGCATTGGTGTATGCCCTTATTCCCTTCAACAAACCTGAGTTGTACAGTGAGTAGTATCCTCGGCTACTCTTTAGGAAGATACAATCTTATAACTTTAATACCCATTCTTCTAACGCTAGGTTGATATCGGTTTTTCCTTGATGAGCGTCATGGTACAGAGACAAAAGTGATTGGCTAAGTTGGTCTACTTCTCCTGACTTAAAGTTGCGCAAGGCATTTTTGGCTTTTTTGTATGGGTACTCTTTCATTCCCGCTGCCTCAGCACTATCGGTTAGGGTGGCAAGTCTGAGCGCTTTTAATTGCCACCATAGTATGCCGATGGTCTTTTCAGCAACGACGCCGGTAGACTGCGCGGTGGTGAGTAATATCCATAAGTTTTTCTTATCTTTCCTAGCCAGCGCTTCAGCCAAAGTGAACATATTAAAACTCTCGGGTTTTTCGGCGGCAAATTCCTCAAAAGTTGCAGCGTGTTTTTGATACTTCTTTTTGGCCGCTGCTAGCAAGCTTCCTTCCAAGACCACTACCTGGTGCGTTGATTCAGCCAATTGCGGCAAAATGGCTTCGAGTTCGGTTTGAAGTTCTTCATTACTAGATGGTGAATCGATAGTAATAGTGATTTGTTCTGCAAAAAGTGATTCGCTACCAACCGCACCAGCCAGCTCTCCGGATTGATACTCTACAGGGTCAATGTTCACTACTGTACCCTCGCCTCGTTCTTGGAGCCAGGCATGGCTCGCATCGACTAATTTTTTTCTATCTGTACCAAAGAAAACTGCTAACATATTATTCACTCTGGTATGGTTTTAAGTCAGCCCAATTATCGCCCACTTTCACTTCAGCAATAATTGGTACTCCTTTAGTTTTCTTATTGTCTAGCACTGAGGTCATGATGGTCAGCAGTTCTGGCACCACGACAGACAATTCTTTTTCTTTAATTTCAAAAATGAGTTCATCGTGAATTTGCAGCAGCATCCGCACTGTATCAGACAGCTGGTTTGCCTCTATATAGCCTGCAATACGTACCATAGCAATCCGAATGATATCAGCTTGGGTACCTTGAATCGGAGCATTGATAGCCATTCGCTCAGCAGCCGCTCGGATGAAGGGTACGCTGGAGTTTATTCCCGGAAAATGCCGGCGACGGGAGAAGAGTGTCTCGGTGTACCCTTTTTGATGTGCTTCTGATTTACTCTCTTCGAGATACTCCGCTAGGGTAGTGAAGGTGTTGAAGTACGCGTTCAAAAACTCTTGTGCTTCTGCCCGAGTAGTGCCATCTCCCAGGTTTTGCCGTAATGCATTTACTCCCATCCCGTAGAGGATGCCGAAATTTATCACCTTGGCTTGTCGTCGCATGTTAGTAGTGACCTCTTCTTCACTAACCTTAAATACCCGAGCCGCTACCCCTTGGTGAACGTCTTCCCCATTCTTAAAAATTTCTAGGAGAGCTGGATCCTCAGAGAGGATAGCAGCGATACGCAACTCGATTTGCGAATAATCTATAGCGACAAGTTTGTACCCAGGACTAGCCACAAAAGCTCGGCGAATGGCTTGTCCATCCTCAGTACGGGTCGGAATGTTTTGGAGATTTGGATCCTTACTCCCCATTCGACCAGTAGTGGTGCCAGTTTGCAGGAAGGTGGTGTGAATTTTGCCGTCGTCTGCTACTAGCTTAGGCAAGGTGTCGATGTACGTTGATAGTAGTTTTTGGAGTTCTCGATACCGCAAAATCTCTGGGATGATAGCGTGGTCATTAAGTAATTTTTCTAGCTCTGACTCTTTGGTAGACCGTTGTCCCCCAGCGGTCTTTTTAGCGTTCTTGGGTTTTAGTCCTAGTTCATCAAACAATACCTCTCCCAGTTGTTTTGGTGAATTGATATTAAACTCCTTGCCAGCGTGCTGATAAATATTTTTTTCAAGTTTGCTTAGCTCGGTATGCAAACGCTTTGAAAGCTGATTCAAGTACGCTACATCAAGTGTGATACCTTGGGATTCCATACCAGCGATAACCTCAATCAGTGGTTGCTCTACATCAGTAAATAAACTCCACAAGTTTTCGTTTTTTACCCGTTCAATTAACTCCTGGTTAATATCTGGCCAGCTTTCTTTTTTGAGATAGGCTTTACCATATTCAATAATATCTTCGATAGAAGCGTTGTTGCGTTCACTATCAAGTAGCCACAGGAGGATAGCGGCTTCTTTATGTTCGCTGGCAGTAATGTCTGTGACTGCTAAATCAGCGTCAGTTTGTGATATCTCGAATAGGCGCCGCACGCGTTCTGTCACCGCTCTAAATCCTAAATCACTAAAGAGCGACAAGATGGCTTCAGGCTTAGCGTTCTGTTGCCAGGCAGTGTCTTCAACCGAAAAGCTTTCTAATGCGTCGGTACGAATGGTGGCTAGCATTTTGGAGAACTCGGCCTCCTCTTGGCCGTCTTTCAGTAGTCCGATAACACGCGGTGTTAATCCCGCCTCAGAAAACGGCGTTTCATCCTTCGCCAATTTTTTATAGATAGCCTCAAGCGAACCGAAGGTGGTAATGAGAGTGGTGGCTGTTTTTTCACCGATACCAACAATACCTGGAATATTGTCTGAAGTATCTCCACGCAAACCTTTGTAGTCTGGCAGTAAGGTAGGAGCAAATCCGAACCGTTCTTTAACGGCTTTTTCATCATAGAGAACAGTGTCCTTGATACCCTTTTTTAAGGTATACACTTGCACTCGTTTTTTCTCGACACACTGCATCGTGTCCATATCACCAGAAGCGATAATTACGCGCAGGTTATTTTGGTCTTTGGTGAGGTGGGCAATAGTACCTAAGATATCGTCAGCTTCAAAACCGGGCTTTTCATATATTGGTATTCCAAACGCTGCAAATATGTCACGCGAACGGTTGATTTGAGCCACGAGCGATTCATCGGTTTTAGCCCGCCCAGCCTTGTACGAGTCGTAGGCATCGTGACGATAGGTTGGCTCTGGTAAGTCGTAGCAGGCAGCGATATAGGTGGGTTTAAATTCCTCCACTATCTTGAGGAGCATAGTCGTGACCCCGTAGAGGGCTCCGGTCGGTTCTCCGGTCGGTGAAGAAAAATCTGGTAGCGCGTGATACGCTCGGTGTAGTACCGCGTGAGCATCAAGCAAAACCAGTGTTTCTTCGGTTCCCTTTTTAGTAGCCATAGATAATCTTAGTATACTGGTTTTTGCTACAAGGGCTATGTGATTAGAGTTTGACTACAAGTGATAGTTCTTGATTGATCGGTGTGTAATTCAAAGTGCAAGTACAAAGTATCAGCTGGTAAAGCGTTTTTAATCTGCTCTGCCCACTCGATACAAAACAACGTAGCTGGCTCTTTGATTAGTTCTGAAAACCCTAATGGTCCGAGCTCCTCTTCTGCTTCAAGGCGATAGGCATCCATATGAAACAGTTTGTGCCAAGTCGGATGCTGGCAGTCATACTGTCGCAGTATGACGAATGTCGGACTAGTGATTGACTCCTCAATTCCAAGCAACCTCCCTAGCTGCTGTACAAACGTGGTCTTGCCGGCACCAAGGTCGCCAGAGAGGGCTAAGACTTTTGCGCCTTGCCTTGACTGGAGTGAAGAAAGAATTTCGTCAGCACGGGCGGCGAGTTCTTCGTGGGTGGTAATTGAAAAAGTCTCATTTTGCATAGCCAGACTGTACCAAACCGCTCGCTGGCTGCAAAGTGGTATCGGTGGGACGTGCTATCATTTTACTGTATATGGTTGAATTTAATGATAATCCTGGCAGTCTCAAATACACCGACCTGCGCCGTCAGGAAGAAGAGCGGTTCGTAGCATCAATCGCACCCCAACGCGGGTATCCGTACGTCAATTTGCGCGGCTATACTATCAACCCGGAGGCATTGGGACTAGTGACTGAAGAGCAAGCTCGAAAAGCTGAGTTGGTATGTTTTGAACTGCGTCATCGTACAGTGTTAGTGGCGGTAAAAGAACCCGAACGCACTGAAGTAAAAGCTGTCATAGATCGTCTCCGAGCAGAACGATACGAACCAGAAATCTATATGTGTTCAAAACCAAGCCTTGAACACGCCTGGCTACGGTATCAAGATGTCGTCAGCTCAAAGGCTGAAAAGAAAGGCGTGTTTGAAATTGATGCCGAGCATATTTCTCAACTTACCTCCACCATAAAAGATGTGAGCGGCATTATTAGTGCACTCACTCAGATTAATACTCGTAATAACACCCGCCGGATTTCTGAGACACTTGAACTTATCTTTGCTGGTGCCCTAGCCCTCAAAGCTTCTGATATACATATTGAGCCAGAAGATGCCGGTATTCGCCTGCGATATCGATTTGATGGAGTATTGACTGACATCACTAGCCTCGACAGCTATATCTACAACCGCCTGATGTCTCGCTTAAAATTATTATCAGGAATGATTCTTAATACTGCTGACGAAGCACAAGATGGACGGTTTACTTTTCGTTCCGGAGAACGTGAAATTGAAATTCGTTCTTCTGTGATTCCTGGCTCAGCTGGTGAATCAATCGTGATGCGAATCCTTGATCCGACCATGGCTAGTTTTAAGATTGAGAACCTCGGCTTGAATCCCCGAATTAAAGAGGTGATTACCAATGAACTAAAAAAGCCGAATGGCATGATTATTACCACTGGACCAACCGGTTCTGGTAAAACCACCGCTCTCTACGCTTTTTTACAAGAGACAAATTCAAAAGATGTAAAAATTATTACCATTGAAAACCCAGTTGAATATAAATTGGATGGGATTGTACAAACTCAAACCGAGGAGGAATACACTTTTGAACAAGGCTTACGCGCTATTTTACGACAAGACCCTGACATCATTATGGTTGGAGAGATTCGGGACAGTGAGGTGGCCACGACAGCCATTCACGCCGCTCAGACTGGTCACTTGGTCTTTACGACTCTGCACACCAATAACGCTGCCGCTGGCTTTGCTCGCTTGATAGATTTGGGTGTCGACCCGCGCATGTTAGGCACTTCGCTCAACATCATGATGGGGCAAAGATTGGTTCGCGCACTCTGTACCGAGTGCAAGGTTGCGTACTCTCCTACTCCGGCGGAAATTGCCTTAGTGCAAAATGTCTTTGCCTCTCACCCGAGTGCACCTAGTCTTCCAGAACAAGTAATCTTATATAAACCAGTTGGTTGCTCAGCCTGTGGCAACACCGGGTTTGCTGGCAGGGTGGCTATTTTTGAGGGGATAATAATGGATGAAAAAGTGGAAGAAGCAGTGATTCGAGACCCGAGAGAGCATGTGATTATAGAAGCCGCTACCCATCAGCAAATACCTAACATGTTGCAAGATGGTATGGAAAAAGTAGTAGCTGGCGTTACCTCGCTCACTGAACTCGAACGGGTGATAGAAATTCCAAGAGAAAAAACTGGCACATCTCCAACAAAAAAAGCCGAGGATGATTTCTCAGCTCATATTGTCTGATTAAAAAAATATTCAAATAGGCAAATGGTAGCCGGTCAAGACAATGAAAAGAAATTTTGTGATATGTTCAAGCTATCGTCGTTATTTCAAAATGATAACTCTCTAAGCAAGGCTTCCGCATTGAAAGTGAATGCCGCGCTAAGGCAGTGCGTAGCACTCTCACTCTAGGGTGAGCGCCACAAAACCCCTCGCAACGCATCCAAGTTGCTTAGAGAGTTATCGTTTCGAACTTTATATACTGAGAGAAACTACGTAATAAAACGCTCATGAATGGGCGTTTTATTATTGGAAGAGCTTGCTTAAGTAAAATACTAGCATATATAAATAATTTGTCAACTATTTTTGCGAATTTTTCCTTTCTCCGCAAAGCTGGGTAATTTTGTTATACTGCTGGTATGTCAGAGTCTGCCCGTGCCCCCCTCACCCGCGATGATGCGAGTAGTTTGGATAAATCTCTCAGACCCCAGAGCTGGGATGAGTATGTCGGTCAAAAAAAGACCAAGGAAAATTTACGTATCCTACTCACCGCTGCTCGTGAGCGTGGTCACGCTGCTGAGCACATATTGCTATATGGTCCTCCTGGGCTAGGGAAAACTACTCTGGCCCACCTGATTGCTAAAACTATGGGGACCAATATGCGCATCACCTCAGGACCCGCCATCGAACGTGTGGGCGACTTGGCAGCTATTCTCAGCAATCTATCCCCTGGGGACGTGCTGTTTATCGACGAAATTCATCGCCTATCAAAAAGTGTGGAGGAAGTATTGTATCCAGCTATGGAGTCTGGGGTGCTCGATATAATCATCGGCAAAGGTCCGTCGGCTCGCACTGTACAACTAGAGCTTCCACCGTTTACCTTGGTTGCGGCCACCACCCGAATGTCATTACTCTCCTCACCCCTACGATCACGATTCTCGGGCGGAACTTTTAGGTTGGACTTCTATCAAGAATCTGAGATTGAACAAATATTAAAACGGTCGGCTGGACTTTTGGAAGTTGAGATTGACGAGCAGTTGTTTGCTGATATTGCTGGACGCTGCCGGGCAACTCCGCGTACCGCTAACTATTTATTAAAGCGATGTCGTGATATGGCCCAACTGGAAAACACTTCACTGACACCTGAACTTCTGGAAAAGACGTTCCACCTACTTGATATTGATACTATGGGGCTAGGAAAAAGTGACCGACTGGTACTTGATACATTGGTGCATAAATTCAATGGCGGTCCAGTTGGACTCACTACTATTGCAGCCGCTACTGGTGAAGAACCTTCAACCATCGAAGAGGTAATAGAACCGTACCTTATCCAGTGTGGCTTACTAGAACGAACGCCGCGAGGACGAGTGGTTACAGCTGAGGGACACGCTCATGTTGAAAAATCATAATCACATACCATCATAGTAGACAAAATAATATAGGAATTTAGTATAAAAATATGTCAGGACACAATAAATGGAGCAAAATAAAACACAAAAAAGCCGCGACGGATGCGCAAAAAAGTAAGATTTTTTCTAAACACTCAGCCCAAATCGCTCTCGAGGTAAGAAACGCCGGCGGTGATATCAATAGCGCCAATGTGCAAGCAGCGGTAGAGCGCGCTAAAAAGGATTCGATGCCAAAAGACAACATTCAACGAGCGCTAGACAAAGGAGCAGGAGTGGGTGGAGCGGCGCTTGAGGAAGTCATATTTGAAGGATATGGACCTGGTGGTGTAGCGATGCTTATAGTAGCAGTGACTGACAACAACAATCGAACGGCGCCAGAAATACGACACGCGTTTTCTCGTGCCGGACTAGAGCTTGGTACACCAGGATCTGCTATGTGGGCATTCACTAAGACTGACGGGCAGTATGTACCCACTAACCCAATGGAGCTCGATGACGAAACCGGTGAAAAATTGGCAAATTTTATCGAAAGCTTAGAAGAACAAGACGATGTTACAGCTGTGTATACGGCGGCTGACAGCGATGAATAGTGGGTATGCGGGTGATTGGCATTGATCCTGGCTACGATAGATTGGGAGTGGCTGTCATTGAACCTGGTGAGAATGGAAAGGAGAAGCTTCTCTATTCCACCTGTATTGAAACAAATCGAGATGACTCCATTCCAGTGCGTTTACACTCTCTGGGAGAGCAATTAGCGGGAGTGATAGTTGAATACAAACCTGATGCGTTGGGAATTGAGACTTTGTTTTTTAACACCAACCAGAAGACAGCCATCAATGTCGCAGGCGCACGCGGCATAGTCTTATATGTAGCTCAGGTGGCTGGCTGTACCATTCATGAGTACTCTCCACAGCAGATAAAAACTGCTATGACTGGGTACGGAAAGAGTGATAAATCAGCTGTAATCGACATGGTGAGACGGTTGGTAGTCAATGCTCCAGCCGACGGTCTCGACGATGAATACGATGCGATTGCCGTAGCTGTGACCTGTCTTGCTTCTTGCCACAGATAAGTTAAAATCCTGGACGAAAGATCATCAACTTCTTTCAGTTTATTCACTAATTGTTTTACATATACTTGTTTATGACTTTTTTTCACTTGAACCCAGAGGACGAGATGTCTGAGGAAGAAGAATTAGATGATGATGACTCATCATCATTAGATGACGATATTCTCGACGAAGTGAGTGACGATTCTGACGACCTTGAAGATGACGATGTCGAAGGTTTTGGCCACACTGACGATGATGAGGAGGAAGAGGATGAGGAAGAAGACACTGAAGACGAACCAGAAGTAGAGGACGACGCAGAAGACGTAGACTACGACCGGTTTGATGATGTTGATGAAATGTAACCACTACTCCGATACAAAAAGCGGGTGCTTTGGCACCCGCTTTTTGTATCACTACTTCCTTACTTGTAGTAACGCTCGTTGTTTTTTGCCCCGCTGCAACAACACCAAGTTTGGTGAAGTCACATGAGAACCGATCGTATCTTCGACCGCGACTATTTTCTCGCTATTTAGTGTAATGGCACCCCCTTCAATAAAGGTCCGGGCCTCTCTCTTGCTCGACGCTAAGCCGCTTTTCACCAATACATTAATTATCTTGTCATTTATTAGAACCTCACATAGGGGCGCATGACGCTCAAGTACTTTTAGGTCTTCTTTGGGTAAATCAGTGAGCACTGTCGTTCCAAATAGCACTTCGGTGGTTTTTGTAACTGCAGCAGTCACTTTTTCACCATGCACCAATGTCGTCACTTCATTGGCTAAGGTGTGTTGGGTAATACGAGCTCCGGGATCGGTTTGCATCTTTTGTTCCAATTTATCTATCTCTTCTAGTGACAGGAATGTAAATAATTTGAGATAATCCACCACATTCTCATCTGCCACATTTAACCAAAACTGGTAGAAATGGTACGGACTGGTTTTTTCAGGCGACAACCAAATCGCGTTACCTTCACTTTTTCCGAATTTTTTACCGGTAGTTTTATCAACAATGATTGGAGTGGTGACCACGTGCGCCTCCGCATTCTCAAGACGACGAATCAAATCTACTCCTGCGACCATATTCCCCCACTGGTCAGAACCTCCAGTTTGGAGGGTGCAGTTTTTCTTTCGGTACAACATCAAGTAGTCGTACCCCTGTAACAACGGGTACGCGAACTCGGTATAAGACAAACCGTTCTCACTAGCCAATCTTGTTGCAATAGCGTCCTTCTTTATTAATTCATTGACAGTAAAGAGTTTTCCAATGTCGCGCAAAAAGTCTAGCAACTTAACATCTTTGAGCCAGTGATAATTATTTACCATGTCGATTTTTACCCCACCAAACAACTGTTTGGCTTGTTGCTCCATCTTTCTTACCCGACTATCGATTTCTTTCTGTGAGACCAGCGCCCGCTCTGCGTTCGGCTTGGGGTCACCAATCATTCCTGTGCCTCCCCCCACCAACAACACCACCTTGTGTCCAGCCAAGACCAAGTGTCGAAGCAGTATCCACTGCACAAAATTTCCAGCATGAATCGAGTCTGCTGATGGGTCAAATCCGTGATAGACCACTCGTGGTGGTCCATCCAAAATATCGCTTAGAGATTCGGCAGTATGTTGATGGATAAACCCTCGTGCCTCCAATTCACTAGATAAACTCATATTTAAATAACTTTAGCATATATACTGGCTCTTTTGTCTAGACAATTTATGCTACTATTTGCGGTATATAACTATATATATGAAGCTTCCAAGTATAAAAAATTTACGGCACCCCAAAAACAGCAAAGAGTTTGTGGTGGACTTACTCATTTTCTTATTTGCTGGAGGGCTATTGCTCGGAGCAGGTTTTTTAGTGTGGCTGGCCACCCTCGATATTCCTGACCTATCTACATTTGAAGAACGTCAGGTTCTACAATCAACTAAGATTTACGACCGCACTGGTGAAGTGATGCTCTACGACCTCCACCAAGATGTTCGGCGCACCATCGTCCCATTTGAGGAAATTTCACAACATGTGAAAGACGCTACTATTGCCATTGAAGATGATCAGTTTTACCAACACGCTGGAGTGGACGTGATGGCAATCGCTCGTGCCGCAATTCGAAACCTGGAAGATGGTGACTTGTTTGGTGGACAAGGTGGTTCAACTATTACCCAGCAAGTGATTAAAAACTCTATCCTGGAACGAGAGAAGACTTTGACTCGTAAGATAAAGGAAGCGATTCTAGCTCTTAAATTAGAGCGAGTGATGTCGAAGGATGAAATCTTGGCGGTGTATCTAAACGAATCTCCATACGGAGGAACCATTTATGGTGTTGAAGAGGCTTCAAGAGCTTTCTTTAATACCTCTGCAAGAGACCTCTCAATCGCTCAAGCAGCATATTTAGCTGCCATCCCCCAAGCGCCAACTTACTACTCACCCTACGGTAACAACCGGGCCGCATTAGATGCGCGACAACAATTAGTGCTGGAACGAATGAGACTAAACGGATTTATTACATCAGCTGAGTATGAGGAAGCTAGTAATGAAGAGGTGGAATTTGAAACACAAGTAGTTAGTGGTATTCGTGCTCCACACTTTGTTATGTATATTCGCGAACAATTAGCAGAGAAGTTTGGTGAAGAAGCGTTAGCAGAACAAGGTCTAAAAGTGATTACAACCCTTGACTGGGAACTACAAGAAGCCGCTGAAGAAATTGTTCTAGAGCGGGCAACAACCAATAAAGGAAACTTTAATGCCTCTAATGCTAGTTTGGTAGCCACCGACCCTAAAACTGGAGATGTGTTGGTAATGGTGGGGTCAAAAGATTATTTTGCGGAAGATGTTGATGGGAACTTCAATATAGCCTTGGCAAATCGCCAACCTGGTTCCTCCATAAAACCCTTTGCCTATGCTATGGCATTTAGTAAGGGGTATTTACCGCAAACTATCTTGTTTGATGTAAGAACTCAATTCTCGACTGCCTGTGAACCATATGACCTCAGCTCTAGTGCTCCATGTTATGCACCAAACAACTACAACAATGAATTTGTTGGTCCGATTAGTATGCGTAACGCATTGGCTCGTTCGCTGAATATTCCGGCTGTAAAAACCCTGTACTTAGCTGGTATCAACGACACATTAAAACTAGCAGCTGATATGGGCCTCACCACCCTCAATAATCCCGACCGATACGGGCTCACCATGGTACTAGGGGGCGGTGAAGTACGATTACTCGATATGACTCACGCGTATGGTGTATTTGCCAATAAAGGAATTAAGGCTGAGCCGCGAAGCATCTTACGAATTGAGGACACCCAAGGAAACGTTATCGAAGAAACTGAAGTAAAAGAGACTCGAGTGATAGATGAGAATGTTACCAACATGATTAGTGACATATTGTCAGACAACGTAGCCAGAACGCCATTATGGGGAGCAAACTCACGCATCTATTACCCTAACCGAGACGTGGCTGCAAAGTCTGGTAGTACCAATAATTTCCGCGACGCGTGGTTGATGGGGTATGCACCAAATATCGCAGTAGGTACCTGGGCCGGTAACAACGATAATGCTCCAATGAGAGGTCTCTCAGGGTTAATTGTGAGTCCGATGTGGGCTGACTTTATGGATGTTGCTCTCGCCAAACTACCAGAAGAATCTTTTACCCAACCATCCATCAACACCAATGGAGTGAAGCCAGTTCTACGAGGTGAATACATCAACACCACCGCGATTTTAGAATCCTTACAAAATGAAGACGAGGATAATCCAGCTGATCTTGGTGCTATTTACGGTAGCGTCCATAACATTCTTCATTATGTAAACAAAAACGACCCACAGGGCCCATACCCAAACAACCCAGCTAGTGATCCACAGTACTACCACTGGGAATTTGGGGTTGCAGGGTGGCGAGACGCTACCTTTGGTGCTTTGATAAGTACAGCCCAAGAAAATGAAGAAAGTGATTCAGAAGAGAATGAAGAAGATTCTGATGACGAAGACCGTGATAACGACAGGAATCGGGACAGGGACTGAGTATAAAACTAGAGAATAGTGGTTGGTGAGCGATCGCCCAGGGAATCCTTCAGGTTTTTCAAAATAAGCGCCTCACGCTGCCGAATTTCGCTTTTAATGACACTTGGTGCGGTGAGATAGATTATCCTTGAAGATGGAATGTATCGTACCTGTGTTTCTAATAGTTCGAATCCTATCAACTCGGCCACCACTTTTCGAAACTCTTTTTCAACCGAAGCTTGTGGTGGGGTGAGTTTTTTCTTATATAAAGACAGGAGGTTTCCTAACTGCGCACTATTATGCTCGTGAGGTTTCTTTGCCACAAGTAGAGCTACTTATTCATCGGCATTACCAAATAGCGACAACTCTTATCAGTTACCCCTTCTATAATCACCGCTCTACCGATTCCAGCAAAACTCAACTTTAATGAGTCGTCTTGAATAGAACTGAGTGGCTCAACTAGATATTGCTGGTTAAAACTAAGAATCAACTCATCCCCTTCCACCTCTGACTTGATGGTATCGGTAATGTGACCGACATCATTATTTTGCGAAGTAATAGTTACATTCTTAGTGGTGAGTGCTAAGGAGACTTGGCGAAACTTGTTTAAAAAGATAGAGGTTTTTTTGAGGGTTTTTTGCAAATCATCTTTCAACACTGTGGCGTAGGAAACAAACTCTTTTGGGATAATTTGTTGGTAGTCAGGAAAACTTCCGTTTACCAACCGCGAAGAAATATAAACCCCGGTCGCAAATTGTAGTGCACACTGATTTTCGTCAAGTAATAGTTCAGGGTCTTCTCCTACCACATCACATACCCGAGCTAGCTCTAGAGCGTTTTTTGCTGGAATCATAAACGAACTGTCGATAACCAATCCTTTTTGGGGAACTGTTTTCTCCATTAATCGAAAAGAGTCTGTAGCAACAAACGTGAGGGAATGTTCTTTCTTCTGCTGCACATACACACTTCCTAGTTCTGGTTTTATAGAAGTGTTAGAGGCGGCAAACGCCACACTTTTGATACCGAGAGCAAACATTGCCCCGTTGGTGATTAGTTTATTTTTTTCTAATTTATTGATGGTTGGGAACTCATCGGTGGCAAACACTTTGATTGAAGTGGTGGAGTGTGAGGTTTCCATTTGCAAGGTTTGCTCTTCCACTCGTAAGACTATTTCGGGTTGTCCGATTTGTTGGATGCTTTGTAGAAAAACTTGCGCTGGAACTGCCACCTCTCCCTCTTCTGTCACTTTTACCTCTAAGTCGATTGCAACGTTGATTTCGAGGTTGGTAGCTTCTATTACCATCCGCCCTTCCTTGGTTCGTAATCTAACACATTGCAATATCGGTAAGGTTGGATTTTTAGCACTAACCCGTCCTACCAACTCCAAACTTTTTTGTAGCTGTTCTTGTCCAACAGTGACTTCCATATAATTTATTTATACACTATTTTAGCCTTTATTATTAGTCCTGTGGAAGTGTGCAAAACTACAATATGTGTTGTGTTTTCAGGTCAATATACTCCCCACCTTTTTAATACCCTTGTTGAGTAGTGGTCAAAGTAGTGTGGGTAGGTGTGAGGATAACAATCGTGGTGGTTATTGTTGTGGAAAAAACCAGCGTTGTACCCTCAATTTTTTACACTATCCCCCACTTATCATAGTTTGTTTTTAACCCTCTCCACAACTTATCTACACCTTAAATAAAAACTATCGCTCCCTAAGCGACAGTTTTTATTTAAGGAGCATTCGAACTTGGGATATTTCTTCCTCAAGCTCGCCACCTTTCTTGAGCTCGGTTTTTATTTTTTCACACGAGTGGATGACGGTGGTGTGGTCTCTACCACCAAGTTTTTTACCAATTGCTGGGTATGAAATCTGAAAATCTTCCCGCAAAATATACATAATAATTTGCCGCGGTTTCACCACCTCTTTACGACGAGTTTTCTCGTAAATACTAGCCTGATCAATATCATAATAGCGAGACACTTTCTCTACCACATCCGATATTGCCAACGTTTTTCGTGGCCGAGAGCTGTTTTTTATAATCATCTTCACTTCCTCGACAGAAAGAACCCGTCCGTGTAGTTGAGATTGACACATAATTGTATTGAGTGCTCCTTCAAGCTCGCGAACATTTCCTTCAATACTATGTGCTAGGTAATCAACCACTTCGTCATACAGCACGATACTGTTTTGGGCCGCTTTGGCGCGTAAAATAGCGGCTCTAGACTCAAGATCGGGTGCTGGTAGGTCAACAATCATTCCTTGAGAGAAACGTGATTGAAGACGTTCTTCTAGTCCTGAAAGCAAAGCGGGGTGGATATCACTTGAGAAGACAATTTGTTTGTTGTTGTCATGGAGGGCGTTAAACAAGTGGAATAATTCCTCCTGAGTTTTTTCTTTCGAAGCTAGAAACTGAATGTCGTCCATGATAAGCACATCGTACTGGCGGTACTTGTCTTTAAAGTTGTTGGCAGTGCCATTTTGTAGGGAGTTGAAGTAATCAACTGCAAACCGTTCACTGGTGACGTAAAACACTTTTTTCCCAGTCTTTTTTACCCGATTCCCCACCGCTTGGATAAGGTGAGTTTTACCATGACCAGTTTTTCCATAAATAAACAGTGGATTGTAGGCGATACCAGGCTTTTCACTAACTGTCTTGGCTGCAGCGTGGGCTAGCGCGTTGTAGGGACCAACCACAAAAGTATCAAAAGAGTATTTTGGATTAAGATTATCAGTTTTGTTGACGTAATACTCTTCGAGAGGTAACGCAGCGTTAATAGTCTGGTTCTTGTTCGCCTCTTGTTTGCGGTCGTTGCGTTGCACTACTACATATTCCAAGCTACGTACGTGAGGAGAAAGCTCACGTAGAGTTTTAAGAATCATTGTGTTGAATTTGTCTTGCACCCAGTCGCGTACAAATACACTCGGTACCCCAATTGTGGCAGTGCCGTCTTCGAGAGTGACAATATGTGTGTCTCGAAACCAAGTTTTAAAGTTAGCAGCGGTGATAGAGAGTTCTATTTTTACCAACGCATCATCCCACAATTGCTTGACGTCTATTTGTTTGGTTTCAACAATGCGGTTTGATGATGAGTGATGCGAGACGGTGTTCATAGATAGAGATACAGATTCACTGAATGTAGTATGCATTATACCGGTGTCAGAAAAACTGTAAATAAAAATGCAAAATATTTTTAAATAATGGAAACTGCTACTCACCCAAAAACTACAACTGTGAATAACTTGTGCATAATTTTTTGTGCGCTGCACACCATGATGTTTTTTAAAACAAGCAACAAACCCTTACCCAAATAAAACAACCAGACCCATACATTGCAATAATTGTAGAATTGTGGCATTGTAAAAATAGCTAGCACCCGAACATAAGCAATATAGTAAGGAGACTACTTGTGCGCACCACATTTATTACACTGGGAGCCGTACTAGGACTGGCTATAATGCCGGCAGCGGCAAAGGCTGAACAGGCTCGTGGGGTGGAGGTGACGCAAGATTTGTGCCCCTCCTCCCCCAGAGTTTCGTGCACCACTGGTGAAGTCTGGGCGCGGTGGGCTGCTAAGTCAATCAACCGCACTGTCGACCAAGCCTGGATTAAGCGGTTTGAAAATCGCGTCGAAGCGAGGGGGTATCAGAGCTATAAACTCCAGGTGGGAGACATTATGGTTCTGTGCAAAAAGGGTGCAGCAGACTGCTCACCGGAACGCGTCCGCCGCATTAGCGGTTAAACCCTTCCTCGCATATTTGCTCCAAAGGGCTGGCCAGCTCTCGCTGTGCCAGCCCTTTCTCTTGCTTGAATTATTTTTATATTCCTATATAGTGTTGACCACTAAACAAACATTATGCCAAAACGAACGTACCAGCCAAAAAAGCGAAAGCGAGCCACTACTCACGGTTTCTTGGTGCGCTCTGCCACCAGCGCGGGCGCCAAGATACTGCGTGCCCGTCGCCGCAAAGGCCGCGCCCAACTAACTGTTAAAAAAGCTCGCTAAGAGCTTTTTTGCTATACTCTTGATTGAGTATGTTTGCTACACATCAACGCCTATCTAGGCCAGAGTTTGAAACTTGTTTTACCTCTGGACGACGCTACCATGGAGAGGTGGCGACGGTAATTTTCTGCCCCTCCCCCACCCTCAAAGTCTCAGCGGTGGTGGGAAAAAAAGTCAGTAAAAGCGCTGTCACACGCAACTTATTGCGACGCCGGGTCTATGCTCAACTACGAGACTATTTGTTCGACTCACACACCGGAACATATATCTGTATATTGAAACCAGGAGCTAAAGATTTGAATAAGTCAGCGTTACATGAGACACTCAAGAGCATCTTACATAAAGTAGTTACCAGTCAAAATCAACCATCAACCCATGTTTAGTTATATTTGGCACACATTTTTCTTTGATCCGGTCTATAACGGACTAGTATTTTTTATTGATATTGCGCCACGCGGCGATGTCGGTCTAGCTATAATTGCGACAGTGATTGTAGTTAAGACTATTTTACTTCCTCTCTCAATCAAGGCGGTCAAAACCCAAAAGGTAATGCGGGAAATTGACCCAAAACTAAAAGAAATTAAAACCAAACACAAAGACGACCGACAAGCCCAGGCTCAAGCCATGATGGAGGTATACAAAGAGTCTGAAATCAACCCTTTCGCTAGTGTAGTATTGGCCTTAATTCAAATACCAGTAATCATTGCCCTTTATTTTGCGGTCGCAACCGGCGGAGGAATCCAATTGCCGAGTATTAATGTTGATTTACTCTACTCATTTGTACCGAGTCCGGAGCTGGTTAACATGAATTTTTTAGAACTGGTGAATATTCAGGATCGCAGTCTGTTACTGGCAGTGCTGGCAGGAATAACTCAATTTCTCCATATCAATATGACGTTGCCCAAGCTTCCGGAACGAAAGCCAGACGAGGCTCCTACTATGAAAGATGACTTTATGCGCAGTATGCAGCTGCAGATGCGGTACGTTATGCCGGTAATTATTGCGGTGGTGGCGTACGTAATTTCAGCTGCCATCGCGCTCTACTTCCTGGTGAGCAACCTCGTGACAATTGCCCAAGAAGTGTTTGTCAGAAAGCACCGTAACTAACGCTAATACTTAACACACTTGCGGTCATTAACGTCGCTTCTAGAGATTAGTTTAGTGTCTTTGAATACACCACCCCACGCCTTGCATAGTATTTCATACACTTCCATATCTGGCTCATCCATTTCTCTGATTCTGATAGCTGCGGCAACTTCATCAGGATTGTTTTCTGGTAAATTATTTTTATATGCTTCGAATTCATTTGAGAAGTCATCAACTCTCCTCACAATAGTTGGTAATTGACAGCGAAATACACCGTTCTGTGAAGAAAAATTACCTGCATTATGGAGACAATAATCATTCATAGAATTTTCAGCTCGACTCATACAAACTCTATACAAATTTGCTTGCATAGTACCATTTGCTCCCGATGACGCTTCATTTTTACAATAGTCACTTGGTCGAGATACTCGAACACTACCTTCCACGCGAGTGTATTCATCAAGTATGTACCTATACTCACTAGGGGTAAACTCTTCGAGTCCACGTTTGGCTTCTCCAGTACTTCCTACATCTGTACCGTCTTCTCCTGTGCCCCCACCAGTAGTCAGTCCAGAAGATGTGGGTGGAGCGATTGCTTCAGGTTTTTCAATAGTGTCAGTGAATTTTAGATCAAGTAGGTTAGGATTTATTTCAGTTAGGATCAGCACTGCTCCAGCCACCAGCAGCAATCCCAACAAAGCGGATTGAATGTCTTTTTTAGCATCACCTTTGGTGCTCACAATATCGGTCGTCATGTATTTGGCACCAGCCACGATAATTTTTACAACTGCCAAAAGTCCCGCAATACCGATTGACCAAACGTATAGAGCGTTAATATAGCCAGCGAAAGATCCTGAACCTTCGGTACCACCAGGAACTTGTACAAGAGGACTATATTGAGCTCCTACAAACATAGGAGCTGTTAGGATGAGTATCGCAAAAGTGAATAAGAGTGTTCGCATATGGTTATAGTAGCAAATCAGAGGAGTCTAGTTGGTAGAGCCATAGACTTTGATCGGTTTTGTTTATAAAGTAAAAGCGAGACTCGCTGGTATTCAGATTTGGTTCTGTGACATCAACATCTCTCCCGGCTAATTCAGCTGGTGCAACTAGCTGTCGAGTTCCGGCAGAATCAAGATCAATTTCCCAAATTGTATCGTTTAATACAGTCTCTCCTCGGTACCAGCTATCAGGCAGGGTGCTCTCTTGTGAATAATCATTTCCGCCGCAGATTGCAATGGTGGTGCCGAGTGCACATTTTTCGGCCAATGTAGTGAGTGCCAAACTGCGGCGCAATTGTCCATCAAATAGATATGTATTCAACTCCTGCTCTTGTGTGACACTATATATTACATTAGCTCCATTTCCGGTGGCTGATAAGCCAAAGCCAGACACCGGCAGACGATACCGGCTGCCATCTACATACTCATACAAATAGCCAACCAGGTCAGTAGTTGGCGCTGGAAATATCAAAGTTCGGCCCTCGTTCCAATCTATTACAGCTTGTGAAAATGGGGCCGAAAACATGCTGTTCGTTGTATCGCGTTCTAGATCATATACCCTACTCTCCACAATAGGTGGTGTAGAAATACTAAAGAAAATTCTATTTAACCCAAACTCGAATTCAATAACACCGCTCGCTATTGCACGACTGGTAGGTTCTTGTGTATCAAGATTGATTAGATACAGGGTGCTGTTTTCTCTATAATCAGAACGTACAACCGCGTAACGTCCATCCGATGATATATCGGCAGCAGTGGCTCTGGGGATAGTGATGTTCGATAAACGCTCCTCCTCCCCGGTTGACAGATTAATGGTATATACATGTCCGGTGCCAGCTTCGACATAATAAACAAACGGGGTAATTTCTGTCTGGGTAGTTGTGGCGCTGGCAAAAGCGGTGGTTGAGCCCACTAAGACTTCTTGATGGGCGATGATAGGTGTAGTGGTGAGTTGTTTTAAGGGAGAAGTATCAAACACATCAACCACATCTTCAGAAGAAATAGCGCCTCCAAATTGTGCCACATCCACCGATTCGTCAGTTGTGTCGCCAAAACCAAATAAGGCAAACCGCTCGTCTCGCTCCTCAACCGGAGTTATAAACCAATACACGCCAGCAATACCAGCGAGTACGATGATAACTATGCCTATGATGAGTAAAGTCTTTTTCATATCAAAAACGTAAATTCATCTCACCACGAGCACCTTGTAATAAGTTGGTCGTACTCTGCACTCTAAACCCCAGTGACGCGCTTCCATTTATGCCGGTTTTTTGTAAGGTAACTTCATATGGGTTGGAATCAGAAATAGCGTCTTCCCCATTGAGATTCCATTGTTTAATTTCTGCAAGATTGAAAGCAGCTGAACTTAAATTG
Source organism: Minisyncoccia bacterium (assembly GCA_964229335.1). Lineage (GTDB taxonomy): Bacteria > Patescibacteriota > Minisyncoccia > Phycocordibacterales > UBA918 > OLB19. Next base: position 37,934 of record CAXRCZ010000001.1, read on the forward strand.
TATGGCTCAGCTCGGACTGTGAGGGTGTTGCTCAGGAGTGAGTAGGTGGTGAGAGAGGTTGGTAATATGCCATACAGACTGTGCACTTCATAGAAATACACTCTAGGATTTTCGTTGAGTAAATACACTGCTTCTTTAGCCACCACGTTACCAGCAAGATTCGTTACTGAAAGCGAGAGTGTGACCCTAGAATCTTGTGGCATTGTAAAGGAAACAGTATTCCCTCCTCGTATTGGCTGAGGATACAATCTAGTCTGGTTTACTCGCCAGTCATACACCAAATTATCTCTGGCAGCATTAGTCCCCGATAATAAAGCCACTACATTTACTTGGCTTCCAGCACTAGGTAAACCGCGGCCTCGATAAAACTCAGGTACATGTGTGAGGGGTTCTATAATCAGGTCAAGATACACAGGTGTAACAGATGTTGTAAAGGCTTCAGTTTGACCGTTTGTTTTAGTAACAACTACCCTCAATTCACTTGTAGATCCAGCTTCACCGGCCACAAAGCTGACTTCTCTACCGGTGCCAATAAAAACAGTATCCAGGTACCAATTTATCTCCGCACCGTTACTACTACTACGGTAGTCATCCAAGTTTGCAACCACACGCTCTTGCGGCGCGGGATGGCTGGGGGTGAGAGAAATGCTAACCTGGGACGCAACACTACCGGTCGTACCAACTTGTGCCCAAACCCATAGCGGGGCAAGGAATAAAATACTGACTAGAAAAAGTCTCATTCCTATAATCATAGCAAAAATAGGGCGCTAATTATTCCTTGAATTGGGATAGTGAAACCGACGCAATCCAAAAAAGTGGTAGTGGTAATAAATTAGCTATTGGAAATATAAAACAAATCCAAGAAAATATAAAAGCAGGAAATTTCATAGTCACCCCATTACCTAAAACCGGATTAGAGCCAGTCATGACGTACAACAAAATAAAGATTAACAACAGTCCTCCCCCCAAGAAAAACAATAACATTTGTACAGCGATGGCTAGGGCTATGGGTTCTGTTAAGACTTCTGCTGGGATACCTGTGAGTTCGCCAATAGTCTCACCAGCCAGACTGATTGCTTTGTCTAGACCTGCTATAAGTATACTTTCAGCTTTCAGTTGCTCCCACCATGCCGCCACTGCAAATAAAACTAGGCTAAACAAAGCAATTGGGATTTGTACCCATACATAAAAATTAAGATAGATAGTGCCAAGAGTAGTTCCTCGAGCTGCTTTGAAAACCTTCACACTCTTTTTCAAAAGTTTTTTCTTGGCGAGTTTTTTCCGATTACGGAGCGCTCTGCGAGCGGTTTTTCTAGTAACCCCGTTAGTGTTTGGACTTTGATTTTTTTCAGTGTTTTTTCGATTGGTTACTAAGACGTTTCGAACTGGTGTACTTTTATATTTTTTAGTCCTCATGCCTTTCTCCGAGGGCAGTCCTCTTTCTTGGGGAGGATATTCAACATTGTCATTAGCGGCTCTTCGATCTACCGTTACTTGTCGAACCGGATTGAAATAAGAGTAATTATCGTTGGCGGAGCGACGAGTTGGTGAGTTTTGCGCATCCTGCAGACGAATAGGTTCGGCCTCCACATTACGAATTTTTGAGCCACGTGGTGCCATATGGGCTTAGTATACTACACCTGTTTTTCCTTCAGTTCGGCGCGAGCTTGTTTGATTTGCAGTAATTGCGATGGGTCAGAGGTAATGATTTGGTCTTCGGTGTAGGAAGCTATAATACGAATCGCGACGTGCTTAAGTCCTACAAAGAATATTCCCTCCCCGACGCTTGATTCCAGCAAGAGATACTTCTCTTCGTCAGTGAGGTTAAAGGTTTTTTGCACATTATCAATCGCAGTTGGTGACTGTTTCATTAACAGCTGGATTGAGGAGTTGGTAATCATTGGTACTCCGTATGGTGAGCGTAAAAAGTCTTCCACGTCTTGAGTAATAGTCGCAATCCCTAGGTAATACTTACGACCTCGTTTAGCTAGACTGAAGAGGAACGAAGCAGTGTCTTCTGACTTCATCATCCACCATGCCTCATCAATCACCATCAGGCGCTTGGCCAATCGGCGGCGGATTGAGCTCCAGATAAAGTTGGTAATGATGTACATTGCAATCGTTTTGAGTTCATCTTCCATGTCGCGGAGCGAAAACACCACAAATTTTTGGTTGATATCAACATTGGTTGGGCGGTTCATGAATCCTGACCAGGTGCCAGAAGTGTATTTTTGCAGTCGACTTAACAATGAGTCACTCCCCTCCATACCAGCTAGTACCATTTCAAAATCCGACAGGAGTGGCGGCTCTTGGTCTGCAAAATCAGAGTCACCCGTGATGTCTTTAAGGGCATATGTTTCCTGAATCGCAATATCCAACAACGTCTCTTCTTCTGGAGTAAGTCCTCCATCAGTCGCACTTTTACCATCCCCTAGCATTAGTTTGAATAATCCAACCAACTCAATAATATGCGTCCGTAAAACATCCGCCGGATCTTCATCAGGCTGTGGGACCGGTAGGTCAAATGGGTTAATGTGGTGGCTCGAAGACAATGAAATATTAAAGAATCTTCCGCCAGTGGTTTCAGCTAGATATTCATACTCCCTCTCAGGGTCAATCACGATAACTTCGGTGCCGAACATGAGCGAACGTAAAATTTCAAGCTTGAGTCCATATGACTTACCAGCTCCAGATGTAGCGAAAGTTACCGAGTTGTAGTTAGTGAGACTGTAGCGGTCAAATAATACTAACGAAGAGTTGTGACGGTTGATACCATACAAAATGCCGGTGTCAGAAGTGAGGTCAAAGGAGGTAAATGGGAAAAAGCTTGAAAGCGGTGCTGAATTAAATTTGCTGTGCACCAACAAATTGTCGTTACCCAACGGTACAACACTGCGAAAGCCTGGTTCTTGTTGGAACAAGGCTGGTTTCATGGTGATTAAACGAGAATCAAGAATGCTACGAATATCATTTTCAGTTTTATTGATTGCTTTCTCGTTTTCACCGTATATAGCCATGTAAAAACCGACGTCAAAGAGCTTTTCTTCAGCTTGCATAAGTTTGTCACGCAGGTCTTCTAAGTTACGCCACGCTGCTTCTAGTTGTGGGTCACGCACTTCTCCCCTTTCCTCCTTGAGACTTATCTGACTCTGCACCTCGGCCACTTTCTTCTGGAATTTTTTCAGTGTCTCGCTCGTGTCAATTGGATGGATAAATATAGAAACATCAATCTCACGTGCTAGGTTCAATACCGGCTCCAGCCAGCCATCATTTAAATAGCGAGGATATGAGACCGCATAATATACTCGAGCGTTCACCCCACTGACATTAATACTTTTTGGAGTGATACTAACTGCTGATGGAGCGATAACATCATTGAGCTTCAAGAGTGGTATATCAGGCTTACCGTCACTCCCGCCATTTTTTGCAAAATCAAATAGTCCCATACTTATGAATTATCAACTACTGGCGCCGAGCCAGTCGGATCATTAGGGTTGTAAATGTGATAAAACAATTCGACCAATTCATCTTGTCCCAACGCAATTGTTCGCACACCAACTCGGGCTAATCCATCAGCTACTAGTGACAAGCGTTGCTCTAACTGACTGCGATTACGTTCGAAATCCTCATTATCTTTACCACCTTTCATTCGTTTTGGAGCAAACATACTGGTGATACCCCCACCCAAGTTTACTGCGGAGGGTGAGTAAGAAACCACTACAAAAAAGTTTTTACTCATCACCTCGACGTCGCTGGTGAACGAACGGATAAAGTGCATGTACTCACGCAATTGGATACGCATCAGGTCATTATTCTGCTTATCTTCAAGACCACTTAATAACGCAAGGTACGGTTCGATGTTTAGTCGCCGTGACTGCATATAAATCTGCAACGAAAAATCGAGTGTATTGAGAAACTGTTGAAATTGCTGCAACACCGCTCGTTGTTCATCGTATGATTTCAGAGCCAGGTTGATAGATGAGGCCAACAATACCATACTCAACCGACCGTCTTTTTGAATGACGACATTATCCCGAATATCCTCGACAGTCACAAATGCTTGGGTTTTGGTTTGAGAAGTAGCCATAATTATGAGTCGTGCTGAATCGCTTTAAGTTCCAATTCTCTCGCGAGAGTTGAAATATTCTTGTTAGTCCGACGAACTACCGGCGCTTCGCTAGGCGCTGCTTTGATAGCTGGGTCTTCTTTGTACATCACGCGGTCCTCTTTTCGCCACAGATAGAGCTTTGGTGCCAGGGTGTAGTTAAACATAGCCTCCAAGAAATAAGAAAAGGGCCGGTTATTGATTGGGTAGAAAGACAGTGCTGCTGCCAAGACTGCTAGTGGTATCCCTAGAATGACAAATAGAATAAACGGCAGCGTAAAAAACATCACCACCGCCATCCCTACTCCCCCACTGAGATAGAGAAATTGTCGCCAGGTCAACGGACCAAATATCTTATCTTCCACCTCAATAAATTGTGGCACTTCAAAACGCATACAGTACCTACATTATACATGGCAAAGTTACTGCCGAGTGTCGCTGTCCCAACGAGCTGACGGGTCTTTTTGCTGCAAAATATCGTCTTGGCTGGATTGATAGCTCGGCACCTCATTATTCCTGGCAGTCTGCATGTCTTTGGCCATAGTCTCAATACTATCGAGGCTTTCGATACTTTCTTCAATGTCAGAAATATCAGCAGTAAGCGAAGTATTATTTGCTTGATTCGTTACTAGAGACATCTCCTGCATGCTTACTTCTCTAGCTTTCACTATTTCTTCAGGCAGCGATGCTTCTAAGAAAAACACAGCTTCTTCAGCTACTCCGTTACTCACCTGACATTCTGAAGCAATAAAGTCTTTAAGGTCAGCGTCATTGATAAACAACATAATCCACAAGTGATACGCGTTATCCAGCACGTCAATTTGCTCGGGAGAAAGTTGGTTAGTTTGACCAAAAACCATAGCCGCCTCAGAAACAAAATCACTCTCCACAAAGGCTCGGTAGCTTGGCTCTAAGATGTTAAGACGTTCTTGAATTGAAGTGTCCATAATTATTTATTATCAGAATTACTGTCAGAAGAATCTTTTTTTGAAGAATCGTCACTGTCATCAGAATCAGAATTATCCTTCATTGCTTTAGATAGTTTGTCCAAAGCTTGTTTGTCACCAGCTTTTTTATCTGTTTTTAAGAGCGCTTTACCGCTACCGTATTTCTTTTTAAAGTCAGCTACATCACGCTGCCGCTCACCCACTCTAGCAGCCAGTTTAGAAGCTGCGACTCCACCCGCGATAGCACCGACTGCTGGCCCAGCCACAATCGTTCCAGCCGCAATAGCGGCTGTTGAACCAGCCAAGGCAGCTCCTCGTCGCCAATTAACACCCTTTTCTAGAGATTCCATATACGCAATTTGCTTTTCGTATTTGATGCGAGCGTTTGCTTCTTTCGCAAGGTTTACATAATTGCCTTTATCGTCTTGCCTCAGTGACGTATTAATGTCTTCTAGCTCTTTATCAAGCACCCTAACATTTTTCTCCAGATCCTTATCGATAGACTCAATTGATTTTTCAAGATTTTCACGCTTATTGCGAAGCGCTTTAAGGGTATCGTAATCATTATTCTTCGCCGCCTCTTTCTCAGCTGTTATGGTTTTTCCAAGTTCTTTAGACAGACCGTCACGTTCTCGCGCTACTCCTAGACTTTCCCTGAGTCTATTTTCTTCCGCCACCAGTATTTTTTGTTGCTCAATCGCTTTCTTTTGTTTTTCTTCTATAGATGTTTTCTGTTCATTGCTCAAATTACTGTCTCGCAGTTGATTACCGTAAGATTTAATTTGGGCATCATTTGTGCGTAGTTGATTTTGCTTAGCAGTAAGCTCGCTTTTTATTGCGTCCTCACCTTCCTTTACAGTTGCATTGACCGCTATAACTTGTTCTTTTTCTTGTTCTTTTGCAGCTTTCTCTTTTTGACGCACTGCGAGCAACTGAGTCGTTTCATCTTCTACCCGAACGCGGTTTTCTGGAGTGTTAGTATCTGTTGTCCCAATATCTTTCTCGAGCTTATCTCGCTTCTTCTGGCGATCTTTTTCAGCCTTTGAGTACCCGCCTTTTTTGCCAGTTCCGATACCAGCGGATTTACCAAGACCACCAACTTGCCTCGCATCAAAGCTTTTGCCAGCAACACTTTGTGAACCTCTCAGCATAGCCCTCCCAAATGCACTACGTGATGCCCTCTCCTTAGCCTTGTCGCTATTGCTATAGGCATACGCAGCTCTTCCTACAGTATTACGTCCTACCATCCCAGCTGTTCCAAAACTCATTGTGCCAGCCCCTTTCTTAAGACTTCGACCAGCCCACTGTGAAGTCTTTTTACCCATACTCACTGCATGTCCAGCGCCATCTGCCCCTAGCTTATTGGCTGCTACCAAAGAAGCAATCATAAACACACAAGCTACGATAAAGAACGGCACGAGGGTGGCATCGGTAGCTCCAGAAGCATTCGCTACATCGGAACCATAATTCGCCGAAATGGACGTGGTTTGCTTACCCGCATCTCCCCCTTTTAATAAGCTGCTCTGCCGCATAGTGTCGAGTATTCGAAGAGAAAAATAAAGAAACAAGAAATAGATAGGAGCAAAAAAAGCGCGTGACAGAAACATTTTCCAGTATTTTGAAACCGTATCTCCTAGTGGCGGAAGTATCCAACCAATAAACATCAATGGCGAAATAATCATGAATAAGCAAAGCACCACAAATCGAATCATTAGAAGCAGTCCTCCTGCTGCAAACACAAAAGCGGCCACTAAGAACATCACGCCGTTTGCCACAATATAAGCAATAGAATAGGGTTGACCATCATTGGATTGGTTTTGACCACTTTGCCAGTCCCAAGCCTTGCTAATTCCCAGCCGATTCATTATGTCACCTGCCATATTGACTTGGTACGGAGCAATAGTATCGCTACCGGGTGAGACTGAATCGTCCTTTAAGAAACCGTTCACCGCAATTTCAGTAGCTAATTGATTTGAGACATCGACTGCAAATTTGGTGATGAAGAGGCTAAAGTTGACCAGTAGTGCTGCCAGAATTAGGTTGACTAACCAACGGCGAGTATTGGAGTCATCACTATTCAGGATCATCTTAAAGCCGATGTAGACGAGACCGAAGATGAAAAACAAATTCATAAAGTCCCGGATGGTGTACCACACACTATTAACTGCGACTCCAACAGTGCCGTTAAAGAGGTTTCCAAAACCAATGACAAAGTAATTGATGCCTGTGTCGAGAATGAGACCTCCGAGCCACAAGGCAATACCGGTAATTGAGACAACTAAAGTGAAAAGAGCATTGGAGAGAAAGGTGGTGAGATCGCTGTTCGCGTAAGCAAAATATGGAACCAACCACAGCAAAAGCGCCGCCGTACCGAGAAGATAGTACTTGTGCTGGCGCAGTGTCTTCATAATGTTTATAGGGTGGAGAGAATATTATCCCACTCACTCTCAAGCGCTCTTATTACCCCTTCTGAGTACAGGCCACTCAGTTCTTGTGCTTCTGCGAGGATTGCTGCCTGCTCTATTACTGCATCATATCGCTCCTCGTCACTCTCAGCGTTTTCAAATGCTGCTTCTCGCTCGTTATACAAAGTTAATAATCTTTGCAGCTCAGGAATAGTACGCAGTGTGTTATCGAGTATCTCATCTGCTCGGCTTACCGCTGTAACAGCACGTGATCGTTCGTCCGGAGTCGCCTCAGGATTATTGGATGCTTCAACGAGAGGGTCGCGATAGTTGCGAGCCAATAAACGAGCTTCAGTTTGTGTATCCAGCAAATCAGAAATCGTCGTTGATCTTCCGGTGCTGTTATTGAGCTGTTCACGACTTTCTTGGCGTAGAGCATCTGTATATGAAGTGCCCCCGCTCGCATATCCTGTATTAGCAGACAACCCCAGCAGTCCGGTTGCTCCCGTTAAGGCTTGATTGGCAATCTGTCCAATCAGGGCTCCAATAATCTCATTGATTTCATCAGCAGCAATGAGTTGGTCTCGTCCAACGCCAAGTGTTTCATTGATTTGGTCTGCGATAACATTGCCAGGAGTAGAAATGACACATTGTTCTTTTGGCCCACTAGGTCCCTCGATAGTTTCACAGATTTTACTAGAGAGAAAGCCGCTTCCCCAGCTTAATTTTTCTTCTTCGAGACCAATTATCTCTGCAAGCCGACGATCAAGCTGAACTTGAGCCTGAGAATATTGACCGTACGGCAAGTACTCATCTGGACGAGAAGTAATCACTAGCCAATCATCCCAATTGTCGCCAGTAAAGGTGCCCTCAAGGATTCCGGATATGTTCTCGGTAACTTCAGAAAGTCGACAACCGTCATATGGTCGATCTTCACGCGCTCTTTGGTAGTAAGAGGTCAAGGCTATTTGGATGTCGAGTCTGAAATCAGAACACAAGTAAGAGCCAATTTCGCCCAAGCTGGCAATGTACTCACCAGCTGCTTCATCAGCTGCATTAAGTAGGAATCGGTCTAAGTCTTGTACAAAAGCCGGACTACCTTGGAAGCCGGAGTTAATCCAGTCCACCAAACTCGAGGTCATATTAGAAATGATTGATTTACCTAAAGCAAACGCAATCGCATCAAGAGTGAGTTCTTTTCCGGTTTGAGCGCCTGTAGTGCCAATAATTGTTGTGAGAGCGGCTACTGCTGCGACATCAATAACTGGAAATTGTGCTTCCGCTTCTGGCACATTGCTGGTTGGTAGTTGTGGTACATATACTATTACGAATGCGAACATTACAAAAACTAGTCCAGTCAGGGTTTTCTTTAGGTAATTGAAGAAACAGTCCATACTCAAAGTTGATTATTCGGGTTGAAGACACCAAATATGGTGGCGGTGTCATTTTTGGTAAACAGGTTGCTGTACGGCTCAATGCTGTAGTACATATTTTCTAGCGCATAGCGTAGTCCTAACGCGTCCTCTTGATAACGACGGATGCGCAGAATAGCTACGGTTGGATCCGTAGAACTCTCAGTCATCGCCTCGATATCGACAGCTAGTGAATTGTATGTATTAATAAGATCGAGGTGCTGCTTTACAAATATTCTTGGTACAGGTATTTCCAGACTTTCATCGCGCATGCCACTGTATGCTGCTGCAATATCTTCCAAATCACTCACCCGCTCTGCTTGTTGGAGACGAACCACGTCATAAAGAATTGAAATTTCGTCATCGCTATCGGCGACGTTGTTTCGTACCATTATCCCTGCCATTGCATTGGCGTAGTTGCGGATGTCATCATCAGTCCAATTATCGAGTATAGAAATATTGGGTATATCGTAGAGCTTAACAGCGGTCTGCTCTGCTAAAAGATTAGCGGTATCTTCGATCACTTCCGCATCAGTCCGTCCAAATGGCTGGCTGTTGCGGGCACTGATGATATTTTGGAAAAAATTAACTCCTAGTTGTCCGGTCAATGTTTCAGGAGGTTCGTAGGAAGCGCCTGGAGTACTTACTGCGATGGGTTCCGCTACCACATAGCTATCACGCCAATCCTCAATCCCGTTATTGTCAGTATCGGTAACATTTATTGCTGTTCGAACTGGTGCTTGTGTAACCAGTGATGCTGTCTGGGTCGGCGGTGGAGTATTAAGGCTTCCAACAGTGTACGCCAATCCCACCAACGCCAGTCCAACTATAAAAGCGCCAACAATTCGCTTATTTGAATTGCGTATCATACATATGTAAGTATAGCAGCGGCTGGTTGGGATATCTCACAACTGTTCACAGCAAAATAATTGTGGATTATATCTGTACAAACTGTGAATACAGTACTATTTGTGTGGATAGGTTGGGGACAGAAAATGACTTGCTAAACAACCCCAAGTATCAAGATTGAGATCTTCAGCTCTAACTTTATCCCCTACCGCACAGGCCGCGAAGGCTGCCTCGATTAGAGATGCGGGATACTGTTGCCGCAAATTACGCTGTAATTGTTTGCGCTTTTGACCAAAAGCGAGATGGAGCAGTGCAAAAAAATCACTGGATGAGTAGGACAGCAAGCGTGTTTTGGAAATATCACTCACCTTTAAAATTGCCGAATCTACCTTAGGGGGCGGGTTAAAATGCCCGCGCTTAACCGTGGTTACATAGGTTGGAGTGCCAAATACTTTGACTGACAGAGAAAGTAACGACTCTTTTTCTGCTCGAGCAATGCGGTGAACAAGCTCTTTTTGCATCAAAAAAACTAATTTACTCGGCTGAATCTCATTATCGAGCAGTGTCCGCAAGAGAAGGCCTGATAGGTAGTAAGGAATATTGGCAACGACTTTAAATGCTTGATTCTCAAGCCCTAACGCTGCCACATCAAGCCGGCGGGCATCTTGGGAATGAAGAATTAGTGACTCGTGGGCAATTTCATCAGTAAAAGTTTCTTCTAGGGCAGTAATGGCACGTTCGTCAGCCTCAACTGCGATTACTTTTGCTCCTTGCGAAAGGAGCTCTTTAGTCAATTGTCCAGTACCAGGTCCAATCTCGAGCACAAGTTCGCCTGGCTTTATATCAGCGGCAGCACATAGTTTTTTGGGAATGACGTCACTAGTGAGAAAGTTCTGCCCCAGAGATTTTTTTGGTGTAAATGGCATTGGCATACCTCTAGACTAGATAATCATCTATAAAATAGCAACTGCAGCCATTGCTATTGGTCCTGCCGCGCCTATTTCTCACACGCTCTGATGTTCTCGATGCTTCAATAGGCATAGAGTCCTCGCGGATGTTCAAAATAGGCGCGGCCGACGCCCTGTACTTGGTATCGCTAATCTAAATAAATAGTTGTCTCATACCCAGAACTATTGTCAGCTGGTGTATCGACATCGACGTGCTCGGGTTTGATGTCATTTAAGAAAGATGAGGGCAGATTCACTCGCTGGCTACCAAAAATAGTACGCAGGTGGGCGTAGGACAACCAGATTCTTTTCTGGGCACGAGTTAAGGCCACATAGAACAAGCGGCGCTCTTCTTCCTGATCAGTTTTCGACTCATCCAGTCGCTCATGTGGAAACAACCCTTCTTCTAAGCCAGTGATAAACACGTACGCAAACTCCAACCCTTTGGCTGCGTGAATTGTCATCAAGCGAACGGCGTTTTGTTCCTCTTTGTTTTTGATTTCATCTTGATCACTCTGTAAGGCAGCAGTTTCAAGCAGTTGCTCCACTGCGAGTGCTGGCTCTATGTCTCCATATCGAGTAGCCAAGGTTACTAATTCCCGCAAGTTTTCCAGTCGCTCAAGTGACTCATCAGTCTTCTCTTCTTTATAAGCTGCCTCAATACCACTCCGACGCATGATGAATTTGATGGTCTCAGCCAAGGGCTTGCTAGTAGCTGTCGCTGCGATGTCGGTCATTATTTCGTCAAACACCGCCACCTTTTTGGCAGCTCCAGCATTGAGGTCGGCTCTGTTGCCTTCTATCACTTTGAGCATAGTGACTTTTCCAATACCGCGTGTCGGGGTATTAATGATGCGAGCCAAATCAGCCGTACTACCTGGATTGAGTGCTAGACGCAGGTACGACAACACGTCTTTGACTTCTTTTCGTTCGAAGAATTTCGTGCCCAGTAGTTGATACGGCACTTCTTGAGAGAGAAAGGCTTCTTCCAAAGCTCTTGATTGGAAGTTTGTTCGATACAGTACCGCAATCTCGGTTGGTTCTACTCCTTCAGCGATTAAGGTCTTGGCGGTTTCGGCTACGTAATTTGCCTCATCGCCTCCAGTCATTGCTGGGTAGAGGGTGATTTTTTCACCGGGTTGGTTTTGGGTAAAAACAGTTTTTTCAACTCGGTTTTGGTTTTTAGTAATGATGTCGTTTGAAACCGCGATAATAGTCTGGGTCGAACGATAGTTTTCTTCTAACAAAATTGTTTTAGCATTGGGAAAATGCCGCTCAAAGTGCAGTACATTTTTTATATCAGCGCCACGCCAAGAGTAGATATTCTGGTCGATGTCCCCTACCGCACATATATTGGTAGCCTCTCCGACTAGTAGCTCAGCAATTTTAAACTGCACTCGGTTGGTGTCTTGGTACTCATCTATATGTAAATAGCGATATCTCTTTTGCAATGTCTCTCGCACAGTCTGATTGTTTTCCAGCAGTCGCAGTGTCTTCGCTAAGAGGTCATCAAAGTCCAGCGCTTGCTCGGTGTCCATAATGGTTTCGTACTTTGACCATACTTCGGCTACTACTTGTTCAAAATAACTTTGAGCGTTGTCTTGATACTCGACTTGGGTGATTGCGTCACCCTTCGCTCGTGATATCTGTCCTAATATCTTGCGCGGTTCAAATTCTTTTGGGTTGTAGTCGGCTTTTTCCAAAGCTCGCTTGATAGCCTTGGTGCTATCAGAACGATCGTGAATAACAAAGTTGCGTAGTAGACCCGCTGATTCGTGAAATTCTCTGAGCAATCGGACTCCTAGGGAGTGAAACGTGGTGATGACGGGCTGGCTATCGATGGCTGCTCGTGCACTGGGCGGATACTGTTGGAGTAACTGGTTGGCACGCTCTCGCATTTCAGCCGCTGCCTTATTGGTAAAAGTAACTGCCAATATATTGTGCGGGGCTACGCCCTGGTGAACGAGGTGAACAATTCGGTGGGTGATTACTCGCGTTTTACCAGAACCAGCTCCAGCCAAAACTAGTACCGGGCCTTCGGTAGTCACCACTGCTTCTTTCTGTGCGTTATTAAGTGAGCTGAGGTAGTCCGGAGTCGTTGTCATGGCTGACACTATAACACGAGTGCAAAAACCAGGCGGAAAATATTACAGAAATTTTTTAATCCAATGTCAATAGCTGAAATACGTTTATATACAAGCCCAAATCAAGGCTTATTGTACCGTACAAAATATGTGAACTACGTCAATTGCTGACTGAAAACACTTTAGTAAAATAGCTCGCATGCCTTAATGAGAGGCACGACGAGCCTCGGCTCATTTCCTCAAGCACGGAAGTACAGACAGAACAGCGGTGAGACCTTAATGTGTAACCTATAAGACCTGAAATAAATTTGTCTAATCATTCAACTGATAAGACATCCATATCTAAAAACGCCGGTATCGTTTCTATCGTCGGAGTAGTCGTATTTGCGATTGTTATCGTTATTCCCCTCTCGGTTCGAGCTGGTTTTCTAGAAGACTTCTTTACTGCTTCTAGTACTAGCTCCACTACTATTCCAGACGCTGTGCTAGAAGGACCGGCTGATCTAGCGCTTTTAAGTGCTGAACAAAACCCAAACCCTATCGGCGGACAAGGTGGTGCTGATTTACTGGTTGATGAAAATGCGCTAGTAGCAACTGGTCCAGTCGGCGAAGATGTTTTGGCTTCACAAGCTAGTCAATCAAGTGGCGAAATTCACGTATACACCGTGCGTGAAGGCGACTCAATGTCTGAGGTGGCCGAAATGTTTGATGTCACTATTAATACTATTCTCTGGGCCAACGACCTTAGCAAAGCCACTGATATTCAACCGGGAGACAGTCTCGTAATCCTACCAATTGCTGGAGTACGCCACGTAGTAAAAGAAGGCGACACCATTGAATCAATTGCTAAAAAATATGACGGAAATTCTGAAGAGATTTTGGCCTACAACCAACTATCAGCTGACGCCGCAGTAGAAGCTGGAAGCACACTGATTATTCCTGGCGGCGCCATCACTACTGTTAGTGCAACCGTGAAGAAATCAAGTTCGGGCGGTAGCGTTGCAGCCAGTACCAACGGCTTTTCTCACCCAGCGCCCGGTGCTATGCGCACGCAGGGTATCCATGGCTACAATGCCGTCGACCTCGCAGCTGGTGCCGGTACAGCCATTAGAGCCGCCGCCGCAGGAGAAGTTATCATCGCCAAAGCGTCTGGCTGGAATGGTGGTTACGGAAACTACATCGTTATTCGTCATGCCAATGGAGTGCAGACACTTTACGCTCACCTCTCTAGCTTGTATGTGGGAGTCGGTGCTTCAGTTGCTCAGGGAGCCAATATCGGAACTATGGGCAACACCGGACGATCGACTGGGACGCACTTACACTTTGAAGTACGCGGAGGGTATAACCCTTTCTAATACAGCATAAAGAAAAAGGCCGGCACAAAGTGCCGGCCTTTTTATTTTCAAAACAATAACTAAGACCGAAACCTCTCTCCTTGCTATACAAGTAGGTACGTACTTTGGTACGTACCTAAGTACGTACCAAAAAATACATCAATATTGTTAACTCATGGCTTTTACATCGGCACACGGTATTGCAGTGCTTCCATTACATGAGACACTTCTATCTCTTCACTCTCTTCCAGATCTGCTACAGTGCGAGCCACTTTTATTAACCGATGATAGCTGCGGGGTGAGAGGTTGAGTTTTTCACTAGAGCTTTTGAGAACATCTTTGACCTCGTCAGATAGTGAAATGTAATTTTCGATTTGCCGCGCTGATAGTTCAGCATTGGTTGCAGCTTCTTTGTCAGAGGTCGAATGTCTATCCAGTTGTCGGACTCGAGCGGCGGTGACTAATTTCCTCGCAGTGTCAGTCTCTCCTTTCTTGGCCGGTAGAGCGGTCAAAGTTTCGTAATCTATATGTGGTACCTCCAACCATAAATCAATACGGTCGAGTATCGGTCCTGAGATTTTGTCCTTGTAAGTTTCTCGCATGGCACGCAGTAGGTTATCAGTACCATCTTCCACGCCACGGTAGGGATTAAGCGCCGCTACTAAGATAAAGCTGGCCGGAAACTCAGCGCTACCCTGCACGCGAGAAATAGTCACCACCCGATCTTCTAATGGTTGGCGTAGTGCATCTAACGAACGGCGTTCAAATTCAGGAAATTCGTCCATGAACAATACACCATGATGCGCCAAGGTAATTTCACCTGGCTTCGGATTACTCCCACCGCCGACCAAGGCAGTGTGTGAGGAGGTGTGGTGTGGGCTGCGAAATGGCGGCCGAGTTGTAATGTCTATTTCACTTCCAGCCAACGAGTGAATAGCAGTGACCGCCAGTGATTCTTGGCGCGACAGTGGCGGCAGAATACCGCGCAAGGCTCGAGCCAACATGGTTTTCCCGGTTCCAGGTGGTCCCACCAGCATAACGTTGTGACCACCAGCCGCCGCTATTAATAGTCCGCGCTTGGCACTTTCTTGGCCTTTGATATCTTCGAGCGTAATAGCACTTTCATACCAACCATTTTCAATTTCTGTCAGTGGTTGGATGGACAGCTGGCTTTCTACGTCGGTAGTATTTAAATGATCAACCACTTCACGCAAGCTGCTAGCTGGACGAATTACGATATCACTTACCAAAGCAGCCTCCACCGCGTTGCTTGCTGGGACAATCACCTCATCAAAGCCAGCTTCCTTAGCGGCTAGTACGCAATTAAGTGCTCCTCGAACTGAGCGCACGGTTCCGTCTAGTCCTAGTTCACCAATGAGAGCGACTCTGTCTTGTCTCGGTGAGACTTCCCCCGCCGCTTCGAGGTAAGAGACGGCGATGGGTAAATCAAACAGCGGCCCATCTTTCTTAAGATCAGCTGGTGAGAGTGACACGGTAATCTTGTGATTTTGTGATTTGGGAGAAGTAAAGCCAGAGTGTTTAATAGCACTACTGACTCTATCTTTAGCTTCGTCAATTGCTTTGCCAGCTAGACCAACAACCGAAAATGCGTGCAGGCCACGGGTGATATCAGTCTCGATGGTTACTACTGTGCCGCTTAGTACATGGGGTTGGATGGTGTATGTGTGTGCGACAGCCATACAACCAGGTTTAGAGAAGAGTTTTTTCTTCCTCGATATGCGCTTTGCAGGTTCGCGCAGCGGGGTTAATTTCTAAGCGTTCGTCTTCGATTGGTTCACCAGATATTTCACAAATACCCAATTTGTCATCGTCTTTACTTAGCGCATGCAGAACATTGTTGTACTGCGTTTCTAACTGCGCCATCATGGCTCTCCGTTCATTCCACTCCTCAGTGGTGTCAGCGTGTGCGTTTTGGTCGGCTACTTCGTCACCAACGTAATCGGGAGTCGCTATCCAGTCGCCAGTTTTGGGATTGTAAGTGGCAATGTCTTCTAGCTGCGCTTTTAAATCGCTTGCTTCGGCTTCAAGTTTTTCGCGTAATTGTTTTGTATCCATACTTGATTACTTACCTTTTAATCTGTTGCACTAATGATAGCAAATGTAGCAGTATCTCGCGCTATGACCACAATATCATCAGTAATAAATCCGTAGACAAGAATTTGTTTTCCGTCGTATAGCAATACTCGCACATCACGTCCGTCGATTACTTCATCGACAAAACGACTTGGACCATTGATTGGTTTTAGTCTTAGAATGGCATCTACATCACTCGCCATGTACGTTTCCCATTCCAAGAGATGTCCTCTGACACTGAGTGGGTCGTCTACCTCCATGACTAGCGCATGCTCAAGCGAATCAAGTGCTAGCAAACGCAACGTATTGATTGAGCTCACAAAGGTCATATCGATTGTAAGATCCATAGTAGCGACTAGTTGTTCCGGTGATAACACTGAACCGTCGATTTGTATGAAACGGACTTCAGTTGGTAGTACTGCATCACTAGCTCGCAATTCTTCAACACTTAGTAGAAATCCAGTTGGTGTCAGTGGTTCAACTGCCCAATCAATCACTTCGTTTACATTAGTGATAGGTAATACAATTTCAAATGCTTCATTTGAGGAGTCGGTTGGTGTAAGAATTGTCACAATCGCTCTGACACCAAAGGCAACTATCACTATCGTCAGTATCACTCCGACAGCTCCGAGCGCCAGCATGTTGGTGTTGAGGTCGTACTGCCGTAGCCATTCACGCCAACCACCCTGCTGAGATGGTGAAGAGTTAATAGCGGCATTCGGTTCTACTGCCGGAGCAGTTTGAATCACCGGCTCAGTTGCTACCTCAGTCTCTCTGTCTGGCACGGCTGGTTCTGGCGCCAAGGTTATTGTTGGCTCTGCTTCTGGTACAACTTCATCTCTTGGCGATGGGACCTGCTCAACTTCTGGTGTCGAAGGTGTATCCACCTTTTCATCAAGCACCTCGTCAGGTACATCAAACTTCCATCCATTGGTTGGTGTGATAACCACTGGTGGGGGTGCAATTGGTTTTTTCTTGGCCGGTGGTGGAGTTGATTGCGACTTGGTAGTTGTTTCAGGTTCATCCGTTTCTCCATCATCGAGTAAAGCATAGCCAGTATCAGTATTCGGCGTCCAGGTAATCTCTGGTGCTTCGGCTTCGTGATGATGTCGACGAAGAATTGCCTCTTTTAAAGAATCATTATCAGCCGTGAACATCGCACCACTTTGTGTGGTGGCAGTGCGGATAACTCCTTTCCGTCGATCCGCTGATGGTACTGCGTAGCGTCGCACTGACGCTTGCTTGCGACGCTTTCTATCTTCCCACCAAGTTTTAATTGAGCTAGATATTTTACTCAACCATCCCCCACTAGTTCGTTTGGTGTCAGTAATGATAGTGGTGTCGCCGCTGGCAAACGACCGTTGTTCTTGTCGCCGCTTATGGTCAGCTGTGTCTCTGTTTTTTCTAGGAGCAGCTTTCTCGACTACTGATGGTTCTGTGCTGGGCAGTTTTGCATCAATTTCTTTTTGGAGATCTGACACGTGTTCCCCGCCAACCTGCTTCAAATCTTTTTGATACGAAGTCGAGAGCGGTGGTTTTTTGACTACCGAGGTGACAGGCTCTTTTTCTTCCTTTGTTTTATTTGAAATCTCTGGTGAGGGTTTCTCTTTAATTACCACCTCTTCAGCGGTAGTCTCTTCGGAGACAGGCGACACCAATCGGTCATCATCCGTTTCTTCCCCACGTTCTTTTTTGACGTCATTGGCAAAGGTGCGAATGCGCGCTAACGCTTTGTCTTTAGGAAGACTCATTAGATTAAGTATCTCACAGGTTGAGTCAGAGACGCTTTGGTTTTTCACGCACTACAAGACACTCAACAAGAGGTTTATATATATAAGTATTCTACAAGTCGTCAGTATCAGTGCCAACAACTTTCTTCGGCGTCTTACTACCGCGGCGTTTGCGAGCGGGTTTGTAACCGATTAAGAATTCAGACGGACGCTCATCGATGTCAATAAAGTCATCCACCACTTCACGCAGACGTCCTGAAGCAGAACGGCCAAAGGTGATAGCTTCGACTTGGCATCCCTGACTTTTTACATACTCAACAAGTGGAATGAAGTCACCATCACCTGAAGCGAGGATAATAGCGTCGACTTTGTGCGACAGTTTGATAGCGTCAATGGCTAGTCCTACATCCCAGTCGGCTTTCTTAGCACCACCATAAAATATTTGTAAGTCTTTTGTCTTAATTTCGATTCCCAACTTTTCAAGTGCCTCGAAAAAAGCCGTCTCTTCACCACTCTCGGTATTTACCACATATGAAAGAGCTCGAATTAATTTTCTTTCACCTACCGTCTCTTTAACAATTGCTCCAAAGTTTACTTTTGATTTATATAAATTCTTGGCGCTGTGGTAGAGGTTTTGTGTGTCTATTAAAATTGCTACCCGTTGTTCTGGGTGTCTAATGATTCCCATAAATATAGTTAAAAATTACTCTAATATTAAAATCCCTTCTCACTATACCGCAAAAAAAATAATTGCTCCAAGAGTGGAGCAATTATTTACCGTTTCAGACCAAGTTTCTTGATGAGCGCTTCGTACGCTTTGGCATCATTTTGTTGCAAGTACTTGAGGTGCTTGCGTCGGTCTGCCACCATCTGAAGTAGACCACGACGAGAGTGAAAATCTTTCTTGTGCTTGCGCAAGTGAGTCGAAAGTTCTTCAATCTGTCGAGTTAGCAACGCCACTTGGGCTTCTGGCGAACCAGTGTCACCATCGTGTCGTTGGGTTTTCTTCAAGGTATTCTCCTTAACTCTTTTTGATAGCATAACTAGGTATAAATATGACGTGAGTAATTGTAGATGTGTTGCCGTAGCAACCAATCATCACGTCTTGTGATAACCTGCGAAGGTGTTAGAACTATAGCATATATTCAGAAATAAAGCAAGACTATGCTACTACCCTCAACATCGTTTTTCCATTGATAATTATTAGGGCAGTTATTTGGTCGAGGTAGCTGAAATAGCTACAGCCAGTGTAGCTACGCTCTTCGGAACTATGCGTGAAACCCTTTTCGTGCACTATTGGTATACTTATATCTATGAGCGACCTCATAGAAATGAAACGTCAGTTCTTGGAATATCTGGAAATCGAACGGGGTAGAAGCGTGAAGACAATCGAGAATTACGACCGCTATCTCGATCGCTTTTTTGACTTTGTAAAGGTAAAAAAGACCAGTGACCTCACTGAGGAACAGGTTCGAGAGTTTCGCCTTTACCTGAATCGGCAACCTGGCACAAAGGTGGGTGGTCGGGTTGAGCCCATGAAACGCCGCACTCAGAACTATTACCTGATAGCAGTGAGGGCGTTTCTCAAATTTTTGCGTAAGCGTGGCATCAAAGCCTTGTCGCCAGAACGGATTGAACTCGCCAAGGTGCCAGAACGCTCCCTTGACCTTATCTCTTCTTCTGAGTTAAAACGCCTCCGTGCTGCCCCAGACCAAAAAACCATCGAAGGTAAACGAGACTACGCTATTTTAGAACTACTATTTTCAACCGGGCTGCGCATCTCAGAATTATGCGCCCTCTCTATCGATGATGTTGACCTCACGCGAGATGAATTTTCGGTCCGCGGGAAAGGCGATAAGGTGCGAGTGGTATTTCTGTCTGACTCAGCTCGTCATGCGGTGCAAGATTACTTAAAAGAGCGCAAAGACATGGACGATGCACTGTTCGTGCGCTACGGACACAAAGCCAACGATGGAAAAGATTTGCGACTGTCGGCTCGCAGCGTGCAACGCCTCCTCAAAAAATATGCCGCCATGGCTGGTATCACTCGCAAGGTTACGCCGCACGTCATTCGTCACAGCTTTGCGACCGACTTATTACAAAACGGTGCTGACCTACGCTCGGTTCAAGCTCTTCTTGGTCACGCTAATATTGGCACCACTCAAGTGTATACCCACGTCACTGACAAGCATTTGCGTGAAGTGCATAAAAAGTATCACGGAAAGTAGATGTAAATTTGTAACTGCGCTACAACACGTCATCGATAAAATCTTCTGGCCCGAGTGAAATAGTATCTCCTGGTTCTACTTCACCACGCAGGATTTTTTGGGCGACAGCTTCTTCGACTATATCTTGTAATACCCGCTGCATCTCTCGGGCACCAAATTCTGGACTGTATCCTTTTTCTACCAATAACTGCATGAGTTCAGTTGATACTTCTAGTTGGTAACCTTGGTCTTTGACTCGTTCATACAATTCTTTGAGCATGAGGTTTGCTACGGCACCTTGCTCTTCTGTGTTAAGTGGTTCGAATACAATCGTGCTGTCAAATCGGTTCAGTAATTCAGGACGAAAAATGTTTGTCTCAATGAGGTGGTCAATAATTTGTTGATCTAGATGAGGTAATTCTTTTCTTTGGGTAACAGTTTTTCGGATGAGATCACTACCGGCATTTGAGGTGGCAATGATGATGGTGTTGCGAGCGTTCACTTTGTTGCCGCGACCATCAGTAAATATTCCCTCATCAAGAATTTGTAAAAATAAATCATGTACGCTACGACTCGCTTTTTCAAATTCATCTAACAGAACTACACAGTACGGATGTTTGCGCAGACAATCAGCTAGCTCACCACCAGACTCATCAGTGCCTATGAGGCGAACCAGTCCATGTTCGTTACTATATTCCGACATGTCGAATCGCTCTAACTTATCAACGCTACCAAAAAATACTTGCGCCAATGCTTTGGCCGTCTCTGTTTTACCGACACCGGTCGGGCCAAGGAACAAAAATGACCCGATAGGTTTATCGCTCGCCTGAACACCAGCTCGCGCTCGACGCATAGTGCGAGCTACAGCTTTAATAGCGGCATTTTGACCAATTACTTTTTTATGCAAAATGTCTTCTAGGTTCAGTAGCCTATCTCGCTCCTCGTTACTGACTGGTCCAGCTGGAATAGCGGTTTTATCACTCACCACTTGATAGACAAAATCATCTGTTATTACCACCTGTTTGGTCTGCGTTGCTTTACTAGCTACTTCAACCATAAGGTCAACTGCTTTATCAGGCATTACTCCCTCTACTATGTATCGATCAGCTGCTGAAGCAATTGCCACGAGTGCTGGATAAGTGAACATCACTTCTTGTTTGGCTTCGGTGGTTAAGGCAATCGGTTCTAGTAATTGCACAGTGGCCTCGACTCCAGGACTATCGATCAGTACTTCGCTAAATCTTCTAGTGAGACCAGTCTTTGCTTCTAGGTACTGATGATAATTGTCTGGATTTTCGGTAGCGATAATATGTAACGCTGAAGTGGCAAAAAATTCGTCTAACAATTCAGGAATAAACACCCCAAGTTGTTCGGCTTCGCGCAAGAAAGAGCTGAGGTTTTCTATCACCACAATCATATCCCCAGCGTTAGCTGCTTCAGCAAAGAGTCGCAAGAGAGTTTGTTCCAATTCAGGTTTGCTGGTATGAGTGGCAAATATCCTCGTTGTATCTAGTACTCGAATATGTTGCGTGAGTAGCGAAGTGGCGGCGGTGCCATTTTTGATTCGGTCATCTAACTCCATTACCAAATCAATTTTTCCCACACCAGCTTCACCGACAATTAGTACGTTAGCATTTTTACTGCGCTGCAAAGTACTTTCAATTTCCCGCACCTTATTATCAGCAAACGTCGGGTGAGCGTGCAAAGTAGAAAACACAGCTGTCGTACGAATATCTCGTGAGTATCGCTCGAGTAAGTAGGCTGTACCATATGACCACTCTCGACCAAGCCCTTGGTGCGTAGTGAGATTATCTCTCTTCCACCAACACTCTCGAATTTTTTCTCGATGATGTGTATTGATTACCCAGCGCAGCGCACCCATAAACACATTTTCTCTAATTCCTGCTTGCGAAAACAATGCCGCGAAGTCTGAATCGTTGGCCAGCAAATATGCACCAAGTCCAATCAGGCTCATGGCCTCGCCTTCTTGGAGTATGACTTGTTCAGCAGTAATAAACCGTCGCGGATTAATGAGGAACTCTTGAATTGTTCGTGCTTCGAGTCCGGTCCGTAAGAGAGCACTCGTACCGAGCCATGACTCACAAAAGGCACGCGTAACATCGTCAGGGTGCGTAAGAATAGCGGATGCTAAATCGTACGTCACCTGGTAGTTCTTGCTCGAAGTTTGGCGTGATTTTACCCCCAGATTTTTATAGTAATAACTATTGTGGTAACTGTATGTCAGCAACTGATCAATCCATAACGCTCCACTTAGTATCGCTATCCCCCACCAGAGATACGGTGAAACAGAACTTACAAATATTGGTCCAACTAAAGCAAAGCATACGCCAACCACAAAAAGCAGAAAGAATGTGCCACGCAGCAAGCTTTGCATTTTTCGTGGCAGGATGCGGCCGAGCATGACTGCGGGCTTAAATTTATTTACTTCAGTAGCGAGTGTGTACATATATTATATAAACAACAAAGTTACTCCTCCGAATACACCAACCAGGACTATCACTGGTAAAACTACCCACAGCAAAAAAATCATTCCTCCCACCAGTGCAGTGAGTAACCAGCACAGTAATCCAACTGTGATGAGTACACTTCTAAGTAATGCACCAATCAGGCGAGAAATAATATTGACCAAAAATACGCCCAACCAATCTTCAATATCAAAACCCCTCTTTCGCCGTTCTTGAATTCTCTTGAATGGAGCAAAAAAAGTACGAGTCAGTTGTGGCAGTGAGAAAAAATGCGTCACAAACCATAAGAAATTTTTCCAAAGACCGAAAAGTTCTTTGAAAGCTCGGCTATAATGCCAAACAAAATAATCATGAAAGATGGCCAGTAACAACATTATTAAAAGTATAGCAAGAAAGCCTTAGGTGGCGACGATTCTCTACACTTCTTGGGCTTGGTTCTCCTCCAAGATTAGCCACTTGGTACCAGCGGCGGTAAGTTCTCGTTCAAAATGCGGATAGACTACCCCTCGGCCAGCCTTGTTTAGTACTGCATCGTGCACTGGAAAAGCTTTTTGTGGCGCAATCTTTAACACGTAGTGTAGTGCGTCGGTAACTTTGCACCAAGGTCCGGCAACTGGCAGTGCCAAAACTGGCACCTCTCGGTTGGGATTTGTATATGAATCGCCTGGGTAAAATAGATGGTCGTCAATAAAGTAGCCAGTGTTTTGGACTAGACCATATTCCTCAAAAATTTCTTCATGCGTACCGTCGTAGGCTTGTAATAAAATATCTTTGATTGTCTTGCTCTCAGTCCCTTCTAGTGTTTCAAACGCAATACCCAGATTAGTTAGCAGGTTTCCGACAGACTGGTTGGTCACTACGGTTGCTTGGGGATTGTGGACCAATAGTTCTTTTAGTGATTCGCTGTGAAAATGGTCTTTGTGTTCGTGAGTGATAAGGACAAGATCAATATCAGTGAGACTCTGGTGAGTTTCGACGGTGAAGATCCCAGGGTCAGTTAGAATCCTTTTATTGTTAGTTTCGATTAACAGACAGCAATGTCCAAGTTTGGTGATGTTCATGGCTAGTGATGATTACCGATCAATTTTGGTAGATTAAAGTCGCAGCAGGATATACCCATGGTATCATTTTTGTATATGAAATCTGCTATCAATCAAAACGTACCTCTCTATAGACGCCGCGTCTTTTGGGTAATAATTCTCACAATCCATTTTTTTAGCGCCGTTACATTTTTTTCCTCAGCAATCCTATTATTGGACGCACCAGAGAACTTACTCTCTAGCTTTCTGGCAATAACTGGCCAGATGACCTATTACTACATAATATTTATCATTCTAGGCCATGGAAGCTTAACCGCTATACTGAGCACAATTCTGTATTCGTTTTCAACAGCCATACTTCTCTACTTATCTTTTCGAAAAAAAGCGGTTTGTTTAATATATCCAACAGTATACTTGGTTTTGGCAACCATAAGTTGTTTCCTAACGTATCTACTACTGACGTCCTTCAGCTAATCAGTTTGCTCATTTCCTTAAGCTTTCAATGTGACCAGATAATTTTTCAATGATATCTCGGAAAGCTTCATTTGCCTCACTCTGGGTAATAGTTTCGTTTAATAAATCAATACGAATTTGTAGTAGTTCAGTGTAAGTCTGAAGCAATATCTCTTGCCATGACATAGTTGTGATACCAGCCACTTGTGCTGCTGGTCGACTGTTGCGACTAGTACGAGTAGATGATCCGCCACTGCTGCTGGCTTCAGGCTCTTCGGTCTCCGGTGCTGGGTCGGGTACGCTCGGCGCAACACCAATGGTGTAGAGCGAGAAGTGGGCAGTAGTAAAGGTCACTTCGTTGTTTTCCATGTCTACCAATGAGCTCACGTATTCCCACAAGCCATTAACCTCATTGAAATAATAGACTCCGAGATTATTTTCGGTAATTCCCAGTTCAGCCAGTTCCGCTTCGCTGTATCCCAGCGATACATCAACCGAGAAGGTGTCGTTATCAAGACTGGTGCCAAAGTCCCAGAAGTGTGGCAATAGTGTCAGCTCACCGTAGTTGCTACCGAAGTCAATAATTTCTTGGTACCACTGCGATGACAGCTCGGTGCCAGCTTCTAGCGTCTCATCAAATACCAGTTTCACTTTTTGTTTGGAGAGATTGAATACCTGTTGCGGAGTTGAGAGGGTGGTCTTGGCGGTTTGGTCGATGCCAGCCCACTCAATTGGGTTGTGGAAGCGAACTGTTCCGCTAACGTCTGAGTAGTATGGTCCCTGAGTCCCGGCGCTGCCATCAATGATTTCACCATCTGCACCAAATAGGCCTTCATATGTAGTAAACCAAGTGTCAACTTCGGTTTGCAGCAATATTCTTTGCTGCCAGCTATCATTCGTATACATCCTCCCAGTGTCACTGGTTTCATCGTAAATTTTAATTAAGGGATTTATAACAGAATGATTTCCGACAACAGAATAATTGGCATGTGACCCCAGAGCTACATAAGCTGATACTTGGTCTCCATCGGCAGTAACTTTGCTCCATTCCCGACGCACCGAATCATACTGCTTAAAATCTAGACTCGGGTCGCCATCATTATGGTGGGCACTAAAGGCGACGTACTCTGGTTCTTTGCTATCTTTATCTAAAAATACAAACACTGATTCCCAATCCCCTTCATGATTGTTGTAGCCACCTTGCTCACCCCAATTGTTCATGGCGTAGAAGTACCAATACTGCAGCACGAAAAACTCATGTTCAGTACCAAAGTCGTCGGTGTATGAATCTTCGGTTTCGTAGGCATAGTAGGTCGCTTCGGCATCGCCGCTAGCAACTAGTGCGTCATAGCGATTTTTAGCCTCAGCTAAGTCAAACGTGCCAGTGTCGTCACTACTAAACTGTATTGCCATCTCCTCGGTGTTATCTGGCAATGCTAGTGAATCCAAGTTGAGGCCATTATTATCGCCACGGGTAACGACGCCGATGCTGCCATTCCACAGACCACTCCCCTCCACAAAGGCGTCAAGATTCATTGGGAAATAATCTTCATCTTCATGAAAATACAAGATAGGTTCAAATTGTAATAATAAGTCTGACAGAGGTTCAGGTGTTTCTTCTACACTGTCTTCAACTACCGTAAAGTTTATTAGCGCAAAACCGCTATTGGTAAAATCAAATCCCCCTGGGAGGTCTAGCTCGGGAGTCTCGACTATGATTTCGTCACCTGGCCCTGTCGGGGGTATAAAAACACCTATTATATAATCTCCTGGTTCATAAATTTCCTGAAAGTGATCTGCGTCATCAAAGTAGACGTTTCCTTCGCGTCGCAATATATCCGTGATTTCTTGTGAAGCTTCACTAGGATCTACAGATACAGATTCCGAGAAATCGATTTCTACCGTATCACCGTCTTCAACTACCTGACCATTTATTAAAATTGTTGCTGTGAGTGACGGTGCAGGAATCATCTGTAACGGGTTGTCACAACTGGTGGGTATTTCAAATAACTTCACCTCATTTTGAAATGCTGCTCTGAAGCATGTCTCTTGAGCTGTAGCGGTAGGAATTAATAATACAGATGATATGACACACCCAGCAATGATAAATGGAATGACACGAGATAACGTAGAAATGTACATATATAGGTAGAGCTGGATTAGTTCACAATATAATAACTATACAGTACGACTATAATACAATTAGTCAATTCATCGTCTGGTATTTAAGTCGCTGATTCTAAAAACAAAACGCCCCGAGCGGGGCGTTTGTAATCAGTGTGTTCGCTACTTAGTTGCGAACGTCAGCAGCAGCTTCATCTGCTTCGTCAGAACCTTCTTCTAGTTCGTCAGCTCCTTCATCTAGAGCATCAGCACTACCTTCAAGGCCATCAGCCGCAGCATCGCGAGCTTCCATTTCAGCTTCCATAGCAGCTTCTTCAGCTTCCTGCATTGCTTCTTCTACTTCGTCAGCAACGATTGCTTCCAAGTCTTCACCAGATCGGTTAAATGCGGTCCAGGCTAGAATTAAAGCTAGAATTGCTACAATCAGCGCTAGCCACGCTACCATACTTGTTTTTTGCATAGGGTTAAATTACGTTACTTGGTAATAATTCAAATATAGCACCATATTAAGAATGCGTAAACAAAAAGTGTCGTATTTGTACAATTTGTCAAATTTTATCAAAAACCGGGGTTTTCTTTCAGAAACTCCAGCTCTTCCGGTGTGGAGGTGCGCCCCAAGACCTCGTTTCGGTGTGGGTAGCGGCCAAATCGGTCGATTATTTGTTTGTGTTTGTACTCATATTTAATCCACATCCACCATTTTCGTACTGGCAGTGACAAAAACAGCCAGATTGCTGTCTGGTGTACTGCGGGTGATTCACTATGCATATATGGCATATAGAAAAACTGTCGTCTGTCGCCAACCACCTCTTTGTCAGCACCAATCCCTCTTGCTTCTTTGGCGAGGTGTAACGCTAGTTCGTCCTGAGCGAATGCATGCGGTGTTCCTCGAAACATATTTCGACTAAACTGATCAAGTACGATAATTTCAGCCAGCCTGCCTTCGGCTTCCTCTCGCCAGCTCAGTATCTTTCCACTCACTACTTGATGAAACGTGGTTAAAAATCGCTCTCTTATTTCTTGGTCAAAGGTTTCATCTTTAGTGAACCATTGTTGGGGTGTAGTTTCCTCAAACCAAAATGTCAGTACATCTTGATAGCTTGTATCTGTTTTCTGCATAGTACTGAGTCTATCAGATATACATA
>CAXRCZ010000002.1:0-23947 GCA_964229335.1 Minisyncoccia bacterium
GAAGTCTTCGAGAGTGTATGGCAGGTGATGCATGGCCGTCGTCAGTTCGTGGCTTGAGCTGTTCCCTTAAGTGGGGAAACGAACGCAACCCTCGTTGTCTGTTATATGTGTCAGGCGAGACTGCTCCCTCACGGGAGAGGACGGTGAGGATGACGCCAGGTCAGCATGTCCCTTGATGCCTCGGGCTGCACTCGTGATACAATGGGAAGTACAAAGGGCCGCAATACCGTAAGGTGGAGCAAATCCTGATAAAACTTTCCCCAGTTCGGATTGTGGGCTGCAACTCGCCCACATGAAGTCGGAATCGCTAGTAATCGTGAATCAGCACGTCACGGTGAATACGTTCCCGAGCCTTGTACTCACCGCCCGTCAAGTCAGGGGAGTCGGAAGTGCCCGAAGTCCGTCCTAGTGGCGGCCGACGGTAAATTCGATAACAAGGACTAAGTCGTAACAAGGCACGGCTAGCGGAAGCTGGTCGTGGATTAATTCCAATTGGACACGTTGTCGCACTACTGGTAACAGTACTGCAATGACAGCTAATTGGTCGATGTTGTGTGTATCAATTGAGCACGCAACGAGAGATAATACTCAATTCTCTGAAATGGTATTTGACTCTAGAGAAAGAACTAGTAGTAGCCAAAGGATAAGGCAAAAGAGTTTGTAACTGCTGTGACTATTTAATATAAAAACAAAAACCGGTCAGATGACCGGTTTTTGTATATAAAAGTTTAGGAGGGGGTTCCGTTTTGAGCGCGACAATCTTCTGGTGGCAACGAGGTTGTCCAAGTATCACCAAAGCCATAGTCAATAACACAAGGGCGATTTCTATTTTCGGTACCTCCATCGCCACTAGATGCAGGTCTAGACGGGGCTTCAAAATCAAAGGTGTTGTAGTAATCAGGGGTAGGGGCATCTGCTCCGGCAAACCCCAATCCATTAGAGAGTAAGTTTACAATCCCCCAAAAAATCACAATCAAAACAAATCCAAGAACGGTGTAGAGAGCTAAAGACTTAGCTTTTTGTCGAGATTCGTCTTGTCCAGCACCAAGAATAAAGTACCGTACTACATTAATGATGAAGATTAAAAAGGCGATTCCCAGTAAAAAGGGAATAACGATGTTATTTAAAAACAGTACAACTTGACCAATAAACTCTTGCGCAGTCTGCGCAGCGAATGAGATGTGCGGCAAAGCGAGTGTGGTTGCTATTGCGCTATACAAATAAAGACGAGCTTTCATGGGTACAGTATACCGTGCTTATGTACAGCATTGATAATTTCTATACATTGACTTTTTACTAAAGAATGCTATTATTTTAGCGGAATACTTGATACAGTTTCGTTTTTTTCGGGAGGATTGCATGAAAAAGATTATTTGCCTCGGAGTGGTCTCCGTATCGGCGCTGTTGGTCGGACTTAGTCTCGACTCACGGCTCTTCCAAGACACTCCCTCGGTATCGACCAGTACAGATGAAGAATCTGCAGTCGAGGTGATCTACCGCGATGATGAGCGTGAAATCATCAAAGTGATCGATCAGGTCGAATATCGCGGGGGTGATATCGCTTTTGTCGACTACAGCGTCGACCCTCAGGGAGAATGCGTGGTCGCTTGGATCGAAGCGCGCAGTTTGTTCAGCCATTGCGACGACGTTGCAACCGGCTGGCAGACCCTCTATCACCGATCGGTTCCGGCTGGCACCGATTACGGTACGATCAGTATGGAATGGAGCGAAAGATTCGCTCCGTACAACTGGTCGTGATAATCAGGCCAGCGGCGCATAAGTGCGCCGCTGGCACCCAATTTCAAGGTCGAGTGTATGCTCGGCTTTTTTGTTACCTCTTACATTTTTCTCAAAATTTGCTATAGTACTCCGCACCGCCAGGTCTGCGCGAGCTGAATAATGCAAACTGCTTTGCATTATTCCTGCTTTCGACCATAGGGAGAAATGAGTCGATGTTTACGAGACTCAAAGGTTGGCTAGAACTTTCTCCTGACTTCTTACAGAAGCGGTATACCATTTGGATAATTTGTTTTTTCTGTCCGCGCTTAGCTCAGTTGGCTAGAGCATTCGACTGATACTCGAAAGGTCCTAGGTTCGAATCCTAGAGCGCGGACAAAAAACGCAAATTACCTCAAATGGTCTTGCGAATCATCTCCAATGATTCTCACTCGAAAGGTCCTAGGCTAAAGTAATCTGGGAGATTACTTTAGAATCTTGCCAGGCATTTTAGAGTTTGTGAATAAAATGGCGACAAGATGTACTGAAACTGTAAGTTTCGAATCCATGGCAGCCTGCTACAACCAGAAATCTTCCTAGGCAGGTCGATTCTGGTTAAGCATCTGCATAAGCAAAATATAGTCGTCGTTGCACTTCTCTTGATTTTGCTTAAGCGCGGACAGTGCAGTGAACTTTCCGCGCGAGCTGAAATCCCTGACCTGCGTCAGGGATTTCCCGTTCTTGAGCAAAGCGAAAGACGAACCAATGTTTACAAAGTTCGAGGGTTGGCTGCATTCGACTGAATCTTGAACTATTTCATTACCTTTATATCGCTACTAGTTAGCGTATACTTGACCAATGGCACCAAAAAATGAACTAAAACGAGCGACCTGGCTAGAGCTATTTTATGACGTAGCCTTTGTTGCGCTGGTGGCTCAACTCACCTATCTTGTTGCTGAAAATCACGACACTCTTACTAATTTCGCAAATATATTTATCATCGGCTACAGCATATTCATAGCGTGGTGGGCCACGACTGCTAACCGAAATTTACAACCGGATGAAACTTCCGCGGATAAGCTGCTCGTCCAGACCCAAATGATTGGCGCCTTCTTTATGAGTATCACTATGGCAGCCACGTTTGAGGGGAATTACATCGGTTTTTTCGCTACGTTGGGAGGTGTACGCTTACTCCAATCACTGGTGTTGGTGCGAATGTACATCAAGCATCCAGAAAAGCGTCCAGTCACGTACAATATTTTGCAAGGCTTTGTAGCAGCTAGTCTAGTCTGGTTTGTCAGTGGATTTATCATGGCACCCTATCACTTTGTGGTGGCAGGAGCAGCACTGCTGATAGACATCCTCACTCCTCTGACCAGAGGAAAAGGGAACACAGTTCGATATTTGAATGTCTACCATCTTCAAGAACGACTTGGCTTGTTTCTTATGTTGGTCATTGGTGAAAGTATGATAGTGGTGGCACTTTCCAATACTGCCAGTGAACTGAGTATCAACGAGCCAGCGATATTATTTTCTGGTCTCGGTCTCATGGTCGCTCTATGGTGGTTGTATTTTGAGCACAATGATTGTCATCAGGGAGTTCGTCCAAAGAATTTATTTACCTTTATTCATTCTCACGCCTTTTTGTTTGGGAGTATTATCTTGCTTTCGGTAGGATATAAATTGATTCTCGAGTTTCAAGCTGAAACCGGACTCATCTTTGTGTTGCTCGGGGCTTCTGGTATCGCCCTCTCAATCGGACTAATAAGAGCCATGTTATATAGATTCCGGGGAAGAGCATTCATTATCAGTGCTATGTTGCTCGTACTCTTTATTTTAATTGTGTATATCGGTCTTATTCAAGGGCAATATCTCACCTCAGTGGTAGCAGTATCAGCCTTCTTCTTACTGGTAGCACTACTCGACTATCGTGGCAGCTTCCGCACGATTGCGAAAACGGTCAGGTGAATTTAATTGTTGTTTAAATTTTCAAAGTCAGTAATTTCTTCAATAGGAGTTTTGGCACGTTCTTCTTTCGCAGTCGACTGCTCTTTTAGTTCAGCGGCGGTTTTAGCAAAATCAGTAACCATAGTGTAGACAAATAGAGCAAACGCAATAATCAATCCCCAAGCTACAAACGGAAAAATAAAGTGAGATTCTAAGCGAGTGTCTTTATTATAAATTCGCTTCATTACTAAAAGTATACCCCAGCTTGCTAGCCAGAAACCGGTTTTTTTCCTATGATGTCAGTATCTATGAGAGACTACGAAAATTTTTTTGCTGGAAAAAAGGTGACGGTAATGGGGTTAGGTTTACTCGGTCGCGGTGTGGGTGACGCCGCTCTGATTGCCGAGGCTGGCGCTGCTGAAGTAATAGTGACTGACCTTAAGCCAGAGGCCGAACTGCAAGCATCAGTCGAACAACTTAAACAGTATGAATCAATCAAATTTGTATTAGGAGAACATCGACTAGAGGATTTTACCGATAGAGACATTGTGCTGGTAGCGGCTGGAGTGCCGTTTGACTCACAGTATGTCAATAAAGCTAAACAATCATCTAAGAAAGTGACACAGAGCGCAGCGCTGTTTGCAGAGATTTCGAAAGTGCCAATTATCGGGGTCACTGGTACCAGAGGTAAGAGTACGGTGACGATGATGATTCATCACTGTCTTGAGGCTATTACTGGAGAAAAAATATTGCTCGGTGGCAATATTCGCGGCGTCTCCAATCTTCAGTTGCTCAAAGAAGTAAAAGCAGATTCGCTGTGTGTGATGGAGCTAGATAGCTGGCAGCTGCAAGGATTTGGTTGGGCTGGTATTAGTCCGCAAATCGCTGTGTTTACTAACTTCATGGAAGATCATCTCAACTATTACACTCGTGATGATTCCAAGGCAGATGCTATGGCGCGTTATTTTAAAGACAAAGCCAACATATTTCTTAATCAAGACGAGTCGGGAACCTTGGTTACAACTAGTGAGGTATTTGAGTGGATAAAAAAAGTTTTGCCAGATTATGCGCTCGGTCAAGAAATAGTCTTAACAGACAGCTCTTTATTACCAGAAGAAGCCCATCTAGCAGTACCCGGTGCACACAATCGTCTCAACGCTGCTTTGGCAGTGTCAGCACTTAAGGCACTCAGTCTCCAAGAGTCGGTTATCTATGAAGCGCTAGCCATATTCGGGGGAGTAGAAGGGCGGCTGCAGTTTGTAAAGACAGTCGATAATGTGCGTATCTACAACGACAACAACGCTACCACCCCACAAGCTACTACCGCGGCACTTGAAGCGTTAGATTTAGGTAATAAAAATTTGATATTAATTGCCGGCGGAGCTGACAAAAACATCCCGATTGAAAACCTAGCGTATGCTATCAACCAGCATTGTAAGCATGTTGTTCTCACTCCCGGTAGCGGCACCGACACTTTATTAGAATTGGTACATGCTGGCCCAACTTCAGTGAGTGTGGTTGAGCACTTATCAGCAGCCATGACTACTGCAGTGGACACTGCTGAAGCTGGTGACATCATCCTCTTTAGTCCAGCCTTTGCATCATTCTCTCAATACAAAAATGAATACGAGCGCAACGACGAATTCATGCGCTTGGTTGAAAAATTATGATTGGAGTAATTGATTCCGGCTCTGGCGGCTTAGGAGTCCTGAAGGCACTTATTGAAACTTTGCCGCCAACAGAGTACTTATATTTCGGTGATATTAAAAACGCTCCCTACGGCGAAAAGACGCCGGCTGAACTATCTAGACTAACCATAGAATCATTAAAATTTCTTAAACAACACGATGTTCAGCAGGTGGTAAGTGCTTGTAATAGTGTGTCGGCTTCAATGGCTATTTCGTTGTTTGATACACTTCTATCGTCACAACAGATTATCGAGATGGTAGGTCCGACGGTGGCACATTTTCCACCCAGCAATCAGCGTATTGCGATCTGTGCCACGCCAGCCACTATTACATCTCAGATGTATCAAAATGGATTCTATCTTTTTGGTCATACTGATGTAGTGGCTATACCGCTTCCTGATTTGGCTCGCCAAATTGAATTTGGAGAAAGTGAAGAGTCTATTAAAGATACTATTACTACTGCCGTAGAGCCCCGCCTTGGTTCCTTCGACACGCTTATCCTTGGTTGTACGCACTATCCACTGGTCAAAAAAGTGTTTGAAGAGGTGGTTGGAGAAAAAGTCGCTGTGTATGACCCGGCACACACTGTGGCAGAGCGAGCTCAAAAACTATTTGCTTTAGATAATGCTACTGATAAAACAAGCGTACGTTTTGTCATCAGTCAAGATTCGCAGCCATTTAGAGACTATGTGGTGGATTTTTTCTCAGACATTGAACACACTATTGAAGTCGCGCCATAGCCCACAGAGGTTGTGAACTTACCAACTAGGGTAGTGGTGTGCTATCGTGCTGGGATATATGACAACAGTAGACATCAGCAAGATAGAACGAGTTCATTTTATCGGGATTGGCGGGATTGGCATGTCTGGTTTAGCCAGGTTTTTTGCGCATGAAAAAAAGATTGTAAGTGGTTCTGATCGCTCATTAACTCCGCTTACCAAAACCCTGAGTGAAGAAGGAATGACTATTTATAGTTCTCAAGTCCCAGAAAATCTTTCCAAAGACATTCAGCTGGTTGTGTACACCGAAGCAATGCCGGAAGATCATCCAGAAATGGCGGCAGCTCGAGCTTTGAAAGTGCCAATGATGAATTATTTTGAGGCTTTAGGACTGGTCGCCAATCCCTACTATCTGATAGCCGTAGCCGGTACCCACGGCAAGACCACTACTACCGCCATGCTGACCGATGTGTTTGAAGGGTGCGAAAAAGACCCGACGGCTATCATCGGCTCACTGCGCGCCAAGACTGGCAGTAACTACCGGGCTGGGCGGAGCAAGTACGCTATCGTCGAAGCCTGCGAGTACAAGCAAAATTTCTTCTCCCTGACGCCTGATGTCTTAGTCATCACTAACCTAGAACACGAACATGTCGATTGCTATGAAGACCTGGCTGCTGTACAGGAAGCCTTCAAGCACTTACTATCACAAGTGAATGAGGGTGGGGTGGTAATCGCTAACACCAGCGACCCAAAGGTAGCGCCAGTGCTGAAAAATTCTCCAGTAAAAGTAATTGATTATAGTCAATACATTGACCCAACTCTCGACTTAAAGTTGCCAGGCCTTCACAACTTACAAAACGCCGCCGCCGCTACTGCAGTCGCTCGGCACGAGAAGCTAGACCCTGATGCGATTGAAGAGTCACTCGAAAAATTTGCTGGGGTGTGGCGCCGCTTTGAATATAAAGGGGAGTTGAATGGTGCATTGGTCTACGATGATTATGGACACCATCCGACCGAAATCAAAGCCACTCTAGAAGGCGCTCGTCAGAAGTATCCAGACAAGAATATTGTAGTCGTATACGAACCTCACACCTACTCACGCACCGCGGCGATGTTTGATGAGTTTGCCAAGGTGTTCGCGTACGCTGACCAGATGATTTTACTCCCTATCTACGCCGCTCGTGACGAAGACCCACATGGAGTCACCAGTCGAGAGTTGGCGGTAAAGGCGTTGGAATACAATAAGAACGTAACTTTCTTAAAGAATTATGAAGAGGTGGTAGTAGCGTTACATCAAGGAGTAGGAGAGAACGATGTCGTGATTGTGATGGGTGCGGGGCCGGTGACGAAAGTCGCAGAACTATTAGTGTCAAAATAAAAGTCGCCAAATCGGCGCACTTCTTTGTCATCCAGCGTAAAATAATCCTCACCGTACAATAAAGTACGACTCGTCTCATTGATACTTAGGTTCCTTGAATTACACTCAATTTGGCGACTTATAGTAGGGTAGGTAATCACCGCATTAATGCGGTGATTACTAAATATAGAAAAAGCGGCGGCAAGGACTAATGTCCAAGCCGCCGCTTCGCGACGTACCCCATAGGGCGTTGTCTTGTTTGGCCGTCAGCGGTTAGGCTGCAGCAGAGTCGATCTTGTCATCGTTATCGTTCGCTGCTTCAACGCGCCGTTCACTCCACTCCTCGATTGCCTCGATCACGAGCTTCTGCGGCTTGAAGAGCCAGAGCAGAGCACGTTCGAAGAAATCGATTTTGAGCAGACCAGCCAACAGGAACATCGGCAGCAGGCCGCCAACCAGGTAGACCCAGTAAGCAAAACCGGTATTGAAATCGCCGATGACAAGCTCGGTCGGCTGATTGCCGAACATGTTCTGATACCAGCCGCGCGTAACGAAGTACACGAGGAGGCTGAAGACCACGAACATGATGCTTTCTTCATGGTCGAGTAGCCATTGCGCCGGCTTTGTGTGGCGGGTGAGCTTGACGATGCCATAGATCACCACGCTTTCGATCACTAGAATGAGCCAGAGGTAGGTCATCCCGATTGTGATGTTGAGAGCTTGCATAGCGACGCTCCAGCCTTGCGCTGTCATCCACTCGTAGCGACCGAGAACCGCGAACAGCTCATCGATTGAGACGCCGGTATAGACGGTGAAGAATGCCGCAAGGCTGAAGATACCGTATTTCAGCAGCTTACCCGCTGCTTCGTGTGGATCCTCTTCTTCTTCGCCACCAGCGCGCACATTCACCACGAAGCCGATAACTAGGTAGCTCATCAGAATCATGATGAATGGAAGCGCAGCTTCGAGCGGACCACCGATACCACGAATGCCAAGCCCAGCGAGTCCGTAGACTTCGTGTGCGAGCGCAATCATGGTGCTGATGAGGATGACTCGGGGCAGACTCAGCCTGAAAGCGAGTACCAGAATAGGTATCGCAGCAGCCTGCCAAATGGCAGCGTCAGGAGTGACCATGGATGCAGAAATCCAGGCACCTGATTCGAACTGACCATTGTCGTTCATGACCGTGGCGCTGAATGCATCGACCCACCAAAGGGCAAATGCACAGAACGCGACCACGAGGATAACTGGAACAAATGTGTTCCAGAAACCAGCTTTTTTTATATCGTTCACAAGGCCCTCCTTTGGCCAAACAATTTAGTTGAAAAGAGCTCTCGTTAAAGAGCTGTGTACCACCTACTATAATAGCATTTATTTGACATATAGTCAATTTAAGGCTTTATACTCTAATATCTTATTTACCCAAAGACTGACGAGCTTCTTTGAGCTGGGTTTGCCAGAGTTGTTTTTTAAATACCACGAACAGTATCGCCAGCAAAAGACTAGCAGCTAGTATAGAAATATAAATTGTGGCTGCCGCATCAAACGCATACCACAAAGCCAGCAAACCAAAACCACTAATCACGGACAGTTGGATAAAGATTCCAAAAAGTGTAAATCGAGCCAAAGTCCGACCGGTTTTAAACCTCACGCTGCGCATCAGTCGAGCGATACTCAAGCCTAATTCCGCCATAATAGCTACCACTAGACCAGCAATCGCAAATGAAATTACCACTTGCAACAGTGTCCAGTTGCTAGCGACTGCTTGAGCAGCCAGCGCCGGTCCGCTCCACAGCGCATCCCAACTGACGGCCAGAATGGCGATAAGCGTACGAGCATCAGTGGTAGAGAAATCAAACCAGTTACTGATAACTCGCGAGAGACTAATTACCGGTCGGTAACCCGCCGCTTCGCTAAGGACTTCGTATACAAACAAGCTAATGAGCGTGTAGCCGATTATGCCGTGAATGGTATGTAGTGCCGGAAAGTATTCACCAATAAACCAAAATGAAAAGTAACCTAAGGCAGGGAATAATGTATGAGTAATAGTAACTGGCAATGTCCAGCTTTTCCAGGCAAGGTTATCATCTTGAAACTTCGCGATAGTGGCCAAAAAGACATCAATCGCCACACCAACTCCCATCAAGAGGCTGGGAAGTAAGAAATTACTGACCCCAAAGAGAGAACCAGTTGTGAGGGTTTCTGAAATGAGAAATATAATTGCTAGATAGGCAAACCGCAGCAACTCCATTGCTTTGCAGTATACCTCACGAATCGCATCCAACGCATCTATATTTGACAATAAAAAAATTAACCGTATATTTTGATTTGGAAGGGAGAGACTTAATGAAAAAGTTCTCAAAATTAGCTCAAGCCAAGCGCCGGTTCAAAAAGACCAAGCTTGGCCGAGTACTACGCCTTATCCGCCGGCCACTCAAGAAAATGTGGCTGATGCATGATCGGATTCAAGCATCGTGGGCACAAGAAGACCCGGTTGGTTATGGCGAGCATGTGTCACGCCAATGGCGATACTAGTGCTCTACAAAAATCATAGAACGGCGTCCTTGTGGCGCCGTTTTTGCTTTAAAGCCCTTGTGAAATATTTTGACAAGAAGGCAGTCATACGTATATTTGTAATTGGAGAGGAGAGTACAATGCGCTTTATTGAGAAACCACTACCATCAAACCTCGACCTTACTACAACCGATGAACTGGGGCTCGTAAACGGTTGCCGTAGCTGTTTGCGAAGACCCACCAGAGCGATTAGTGCCAAAGGTCATCCCTTCATCTCTATTTACTGGTGCGGAGACGATAACTGCCTACCTAAGGTGCAGAAAATGGCTCGTCAGACTGCTGACGGCCATTCTTCACCAGTAGCGGCCTGAAACGGCATAAGCTTGGGCGATAGGCGGCGAGTGCGTAAGCACGAGCCGCCTTTTCTTTTTTATAAACTACGGTACTCTACGACACATGGGAACACTATTTATTGTTGCAACGCCGATTGGTAACCTTGAGGATATTACTTTGCGGGCGCTACGGATTCTGAAGGAATGTGACTATGTTTTGTGTGAAGACACGAGAGTGACTGGGAAATTACTTTCGCGTCATGATATAGGCACTGCGACCCGCCGATACGATGCACACACTAGTCAAACTGCGCATGAAAAAATCATAACTGATTTAGAGAGCGGTAAAAATATTGCTTTGGTTAGTGATGCAGGAACACCGTGTATTAGTGATCCTGGAGTGTTGCTGGTAAGTAGTGCGAGAGAAGCTGACATAAAGCTTGAGGTCATTCCCGGTCCATCAGCTGTAACGGCAGCTGTTTCACTGGCTGGATTTTCTGGAAACCAGTTTTCGTTCTTGGGTTTTGCCCCGCAAAAAAAAGGGCGGCAAACTTTTTTTGACGAGTTAGCCAACTATTCTCACCCGACGGTATTTTTTGAATCAACGCACCGTATTAGCAAAGCACTAGTAGAAATAGCTGAGCGTTATCCAGAAGCTAAAATCTATCTAGCTCGCGAGCTAACCAAGATTTATGAAGAGATGCTCGTTGGCACCGCAGAGGAAATACTGAAGGTGTTGGATAATGATACTAATAAGCAAAAAGGGGAATTTGTAGTAATTATTGACCTACGGTAAAATCGCAGCATGAGAAAAGAAACCATTGTATTTTTATTGGGCGTGATACTTATGATTGTGCCGTTTCTTGGTGTGCCGCAACTATGGCGACAATACACCATTGCTGCCATCGGATTCGTCTTGGTATTTGTTGGCTATTCACTACGACGCAACGTATTTTTGCGCGAGATTGATCGCGGTAATGGTGAACGAGGAACCGATTCTTTTGTAGAAACTACCGACGAACCACATTGGGAGCAGCCAGAATAGACCCAGTTATTTCCCCGAATGAGGGTGTGAAGTGAGGCTGATTTACGAGCTACTCGTACGTTATTATTATAGGTATGTACGACGAGTCAGAGTCGGATTTTAAGATGTTTTCGTATCAAGAAGACCAGCCTCACGAGAGGCGGGGTTCTTTGATACCGCCTCCACACCAAGACAAGACTCGTTCCAAAGCCCAGTTGCTATTACCGAGCCCATCACTCACTCCAGCTGGCTCTATCATGGTAGCAGTAGCGCTCTTAATTATCGGCGCAGCCGGTATTGGTCAAGTTACAAATAATAATGTCGCGGCTCTCTTGCCATCTTTTTTCTCGACTAGTAGTGAAGCAAGTAGTGACGAAGTAGAAGTTGCTCCCACACCATCACTGTCACAAGCTGGTGTATTTGAATCAACCCGCGACGCTTTCATTGCCGAAAAAAAGACTTTTATAGAAGTTGATTTAAGCAATTACCAGTTACGCTTCATCAAAGAGGGAGTATCGGTCTTTTCTGCAGCCGTGTTAGCAGAAGGCGAACCTGGCTCGTGGTGGGCAACACCAGCCGGAGTGTATGAAGTCGAAGCTAAAGAAGACCGCTACT
The DNA here is from genome assembly GCA_964229335.1 of Minisyncoccia bacterium. Classification (GTDB taxonomy): domain Bacteria; phylum Patescibacteriota; class Minisyncoccia; order Phycocordibacterales; family UBA918; genus OLB19. Next base: position 11,913 of record CAXRCZ010000002.1, read on the forward strand.
ACTCCAGTTACAATCAAGTATATCTGCCGTCGGCAGTGAGTTTTGGCGGAAGTTATATGATTCACGGTTGGCCAACCTATCCAGATGGACGAGAAGTTCCTAATGATTTCACTGGTGCGGGAATTCGTCTATCGAGTCAAGACGCAGCTAGACTGTATGAACTAGCAGAACCTGACACTACTGTTCTGGTGCATGTCCAAGCGCCGATTAGAGATACGTTTGTCTACGCACCATTAGTACCTGATGTTTCAGCTGAACATTACTTAGTAGCTGATCTAGAGAACGGTACCATTTTGGCCGCAAGTGATTTACATCAATCAGTACCGGTAGCGTCATTGACCAAGCTCATGACAGCAGTGGTAGCAGCAGAAGAAATAAATTTAGATACCAGAGTCTATGTATCAGCGCCTAGCTTTGTACAATCTCTGGTACCACGCCTGAAAGAGCGTAGTAGTGTATCAATGTATAGCCTGATGCAACTACTCTTGGTCGAGTCATCCAATGAAGCCGCAGAAGTCATCGCTGGTACCTATGGTCGCGAAGATTTTATTACAGCAATGAATGCTAAAGCACGCAGTATTGGTATGTTCGATACCACCTTCGATGACCCGTCAGGCCTGAGCGATGAGAACGTGTCCTCTTTGGCGGACATGTACAAACTTGCCCGCTACATTCATGCTCACCGCGGTTTTATATTTGAGATTTCACGAACCGGGAAAGCTACTGGACTGACTGGCGGCGGCGAGTTTGCTGACCTCAACAACTTTAATGAAGTAGATAACCTCAGCAACTTTGTTGGTGGCAAGATTGGGGAAACAACTGCAGCCGGACAGACTTCAGTCACCCTTCATGATATTCAAGTGCAAGGTAATCGCCGTACTGTGGTAGTGATTGTGTTGCGTTCTAGTAGCCGTGACGCTGATGTGCGGAGTCTGTTACAGACCATCGAACAGCGCTATCCGTCGTAAGGTATACTTACAAATATGACGACGTTTGATCCAGAAAAGATCACCTATTTTGCCAAAACTGACGCTCGTGGTCAGAATGTGCCGTTTGGTATCAAGGCCAGAGACCGACAGCGTCATATGTATGTGATTGGTAAGACTGGAATGGGGAAGTCGACTCTACTCGAGAACATGGCCGTGCAAGATATTCAAAATGGCGAGGGCATGGCTTTTATTGACCCGCACGGCTCTGCCGCTGAGACACTTTTAGAATATGTGCCAGAAGAGCGAGTCAAGGATGTGGTGTATTTTGCACCGTTTGACCTAGAGCACCCAGTCTCTTTCAACGTGATGGAGGATGTCGGTCCAGACAAGCGTCACTTGGTGGTGTCTGGGCTTATGTCCACCTTTAAGAAAATCTGGGTAGACGCTTGGAGTGCTCGAATGGAATACATCCTAACCAACGCACTCTTAGCTTTGATAGAGTACCCGGACACCACACTGCTGTCGGTCAATCGGCTATTTATTGACAAAGCCTATCGCGAAAAAGTCGTCGACTACATCAAAGATCCGGCTGTGAAGTCGTTTTGGACTGAAGAGTTTGCCAACTACACCGACCGCTTTGCCGCTGAGGCTCTCCCAGCTATTCAAAACAAGATTGGACAATTCACTGGTAACCCACTAATCCGCAACATTATTGGCCAGCCCAAATCAAGCTTTGATTTGCGACAAATTATGGATGAGAAAAAGATTCTCATCATGAACCTATCCAAGGGATTAATTGGCGAAACCAATGCGAACTTGCTGGGCTCGATGTTAACCACTCGCATCTATCTGGCAGCCATGAGCCGAGCCGATTTACCGGTGGCGACAATGAAGACGATGCCGAACTTCTATTTTTATGTCGACGAGTTCCAATCATTTGCCAACGCTACCTTTGCCGATATTCTCTCTGAGGCTCGAAAATACCACCTCAATCTCATCATCGCTCACCAGTACATTGAACAGATGGATGAAGAGGTACGCAATGCCGTCTTTGGTAACGTCGGTACCACGGTAGCTTTTCGCGTCGGTCCATTCGATGCGGAGGTATTAGAAACAGTGTTCGCTCCCCGTTTCACTGCTATAGATTTGGTCAATCTCGGTTTTGCGCAAATCTACCTCACTCTGATGATTGATGGTATTGGCTCACAACCATTCTCGGCTCAGACACTGGCACCAATAGAACCACCAAAGATTTCTTGCAAAGAAATGGTTTTGCACTCCAGTCGTAGTAACTATGCCAAAGACCGTGTGACAGTCGAAGAAATAGTCGCTGATCTTCATAACCCCACACCACCGCCACCAAAACCTGCCAAGAAAAAATCTACTCCAAAGAAAATTAGCAGCAAGAACGGTACTACCAATGGGAATGGCAAAAAACCTTCTTCACCGCCAGCTACTGCTGCCAAGACCAGCGAAGACTTGCGCGCGGTATTGAGCAAAATCAGCAGTCAAAATAGCACTCAAAAAGAAAAGGATAAAAAGGAAAAGGGCAAAGCCGATTCAGGAGAACTAAAAAATGCTCTGGCTGCCGCTCTGAAAGACGTAAAAAAAGACGACTCTCCCTCTGCCAATGCTGTCACCGATAAGAAACCAGCTGACAATCAAACTGCAAAATCAGACAACGATACGAGCCCCAAACAACAATCAAACAAGCAAGCTACTGACGACACAAACAATATGACTCTAGATGCAGCGGTAATTAAAAAAATGTTACACAAAAAGAGTTTTGATCGTTCCCCGTTCAAATAATCATGCCGTTAGTTATTCTCATCCTTAGCCTCACTTTGGTTCCTATGATGTCTGCTCATGCAGCAGTCATCATAAGCGAAGTGGCTTGGATGGGAGATGCTACCTCAGCTTCCAATGAATGGATTGAGCTCTATAATGACGGCTCGAGCGCTGTAGATTTGACAGGTTGGCGCCTGGCAGACAACAATAACCTCAGTATCACTCTCAGTGGTTCACTGTCCGCTGGCGCCTACGCAGTATTAGAGAGGGGAGAGAACGCAGTGCCAAGCACTGCGTTTCTAATTTATTCTGGAGCGTTGGTAAATAGTGGTGCCACGCTTAGTTTGTATCGAGCCAACAATCAGCTAGAAGATAGAGTCAGCGGAGGAGAAAATTGGCAATCTATCGGCGGCGATAATACCACTAAAGAAACCGCCCAATATACATCGAGCGGTTGGATTACTGCTGCACCAACGCCAGGTGCTAGGAGTGCTGGCACTGCTAGTGAAACCACCAACGAAACCGAAGAAGAATCTTCATCACAATCATCTAGTATCAGTAGCAATATCGTTCGCTCTACTCCCGCTAAAAAAGAAGACACAGAACTTTCTCTGCCAGGAATCAATCTTGAGTTAACTCCGATAGCTCCCACCACAGCGTATGTCAATCAAGTAGTAAATTTTGATGTGGGCGCGTCGGGCATTGGTGACTCACTTATCAGTTCTCTCAAGTATAGTTGGAATTTTGGAGACCTTTCCACCGCCACGGGTAAGACTACTTCCCATCGTTATCGCTACCCAGGAAAGTATGAAGTGACAGTGTATGGCAAATACAAGCGTCAGCACAGCGTTGGGAGACACTCGATTACAGTACTGCCAGTATCGCTATCATTAACTCGCAATCGAGCTGGTGACTTACAAATCAATAATGATTCACGATACGAAATAGATTTATCAGGCTACCAAGTGGTTGGCAACAATACGCTCACATTTCCCGCTCGGTCGTATATTTTAGAGAATCAAACTATTACTATTCCTAAATCAGAAATCAAAGGGCGAGTGCGAATTCACGATGATATGAACCAAGTCGTGACCACTGAGTCAGGTATGAGCTCTAACACCTCGATAATTAACCCTGCGACAATGCCCAGCCCAGCCATTGCTGGTATACAAGCAACCGCAGTGACAAGGAGTATAGAGCCGAAAGCGACAATAACACCAGCACCAGTCACTACTGAATCTATAGCAACTACAACCACAACCGCTCAGGTTGCCCCAATGTCTACCTCCACCATTTATGTCACCAATCCATCTACATCCAACACACCAGTCAATTGGCCGCATCTCGCTTTAGCTGGCATCCTCGGTGTCGGCTTGGTTGGAGTCTGGCAAACCAAATTGTTCTAAATTCTGCTACTATAGGCAATTATGAACGGAGTCACGGCAGAAAAGAAACCAAAAGTACTGATAATTACCGGCGTACTGTGGGTTGGCGGGGGCGCCGAAAAAGTAGCTGCCAATCTAGGTAACTATCTGGTAGATGAAGGGTACGAAACTCACCTCCTTACGTTTTATGAGGATGATAACAAGTATCCTTTTCACGGCACCTACCACACCTTTAATGAGTCACCACCAGCTAGTCGATTAGTAAAAATTTGGGGTATCCCTCTGCGAGTTTGGCGCATTGCTCGTTATATAAAAAAGCACGATATCGATATCGCAGTATCTTTCCTCGAAGAGGCTAATTTTTATACGCTAGCGGCAAAACTAATCTTTGTACCAAAGCTGCCTGTCATAGTTTCGGTGCGTAACAATATCAACCGCCGAGGATGGATATTTAGAGTACTAACCAAATACCTCTATCCTCACGCCAAAAAAGTGGTTAGCGTCACTAGAGCGATTGAAGAAATTCTGAAGACAGAGTACTACCTCACCAACACCGCCACCATCTACAACCCGATTGATACTGAATTGGTCAATCAGAAAACGAAAGAACCGCTACCAACCGAATGGCAATGGTTACAAGATAAATCACTACTCGCTATTTCAATCGGTCGACTGACGCACCAAAAAGGCCAATGGCACCTCGTCAGAGCCTTTAGTGAAGTGGTAAAAGAGTATCCGCAAGCTACTCTAGTTATCTTGGGAGAAGGAGAACATCGAGACAAATTACAAGCACTGATAGATGAATCTGGATTATCAAATAACGTCTATTTAGTGGGTAACCACAATAATGTTTATCCATTTTTGGCAGCCGCAGACGTATTTGTCTTTAGTTCGTTATATGAAGGCATGCCTAACACCATGCTAGAAGCCCATTCAGTCAGATTGCCAATAATCTCACCAGATTGCATCAGTGGACCACGTGAGATAATTGCTCCAGAGTTAAAAATAGATGAAACTATAGAATATCCATATCGAACTGAATACGGCACATTGACCTCTCCTATGGAAGATGAAGAAGTCTGGCAGACGGTACAAAAGACACCCCTTACTATCGCTGAAGAAGGATTGGCTGAGCAAATATGTGAACGACTGTCTGGATCGACTGTTAAGACTGAAACTCATTCAGGTAACTCACATTTTGATGCAAAATCAATAAATAAACAGTGGGAAAAGTTAGTTATATAGCTTATATTTCAAGACTAGCCAAAACTTTTTCAGCTCGCCGGTTCCACGTATGGTGTTTTTTAAAGTCATCGTAAGCACCGTTCGCTATTGTTTCGCGAAGTTTTGTATCTTTAGATAAATCTTTCAAGGTCTTCACCCACTCTTCAACTGAGTCTGGGTCGCAAAGTATAGCGTTATATTTATTTTTAAGAACTTCTCTTAACACCGGGAGATCGGAAGCGACAATAGCTTTTCGAGCAGCCATGTATTCAAATATTTTTAATGGTGACATCCATTTTGCAATATTCAGACCTTCTCGTGTTTTTACTTCAGATTGGTAGGGGGCTAATACAATATCGAAGGAAAGACGATAAGAAACCGCTTCCTCCTGAGGAAGAAAGCCGTAAAAAGTAATGTTTGAAATATCTTGTGTTTTTGATCGCCAATGCGCCACATCCTCTTCTGTACCCCCTATAATATGAAAGTGCCCTTCTGGAAATTGAGGTGCAATTTTAGTTATTAACTCCATTCCTTTTCCTTTATACAAATGACCAACATACCCGACATGAATTTTGTTGATAGGGGAGAGAAGGTTTTTTTGTTGAGTATTTGAAACAGGAGAGGCGGCATCTGGGGCTACTATGATTTTTTCTGAATTTATATTGTAATCAGCACTCATTACATCAGCCAATTTTTTTGAAATACATACCAACCGCTTAAATTCTTTATTTTTTAAGTATCTGTTTAGCACCCTACCTGAAAAAGCCTTGGACTTGATAGCATAATGAAGTTCAAGTATTGTCGGAATACCTAAGAGGCATGCGAAATATGCTGCAGGGATGAAGCGGGTGTAAACTAAGGCACATCCTTGTCGCTTAGCATGCAGACTTGAGAAAATACCAAAAAATAAATATTTGCCTTTTATTTTCAGCCATGTGATTTTTTTTAATCCGAAACATTTCTTTACGTTATAGAAATCAAACACTGATTGTGAGGTTTTTTCCTCTAAGTCTACTCGATTAGGAACACATAAAATTATTTGATGGCCATTGTCACTAAACGCTTCACACATTTTCATCGCATGCAAACTATTTGCAGTTCGAGAAGGAATTATGGAGTTTGATATATAAAAAATTTTCACAGCTAGAAATTACCTGAATTTATTTTAAAGGTTTAATATCCATTTTTCATTTGGTTTTTAATGATTTTTAGCACGTCTTGGAAATAACTCTGATTATCCAGTTCGTGCCTAATTGCTTCTATAGCATTGGTGCTAACTCTTCTTATGTCACTTTCCCATGTTGTATCAATTTGGCACAGTGTACTGTACAGAGCACAGGACGTAGGAGAAACGATCCATCCGGTGTGATTATTTTCGACTATGTCAGCTGAACTGGCCTCAGTAGCCACAACTGGACATCCATGAGCCAAGGCCTCTAGTACAGTCCTTGGTCTACCTTCAGAAAAACTTGGGTGAAGTAAAACACATGTTTCAGTAGCAAAAAATTGTTTTAAGTTTATTTGACCAAGAAATGAAATTCTTTGGAGTTGACCCGAATTTTCCACAATAGTTTTAAAAGAGGGACTTTTTTTGCCACATATATAGAGATGTCCTCGCCCGCCTTGTTCACAATAATTTTTCCAAGCTGCCAGTACGATATCTAGACCTTTTCGTGTCGCATGATTAGAAGCAAACACGTATTTAGGTTCTACAGGATATCTAGGAACAGAGATTGCAATATCAGGCGCAGAGGGACGTAACTTCGAAAGCCGATGCTTTGGAAAGCCTGCCTCTAAAAAAGTGTTCTCAGCATAGTCACTAAAAACAATAATGTGATCCGCGGCATGTATTGATTTTAATGAATTTATGACATACGGATAATAATTCCACGAATCAGCGTTTTTCCTTGGTATCTTATTAATACGCTCGCGTTCGCGTAATACCCCCCACACATCTTTAGGGTAAGCAGAGTCCACTTCAAGTACAACAGGAATGTTTTTAGATTTTGCTACTTTTACTAATTTCCAAAAGTTTGGTTGACAAAAAACTATATCTGTCTTATCTAAATTAGAGCCTTTGCTTGCAATTTGCGATAAGCAGACAGTGGCTATATGTCTTCCCATACTGCTTCTTCCGAATCTCTTTGCTATACGGGTTGTTATTTCTGCAGCAGTCATACAGATGCGCGATCCATAGTATTTTCTTAAACTTTTGTGTTTTTTACGCAAGTATTCAGGTCGTTCAGGAAAGCCGTAGTAGTCAACAAGGAATTCTTTGCTGTTATCAAATTCGTCCAGATATTTATTCAACCGTTCTGATTTGCCACCTTTTCTGTATATCGGGCTCCAAAAAGCCATTAAAAGATTGATATTTTTTCTCACTAACATTTATATGGTTCATTATTTTTAATAACAAAAAATATACTTTTAGTTTTATTACGTATGTGCGGTGATTCAATCATCTCTCTAACGGAGTATTTACCCTCGCTCCATTTGAGTATAAGGTACGGCATTATATCTATGCTTGCACCAAAAGGATCGAGTTGATTAACGGTGTCTGGTGTGTGATCTTTTGAGTGTTGAATTATACAGACCCCACCCGGTTTCAATGATCTCATCCATGTAGAAAGTGATTTTTTTGGATCATAGCTGTGGTCGAAGGAGTTTGAATATACAAAGTCTACCTTGCCAATCCATTCTTCTTTTTCTTCATGAAAATCCCACTGTATTGTGTTGGGAAAGCTTTTTGCAGTTTCAGATATTTCTGTGCCAATGACTTCAGTGTCGCCTAAATATTTGGATAACCATCTCTGCTCAAGACCACGTCTGGTACCATGGCAAACACCAAATCTAGGTCGCTTAGTATATTTTAATATATGAGGTGCAAGGAACCGCATCTCTTCTTCTGTTACCCACGAACGGTCAATTTTTCTCTTATTACCTGCTTCTTGAATTTTTTTATACAGTTCATAGTCAAACTGACCTTTTGGGTTTTTATATTCAAAAAGAGCATACTTTTTCGCAGGCAATAAGAATAATCTTAATTTTTTGCGCATTTTGTGCATTCTTAATTTTATTTGACTAAGTATTTGCATATCTATAATTAAATCTTAACTCCTATCCTTCCACCCTTATCTATTCTGTGCAGCAAAAAAGGTATTTTATTAAAGTATTCATCTACCGCCTTTCTTTGGCCGGCCCAATATCCATAGTCATCTATTATAAGTATTCCTGCCTTTTCTAGTAAAGGATAAAGATGAGACAGCTCGTGCCTCGTTGATTCATACCAGTCTGTGTCTAATCTCAACAAAGCTATTTTTTGAGGTATGTTTTGAGGAATTGTTTCTTCTACTGTCCCTTTAATTAAAATAAAATTATCAACGTCATAGCCTGCTACACGTATGTTTTCCTGGACTTCTTCAAAGCTTGCAAGACACCATTCATTATGAGCCTTTTTTTGTGCAGACTGCCAAATTTTTACTGGATTTTTTCTACTGGACTCTACTGTTTTATCATGGAGTGAGGGTTTTACCATTCCCGAGTATGTGTCATACATATAAATTTTTCTGTCGGTCACGCCTAGGTCTCTAAGTACCCTGGCAATAAGTATTGCGCTACCTCCTTTCCATACACCACATTCGACAAAATCACCAGGTATTTCAGCCTTAACTATGTATTTAACAGCTTTATACAAAGCGTAACACTTCAACATTGATGTCATGGTGTACGGCTTTATCTCGATATAAAGTTTTTGAAAATACTCATCGGTATCAATAATGGGATCAGTAGACAAGCCACTGCTTTTAGTAAATTGATATCCGAATATTGTGCCCATTAAATGATTAAATTTCTTTTTCATAAATTGTGATTAGACAGAGCAAGAACTCATAATATTAATTTAAGTATCATAGAAAGTCCCTATGGATAACAGATCTACCATAGAATACTATGAGAAAAATATCTTTAAATTTTAATATTACCTGCTTTTATATTAAGTTCACAAGAAGCGAGAGTGAGTAATGTCCGTGCTAAATCCTCACCTTTTTTGTGTCTCATGCGAATGGTATCATACATATCGCTGTTTACCGTAGGCAGATTTCTTTTTTTTAGATCCTCTATATTTTTATATATAATTGCACTGAGATTTGTTTTTTTTCTCAGCTCAGCATTATAGTCAAAAGTGTTCAGCATCTGTGTTTTTGTAGGTATTCCAGCTAATTGTATCCCAGTTTTTTGTTGCACAGCCATTTTTATTTTCGTAACAAATAGTTTGGAAGGGGGGTCTGTAAGCGCTGTATTGTAGGTAGTTTTTGAAGGGATAGAAAAGAGGTCAGGAGAAAATTGCTTTAGAATATCCTTATATAACATGCAGTTATTGCGATACTTATTGGGGACCTTCAGAAAGAAGCTAACCCACCTACTGTCGGTAAAAGGTGTAAATATATTTTCGCACGTTCCTACTGTAGTATGTTTTACATATAAGTTTTGCCTTACGCTAAAGTCCAATTGCTCATCGTAAGTTATAATTTTATTAGATGGCAATATTGGAGTTGATGGTAATTTATTTAATATGATGTGTCTTGTATCAGAGTTCACTAAAGACAGTTCTGGTATCTGGCTTTTCTTAAAAAATTCATTACGAGCAACTTTCCAGCCAATATCTTTTTTATAAGATTTAGGTAAGTGAGAACCAGCTATTGGATCGCCAAAATAGCCACTCCACAAGACTTCATCTTTTTTTAACATATTACATATATTTGTATGTAAGTAACACCCAATAGCTGGCACCGCTCGCCCGACCATTTGCAATGCCTCCACTATATTTTCTTCTTTCCATTCAATGTTTCCTAAATGTATTTGTGTGTGATGGAGATTGTGTTGCTTAGATATGTATGCGGGTATTTCATAATCTAAAGCACCAGGTAATCCAAAAGATGCAATTCTAGTTGGTATATTGTGTTTTAATAATCCTCCTAATATAGCTCTTGAATCTAACCCTCCACTAAGTGGTAGTAAGGCAGTCTGTTTTTTGTTCACTTTTTCTTTGAAAATCAGGTTAAGAATGTCACATCCCTCGTCCACTAATTCGCGATATGTAGCAGACTTCTCTTTTTTATGCGCAGTAACATATTCTCGGGACCACGGTAGTTTGATTTCATCATGATCAAATGTATAAGAAAAATGCAGAAAAGTATGTATAGAGTCTATATTTTTGCTGTAGTTAACGTTTGTCATTTTTTATGGGAAGAGTACTTTCTATATTTCCAGTTGAAAAATATCTAAATGCAATATGTGCACCGAATGCACCGAAAAAACCGCTTATCAAGATAGCATATACTGCACCCCAGATTTCATATAATGGGATGAGAGTAATAAGTAAAGTTATTCGAGTGGTTGGTGTGACTAAGTTTACAATGTAGAGCTGTTTTGTCTTTTCGTGAGCTGTCAAGGCGTGTGTATACATTGAATGTGGTAAAAATAGCACTGACAGAGCTAGGACTTGTGTGAGAAGAACAGATTCAGGATACTCAGGGAAAAGTAGAGGAAAAAGAAATGGTGTCACAATTATATAAACGATAGTTATAACAATCGCTATCAATATAAAAAGATATACTTTTTGAGGCATTGACTGACTTAATGTAATAAAGTCTCTCTTAGCGAGTTTAGGCATTACCAGTGACCGGAGTTGATGTAGAGCATTACGAGTGTAACGAACAGGTAGTTGGGCGATAGTAAATATAGCGACCTGTACTGGTCCCAGAAAATGAAAAAGCAATAATTTGTCAGCATTGGTTGCTGTAATAGATAAAAAACGCATAACACTCAGGTGCTTGCTGTAAGTAATTGAGTCCCCATCTTTTTTTGTCATTCTGGGTATTTGATACTTTCTCATCACAAGGAGAAAAACGCTTCCAGTAGAGATGGTGTGGGAAAGAAAGTAAATCAACACTAGTACTATTGGGTTTTGAGAGAGAAAGGCCGTTACGATAAGCGCTATTACAGGTAATGGCTTGCGCCATGCACCTAACAAAACGCTTTGTTTGAAATGTTCCTTGCCGGTGAGGAACGGTTCATATAGGTTAAATCCTTCTAATAGCGGAGCGAACGCTCCCACAATCAAAAAACCAAGGGCCAGTTCGTTGTTTCCGTTTATGAAATAGTAAGTCGCTAGCACACCTGCAGCTACAGCTATACCAATATTCCATAGCATTTTAGTGCGGAAACCAGTTCGCAGCATGCTGTCGTTGCCTTGTGCTACAGCTCGGGTAAGAGCAATACCCATGCCTGATAGAGTAAATGCGCTTAAAATACTTGCTGTAGCTAATATAAATTGGTAAGTACCGAGAGATTCTTTTGGAAGGAGATTTGCAAGCGCAATCATCACGATTAGACCACTCACTATTTGTATACAATAGCCAAGCCCTACCCAAAAACTCCCTTTCGTGAGATATACCATGTCGGTCTTGGTGTACCTTTGGCTCCAATGTAAGAAACTGATTGTTTTCTTTTTGGTTTTTTCGAGAGCGCTCATGAATTTATCAACCTCTTCAAGGTATGGATTATGAAATAGATTATAGCCCGATAGTGTCATGCAGTATACTATCTATATATGGCATGGATAGTAGGAGGAGTAATCGGGGGAGTAGTGGGATTTATCGTGGGGTGGTTGGTAGGGCGGCGAGCGAAGCACGCCGCCCGACCAAGTGAT
>CAXRCZ010000003.1:0-17513 GCA_964229335.1 Minisyncoccia bacterium
CCCCAACCGCCAACCTCACCATCAACGGCAGTGACGGCCCTCTCACCGTTACCAAAAACAGCCCCCTTAACATAGCTTGGACTTCGACCAATGCTGGATACTGTACTCTATACGGACCTGATATATTCGGGGGATATGTGACATCACCGGGCAGCCAATCAGTGGCAGCCAGCGGTTCTGGCGACTACATCCTCTCTTGCAGCGGTGCTACCGACGTTGTTTCTGTCACGGTCCAAAACCAACCACCAAATCCACCAACCATCACCGGACCAACCAGTGCCACTGCTGGAGTCAACAACACCTTTAGCTTCACCGCTACCGATCCAGACAATGACTGGATATACTACGAAATCGATTGGGACAACAACGGTACGGTTGATGTATCAACTCCCGGTTCAAGCTACGTCAATTCTGGCACCACCCTCTACGGCAATCGCTCATGGACTAGCGGTGGTTCGTATACATTCAAAGCTCGCACCGTCGACTATGACAACGCTCGCTCAGGTTGGGCTACTCATACCATCAGCATCACCTCAATCCCACCAACCGCCATTCTCGAAGCTTCTATCAACGGCGGAAGCTGGCAAAGCACCAACCAAACCATCAACCCAGGCGACAGTGTGACACTACGCTGGAGCAGCACCGACGCCACCACTTGTACCGGCAGCGGCAGCGGCTTTAACTCTGGTGGAGCCACGAGTGGTTCTGATGCGGTCTCCACTCCAACCCCAAACACCAGTACCACCTTCACTATTAGTTGTTCTGGCTATGGCGGCAACGGCAGCGACAACATCACCATCACTACTCGCCAAAAACCAAACTTTACTCAACCAAGTATTACCGCTAGTGCTTCAGGTTCCTTTAATCCAACTACCGGAGTATACGACTCCGCTACCATCACCTTTAGTACGAACAATGATGGCGGCAGTGCTACCCAAGTCAACGCTGCCTACCAAGTTCAATTCGACCGCGGCAGCAATGGCTACGATGAAACCCAAAGTGGTACTCTCGGCACTCTCGGGGTTAGTCAATCAGTCACTCGCAGTCATTCATTCAGCAATATTCCATTTGGTGATTCGCAAGTTCGCGTGACGGTTGATAGTGGAAACAATGTCGACGAGACTAACGAAAATGACAACGTCCGCACCCTCGACCTCGACACGTATCTTCCGCCACCAGACCCTGGCCTTTCCATCACCGCCAGCAAGAACCCTGTTCGCCCAGGTGAACGAGTGACCCTCACTTGGACCTCAGAAACCAGCTATCCAATGAACTGCGAAGTCCGTGGGCCAGCCGTCAACGTCACCCCGTCTGGTCTTAACGGCTCTACCCAAAGTGGCGCCATCAACGCCAAGAGCACCTACACCTTCACTTGTGTGGAGCCAACCACTGGCACCACTTTTGAAGACAGTGTGACCGTGGAGACAGTGGGTACCGTGGAAGAAATTTAATCCTCACTCACAGAACAGAAGCAAAAAACCACCGGAGGGGTGGTTTTTTGGATGGTACAATGGTTAGCATGAAGAAGTTTCGTTGGTGGGCATTTTGGCGACGGCTGCAGTATGGAGCTATTTTTGTTATTTTCCTAGCCTTGATTGGGTGGGGTGGTTGGGAATTATTTACTCCTACCGTATACGATTGTTTTGATGGTATTCAAAACGGAGAAGAAGAGGGAATAGACTGTAATGGAAACTGCGTTCGTATTTGTGCCAGCACAGTAATTCCACCGACTGTGTTGTGGGCGGAGAGTTTTTCCATTAGAGAAGGGCAATACAATGCGGTAGGATATGTTGAGAATCGCAACGATATCGCTGGGAGCGAAGCACTCGCCTTTACCTTTGAATTTTATGCCGGCGAACGACTGATTGACACCTATGAAGGTGAAACAGTATTACCGCCAAATAGTATATACCCAATATTTGTAGGCAGAATAGAAACTCCAGAAGAAATTACCTCAACCCGGTTGCGTCTTCAAGACAATATTGTCTGGCAACCAGCTTCAGCTGGTCGTACACAATTTAGAACTGCCTCTATCTCGCTTCTACGAGCTGACAGTCAGCCGCGTTTAGAAGTAACACTCGAAAATACCGCCGTGACTAAGGCTGAAGATATTGAAGTAGTAGCTACACTCTTCAGTGCCAATGGAGACCCGTTGACAGCTTCACAAACATTCATCGAAGCAGTAGAAGGAAGAGAGCAAGCCGATCTCGTCTTTACATGGCCAAACTCTATAGCCACGACTATTAGGAGTTGTATGATTCCAACTGATGTGGCGCTCGCAATCGATCTCTCGGGCAGTATGAACGATGATGGTGGTATGCCACCGCAACCAATTAGCGATGTAGTCTCTGCTGCCAGTACATTTGTCAACGAGCTAAGTAGTCAAGACCAAGTCAGTGTTATAACTTTTGCGAGTGAGGCAGCTACCCGAGCACAGCTTTCTTCAGCTCAGAGTGAAACCGCAGCCTTGGTTTCAAATTTGTCCATTCCCGCCCAAAATGAAAGCGGCTTCACTAACACCGCTGCGGCAATTATAGCCGCCCAAACTGAACTGGCTTCAACTCGACATAATGAAGACGCTCGACGGGTACTTATTTTGCTTACTGATGGTCAACCGACTAGTCCAGAGGGTGATGAAATAGCCCGAGAAGATGCAGTTAGAGCTGCCGCCTCACTCAGAGAAAGTGGCGCCACAGTGTACGCGATTGGACTGGGAGACAATGTAAACAGAACGTTTATCGAAGCTATCGCAGGAGATGGAGAAACTGCTTTTTTGGCTCCCGATAGGACCGCAGTAGCGGGTATTTATCAAGCCATCACTAGCTCACTATGTGAATCTGGAGCAACTCGAATTGAAGTAATTGCCAAGACAAAAACCAATTTTGTACCCCTCACGTCTAACTAGTAGAAATTAGCATTCTAGACCGACTGCAGTACAATGTCTGTATGTTTCGACTACGGACACTATTTGCCGGTTTTGATATCAAACTTTTTTTGCCGGTCATGGCGTTATCTTTGATGGGGTTGGTGACGATGTATTCACATGTTGGTGACAATACTTTTTTTAACCGACAGCTTTTCTGGCTTCTGCTGTCCGTAGTGATTATGTTTCTGGCTATTATTCCGGACTATCGTTTTTTACGCACTGGTAATATCGTCTTCTTTTTTTATATTGCAATCGTAGCGGCACTCTTTTTGGTGTTGATTGTCGGTGAAGTTACTTTGGGTGCCCAAAGTCGATTTGATTTTGGAATCTTTTCGGTACAACCAGCAGACCCGGCAAAGCTGGTTTTGATTTTAGTCCTAGCTAAATACTTTGCTAAACGCCACCAAGAAATTAGCTATTTTAAACACATTCTTATCTCTGGGGCGTATGCAGCAGTTGTTTTTGGGCTGGTATTTATCCAACCAGACTTCGGCTCGGCAGTAATTTTGTTTTTGGTCTGGCTAGGAATGGTGTTAGTTTCTGGTATTAAAGTTCGGCACTTGATGACCGTATTTTTACTTGGGACAGTAGCGTTTGTGGCGATGTGGCAGTTCGTCTTTTTTGATTATCAAAAAGAGCGAATCATGACCTTTGTTAACCCACTCGAAGACATTCAAGGGGCTGGTTACAACGCCTATCAATCAACGGTGGCTATTGGTTCTGGAGGCTTGTTTGGAAAAGGTATCGGATATGGCACTCAATCAAAGTTTTTATTTTTACCAGAATATGAGACAGACTTTATTTTTGCTGCGTTTGCTGAGGAGTGGGGACTGGTCGGCGTGCTCCTTTTGTTTAGCTCTTTTGGAGTAGTGATTTGGCGATTGCTGACATTTGCTGCCACTGGCGCTAGTAATTTCGAGAGATTATTTACAGTCGGAGTAGCCACGCTTCTGACAGCGCACTTTTTTGTGCACATAGGAATGAATATAGGACTGTTGCCGGTGACAGGTACTACTATCCCATTTTTAAGTTATGGTGGCTCACATCTCTTAACTGAATTCATTGCCATTGGTATGGTGATGGGTATGAGACGTTATACCACCAAAGTCGAATCACAATTGACTACACTAGATGAGTAGCATCGAAATGTTTGTGACTGCATTTTCTCAATAGAAAAATTATTCACTACTTTAGTTTGTAGGCTGTGACCTAGTCGTTGACGCATCCCATTATCTCGAATGAGCATTTGTAAAGTCACTGTGAGCACCCTACTTTCAGGGGGAATTAAAATACCATCTTCGCCAGTTTCAATCAGGCTTTGTAGCCCAGGCAAGTCACTGGCTACCACTGGTAAAGCAGCTGCACCAGCTTCGAGTATCACGTAAGGCAAACCTTCCTTGACCGAAGGTAATATAAAAACATCAAAGGCTTTTAGATACCGCGGCACAGCGTCAATATAGCCCAACAAGTGGACTCGCTCACTGACTCCTAGTTTTTTAGCTAGCAAATCTAGCTGTTCATACTCTTCTCCTTCACCAGCAATAAACAGCTGAACAGTTGGAGGGAGTTGTGTGAGTGCGTGAATCGCCGCCTGCCAGTTTTTGTTTGGGTGGAGTTCTCCGATACCACCAACCCAAAAGCTTTTTTGATCGGTATGGGGGGATAATTTTTTGCGAGCTTCTTCACGCTCAAAAAAATTAATTGGCGCAATACCGTTAGCTACCACGACAACTTTTTTGCTCAGCAATGGTAATGAAGTCAGTCGTTCTTTATCTTGTTCACTCAATACTATGGTGGTGTGTGAAAGAAAAACAGTCCACCAGGTCAACAGGGTGATACACCAGCGCTGCCACCACGGCCGCCACGTCTCATCTATTGTGAGTCCATGCGAAGT
Organism: Minisyncoccia bacterium; assembly: GCA_964229335.1. Lineage (GTDB taxonomy): Bacteria > Patescibacteriota > Minisyncoccia > Phycocordibacterales > UBA918 > OLB19. The sequence goes on from CAXRCZ010000003.1 coordinate 4,821, forward strand.
AAAGACTACTCTCTCTATTCCCAACATTCTTCCTGCTAGCACGCCTATACCTCCAGCTTTCGAGCTAGAAAGATGCAATGTTGTTGGTCGGACTTGTTTAATTAGGTTATAGACTTCAAAAAAGGCTTTGATGTCGCGGACCAGTGACATGTCACGCATAAAATTTCTTATGTACACAGTTGCTATCTGTCCTTGGTGTAGTCGTTCTAACAACGCGCCACTTTTGGCTGATTTTTGACCAGTGCCTCCAGCGGCCACTACTACCTCCGCGCCTCGCTGCTTGGCTGCCATCGCTAAATCATACACATATTTTTGCGCTCCACCGAAATTACTTTTAGTTATTAGATAAAGAATTTTTTCACCATCCATGTCTGTAGCATACGGTTTGGTGACAGAATAGTCTAGGAAGCATACTAGTTAGAAAACTTTACACAAATAGAATTACTTGCGTAATAAAAAAACTCCAGTAGGATGGATTGCAATATTTAGTATGGGAGAGAGAACCAGAGAACTACTACTTTTGATTATTGGCGACATTATAATTTTCAATGTCGCCTTATTAGTGACTCTGACTGTTCGGTATTTAGAGATTCCTACTACCGAACTATTACAAGCACACGTTCCACCGTTCATTGCGTTTTCAGCAGTCTGGTTGCTGGTATTTTTTATTCTCGGTCTTTATGACAAGCATACTAATATGCTCAAACGGTTGATGGTTACGCGTATCATCTACGCTCAAATCCTGAACGTATTGTTGGCCGCGGTGCTATTTTTCAGTTTTCCATTTGGCATTACTCCTAAGACAAACTTGGTAATTTACTTACTAGTATCCAGTGCATTATTGACTTGGTGGCGTCTATACATCTTTCCTAAGTTATCACCCAAACAAAGACACAAAGCTATCTTGTTAGCAAATGGCCCCGAAGCCATTGAACTAGCAGACGAAATCAACAACAACGATCGCTATAATTATTACTTTGTACGAATTCTTGATGATGAGGCGATTGCCGCTACACCGGATTTTGAGAACCGCATTTTGGGTCTAATGCAGCGAGAAGGAATTGAAATAATCGTGGCTGACCCTAGAGGTGGAGCAGTTAAATCTTTTTTACCGGTATTGTTTAATCTTTCATTTCTTAGTTTTGCTTTTACGTTTCTAGATTTCAATCGTCTGTACGAGGATACTTTCGACCGGGTGCCGGTTGGAATGATTCAATATGAGTGGTTCATTGATAACATCTCTCAGTCTAAGAGTGCGGTATATGATGTCGTAAAAAGAATCATCGACATTGTTGGCGCAGTTGTACTACTAATTCCTACTGCAATCCTGTTTCCATTTATTGCTATTGCTATCAAGCTCGATGACCACGGATCATTGTTCTACAAAGCAGAACGAGTGGGTCAGCACAATCAACCCATTATGCTGTACAAGTTTCGCACCAAAAATGGTAGTGATGTTGGCGAAGCTGCTTTGACCAGTACACTCAAAGATACACGCGTAGGAACATTTATGCGCAAAAGTCGAATTGATGAATTACCACAGCTGATTAACGTGTTGCGTGGAGACTTGTCGTTTATCGGGCCGCGACCAGAGATGCCTTCACTGGCAGCGGTATACGCTAAAGAAATTCCTTACTACAACACGCGTCATTTTATGAAGCCAGGCTTGTCAGGCTGGGCGCAGATTAATAATTTTGATGTACCTCGTGGGGGAGTTGATGTGCCACGCACGGTGGCAAAGTTGTCATACGATTTATATTATCTCGAGCGACGTTCTCTGCTACTGGATACCCAAATCATCTTGAAGACCATCGCCACTCTCCTTATGAGAACTGGTACGTAGTAGATTTGCTATACTGCGTTAATGTCTAAAAAATATATTATAACTGGAGGTGCTGGATTTATTGGCTTAAATCTCACTGACTTTTTAATAAAAGAAGGTCATGAGGTGGTGGTAATAGACAATTTGGTCAGTGGTGATAAAAGTAAACTTCCTGCTCAAGTAGAGTTTCATGAGACCGATGTCAGAGACAAAGATTCTCTGATTGAAATTTTTGCTGGTGCTGATTGCGCAGTGCATTTAGCTGCGCTACCACGGGTTCAGTTTTCGATAGAACATCCAGACGAAACACATGATGTAAATGTCAACGGTACACTCACGGTGCTTGAAGCAGTGAAGGCGGCTGGGGTAAAGCGATTGGTGTTTGCCGCCTCAAGTTCAGCTTACGGTGACCAAGAAACACTACCACTTTCAACCTCACTGCCAGTGCAACCGAAATCTCCGTATGCGTTACACAAATATATCGGTGAAGAGTACCTGAAGCTCTGGCACATGTTATATAGTATTGAAACAGTCTCCCTCCGATTCTTCAATGTATACGGCCCAAATTTAGATCCCGATGGCCCCTACGCGCTGGTAATCGGACGCTTTTTAAAGCAATTATCTGAAGGTAAAAAGTTAACAGTTACTGGTGATGGCGAGCAAACCAGAGACTTCACGCACGTAGATGATGTCGCCAACGCAATCCTAGCTGCCTCACAATCCGATAACGTAGGTAAAGGAGAAGTGTTAAATGTTGGGGCTGGTAGACAGACTTCCATTAATGATTTGGCAGCTCTACTAGGAGGCGAAATAGAGTATGTGCCGCCGCGTATCGAACCAAAGCATACCTTGGCAGATATCTCTGAAACTACTGAGTTATTGGACTGGAAACCAACCATTTCATTAGAGGAGGGGATTGCAGCGTTAAAAAAAGACTGGCAACTAAACTAGTCACCAATAGATTATTTGCTATACTCACTCGATGTTAATTGATGGGAGAAAAATAGCTGCTGATATATACGAAGAAATAACCAGTGAGGTGCAAAAGCGTCCGAAGGCACCACACCTCACGGTGGTTACTTGTGCGCCAAATTTCGAAACCAGAAAGTATTTAGAACTCAAAAAAAGACACTCGCAGGAGGTGGGAATTACTTTAAACATCATCGAACTTCCAGTTGAAGCTAGTACTTACGACGCAGTAACTTGTATCCAGACAATTTTGCCGTACACCGATGCTGTGGTGGTACAACTACCGTTACCGTCACATATCGACCGAGAAGCAGTACTCGATAGCATCCCCCCAACCAAAGATCCAGACGTCTATTCCTATGAACCAAATCAACAAGAGTGTCTTCCTCCAGTAGTCGCCGCCATCGATGAAATGGCAGCACTGCATAACGTAGCGTTTTCAAAGAGCAAGGTGGTGGTGCTAGGTGCCGGGCGACTGGTAGGCGGTCCGGCAGCAAAGTATGCAAAAGCTGCCGGAGCAGAAGTTTAAGTTATTGATAAAGAGTCTACAGAAATCAGTGATCCACTAGTCGAAGCTGACATCATAATTACTGGCATTGGACAACCAAATTACATCACGCCAGAAATGGTAAAAACAGGAGTAGTAGTATTTGACGCTGGTACTTCAGAAGACGGCGGAGCGCTAGTGGGAGATGTTCATGCAGCCGTCGCAGACAAAGCGGAACTCTTTACGCCAGTGCCAGGCGGAATCGGGCCAGTCACAGTGGCAACCTTGTTACGTAATGTGATAGTTCTTACTCGCTAATATTGCTCATTATATATAGCAATATTATTACTACAGAAGAACAATCTGACTTGTGAAGAGTTTCTGATATAGGTAAAGCATGGTATAACAAACGACATATTTATGTCTGAACCCAACTCTCAGTCTAACCAATTTCTACGTATTTTCCGTGCAGCAGGACTAATCGCTCTCATTGGCTACTTGGCCTTTGTGGTGTACCAAAATGCTACTGCTGAATCCAATAACCCTTTTAAACTTGGTCTTGATTTGGCCGGTGGTTCACACCTGCTGTACGAGGCAGACACGACCGGTATTGACCCCCTCGAAGTCGACGAGTTGATGGGAGTTCTGAAAGAGGTAATTGAGCGACGCATCAACATATTTGGGGTATCAGAGCCAATTGTACAAGTCGAAAGCAGTAGTTTTGTTACGGACGAACCCACTCAAAGACTAGTAGTGGAACTGCCTGGAGTGACAGATGTTGAAGAAGCCGTGGCAGAGATTGGCCGTACACCACTACTGGAATTCAAGCTTATCGACCAAGAGATCTTAGCCAATCAACAAACCCTCGAGTCACTTGAGTCATTAGCACAAAGCCAAGGCACTTCTACTGGTCGAGCCGAAATCGGCAATGTACGCGTCAACGGAGAAGTAATTGACGAGAACGCTAGTCCATATATTGATACTGGACTTACCGGGCGTTATGTTGAATCAGCGGCCTTGGAATTTGCCGGCGGACAGTCAGGACAACTTTCAAACGAACCCTTGGTAGCGGTGCGTTTTACTGCTGAAGGGTCAGATTTATTTGCCGAGATTACTAGTCAAAATGTTGGCGAACAGCTAGCCATCTTTCTTGATGGAGAAATGATTTCGGCTCCAGTAATCAACGAAGCTATTCCCGGAGGAACAGCTATAATCTCTGGTGGTTTTACTCCAGATGAAGCTCGCGCTCTAGCACAAAACCTCAACTTCGGAGCTTTGCCGGTACCGATAGAGCTGGTAAGTACTCAAACCATCGGTCCTTCACTCGGTGCCGAAGTACTAGACAAGGGTCTCACTGCGGGAGTGATTGGTTTTAGCTTCGTTATTCTATTTATGATTGCGTGGTATCGATTGCCAGGAGTCGTGGCTAGTGTGGCATTGGTGTCATACGTGATTTTGATGTTAGCGCTGTTCCAATATATTCCAGTAACTTTGACGGCGGCTGGTTTGGCTGGATTTATTTTGTCACTCGGAATGGCTGTTGATGCTAATGTATTGGTCTTTGAACGAATGAAGGAAGAGATTAGAGCTGGAAAAAACAGCCGTGAAGCGGCAGTCGAAGGGTTCAATCGAGCCTGGAGTGCCATTCGAGACGGTAATATCACCAGCCTACTTTCAGCTATTATTCTGTTTTGGTTTGGTACCTCACTCGTAAAAGGGTTCGCGTTAGTGTTTGGTATTGGGGTAATTATCTCTATGTTTTCTGCACTAGTCATTTCTCGGACTATCATGATGTCATTACCTGAAGTGCGTGCCGAAGACAAAAAAGCCATCAAGTTATTCGATAGCGGGATTTCCTTTTAGACTATGTTTGTTATCACACACAGAATTTTGTTTTTGTATATTGGAGCGGCCATCATGCTAGGTAGTATTGCTCTTATCAGTCTCCTAGGCGTCAGGGTTGGAATTGACTTTACGGGAGGTTCGTTACTAGAGGTCGCGTACGACACAGCTCCTGAAAAACAATTGGTCGAAGCGGCACTCGGTGACTATGATTTAGGCGGTGTGTCGGTGAGAGAGTCAGTGAGCGAAGATGGTAGAGATGCTTACTTTATTCAGACCCGCGATTTAAGTGAAGAAGAAAGGATTGCTATTGGAGCAGATGTAACGATGTTGGGAGAAGGAGGAGAGGTCAGTCGTTTCACCTCGATTGGGCCAGTGATTGGTCAAGAGTTGGCAGACAAAGCGGTGTGGGCTATCGGAGCAGTAATGCTGATTATTGTGCTATATGTTGCCTTTGCGTTTGCCGGAATTGGCACCCCGGTTAGCTCATGGGTATATGGTGCCACAACTATCTTAGTGTTAGTACACGATGTATTGGTACCAGCAGCAGTAATGAGCTTGCTCGGAGTTTTGATTGGTGCCGAGATTGATGTCTTGTTTGTGATGGCTTTGCTAGCTGTGTTGGGATACTCGGTCAATGACACTATTGTAATCTTTGACCGCGTACGCGAAAATCTCAAAGCCAATCGAACTGAAGAAAAGGAAACTATTGAAGTCGTCGGGGGAATGGATCGTGAAAAAATTACCTATACGCTAACAGCTCCATACGAAAAAATAGTCGGTGAAGCGGTGCGAGATAGTATGGCTCGCTCTATCAATACTTCACTAACTACGTTTGTTGCACTCACTGCCCTGTACTTCTTTGGCGGTTCGACCACCCAAGTATTTGCTCTTATCTTGATGGCGGGAGTAGCGGCCGGTGCGTACTCATCAATCTTCATCGCTAGTCCTCTGGTGGTGGCGTATGAAGAGTGGAAGCGTAAGAAAGAGGCTAAATAATCACTATGGTGATAGGTATTACCGGAACTGACGGAGCGGGCAAGGGTGAGAAGGTTTGGGAAACCTTCGCAAGACCTTGACAGACGCCACTTTTCTTTAAGTGTGGTGTCGACAAGGTTTACTGCGGCCTGTAAGGCGCCCGTTCCGGCATAACTCAATTTTTGTTACCATAGAATACATATTTATGATAATCGGAATCACAGGTACAGATGGCGCAGGGAAAGGAACGGTAGTCGAATATCTCATCCAGAAAAAAGGCTTCACTCACTTTTCTGCTCGTGCATTTTTGGTAGAAGAATTACAAAAAGCTGGCAATCAAAACTCTGTGCGCAACGACATGCGACTGATGGGAAACAAGCTGCGAGCCGAACATGGTGATGAATTCTTAGCCAAGCTGGCTCTAGAAAAAATTAAAGCTACAGGTATAGAAAACGCAGTCATTGAATCTCTCAGAGCCGTCGCAGAAGCCGAGTATATAAAACAACACGGCGGCATTCTACTTGCTGTAGACGCGGATGTGCACTTACGATTCAAGCGGGTGCAGGCTCGTCGCTCCGAGAGTGATAAAGTTGACTTTGCTACCTTTGTGGCTCAAGAAGAGTTAGAGAAAAACGACCCAGATCCTAACGGCATGCAAAAAGCCCGAGTGATGGAAATGGCCGATTATACGGTCACCAATAACGGCAGCGTTGAAGAACTACATACCCAAGTAGAAGAATTTTTAGGGAGTTTACAAGCATAGGAAACTTATATTGAATCACCGCATTAATGCGGTGATTCCCTATGCTACTATTTTTATATGCCGAGAAGAAAATTAGAAAATAGAAATATACGTACCCTTAACAAAACATCGGGCGGCAAAAGTTACGGTATCACTTTACCAATTGAAGCCATCCGCACGTTTCGCTGGCAGCGCAAACAAAAGCTTGAGTTGGTTATCGATGAAAAGCGTAAGCGGATTATCATCCAAGATTGGGAAGGGTAGTACTAATTACTTAAGAAATTTTTGTACCGACGAATGACTGTTCGTCTAGGTATTTAATTACTTCGTCCAAAGCATTGCCGTTAATAATCGCTACTTCGATATCATTGTCTGCAGCATCTTTAGCCGCTACTGGATCAAATGGAGAAGATAGCCCGGGGTCCCACTCTTCGGGAATAAGTTTTCGAAAATCACTCCAAGATATTTGCTCAATTTTCTCAGCCGTTTCATCAACATTTGGATCAGCCGTATAGACGTAATCAATATTTGAAAGGTTGATGACTTTTTTGGCGCCCACCAAACGAGCAATTTGAATGGCTCGCAAGTCAGTCGATGAGCCAGGACGATAGCCGGCTGCAATTACGACTGACTCATGCTCAGGCACGTCTAAAATGTCGTCGGGATTAGTAATTACCACTCGATGAGCCACGTCGCGAAATACTGTACGCAACAAATGACCGTTCAAGCGCGTAGCATGGATACCCATCCAATCTAGGTCGTCGCCAGTCAGCTCAGTGACAGCGCTAGCGGCATCTTGATAATTACGGGCAGTACGCCCGCCACCAGCGATGATAATAAAACGACGGCCTAAAGCCGTCTCAGTTGCGATAAAAGATGTAAGGTTTTTGAGAAAGGTAGTATCAATTTCTCCAGGAACAATAAGTGAACCACCAACAGACATCACTACAATTTCATTTTTAGACATAGCAATAGGTAGTGTACGATACTTTGCTTAGAGAGACAAAGTAGTAATTACATTAGAGGTAATATGTGCCATAATGCAGGTATATGAAACCATCACCCGAATTAATCAAAGCTATCAAAGATCGCCTAGCTCTTGGGCATAGCCAAGAAGAAATTAAAGCTGAGTGTCTTGCTACCGGCTACACCGAAGCTGAATTTACTGAAGCTTACAAAGAAGCTACCACAGAACCAGAATCTGCTAAAAAAGAAATCAAATTGACTAGCGCCAACAGTTTGCTTGGTGAGGGGATACAGAACTGGCGCCGGTATCTTGATTTGTGGCTAGTACTGGCTCTGGCTTTAATGATTGGTACTGTTGCTGAATACTTGATTACTCTAGACCTTTCACCTTTGTTAGAGATTGCTTTGGTGGTCCTGATGATCGGAACATTTATTGCTTATATGATATTTAGCGGTATTGCACTGCATGTTACAGCTACGAAACCAGAGAAGACGACCTGGAACTCATCTGCTCGCTGGGTGTACCGGCATATTCTACCGCTAGTATGGCTCTATATTTTGACCAGCTTAGTGGTATGGGGTGGATTCTTCCTGTTTATCATTCCGGGAATCATCGTCTCAGTGTATTTATATCTGTCTCCCTATGTCTTGGTGCATGAAGAAAAGCGTGGTGAAAAAGCGATGCTGCGCAGTCGAGAGATAGTCTGGGGTCACTGGTGGCAGTTGTTGCGTAAGCTCGGCCTGCTATTTATCTATATATTCTTCTTTATGCTAGTGGTAGGTGCTGTCGCTACCTTGTTCGAGTATGTGCTACCACTCACTACAGCTGTGCTAGCCGGAGAACTACTATTGCAAGCCGCCTCAGCCGCTATTGTGATAGTCATGTTTTCAGTCGGAAATAGTCTATATCACCAAACAAAAGCCCTTCCTGTAACAGAGAAAGACACCCCTAATGGCACTATTCGCTACCGAACCCTAGCGATGATTGGGTTATTGATGATTTTAGCCATGACTGCACTTATTGCATATCTGTTATATATGGGCGTTCCAGCAGAGTGGGACTGGACCTCACCAGCCAACGATACTATCATCAATCGCTAACGAGATAACTAAAAAGCCTTTAGAATAAGGCTTTTTAGGTCATTTTACGTATCTGTCTGTAAATAGGCTAGAGACTTGCAATTTTGTAAAATCTATGCTATATTGTTGACAGCCCGGTTCTTTCGTTCTTCGAAAGACTGAATATCTAATACACACAAACAATTGAAAGGAAAGCGCTATGCGCAATCTTATGATGTGGATCATGCTTTCGTCGCTCATGGCGCTCGGAATCATGCTTCCGACCACTGCTTCGGCTCGTGAGACGGTCGTACCGTTTATTACGGCCGAGCATTACATGAAAAACATTGCTCTCGACGAATACCGAACGAACCAGCGTGGATACTTCCGTTCTGAAGCGGCTTTCGACCTTCTGGTCGACTATGTCGCTGATGAAATCGGACAGCCGCTGACCGACGCCCAGTTCATTGCGCTTATGCGCAGTGACCAGGTGCGGGCACGTGATTGTCCGACGAGTGAAGTCATCAACACCGGCGCTCTGCGAGGAAATCAGTTCTACTGGTTTACTCGCCACTGTCGTCTTGGCGAACAAATCGTCCAGGCGAAGGTGCATGGCCGATGGATCGACCTGTTTTCCCTCAACTGCCTCAACGCAGTCGAGGACAAGACGCCGGTTCCATCGCCGCTCGTGTTCGTGCCGGCTCCTCCGGAGCCGCAGCCCAAACAATGTCGCTGGGTGGCAGTCTCGCAGACGGTGCGGCAAAATCTGCCGTATCAGCTGCCGAGCACGGCCATCCATGTGGGTTGCTGCAAAAGCTGCAGTCATACCCACTTCATCAATGGACAGCTGGTCGACTTCGGAACCTCCGGGTCGATCACCTACGAACAGGTCTGCGACTAAGCAGATCAAGGAGAGATGATATGAAAATCATGAAGTACCCCACGGCCATCTTGACCGCCGTCTCCGTCAGTCTGGCCACCCCGGCCATGGCTGGCGACTTCGACGACGACAAGGCCGAGCTTCCGCTCGAGCTGAAGGTCGAAGACCTGATGGACGGTCGGAACGCCTACTTTGGCGACAGCCGCGACTACACCGTCATGCGCTTCAATCCGTTCACCTACCGGGTAACCGTCCGCGACGTCTACCGTCCGGACGGACACTTACAGAACGTCATGCGCATCACCGACTACTGTCTGACCGAAATGGGTCTGATTGAGGCGGTGCCTGAACGACAATGTGCCAATCCGGTCGGACCCATCATTTCGGTGAACGAGACCAATGGCAACGCGACGGCCGGCAGGCTGCTGATGGGTGCGCTCGGCGGGAGCCTTCAGGCTTTCACTGGCATCACTGCTCAGAGCCTGTTCGGTGGCTGCAACGGCAGCTGCGAAGGTCGTGGTAGCACCATCACCGTAACCGCGACCGGCGGCGCTGCCGTGGCAGAAGGTGGTGACGCTGCGTCAGCTGCCTCGGCTGCTCAGCAGCAGAACCAAGAGCAGGCACAAGCCATGACTCAGTCCCAGGCGCAAGCCGTGGACGCTGCTGGTCCGGGACCTTGTCCCACTGGAGGCGGTTGCGAGTAATCGCTCGAGCTATCGGGCGCGGATGCGATGGGGGAATTCTTCCCCAAAGCCACCGCGCCCGATAGCCGCGGTATCGAATTCAACCAAATTGGAGATCAATCATGAAAATTATTTCCATTCTGGTCGGTGCCGTGACATTCCTCATGGTGTCGGCTAGTCCCGCATACGCTTCCGGGTGTGATTTTATCCCCGGACAGCAAATGCAAATCAACCAAGCTGCTGTATCTGAACGGCTGGAAAATGCCGGCGCTGACACTGTCGATAAGTTTGTCGGCCAAATAGTCGGTGCCTTGGCGCAACCAGAGAACGCAGATGCACTTCCGTCTGTCAGTCAGCAATGTCGTTCGTCGCAGTTTCTGCGGCCGGCGATTATCCAGCTGAACAACCTCAGTCCTAACGCATCTTCTCAGACGCTGGTTGGCAAAGTGCTGGTTCTTCCGGCGCAAATGGCCACTTCGGCCTCGTCACCGCGACCGGCGACTCCCGCTGTTCCTAGCAGGCAGCCGGCTCCGAGTGTCACCGAACGCCAAGTCAATGAAGCTGCGCAAGCGGCTGAAGAGGCGGCAGAAGCGGTTGATCGGGTGCAAGACGAACTCACCGAGGCGGAAGCCAAGGAAGAAACTCGTTCGCGCACCCGTAGTCAACTCATTGACCAGCACAAGGCCGCCGTCAGGCAAGGTCAGCGTGACAGGGCAAGTGAGCTGATGGGTCAAATCCTGACAATCAACAGGGAGCTCGAAAGCTTGCGAAGCGAGATTTCCTCGCTGCGAAAGGATTTAACCGCTTGGAAAGATGAGTCCGACAATAGGTTGAAAGACCTTGAGGACTGGCGGAAAAAAGCCGAACCGCAGCTCGCCGCTATCATCGGTGAACCGGACGAAAGCGGTCAGCCGGTGGCGAGCCTGCGCGATCTGTTCGATGGTCTGAAGAACAAGGCGGATCGTACCTATGTGGACGATCAAATCGCCAAGTTCCAAGCCTGCCAACAGATTCACCCTCTCTGCGTTCTCAATGAGCAGGGTGAGTATGTCGGAGCCGAATCCGAAGCGGAAGCTACGGAGGAAGGTGATAGCTGGAATCTGGCCACGTTTGTCTGGATTATGCTCGGCATCGGTCTTTTGCTTCTCGTTGGCTACCTCGTGTATCGGTTTATCCGCAAGGATGAGGCCGAGAATGAGGAATCCAATGAGGGCAACGCAGAATCCTGAGTGGTTCCTATTATGGCGCGGGCGGCGAGCTTGCTCGCCGCCCAAACCACCCTTAGATATTCAATCAAAAAGTTATTTTATACGAAGCCCGAGTCAGTTTTGACTGGGGTTTTATTATTTATGGAGCAGGTTGTAAACCAATATCTCTTCGTCTACAACATCCGCTTGCATAAAAAACATATATCTGTATAATAGGCGCCACTGTGTAGGGGTGAGTGATAGGTGTTTTTTGACGCCTCGGGTAAGTTCCGAAACTCACTCCTTAGGGCAGTTGTTACTTTGAAAATTAAATAACATATATCTATGGTTCCCAAATCATAGATATGTAGGTTCGATGAGTAAACGAACATTGAGGCCGATATTTGGTGGCGGGAAAAAGCCACCAAATCCGGCACTAATTCGTAATATACCCTTTGGGTATTTACTCATTGAGCATCACAGCACTTAAACATGTTTGTAAAAACATGTTTTCAAGACAGAAGAGTTCACCACGAGGGCATTTCCATTTTTATGGTCGCACTCGAGGTGCTTCCTAAAAATTAGGTTATTAATTCTTTTGTCTTATCCTTTAGGTGATCGTCTTTGAGAGAGCGTTGAGAAAAGTACACTCCGCTCACTATGCTCAAGGACGCAGATTCAAAGTTGAGCTTGCTCAACTAGAACCTGTCTTTAATTAGAGTTTGATCCTAGCTCAGGATGAACGCTGGCGGCGTGGATGAGGCATGCAACTAAATGCATGGCAGACGAGGTAGGAACACGTAGGTACGTACCCAAGAGTCAGGGATAACCCGGTGAAAATCGGGATAATACTTGATGGTCCCTTCGGGGTAAAGATTTATCGCTCTTGGAACGGCCTGCGGGCTATCAGCTTGTTGGTACGGTAACGGCGTACCAAGGCTACGACGGCTAGGGGAGGTGAGAGCCTGACCCCCACCGATGGAACTGCGACACGGTCCATACTCCTACGGGAGGCTGCAGTCGAGAATCTTCCGCAATGGGCGAAAGCCTGACGGAGCGACGCCGCGTGGTGGATGAA
>CAXRCZ010000004.1:0-206541 GCA_964229335.1 Minisyncoccia bacterium
GGTGCTAATCATGTCACTCACCCTCGAGGAGAATGTAATACTCAAAGACTTACCTACTTTGAAGGTGGGTGGGCCGGCACGATATTTTGTGCGGGTGAAGCCGGTGGATGTGTTGCGGGCGGCGTTGTCGTTTGCTCGCGAGCAAACACCAACGCCGCCCTTCATCCTCGGCGGCGGCTCAAATATATTAGTCCATGACGACGGGTACTCTGGCGTGGTAATCAAAAACGAAATAGACGGCAGTACGTACCAAGATGTCTACAATAATAATGTCACTGTCACTGTTGGTGCCGGAATGGAATTTGATAAGCTGGTTGCCGAGACAGTAGACAAAAACTTATGGGGTCTTGAAAATCTATCGGCTATTCCTGGCAGTGTCGGTGCCACCCCGGTCCAAAATGTCGGTGCCTATGGTGTCGAAGTAGGCAACTGTATTCTTTCTGTAGAAGCGCTGCACATGAGTACTGGAGAACATCGCACCATTCCTGCTTCGGAGTGTGGTTTTAGGTATCGTGATTCGGTGTTCAAGACATCGGCCGGTCGCGATTGGATTATTACCCATGTTTCATTTCTACTCAGCACCGCGCCGCAACCAGTTTTGTCGTACGCTGATTTAGCAGCTTTGCGCGATACCAATCCAACTCAAGTTGCTATTCGTGAGACAGTGATTGCGGTGCGCAGCAAAAAGTTTCCAGATTGGACCAAGGTAGGTACGGCTGGCTCGTTTTTCAAAAATCCTATTATCACTCGAGCGGAATATCAAAAAATAAAAGAACGACACACCGCTTTACCAATGTACGAAGTTGATGACGGACACGTCAAGATACCACTAGGGTACGTCCTCGATAAGATTTGTCATCTCAAGGGCATTTGCTTTGGGTTAGTGTGTTTGTATGAAAACCAAGCCCTAGTCCTTATCGCTTTGCGTGGCGCGACTGCGAGCGATGTCGATGAAGCAGCTACAGCGATTGCTAAGCAGGTGTTTACCGAAACTGGTATTCGAATAGAAAGAGAGGTGAGTTTTGTATGAAAATATATTAAACAAATCACTCACTCAACACAAAAAGTTAAATAGGTAATTAAATATATAATTAATTATATATTTAATTATCCACAAAATTTTTTATAAAAAAATTGTTTTAATGTTTTTATCGCGTGATAATTACTATGAAGCAAACATCTTCTCACGGCTATGTTCTTTGACAAAGAGAAGGAGGTTGCGGTCGAAACTTATTCATTACTTTTTCTCACACAAACCATTCATGCCAAAAGCAAAAAAAGCGGCTAAGCGAAAGACTACTGCCAAGAAGTCTACCGCGAAGCGAAAACCTGCAAAGAAAGTTGTAAAGAAAACAACCAAGCGCAAACCAGCTAAGAAGTCTACTGCCAAGAAGACAACGAAGCGAAAAGCAGCTAAAAAAGTTGCTAAGCGCAAACCAGCTAAAAAAGCGGCCAAGAAGAAGACTGCAAAAAAAGCAACTAAGAAGCGTACAACTCGCAAAAAGTAGTTCTACCGTATATCCTACGATAGACACGCAAAATCGCCTGAAAAGGCGATTTTGCTTTATATTTTGGGTCAAACCAGCTATACTGGCGACTATGTCATTTTTGGATAAATTCTTTGGTCCTACCTACGAAAAGGAGCTCAAACAAATAAAACCTCTTATCAATACAATTAACGAATTGGAAGCTAGTTTAGAGGGTCTTTCTGACGCTGAAGTCACTGAACGTTTTCAAGCCATCAAAGCTGAATATGCTGAAAAAGGCAGTCTTGACGAGGCTATTCCCGAAGTGTTTGCACTCGTGCGCGAAGCCGCCAAGCGCACTATGTCAATGCGCCACTACGATGTACAGCTCATCGGAGGAGTATTGCTTCACCGCGGCAAAATAACCGAAATGCGAACTGGTGAAGGGAAGACACTAGTAGCTACACTACCAGCGTCTTTAAATGCTCTCAAAGGTGAAGGAGTACATATCGTCACCGTCAATGATTACTTGGCTCGACGTGACGCGGTCTGGATGGGGCAGGTGTACGCCGCACTTGGTCTCCGTGTTGGAGTCATCAACCAGGGTGGTTCGTATCTATATGACCCTGGACATGTCGAGGCTGACGAAGAGCGAGACGAACATGGGTCGTTCAAGGTTGTCTATGAATTCTTGCGACCTTGTACTCGTACAGAGGCCTACGAAGCTGATATCACGTATGGTACCAACAGTGAGTTTGGGTTTGATTATTTGCGAGACAACATCGAATATGACAAAGACAAGTTACGGCAAAAAAATCACAGCTACGCGATTGTCGACGAGATTGACTCAATCTTAATCGACGAGGCGCGGACGCCGCTCATTATCTCGGCACCAGCCAAAGATACCGAAAATCTCTATCCCAAATTCGCCGCTATTGCAGCCGCTCTCTCACCCGAAGAGCATTTCACGACTGATGAAAAGCAACGTAGTGTTTCCCTGACTGATGCCGGTATTGAAGTAGCAGAAAATAAATTAGGCATTGATAATATCTATACCCAAAAAGGTATCCGGTATGTGCACCTCTTGGAGATGGCGGTCAAAGCTAAGGCGCTGTATACCAAAAACAAAGAGTACGTGGTACGTGATGGACAAGTGGTAATAGTCGACGAGTTTACAGGACGACTCCAACCAGGTCGCCGGTGGTCAGACGGGCTTCATCAAGCTATCGAAGCCAAGGAAGGAGTGGCTATTCAACGTGAATCAAAGACCTTCGCCTCGATTACCTATCAGAACTATTTCCGACTCTACAAAAAGCTATCTGGTATGACTGGTACTGCTCTTACTTCGCAAGAGGAGTTTTTCACCGTATATGACTTAGAGGTTATCCCGGTGCCAACCAATCGTCCAATCGCTCGCGTCGATCACACTGACTACATTTTCCAAAACGAAGCCGGCAAATTCAAAGCTATCATCAAAAAAGTAAAAGAGATTCATGAGTCAGGTCAACCATTACTTATCGGTACCGCCTCCATCGAATCCAACGAACGCTTGGCAGAAGCGCTGAGTAAAGCCGGTATCAAACACCAGATGTTGAACGCCAAAAACCACGAAAGTGAAGGGGAGATTATCGCCGAAGCCGGTAAGGTGGGGGCAGTTACTTTAGCTACCAACATGGCCGGTCGTGGTGTTGACATCAAGCTTGGTGGTCCAGACGCTACTCCAGAAGAAGTAGAGAAAGTAAAAGAGATGGGAGGCCTCTTTGTGCTCGGAACCGAACGGCACGAAGCGCGCCGGATTGATAATCAGTTACGCGGTCGTTCGGGACGTCAAGGTGATCCAGGAGAGACGCAGTTCTACGTATCTATGGACGACACATTAATGCGCGTCTTTGGTGGCGATCGCGTGAAGTCATTAATGGGAACGTTCAAAATCCCAGAAGATGAACCTATTCAAATGGGTATGATATCCCGGACACTAGAGAGTGCTCAGACCAAAATTGAAGGCTTCCACTTCGATTCACGAAAGCAGATTTTGGCCTATGATGATGTGCTAAACAAACAACGCCAGGCTATATATGACCGACGACGACGGTTGTTGCTAGGGGAAGAGGCCGAAATTGCAGCTATCAAAAAAGAGCTAACCTTAGCTTATCCGGAACTAGAATCTGAAATAGCCAAGAAAGAAACTGAGTTTGGTGCCGAAGTATTCAACGACCTCTTCCGACGACTAGCGTTACAAATGATAGACATGCTCTGGGTAGAACACCTCGAAGTAATGGGCTACACCCGCTCTAGTGTAGGGCTGCGAGCGTATGGACAACGTGACCCATTAATCGAATATCGCAAAGAAGGCACCAGATTGTTTGGTGAAATGCAGGTAGCGACTCTCGAACGCATCGCGACTCTACTCCCGAAGATTCAACCCAAGACAGTTGCCGAAGAAGAATCAATTAGAAAAGCCGAGTCAGAGAAGGCGCAATCCTCAGCTGGCCAAAGTGCTCAGTCAAACAAGAACACTCCCGTGGTAAAAAGCGAGACAGAAAACATCGGTCGCAATGAAATGGTAACCATCACTAATGGTACAGATACCCAAGAGCTTAAATACAAAAAAGCCGAACCACTTCTCGAAGAAGGGTGGTCACTAGTAAAGAAATAATCTTGTCATAAAAAGTCACCGGAGCCTAGGTCTCCGGTGATTTTTATATATGCACGTCCAGAAATTGATTTGTACAGAGCAGCTAGTCCTTGTACAATTAAGGTCTATGGAATTAATTGTACGAATACTTTGGAACGCACTTGGTTTATTGGCAATCGCTATGCTGCTGCCAGGAATTGTCATTGATAGTTTCTATAGCGCTATCATCGCCGCTATCGTGCTTGGTTTACTCAATGCCTTCATTCGTCCGATTTTGTTTATTCTTACTTTACCAATCACCATCCTGACACTGGGTCTATTTGCGTTAGTGCTGAACGCCGCACTCTTTTTGTTTGCCGCCTCGTTTATCGATGGCTTCTTTGTGAGTAATTTCTGGTACGCCATTATCGGCTCAATTCTTGTTAGCCTAGTTAGTACTGCCGGGAACAAGCTGATTGACTAAATTCCAACCAGTCATGGGTTTTTACAAAATTTCCTACCGGTAATAACTTGAAACATTCGCAGCGAAACTGCGTTGAGTGAGGACGTTGAGAGTTATTGCTGTTAGGAAGGTCGGTAATGCAAGGATGAACAGATAGAAAAGCGTCCATGCATTTCGTTGCAAATACCAGATTTCTACGGTACTGTGCCGAGTATGTTTGTAGATGAATTAACAATAGAAGCCAAGGCTGGTAACGGTGGAGACGGGGTAGTACGGTGGCGACATGAGAAATTTCGCCCTCTAGCAGGCCCTTCTGGCGGTGACGGAGGCAAAGGCGGTGATGTGTATGTAAAGGGTGTAAAAGACCTCAATCAACTGGCCAAATACACCGGTGCCAAGCGTTTTGATGCCGAAAACGGTGCCCATGGACAAAAGAATAGCCTCGACGGTAAGCGAGGTGCTGATTTATACATTGACGTCCCGGTTGGTTCAACGGTCACGGATATCAACCGGCGTCGTCAGGTAGAGATTTCTGAGGAAGGTCAGATAGTCAAGATTCTTTCGGGCGGTAATGGTGGCTATGGCAACGAACACTTCAAGTCTTCGACTAATCAAGCTCCCGAAGAAGCCACTCCTGGTCAACGTGGCGAGGAGGGAACTTTTCTAATAGAAGTGTCACTGGTAGTAGACGTCGGGCTGGTTGGGTTACCGAACGCTGGTAAGTCGACCCTACTCAATCTCATCACGAACGCCCGCTCACGAATCGGAGCGTATCCGTTCACGACACTTGAACCTCATCTTGGTAGTCTCTATGGCTACATCATTGCCGACATCCCAGGGCTAATTGCTGGTGCTGCTAGTGGTAAAGGTCTCGGTCACAAGTTCTTACGACACGTGTCTCGTACTAAAATGCTTTTACACCTCGTATCGCTCGAGGAAGGGGAGGTAAAAAATTCATACCAGACCATTTTTAATGAACTAAATCAGTACCACAAATCACTTACTGATAAAGAATCTTGGATTGTTTTAACTAAAAAAGACCTTGTAAAACAAGAAGATATTGACAAAGCTTGCAAAGCACTTGAAAAATTTGAGAAACGTGTGTTTGTAATCAGTGAAAATGATCCTGATTCAGTGAAAAAACTCCAAGATACACTTGTCGCACACCTCCGAGATACGTACAATGGGTGAACATTTTATGAAGTACACTCCCACTATCGGTCTCGAAGTACACGCCGAACTAAAAACTAAAAGCAAAATGTTCTGCGGTTGCCAGAACGACCCCCACCACAGCGAACCAAATATTTTTATCTGCCCAATTTGTACTGCGCAACCAGGCACCCTTCCGGTACCAAACGTCACCGCCATCGAACATGTATTACTTTTTGGTCGAGCAGTCGATGCGACTCCAGCAGAATTTTCTGAGTTCGATAGAAAAAATTATTTCTATCCTGACATTCCGAAAGCCTACCAAATCAGTCAGTATAAATTTCCATTCCTCACTGGTGGTGAACTGAATGGAATCAGGTTGACCAGAGTCCACCTTGAAGAAGACACTGCCAGAAGTTCACACGAACACAGTGAGGGAAGTTTGGTGAACTTCAACCGAGCCGGCGTGCCACTGATGGAGTTGGTCACCGAACCTGACATTCACGATGCGGTCACTGCCGGCAGCTTTGCGCGCGAACTCCAACTACTTTTGCGCAGTCTGGGAATCTCGGATGCCAACATGGAAAAAGGGGAGATGCGAGTCGAAGCCAATATCTCTATCAGTGCTGATGATGAGCTGGGTACAAAAGTAGAGGTAAAAAATCTAAATTCCTTTAAATCAGTCGAAAAAGCGATAGAATTCGAGGTCAAAAGGCAGGCTGAAATGCTCGAAAAAGGGCTTAAAATAAGCCTAGAAACGCGTGGTTGGGACGAGAACAAGGGGCAAACATTCGCCCAAAGAAGCAAAGAAACGGCTAAAGACTACCGATATTTCCCAGATCCTGACCTGCCAAAGATGCAAGTACAAGAAGCATTTAATAAATCTTGGCTAGACCAGAAAATACCTATAATACCTAGTAAAAAGCGTGAATTATACCAGAATCTCGGCTTACCGAGAGACTTAATTGAAGTATTAATTAGTGACTTAGAACTAGACATATTCTGGTCTAGACTAGTGCAAAAGTTTACTGACTCTGCGTCAGGTACATATCGTTTAGCAGCCAATTACCTGACTTCAGATGTAGCCGCGTTGCGTGGAAGTCAGTCTATCGCGATAAATGAATCCATAGATGTAGACCATTATGCTGAGCTGATTGAAATGCTGGCTGCGGGAGATATTAGTTCTCGAGTCGCAAAGGATCTCATCCTAGAGCTACCTGGCTCTGAAACGTCACCTCGTACTATTGCTCAAGAAAAGGGTCTATTACAGCAATCTGACGAGACAGCCCTGCAAGCCATCGTAGAGCAAGTAGTGCGTGATAATGAGTCAGTGGCAGATGAATATAGGGGTGGTAAAGACTCAGCTCTCAACTTCCTCCTTGGACAGGCGATGCAGGCTTCAAAAGGGTCTGGTAATCCGGCCATGTTCCGGACTCTGCTAGAGAAGTATCTCCGCAATTAATCGCTTATACACGTTCTATTTCGATACCTGCTTTTACGCTATTTTAGCGCGTGTTTTTTCGGTCGCCCAGTGGTATCATCTCGCCTCATTAAAAACTCGTTCGGTCGAGAAATCCCCACGATATACACAGAAAAAGGTTAAAAACTAGCTTTTCTCGCTATAGCCAGAATATTAATCTGGTATACTAGAAGCATGGACACGGTGACTGTACAAGGAGAGAAGTACACCAAGACGGCGGTACTGGCTAAGGAGTTTGGCTACACCACCGATTACCTGGGACAACTCTGTCGGGAGGAAAAAGTCGACGCCGAACTGGTCGGTCGTGCTTGGTATATAAAGCGTGATTCGTTGCTTGAATATAGAGACTCTCGCTACCAAAACAGCAGTATTGGCTACGCTAGTACAGAGCAATCTCATAGTAAGAAAAGCGTACCAATAGAGCCGCAGATTGATCACAAGACTCTCCGAATAATCAATAATATTAGTGAAAAACAAGCTTCAAATCTACCGCCGAAATACGAAACAGATGACCAGTCTTTGTTGCCGGAAGTACGGAAAGAGGTGGTAGGAAGTTCCAAGGCCGGCGAACCAGATTTATCAGAGCGGGTCGACGAAACCCACGAATCAGCTGAGGTTACCATCCGAATTACCACTCCAGAAGCACCAGAGCGAGCTAAAAAGGGGTCTCTCGGAGCGATTACTATTAAATCTGACGAAGATACAGAGGGGGTCCCGCTAAGCGTGCTTATCAAAGAAAAGAGACCGTCTAGTCCCAGGGTTCGTCAGTCAGACATCAATTCCTCAGAATACGTTGAAAAACATAGCCATACCGAACAACAGAAGCAAATTATTGTCGCAAAGGAGGTAGAAAACGATGCTGTAGAGCCACTTTCTTTCACCCCTAAAACCGTCACCAAACAGCCCAAAAAACGCCCTACAAATAGGAAATCAAGGCCTCTCAAACGAGAAAGGGCTGCAGGAACTTCTAAATCACCAGTTGTTCTTCCATTAGCTTTGGTTTCTATAGCTTTTTTGCTCAGTGCAGCGCTGTTGAGTACCGAAAATATCATCACCACTTTTGGGTCTAATGACCGATCAGTTTTTGAGCTGCAACCAGCCTCTTTGATTGAGGTGTACGAGCGAGTTGTCGAGCAGTTTTAGCTCGTTCGCTTGTCCCCAGTGCTAGCCGTTTTTTAGGCGTTTTGACTATATAATTTAAGGGTACAACGTATGAGCCGTACCCTGATCATTGACCACAAAAAAATGCACAGCGTGAAGTCCGCCGCCGGAGTGGCGGGTTATTCGCGTGACCACATCACTAAGCTCGCCCGAGACGGAAAAATTATCGGGACGCAAGTCGGGCGAAACTGGTACGTAGATCTCGACTCACTCAAAAGCTACGCCGCCATCGCGAACCTCGAACTAGAGGTAAAAAAGAAACACACCAGCGAGGTCAGAAAAGCGACTAAAGAATTACGTGAGCAGTTAGACGGAGCTGCTGCCTTGCGCAGCACAGAATCGGCCCGGCTTCCTAAGCGAACCCAAGCGGCAGTTGTTGCGCTCGGCTTTGTGTGCCTTGTGTCAGCAGCTGGTGCAAGTGAGTTGTTGGTGCCGTACATGAAACAAGCTCCAGCCGCAGCTGTGCAATCAGACGCTAACCCTGCTCCTGTTACCACCACTCACCGCGCGCCAAGCTTGGTCAATACGACCTTTGCGAGTGATGCGGCTGAAGTATCACCACTGGTTAATCCAGATGGAGCGATTGTGTTATTGCCGCTGCGAGACGCTGACGGCACTGTCTCGAGTTCGACAGTGTTTTCCGATGAGGTAGTGATTGAAGAGGGCGCCAAAGGAGAAAGACGTGTGGTACCAATCGACGAGGCTGGCAATCAGCTGAGTGAGGGCGTGCCGTTCTCGGTGTTATCAGTTGAAGAAATACCAGTACCATGATGCGCTTTTCTTCAACAATAACTAAATATATTTCTCGCGCGCTGATTTTGAGTATGGTGTTTGTCTTGCTGGCACCGATGGCGACCGCGCAGCCAGCTCTCACCATTAACTACCAAGGAAAACTGACCGACCCAACGGGTCTTGCGGTAGCGAATGGTGATTACAACATGGAGTTCAAGCTCTATACCGTAAGCGCTGGCGGTGTGGCTGTCTGGACTGAGACACGTACTGGTGGTAACCAAGTGACGGTCACTGATGGTCTGTTTTCAATTATGCTTGGTGAAGTTTCTTCGCTCGCCAGCGTAGATTTCAATCAACCACTATGGCTCGGCGTCAACATCGCCAATGATGGTGAGATGACACCACGCAAACCACTTGGTTCTGTACCGAGCGCCTTTGAAGCACAGCGAGTCGGCGGCGTAGCGTCGAGCTCTCTCTTGCGCTCAGATGAAGCCGACACCGCTACCGGCCTACTCACCTTTGATGGCGGGTTTATTGCTACCGCTTCTTCGACCGCCACCGGGCTTACTATCGGCACTGCCACGACCACGACGTTGGTCATCAATGGCGAAGCCTTTACTGACCTCGCTGGTACTGGATTAGAAAACAATTCTGGTGTACTAACCGTCGACACAGACTTCCTCGACCCTCGGTACGCCTCTACCACTGACTTTGATACTTCAGCTGAGCTAGCGGCTATCCTGACTGACGAGACCGGCTCTGGTGCGGCGGTGTTTGCCAACGCACCGACTTTCACCGGTCTCATCAGTGGAGATTCAATTGCACTTAGTGGGCAGCTTGATGTGAGCGGTGATATTACTACCGGGTCTAATCTTGATGTAGTTGGAGACCTGGACGTTAGTGGGTCAAGTATCCTGTCTGGCTCTCTCACTCTCGCTAATTTTAGCGACGGCTTCTTGTTGGTTGATGGTTCAGGCGAAGTGTCTGCGTCGTCAACCATCGCCGCGGCCTATATTCAGGATGCCTACGTTCGTAACACCGGCGACTCAATGTCTGGCAATCTCACTTTCACCGGCACCACCGCCAACATCGCTCTTGGCTCTAACTGGCTTTCGGGTGACGGAGATGATGAGGGTATCTTCGTGGACGGGAGTGGGAATGTTGGTATTGGGACAGCGAGTCCGGGGGCGAGATTAGATATATCTGCGGGTACAAACTTAAATCTTGGGATTGAACAGCTTACTCATACTAGTTATGCCAATGAAGGGATTGGCCTAACATTCTCCCGTACCACGAGTGACTCAGATTTAATGGGTATCGGAGTCGTTGATAGTGATAAATTGGGGCTATTTTCACGGCAAGGGATCATCTTTGGAACCGGTGGTGCATCTGGTTACGATGCGACAACAGAAGTGATGAGAATTGTAGGAGCCGGCAACGTCGGCATCGGCACCACCAACCCAAGCACGTTCAAACTCCAAGTGGCGGGCAATGTTGGTCCCGATGCCGACTCCACCTACGACCTTGGATCAAGTGTTCGCCGCTGGGCCAACATCTACACCGACTCGCTTGACGCTACCAGCATCACCGAAAATGGCAGCACGCTTTCAGCGCAGTATTTCAAACAAGGCGGCAATAGCTTTGGCACTCTAGCCACTCTTGGCACCAATGACTCCAACGCTCTGACATTTGAAACCAACAACACTCGTCGTATGACGATCGATGCGAGTGGTAATGTCGGGATTGGAACCAGTACCCCTGTAAGCAAATTGACAGTGGTCGGCAATGCAGACATTACCGGCGGACTGGGAGTGGGAAAAACAAATAGCACTGCAGGATCGGTTGATATTACCGGCAAGTACTTTGTGAATGGTACACAAGTAATATACCTTCCAGATCAAACTAACAATACAGACTCTGTATTCTTTGGAGACGGGGGACAGAATATTGCAGGTGTTTCTGGGCTTGCTGGAGATCAAAATACCGGGGTTGGTAATCGAGCAATGAGACTTACCACCACAGGATATAGAAACACAGCCATTGGGTACACTGCACTAGAGGCGGTTAGCTCCGGTAACTCAAACGTAGGTATTGGGTATGGGGCAGGAAATGGTATTACCACTGGTTTTTCTAACTTGGCTCTCGGTGCACTGGCTATGAATTCACTTTCGACTGGAAATAATAACGTTGCTATTGGTAACCAGGCGTTATTTTCAGCAGAGGGTGCGCGTAATGTTGCTATCGGTGAAACCGCAGGACGATATTATGGCTCTTCTGGTTCAAATAATTTTACAAGTGGATCTGACAACGTCATTATCGGTTCTTCTGCCAGATTCTCTGCTGATGGAGTAAGTAACGAAATTGTCATTGGTCGGAATGCAGTTGGTAACGGTTCAAACAGTGTAACGCTGGGGGCTGACACAATTACCAAGACAATATTGAAAGGCAACGTCGCCATTGGCACCACCACGCCAGCGGGTAAGTTTCATGTTGAAGGTTCAGCTGGTGGAGTATATATACCTACTGCGGGTAATAAACTAATCTTCACGAGAGATGGTGGACCGAGTGAAATTGAAGCTCTTGGTACGTCTGGCGCTCTCAATATTGAGGCTACTAACTACGTTGCCTTTAACACTGGTGGCTCAGAAAATCTCAGGATGATAGGTAATGGCAACGTCGGTATTGGAACGACTGGACCCCAAGGTAGACTTCATACGTATAACGGTGCATCAGGAGCAACGGTAAATTCTTTAGCAAATGATTTTATTATCGAGGATGATAACTTCGCTGGTCTTTCACTTCTAACCCCAGACTCAACTGGTGTAGGAAGTATATACTTCGGGCATAATAATGACTCTGATGCAGGTCGTATTGTTTATAACAACAGTGACGACAGTTTTGATTTCTTCAACTCGGGTTCACAGTCAGTAAAAATTACCAGCGCCGGCAATGTTGGGATTGGGACGACGAATCCCGCCACCCTACTTTCTGTGGCTGGGAATGCCACCATCGGTGCTGGAGGAACCGGAGGAACTGCTGCACAACTTATCCTTGATGGTGGGTCTGGGACTAATGGTGGAGGGTATCTCCGCTTTAATAAGAATGGAGTAACAACTGGATTTATCGGCCAAGATAGTGTTATTACCGGAGGAACCTCAAACGACTTGTCTATTAGCGGTGCTGCTAATAATATAAGGCTTTACGCAGGAGCAGCTGAGCGTGTAAGAGTACTTGCGAATGGAAACGTCGGGATTGGAACGACGGCGCCAGACGGTAAATTGTCAGTCTTAAAGGACGCGACCCTTACCGACGAAACCAGCTACGCGCTTAAGTTGCGTGAGGCTACTGGTACCGGAGAATTAATGATGGTGATGGGGCCAGTGTCTGGGTCTAGCGCTGGGGTCATCCAGACAGGAGTTACAGGGACCACCTGGACATCAAACCTCGCTCTACAACCCAATGGTGGCGATGTTGCCATTGGGACAACTACAGCAAGTGATAAGTTGCATGTTGAGGGAACTATACGAGCAAGTTCTGGGGGCTCGTTACGGTTTATGAATCCAGCCAACACCAATGCAGCAACTATTAGTGCTCAGTCAATAACATCTGGTACTGCATCTGACTTGGTGTTTGCTACTGGTGGCGGAACAGCTATGACGATTGCTAACTTGGGCAATGTCGGGATTGGGACGACGACTCCGGTTAGAAAATTGCAGGTGCACGGCAATGGTCAGATACGACTAAGTAACAATGCTGGAGCGGGGGCTTGGACAGGTACTGAATGGCTGGCAGATGGCGGAACATATACTGGGTTCAGCGGAATGCTAGATGCAAACGGTCAATTTTTTATTGACACAGGTTCAAATGGTAGCGATTTGGTAATAAATCAAAACGGCAACGTCGGAATTGGGACTACTAATCCGACTAGTAAATTGACAGTCGATGGAACAATTGTTTCGAATGTTCAATCAAATTCAGTTAATATTGGTACGGTAAGTGGAAATCCAGCGTACAACTACGTCGGATACAATGGGTACTGGGGTATTCGCACCAATACTGCAAACGCATTTAATATCGATACATATAATAGTGCAGTTCCTATAACAGCACTCACAGTCTTGCAAAACGGCAACGTCGGGATTGGTGATACTACTCCGAGTGCGAAGCTTGATGTAAATGGCTCAATCATCTCCCAAGCGCTAGCCGGATCGGGTAACCGTTGTGTGTATGTGACCTCTACCGGGCAATTCGCCGCCAAAGCGACTGACTGTGGGTCGGCCAGTGGTGGCGACAACCTTGGTAACCATACTGCTACCCAAAACATTCAGATGAGTGGCTACTGGCTATCAAACGATGGGGGAAATGAAGGAGTGTATGTTGATACTAACGGTAATGTTGGAATTGGCACCGCGAGCCCAGCCAGCTATTCCTCGTATGCCAATAATCTTGTAGTGTCAGAAGCGGGTAATGCTGGACTGACTATTGCGGCAGGTACTTCGAATGTCAGCTCATTATTCTTTGCTGATGGTACTGCAGGCGATCAAGCATATCGCGGATTTATTCAATATGATCATGGAGAAACGGTAGCTGATAGGTTGTCATTTGGTACTGCAGGAACGAATCGAATGGTAATAAATAGTTCTGGTAACGTCGGGATTGGTACCATTAATCCGAGTGTAGCTGCTACCAATATAAGTAGCGGTACTCCAAAGTTATATGTATCAGGCTCCATTGTCGGAAATGGGGTTTATACAGTGATAGATAATACTGATACTGGAGCATCTTCCTTTGCGGCCGTTGCCTATAAGACTGGCGCTACTACAAATTTCTGGCAAACATTTGCTCGTAATGATGCGTTCTTTATCGGCAAGGGTGGTGTGGCTGATTACTTTACTATCAATACTTCTGGTAATGTAGGAATTGGAACAACTACTCCAAGCACGCTGCTAGAGCTGCAGCAACCTGGGTCAACGGGTGCGTTCCAAATTAGTCGTAGTGGTTTCTCTTCTGCTCGCTTCTCGGTTTCTAGTAACGTATCTGGAAATAGTGTGCTTGGTATTGGTTCTTCAGCCTCTCCGTACCAAAGTGTATTTGATTTGACATCTGGCAACGTCGGGATTGGAACAACAAGTCCGACTAGTAAATTACATGTCCATGGCGATGGCGATGGTCGTATTGAGCTTACAGACGCCCAAGTGCCGTCCGCTCGGTGGTGGATTATGCCCCAGACATCCAACACTACTAATCTTTTTAGAATATATGATGCAACAGCAGCATCCGACAGGTTAGTTATCAATTCTACTGGCAACGTCGGGATTGGTACGGCAGTTCCAACAAGTAAATTACATGTATATGGTGACGTAAACTCAAGTACTGCGTTAAATGTACAAAATCCTAACGCTGGTACAGGAGCTTTTAGTCAATTATCTGTAAATGCCGGTTCACAATCTGCGTGGCTGTATACCTTTGGCAACAACTACACTACTAGCGGACAGTATGTACAGGCATCTAGTGTGCTCGAAGCTAGTGGGTCTGGCGGATTGTCACTCTCTGCTACTGGTGGCCCGCAACGATTTTATACTAACGGAAGCAATGAACGAATGAGAATTACTTCTGACGGCAACGTCGGGATTGGTACAGCAAATCCAGGAGCCAGACTGGACATCACTTCTCCGACTGCTTTCTCCTCCCGTATCACCGGTCCTGTCAACGTATATTCAGACCTGACTGATGGTACGGGTACGTTGCGAATGCAGCTTTTGTCTAATACTCCGTACATAACCTCAATGGGGGCTTACGACATGATTTTTGGGACCAATAATACCGAACGTGTTCGTATATCAAATACTGGAAATGTAGGGATTGGGACGTCAAATCCGAACGCTCCACTGGCCGTTCAAGGAGCTTGGCCACAATCATTTATTACAGACGCAGTCGATTCTGATGCGTTCGGTGTTGTTATTGGTAATTCCGCAGGGGTGGCTGAAATTGGTGGTCACCACTGGAATGGAAGTGTGTACGATAATTGGTCAAACTTAGCTATCAATCGTGGCGGAGGAAATGTTGGGATCGGTGTGACTAACCCAAGCACATTCAGACTTGAAGTAGCTGGCAGTGTTGGTCCATCAGCTAGCAATAGCTACAACCTTGGTGCAGCTGGTCGAAACTGGGGCTGTCTCTACTACAATGGTGGTACGCTCGGTACCTGTGCGTCTGATGAACGGTTGAAAGATGATATTCAAACACTTAGCTTTGCAACTGGATCTACTACCGCTCTGGATAAACTAGTATTGTTAGACTTGCGAAGTTTTGAATACAACAGCGCTCCTGGTAGCAAGTATAATGGTCTGATTGCGCAAGAAGTCCGAGCCGCTGGACTAGAAGCTTTGGTAGCCGAGGGGGCGGATGGTTACCTCACTGTGCGTTATGGCGATATGCAGTGGGTAATGATAGAAGCTATACAAGATATGTGGAAGCGGGTGCAAGAGTACTTTGATCGCACTGAAGCATTAGAGGAAGAAGTCGAAGACTTGAAGAAGAGAATTGAGCAACTCGAAGGTGGTAGCGGCGGTTCTAGTGCTAAAAATTCAAGCAGTGGTTCTGGCGGCAGTACGAGTGGTAGTGGTTCGAGTGCTGGCGGCGGTTCAGGAGGAAGTGGTAGCGGCACCACCACATCACCAACCACTCCTCCTCCAGGAACAGGTTCGACCACGCCACCAGCGGAGCCAGAGCCCGAGCCGGAACCCGAACCGGTTGAAGAAGAACCGGTCGTAGAAGAAATAATAGAAGAACCGGCTCCGGAACCTGAGCCCGAGCCAGCTCCGGAACCGATCGAGTAACCTTACCTATATATGTACAAAAAATTATTAACACTGACCGCAAATACTAATCCCAACCCCAATCATTCTTGGTATACTACATACATATATATGTATGGGAATATTTGGGTAAACTTTGTAGGAAAAAGTCTAGTGATGGCTGCAGCCAGTATTGGCTTGTTAGTAGCGCTCTTTTGGGCGTTAGAGCCGAGTGTAATTAGGAGTCAGGAAGACACCTCGACCTTTACTATCAACCAAACCATCACTCAAGAGAGTTCGTTTTTGGTCGAGCCGACTAATGTCACAATGAGTGGCACTATTCCTGGTCTGACTGGAGGTACAGCGCTCGGTTCAACGCAGTTTGTGGTGCTAAGTAACAATGCTACTGGCTACTATGTCGATATAGCCTATGAAGACAATGGTACTGAGCAAGCGATGCTGGGGCATATCACGGATAGCGAAGCTATCCGTGACTATGGCGGAGATGTGGCGGGTGAACCATCATTTGGTTTTATCGCCAGTACTTCGGCACAGTTTGCCTATAGTGTAACCTCATCATCAACTAGCGATACTGACCAATCGTTTCGGCATGATGGGGCGACCTGTAATACTGGCGCCAATGATACCGAGTACGCTTGTTGGAAAGAGCCGACCACGACAGCGTTTCGAATCATTGACCGAGCTAACGCAGCGGTGAGTGGGGCGACTAGTACGGTGGAGTTTCGTATCACTGTACCAAGTGGTCCAGTACCGGTACCAACCGCTGAGCCATACACAGCCACGGCTACTATCTCTTTGTATGTTCAGTAAATCTCAGCCTAGCGTTATACGCTATCTTCCATTTTTTATTTTAGCGCTACTCCTTTCTACCGGCGTGCCGGCCGCGGCGCAAATTGGAGATGATCCCATTAATGGTTCCGACTCGGCTGAGGAATCGACCACTAACGGGACAAGTTGGTTTGTGACCGATACTATTTCCGGAAATATTGAAGTAGGAGACTTTGTGGTGGGTCCCGGAAGAGCCGAAGTGTCGCTCGAGCCCGGCGAGAGCGTGATTGAATATATCACTGTTACTAATCGGATTAGTGATAATCGGACCTTTTCACTAACCATAGAAGACATTGCTGGTACCGATGACGCAAGCGCCTCAGTTGAATTGACCGGAAGTGAACGTGGTCCGTATAGCTTGCGTGATTATATTTCTTTTCCAGACAACAGCTTCACTCTTGATTTAGGAGAACGAGCCAGAATCCCTGTCACTATCTCTATTCCTGCTGATGCTGAACCAGGCGGATTGTACGGCAGTGTGTTGGTGTCTACTGTACGCAACCCAGAATCACCAGACCCTGCCATACCGCAATCACCGATTGTGGCGAGAGTCGGTTCACTTTTCTTTGTGACTGTTGAAGGGGAGATTGAGCGAGCGGGAGAAACAGTAGCGATTGATACGGTCGGTCAAGGTTCGTGGTTTTCTACCGGACCGATACCAATCGGGATTTTGTATGAAAACTCTGGTTCAGTGCACCTTAATCCGTACGGAGAAATTTCTATTACCAATATGTTAGGTGAAGAGGTGGGTTATGTACAACTCGATTCTTGGTTTGTGTTGCCGCAATCATTGCGACTGAGAGAAGTCACTTGGGATAGAGAATTTTTGATTGGACGGTATACCATTACCGCTAAAATCAATCGTGGTTACGACGACATTGTTGATGAGGTGAGTATGTCAGTATGGGTCATCCCTTGGCAACTCATATTAGGAGTCTTTGCTGTACTATTTTTAGTTGGTCTTTTGTGGCGGTTTGTAGTTGGTAACTTTGAGCTTAAAAGGAAAAGCTAACTATGAAACTGCAACGCAAGTATCAGGTGAAGGGTGCGGTGGTCCACGTAGGGTGTAGTGTGGTTTTGACTGCTCTTTGCTTATTGTTGTTGCAGCCGGCTACTGCACAGGTACGTAGCAGCACAAACTATCAGTTGCAAAGCGATAGTATTAATGTCGGCGGTGGACGTTCTGCTTCAGACAATTTCATTCAAGAAAGTACGGTGGGGGAAGTGGCAACCGGCCGTTCAGCTTCGACAAATTTTTCTCTGCGGGCTGGGTATCAGCAAATGCAGGAAGTCTACCTGAGTCTCATTCCTCCAGCTGATGTGACTATGGATGCGTCGATTCCGGGAATTACCGGTGGGACGTCTAATGGCGAGACTTTTGCGGTGGTGACGACAGATAGTCCAGCTGGCTACCGTATGACAATAGAGAGCGAGAATGAACCAGCCATGCAATCGAGTGTCGGCACCATCGCTGATTATGATGAGGGAGCAGAGCCAGACTTTACGTTTGCGGTCGCAGGAGGCGAGGCATACTTTGGATTCAGTCCGAGCGGAAGTGATATTCCTGATGAGTTTAAAGATAATGGAGCTACGTGTAATGTTGGCAGTCTTGATACCAATCAGGCGTGCTGGGCTGGCTTATCAACCAGTAGTATTGTGATTGCTGAGACTACAGACAGCAATCATCCTAGTGGTGCTACCACCACGCTACAATTTAGAGTCGGAGTAGGTAGTGGAGCTAATTTAATAAATGGTGTCTATACTGCTACCACTACTGTCACTGCACTTCCTTTATAATGTAGTCATGAGAGTACTGGTACTACTTTTTATTTTATTCCTACCAATCCAACTGGTAGTAGCTCAAGAAGATGGAAGCACGTTTCAGGTATACTTTGATTTTACTGATTACGATGCTCCATCAGTACCAGCTAATCTGACTGCTGTACCGATTTCATCTACTAGCGTAGACCTGAGGTGGGACATTTCCACTGATAACTTTACGGTGACAGGCTATGTGCTGTACCGAGACTCACAAGCCATTGCTACCACTACCCAAACCAGCTATCTCGATACGATGCTGATGCCGTCTACAGCCTATACATACTCGGTTCAAGCGTTTGATCAGTCGGGCAATTATTCAGCTACCTCGACACCGGTGACGGTTACTACTTTATCGAGCGGTGGTTCGACACGAACATCGCCGACTCTTGATGATGAGGTGAGTGTGGAGGTGGGATATACTAGTGCTGATATCTCTGTTGCTACCAACAGGCCGGCAAGAATAGAAATTCGTTGGGGGCGTACTACACAATATGAATTAGGTTCCATCAGCAACAATCAACTAAATGATCGCTATCAAACACGGTTGGTGGATTTGGAACCTGGCACTACGTATTATTACCAAATAGTGGGATATTCTCCGCGCGGAGAAGAAAGTATTTTAGAATCAGGCGAGTTTACAACTCTGAGCAACCCCACCACTCTGGCTGTGCCGAACGTAATTAATTTTACGGGAGAGAGAATTGATGATTCGGTACGGTTGCGCTGGCGGGTGCCAGACCTTGATTCGGTAGCGTACGTAAGAATTGTAAGAAATTATTTTGACTACCCTCGGACTATTACTGATGGGGCAGTAGTGTATCAAGGTGGCGGGAATACTTATTTTGATGAAGGAGTATTGTCTCAATATTCGCCAGTCTATTACACTGCCTTTGTGGTAAATAAGGACGGCGATGTATCCTCGGGTGCGGTAGTGCGTGTATCCGCGAGCGATGAGGAAGGTGCTGGCTATGCGGGAGAGGAAGGGATGGTAATTGTTGACCCTTCCGCAACTACAGACAAAGAGGTAAGTCCAGAAGACGTAAATGCTACTCGCATCCCTGCGCTTGATGAGATTTTGTTACTTCAAGAAGGAAGAACAAAGAGTTTTTTTAACACTCCTTTGTGGCTTAAGGAGGGTAAAGAATTTATTATTTCCATTCCCCAAGAGGCCGTTTCTAACCGACTCAAGACTATATTGTTTTCGTTCACTAACCCCACTGATGTGCGCGAAAAATATTCATACATTCTGCGACTGAATGCCGAAGGAACTGCCTATGAAGCATCGATACCCGGCCTCGATGTAGCCGGCACATCATGGTTTGCGCTAGAAATATATGACTACGAAGCCAAAACAGTGAGTACGTATCGAAAAGAAGTTTTGTTTGAATCGACTGTTAGTTATTTTTCTCTAGAAAGCCTGTTGGAGGTAATTTTGCGATATTGGCTACCACTAGCCATCATTATTTTGATGGGTACTATCTTACTTCGATATCTTGTCTGGCGAGAGGATGATTAAAGGGATTTATTCCCAGATACCTGTGGTGGCGTTGTAGTAGGTGCAGCCAAAGTTTTTTGACATGTAACACAGTTGTTCACCATTAGTTACACCACAGTATGCCGCTTCCCATGGTGGGTGGATTCCACAATAAACTCCGCTGTAACTTGTCCTGGTGTCGGTTCTAGTCATATGTATCAGGCTACCTTCGCTGGAAGACCATACATATTGATACCAGATAAATCCTTGCGGTGGGGCTGGCCAGGTGCCGTAACCTGACCCCAACGAGCAGAAGTCATTTGTTGGGTCGCCAGTATAGTTTGGAACTGTGACGGTTCCACCATTAAAATTACATAAAACAATTAAGTTCAAGATATCTCTATTACTAGATTTTAAAGCGACATCTGCCGCGGCCTGCCTAGCATCGTCCAAGGAAGCTAAGACAACAGACGCTAAAAGACCAATAATGGCAATTACTACCAAGAGTTCAATGAGAGTAAAACCTCTATTGGGGAACGGAATCATAATTTATACCTGGAACTATTGGTTCTGGTAGAGAAGTGGCCTCATTGCCACCAAAAAGTACATTGACACCAAGTATTAATATTACTATCACTACGAACATAACTATCAATACTTTACTAGCGCTGTTAGCATCCTTGGCTAGACCATTTTTGATAATGAATCCAGTCAAACCGCCAGACTTTTTCTTCACTAGTCGGTTTTGGCGATATTGATTTTCATCATTAAAGGAAATTTCTGACATATATACAGTATAGCCTAGCTCTAGTTTGAAATAGTTTGATTAAGAATTAGCTGTGAATTGCTCTTATGCCTATCGTACCTGAGGATAATCTACCTGTCAGAGGAGTAAGAGAACGATATAGTTAAGGTATGAGTCCCGTTAGAAATCACGGTCACGTTAATTGCATTACAGCGATGAATTATGGTCGATACAGTTGTAAGTATTTAAACATGGAATCGGATTTACGGTCGAGACCTATTTCTAACGGGATGAGTAAAACTAAAGTAGCGATAAATGGGTTTGGCTCGCCCCGTTAGAGACTTGTCATGTTTTATGTATATGTGTTGCAAAGTGAAAAAGATAAAAAGTTGTACACTGGGTGTACAACAGATCTACGGGAGCGTTTCAAGCAACATACTATGGGACAAGTGACCTCCACTAAAGGTCGCACTCCTTTTACTCTGATATACTATGAAGCATGTTTAGATAAAAAGGACGCGTATGACCGAGAGCACTATCTCAAATCAGGACCGGGGAAAAGGTATTTGAAAAATCGCTTGAAACGCTCCCTGTCTCTAACGGGATAAAAGCATAAATTTATATAATATGTTAATAGAGACAAAAATATGAAAAAAACCAGAGTAGCTATAAATGGGTTTGGGCGCATCGGGAGAGCGTTTTTTCGTGCATCATACGGTCACCCAGACATTGAGGTGGTAGCGATAAATGATTTGGGTAGTTTAGATAACCTAGCTTATTTATTGGAATACGACTCAGTCTACGGCAGAAGCCCTTTTTCGGTAGAAGTAAAAGACGGGAAGTTAGTAATTGATGATAGAGAAATTGATTTCATTCAAGAACGTGAGCCAGCTAAATTGCCGTGGCAAGATAAGCAGATTGATGTGGTAGTTGAAGCAACCGGCTTCTTCACTACCTACCAAGGTTCAAAACAACACCTACAAGCTGGCGCTCAGCGGGTGGTCGTGTCAGCGCCGGTAAAAGATGAACCAGAAGCGGCTGGGGTGGCTGGGGCAACGGTGTTGATGGGGGTGAATGATGATGCACTAGCTACCTGTCAGATTTCTTCCAATGGGTCATGTACCACAAACGCTACCAGTCCACTAATTGCGATATTGAAAGAGTCTATTGGCATTGATAAGGCGGTATTAAGTACAGTACACGCCTACACTTCCACCCAATCTCTAATGGATAGCCCGAACAAAAAAGATGTCCGTCGCGGTCGAGCGGCAGCACTCAATATCATTCCAGCCTCAACTGGTGCCGCTATTGCTACCACCAAAGCTCATACTGAATTGACTAATAAGTTTGACGGTATGGCCCTCAGAGTGCCGGTGCCAGTCGGGTCATTTGTTGACGTTACCTTTGTGGCGAGTCGAGCGACCACCGTCGAAGAAGTAAATCAACAACTACAAAAAGCTTCTCATGATGAGCGGTGGAAAGACATCTTCGTCGCTACTGATGAACCACTTGTCTCTAGCGATATTATCGGTTCAAAGATTGGTTCGATAGCTGATTTATCTTGCACAAAAGTCATTGATGGTAATTTAGTAAAGGTGTGCGCTTGGTACGATAATGAGACGAGTTACACGCAGACACTAGTAAAGCATGTAGCCACCGTTGGAACGCATCTCAAAAATTAAGTTTTGGTTATGTCTACCCATGCAAACAAAACTATCTTCCTCGCCTCTGACCACGGTGGCTTTGCCTTAAAAGAGACAGTTAAAAATTGGCTGATTGTGGGAGGGTGGCAAGTCGAAGATTGTGGAGCGAATGAATTTAATGAGCAAGACGACTTCCCTGATTTTATAAGCCTGGCTGCCAAGGCAGTGTCTGAAGATTCTGACTCTAAAGTGGCAATTATTTTTGGCGGTTCTGGACAAGGAGAAGCTATAATGGCTAACCGCTTTCAGGGAGTGCGAGCGGTAGTATATTACGGTGGTGATAAAGAGATTGTAAAATTGTCTCGAACTCATAATGATGCCAACGTACTATCTCTGGGCGCTAGATTCATTTCTGAAGCAGAAGCCCGTACGGTTATTGAGGATTGGCTTAAGGAAGAGTTTACCGGTGAAACCAAACGAATTCGACGCAATACTAAACTTGATTCACTGTCATGAATCAATCATTACCAATTGTTCCAGCGTTGATTCCAGTGGGTGAGTCAGAGGTCAGAGAATTTGCTTTAGTAGTAGAGTTTGCAAGAGAGATACAAATTGATGTAGTAGATGGAATATTCGTTCCAACTACCTCCTGGCCATACGAGCCCAACGGAGAACCTAAACATGTGCGTCAATACACTGACAGGTACACATTAGAAGTAGACTTGATGGTACAAGAACCCTTAGCGGCTGCCGAAGATTGGTTAGATGCGGGTGTAGATATGCTGGTATTTCATTGCGAATCCCTTAGCCTGGAACAGTTTAAAAAATTTAAAAACACACATAACGTTAGCGTGGGTGCGGCGTATCACGGTGGTACAACGTATGAATATTTTGCTCCCTACGCTGCGCTAGCGGACTACGTTCAGTTAATGGGAGTGCGTACAATTGGTGCACAAGGACAAAACTTTGATGACAAAATACTGAAAAGAATAAAACAGGTAAAAGCAGACTTTCCGGAAAAAATGATTAGTGTGGACGGTTCAGTGAATGAAAATACAATTGAGCGCTTGAAAGAAGTTGGCGCCACTCGTTTTGTTAGTGGTTCAGCGATTCTAGCAGCTGACAATCCGGCAAAAGCTTTTTCACAACTGACAGAGTTGGTCAGTAAGTAGAAAACAAATTTTTTGGTCTGCTATACTAGAAGCAAATATATGCCGTACCTTAGCTCAGAAGAGATAAAAGAACTCGAACTCCAAGCCAATACTATTCGGCAAAGTATTATCGAGATGCTCACCGAAGCGGGTAGTGGTCATACGGCAGGACCGCTGGGGATGGCAGACATATTTACGCTCCTATATTTTTCTATTCTTAAACACGACCCCAAGAATCCTGATTGGGAAGAGCGTGACCGACTCATCTTGTCCAATGGTCACATTTGTCCAGTACTCTATGCCACGCTCGCACACGCGGGGTACTTTCCGCTTGAAGAGTTGATGACTTTGCGGAAGTTTGGTTCAAGGCTGCAAGGCCATCCGCACCGCGAGACGCTACCTGGGATTGAGACAAGTTCGGGTCCACTTGGTTCTGGGCTTTCGCAAGCTATTGGAATGGCTATGGCAGAACGAATCGATAACCCTTATTCATCAAAATTCTTTTATTGTCTTACTGGTGACGGAGAGCTTAACGAAGGCCAGATTTGGGAAGCTTTGATGTTGGCTGGTAAAGAAGAGCTTAATAATTTAATAGTCATTATTGATCGCAATGGTATCCAGATTGATGGATACACTAAGGATGTAATGCCACTTGAACCACTGAATGAAAAGTTAGCCGCCTTTAATTTTGATGTGCAGGAGGTTGATGGCCACAGTATGCGAGCGCTCAATGATGCGATTGGGAAAGCTCAGGCAGTGTACAGTCAGCCGTCAGTAATTATCGCTCACACTATTCCTGCGAAGGGAGTGGATGTGTTTGAGCGAGATTTCCGCTGGCACGGTAATCCGCCAGGCAAAGGACCAGAAGATAAAGTGCCGCATGAGAAGCAAGCCGCTGTTGCGCTGAAGAAATTACGCACTCTAGCCGGCCTAATCAAAGCCCAAGATATTGAATAATATGACTTTTGCATCACATCTAAAACCAGATTTCCATACTGACGTAGAAAAAGTACCAACGCGTAATGGGTATGGTGAGGGTTTACTCGAAGCCGGCAAACGTGATGAACGAGTAGTGGCGCTGTGCTGTGACCTGACAGAATCAACTCGGACGGATAAATTTGCTGAAGCGTTTCCGAAGCGCTTTATTGAAGTTGGCGTGGCGGAACAAAACCTCGCCTCAGTCGGGTCTGGTATGGCGGCAATGGGAAAGATTCCGTTTATTGCCTCGTACGCGGCTTTCTCGCCCGGACGCAACTGGGAACAAATCCGGACTACTATTGCTTACAACAACAGTAATGTAAAAGTCTTAGGTGCTCACGCTGGTGTCTCAGTTGGTCCTGATGGCGCTACTCATCAAATGACTGAAGACATTGCTTTGATGCGCGCCATGCCTAACATGGTAGTGCTAGCGCCAGCCGATGTGCATGAAGTCAGAAAAGCCACTTTGGCAGCAGCGCAATACGACGGTCCGGTGTATCTGAGAGTCGGTCGCAGCGCCACGCCGGTAGTGACTACCAAAGAATCACCATTTGAAATCGGGAAAGGCGAGATAATGTATCAGGGAGACAGTAATGCCAAGAAAAAAGTTGGCCTGATTGTCACTGGTTCATTGCTCTACAATGCGCTTATAGCGGCTAAGGAATCTGATGGTGCCGAACAGTCTGTCTCCGTACTGCATCTTCCAACTATTAAGCCGTTAGATACAGCAATTCTTGAAGAATTTGCATCTGATAAAGACGCACTGATTACAATTGAAGAACACCAAATTATCGGCGGACTAGGTAGTGCCGTAGCAGAGCATGTGTCAGCCACACAGCCAATTAAAACAATCTGCCTTGGTATGAACGATTGTTTTGGTCAATCTGGTGAGCCAGAAGAATTACTGTCGCACTATGGTATGGATATACCGACCATTATAAAAACGATTCATTCTGTATAAAACACCGTGCTATTATTGAGGTGATAGCGTATGAACTATTCAACACGCGGCTTTACCCTCATTGAATTACTAGTAGTGATTGCCATCATTGGCGTGTTAGCGTCGGTGGTGCTGAGTGGTCTTCAGAGTTCGCGCGAGGCGGCGTTGGATGCACGTCGCAAATCAGATGTCGATCAAATTGTAAAAGCTTTGTACCTCTATGAACTGCGACAAGGTAATTGGATGGAGGTAGGTAGCGGCTGCGGTGCCGCTGGAAATGGTAATGGTTGGTTTAATTACGGTGGAGGTTCTTACGCAACTTCTATGGCTCAATGTCTTGTCGATGCTGGAGCTGCTTCGGCTATCCTTATCGATCCAACCGGTGATATCACTTCTACTCCTACCACTGGAAACACCTATATGAAATACTATTGTGCACAGAATGGACAGACTAGAACGTATGTGTTTGCCAAATTAGACACAGTACCGCAGAGCAGTAACGCCACCGATACTACGTGCTGTCCTCACTGCGATAGTCATTACGGGATGAATTACTATAAACAGATATAAATATGAGTAAATTAACCTTTGATGAGCAGCAATACTCATCGACTTCAAGATCAAAATTACCCAAGAATAGCGGCTTGGTCGGCTGGTTAATCAAAAAAGACTGGGCTAAAAATAGTAGCCAAGCTACCTTGATATTAATCGGTATTTTTGTAGTCTGCGCAGTATTTTTGGCTATCAGGTACTGGCCTGGTTCAGGTAACGAAACCTTAACGCCAGTCGAAATCGAGCAAGCCGGCGGACCCAACGACCCTGGTATCTATGGCTCGTAAATGATGCCTCGTTACATCTATACTTTAGTCGCTTGATAATCATCTGGTCGACTGGCTAAATATTCTTCTAATTTTTCTCGTGTGAGTAATCCTTCTTGGGCACCTATATACTGCACCACTGACATGGAATTAATTGGTCCCCACGATAGCGCTTCGGCTGGGTCTTTGCCTAAGATAATAGCTGAGGTAAATGTGCTAGAGAAAGAGTCACCAGCACCAGTGCGGTCGACTGGTGGTGTAGGGTCTGGGTACATCGGCATATGCCACGCCTGATCATCAGCATCAACAGTATAGGCCCCATTTGGTCCGTCGGTAATGACTGGAATGGTTGGGCCTAGTTCCCGCACTGCTCGGATGAGAGTCGGGATATCTTGTTCGGTAGATTTGAGAATCTCTTGAGCTTCTTCTTTGTTACAGAAAAAGATTTCGGTGTTTTCGTACACATCTTTAATAGCTTCGTATCCGACTTTTATTTGGAAGGTGCCTGGTTGAAAGACAAGTTTAGTTTCATTATTTTTTACGTAGTCAGCGATTTCGTGGTGGTACGGTAATCCGTGTTCACCAACTGAAGAGAAATAAAAGAACTTTGGTGGAACTGGGAAGTCAGGGAGAGCGTAGGGATATTCTTCGTGATTGATTAAAATAGTCCGTTCTGGGCCGTAGCGCAGTACGTAGTGATAGTTAGTTGATTTGTCTTCATGAAGTTTTACAAAGTCGGTGTGAATACCATTGTCTCGCAGTGCTTGCAGACACTCCTTGCCAAATTTGTCGTTGCCGATATGGGTCACCAACGCAGTTTCTAGTCCCAATCTATGTGCTCCAGTAGCAGCATTAGGAGAATTACCTACTGCCGGCACTACGGTCACATCGTCATATGGTAGCTTACTGCCAAACGGCATTTGGAGGGTCTTTCTGCCAGTATCTTGATCGATTGAGACATCCGCTTGGTCAACATTAAGTTGAATAAAGGCATCAATCAGGATATCGCCAATGGCAACAAAATCATATTGGTGAGACATAAAAAACTAAGAAATTAACGAAGTAAACAAGAGTATAGTCAGTATAGCATCGTCAGTTGTACCCAATCTTAGTAGTGGGTATTACGAGCAGCAAAAAGGTTTGTTATACTGATGAGGTATGAGACTCAAAGGAGTTGTGGTATTTGTGCTCGCTATTTTATTGGTGGCACCGCTAGACAGTTTTGCAGAAACTGAGGCTGAGCGTCGTAGTCGTTTGGAGTCAGAGCTACAGACCGTGGAGCGACAGATTTTGACGCAGCAGCGACTCTTGGAAGACAAGCGCAGCGAGCGTCAGTCGCTAGAGCGTGACATCTCAATTATTGAAGGAGAAATCAAGCAGGCTCAACTAGGGATTCAAGCTCGCAATGTAGCTATTGCACAATTGTCAGATGAAATCGGTGAAAAAGAAGTAGTAGTAGAGATTTTGGAGGAGAAACAAACCAAACACAAACAATCTCTTGCCGACTTAATCCGCAAGTCAGCCGTGATTGATGATTACTCACTAGTAGAGGTGATGTTGAGTCACGACAATTTCTCTGATTTCTTTACCGATGTGGCGGTGTACCAAGACTTAAAAGAATCACTAGGTGAATCATTAGAAGTATTGCGTGGGATTCGGCGAGATACCCTACAAGAAAAAGATGAGCTTGAGATTGAACAGCAAACTGAGGCGGAGATGAGATTGATTCAAGAGTTAGAAAAAGAAAAGATTGAAGCCAAAGAAGCCGAGAAAGAACAAATCTTATCTGTCACCAAGGGTGAAGAAGCTGAATACCAAAGAATTCTCGCCGCCCAACAACAAACTGCAGCGGAATTGCGCAGCGCTCTCTTCGAGTTGCTTGGTGGTAGTGGCGGCATCTCTTTGCCGCAAGCAGTTGAGTTAGCTAAATACGCGTCAGGTAAAACCGGAGTTGATACGGCGTTGATTTTGGCCATTCTCGAACAAGAGACCAATATTGGTAAAAATCTTGGTAGTTGTGTCTTTACTGACCAGCGTAGCGACCGGCCAGTAATGCACCCAACACGTGATGAGCCAGTGTATCTGGCAATTGCTGCTAACTTAGGATTTGATGCGTACACCCAAAAAGTATCTTGTCCGCTTTACCAAGGAGGTTCGCGAGTTGGTTGGGGAGGGGCGATGGGGCCGTCGCAATTTATTCCATCAACCTGGGCGATGTATGGCGGTATGGTTAGTAGTGGTTCAGGCTGGGTGTATAGTCAATCCAATGACCGTATCCGTGCTATTAATGGTGGCGCTGCTGCTAACCCGTTCAATAATCGAGATGCATTCTTGGCGACCGCACTCTTGCTGCGTGACAATGGCGCCAATGGTACGTATGCCGGAGATCGTTTAGCAGCTTTGCGCTACTATGCTGGTTGGGGAGGGGCGAGTAATCCAGCCAATGCGTTTTACGGAGATCAGGTGATGAATCGTAAGGCTAAGTTTGAGGGACAAATTAGAATCCTTGACGGCTCCTAAACTCCTAAAATTAGTCCTGAACATCGTCACTACAAAATTTTATTCGGTCAATGTATCGTTCAATACAGCTCTCTCACAAAATTTTTAGGTTCCTCGCTCAGACTCTAATTTTAGGAGTTTAAGCTATTGAGATAGTTGCGGAATTCGTGGCTTCTGTTATAGTTTTGCGCACAAACAAGTAGGTGGCCACCTTATCATATCCTTTGTGGTTCGCCGAAGTATTTGAGGTTATGAAAAAAGACATTCATCCGGAAGATTATCGACTTGTTATCTTTAAAGACACCACTAGTGGTGAGCGAGTTTTGGTTGGTTCAACCATTAAGACTGACGCTACCGATAAATGGACCGACGGCAAAGAATATCCACTTGCTACCGTAGATGTTTCTAGTGCGTCTCATCCTTTCTATACTGGACAAGAACGAACTATGGACACAGCTGGTCGAGTTGAGCGCTTTAAAGCTCGTCAAGCTAAAGCAAAAGGCAAAAAATAGCTTTTTTCTTTCAAAATAAAATCACTGCTTTAATGCATGCATTAAAGCAGTGATTTTTCTAAGTGTTCAATTTGTGCCAAAAATAGCGTAGTATACCCAACACATGACATTTGATGAAGAAAAACTAACTAACTTTCGAGACAATCAAAAGACGCAGTTTATTGCGAGCCAGTTTGATGCGCTAGTCGTTCAAAAAGAAGAAGCACAGGCACTAGCAGACAGCGACCCAGATATGGCCGAACTAGCCGAGGATGATATCGCCAATCTCGATTTACAGCTGCAGACTCTCTTTACTCAAATGGATGAAATTATTGAATCAAGTAAAGAGGAGGAGGAAAAACCGTACGGCGTGGTGTTGGAAGTGCGGGCTGGAGCCGGAGGAGACGAGGCGTCGTTATTTGCAGCAGAGTTGGCTCAGATGTATGTGGCATATGCAGAGAATAATGGCTGGCCGGTCAGTAAGGAGAGTGAACTCGAGTACGAAATCACTCATCCGGCAGCTTATGAACACCTGCGTCACGAAACTGGGGTTCATAGAGTACAGCGCATACCAGTTACCGAAAAAGCTGGTCGCATTCATACCTCCACGGCATCGGTGGCAATATTGCCGATGCGTAAAAAACCAACCATCGAAATAAATCCTAGTGATATCCAAATGGAATTTTCACGTTCTGGTGGGGCAGGTGGTCAAAACGTAAACAAGGTAGAGACAGCTGTGCGGTTAGTCCATACCCCAACCGGTGTTGAAGTGCGTAGTCAGTCAGAACGCTCACAGCTAAAAAACCGCGAAAAGGCCATGAGTATTTTGACTGCTAAATTAGAGGCGCTGCACGAAGAAGAAGAAGCAAAAAAGCACGCCAGCGAGCGGAAAGGGCAAATTGGTACTGGTGATCGTTCTGAAAAAATTCGTACCTATAATTTCCCACAAGACAGAATCACTGATCACCGTATTAAAGAATCTTGGTCAAATATTGAAAAAATAATGGGCGGCGACATCGCTGGTATTGTAAAAGCGCTGCAAACTGCTAGTGAAGGAGTCGAGTAAATCACAGCAGCTAGTAGACACTCCTCAACGTCCTCGCTCGTACTATTTCGCTGCGAATGTCTCACAGTGGCCACTAGCTACCTGTCAATCTGAGCCTGCCAGCACTATTGCACAATAAAAATCGCTGTGTTACCATCGTGCCGCTAAGCGTCACACGCTTTTAGGGCTCAGACTGACACACAGTTTCATTGTCCAGGAATGCATTATCACTAACCAGTATTCCGGCACAATAGCTCCATAAATGGGTCCGCAATTAATATTATGTCAACAACACAAAACGATAATTCAACTTTAATTCAACGGTTATTTAGCGCTGGAGCGCACTTTGGCTTTCGCAAGAGTCGCCGACATCCAAGTGTGATACCGTATCTATTTACTACTAAAGAAGGTATCGATATCTTCGATCTCGAAAAGACCACCACTTCTTTAGCTGAAGCTAAAGAAACCCTTACTCAAATGGGTAAAAGCGGTAAAACCGTACTATTTGTCGGTACCAAAGACGAGTCTTCTGTCTTGGTTAAAAAAGCTGCCGAGGAAGCGGAAGCCCCATATGTGGTCAATCGGTGGATTGGAGGAATGCTTACCAACTTTACCGAAATTAAAAAACGAATTACCCGTCTGGAATCTCTAGTACACGAGCGTGAATCAGGTGAACTAGAACGCAAGTACACCAAAAAGGAACGAGTTTTGATTGGGCGAGAAATTGATAAGTTGACGTTTAACTTTGGTGGTATCAAAGATATGAACAAGATGCCAGACCTTATGCTGGTAGTTGACCCTCGGTATGACCACATTGCCGTTACAGAAGCGACTGACAAAAATATTCCGGTCATGGCAATCATGGGTTCAGACTGTGATGCTAGTAATATCAAATATCCAGTAGTAGCCAACGACTCACTACAAACCAGTGTCGGACTACTCCTAAAAGAACTTACCACTGCGTATACTGAAGGGAAGGCAGCGTATGTTCCGCGAGTTAGTGACGATGCAAAACCAACCAATCGCG
The DNA here is from genome assembly GCA_964229335.1 of Minisyncoccia bacterium. GTDB lineage: Bacteria > Patescibacteriota > Minisyncoccia > Phycocordibacterales > UBA918 > OLB19. Next base: position 31,344 of record CAXRCZ010000004.1, read on the forward strand.
CCGCGCGCAGCTAGTCGCTCAAGCGATTATTTATTGTGAATTAGTTATTTAAATTTAGTATGGAAATCACTTCAGCACAAATCAAAGAGTTACGAGACAAGACTGGTATTTCAGTCATGCAGTGCAAAAAAGCGCTTGAAGAAGCTGGTGGTGACATGGACAAAGCTGTCATCATTCTAAAAAAGAAACGAAGCGAAGCGGCTGACAAAAAAGCGGATAGAGAAATCGGTGCTGGAGCAGTTGGTTCATACCTACACAATACAAACGAAGTAGCAGCTCTTGTGTTGTTGGGTTGTGAGACTGACTTCGTGGCTAAAAACCCAGAATTTATTACTTTGGCGAAAGACATCGCCATGCACGTGGCTGCCTCAAATCCAGCCTTCATTCGACGAGAGGAGGTGCCCGAAGAAGCAATCAACAAAGCCAAAGAAGTATTTGCAGGAGAAGTGGCTGACAAACCAGCAGATATGCAAGAAAAAATCATGGAAGGAAAATTGAGCTCATACTTTAAAGAGCAAATTCTCCTTGAACAAGATTTTATTAAGAACCCTGACACCACCATTGGAGAGATGGTTACTGGCGCAGTGCAGAAATTCGGTGAAAACGTGACAGTTGAAAAGATTGCGCGAGTGTCGGTAAAATAACGTAATGGAAGGTATTGCACTGATTGTATTTGCAGTGGCGACCCTTATGTACGTCGCTTTATATGTCATTGTCAGTCGCGAACTGGTGTCCGGCGAGCGTCTCGTAGCAGCCAACTTCCGCGGTCGCCTGGACAGCCTTCTAGAGCGTTTTCAAAAAAAGGTAGCTGAGCTTATACATGACTTCACCGAATATGTGGTGAAGCTGGGCTGGTACTATAGTGTCCATTCATTTTTGCGAACGGTAATGCAATTTTTGGTGAACGCGTATGAATTCTTCGAGCATAAATTCGAGCAAAACCACTCCCGAGCTGAAGTATTAAAATCTCGGCGTAAGGAACGACAGACAGAAAAGAGTACCCACTTGGCAGAGATGGCAACGCATAAAGAGTCTGTTGCACTCTCTCCAGAACAGCAAGCAGAGTTACGGCAAAGAAAATTAGAAGAAGACTAGAAAAAATATCTGTAGTTTGGTAGTATTTGCCGCGATACATATTGTTTGAAATAATCAGTAGTCTGTAAAAAGCTGTGAGCCACCTTAGCTCAGTTGGTAGAGGTGAGAAAGTCTGGGAGACGTTCGAACGATTTGTAACAGATAAGGAGATTAAATTTTTTGAGCCAGCTTAGCTCAGTTGGTAGAGCAACGGATTTGTAACCCGTAGGTCATCAGTTCGAATCTGATAGCTGGCTCAAAAAATTGAATCTGATATCTAGCTCACTGTAAAAGTGTCCTTTAGGGCACTTTCATTTTGGCTTCGTAATATAGCGAAGTGGGGCAGTTTATAGTCTTTATTTCAAGCACAAAACACGCTATACTCGACAAAACAACATGAGCGATATAGACAAAAATAACTTGCTGCCATATGCTCGGCGTTCAGATTTTAAAGTCGGAAGAGCCAGCGAGTTACAAAATAAAAGTGACCGAAAACTTTACCGATTTTTGGAGATAATTCCAGGAGCGCTTTCTTGGATTATTTTGATTGGTATAGTGCTAGCATCAATTTACACTCCTTTCATTGCTGCTTACTTTATTATCGCTTTCTCGATTTATTGGGTGTTAAAGACTATTTTTCTTTCTTACCACGTACGCTATAACTGGAAGCGTTTACGTCATCACTTGGAATTGGATTGGTTGGCTATCTTGAGTAAATACACATACGACCGTTTTTATCACTTGGTAATCCTGCCATTTTATGAAGAGCCGGAAGAGGTGCTCGAAGGGGCTATGCAAGGCTTGTTGGCAGCAAAGTATGACCCGCAGAAGTTAATTGTAGTACTGGCGGCAGAAGAGCGAGCCGGGAGCGAAGCGGTAAGACTGGCACAGCTAATGGAAGAGAAGTACGCTCATAAGTTTGGACACTTTCTAGTCGCAGTTCACCCAGCTGATGTTCCGGGAGAAATAGCTGGTAAAGGTTCAAACACCCACCATGCGCTACATGAAGTACGCAACCGAATAATTGATCCGAATCAAATTGAGTACAAAAATATCATCACCTCTATTTTTGATATCGACACGGTTATTTACCCAGACTACTTCAACTGTTTGGTATGGCATTTCCTTAAAGCAGAACGTCCTTACAAGAGCGCCTTTCAACCAGTTCCGCTCTTTACCAACAATCTTTGGGAAGCACCGGCAGTATCTAGAGTTATGGCGATGAGCAGTACTTTCTGGCAGATGATTATGCAAGAGCGGCCAGATCGTTCGGCGACGTTTTCTTCACACTCAGTGAGCTTCCAAGCGTTATATGAAATCGGCTACGGGCAAGCCAACGTTGTGAGTGAAGACTCACGTATCTATTGGAATCTGCTCATTGCTAATGATGGAGAGTTTGATATTGTGCCACTTTCTTATCCAATTGCTATGGATGCGACAGTGGCCCCGACCCTGCGCGGTACAATAAAAAACATCTACAAACAGCACCGCCGCTGGACGTACGGAGTAGAGAATTGGTGTTACCTCACTTACCACTTCATCAAGAATAAAAACATCCCACTTAAGAAACGATGGTCAATTGGATTTTTGCAAGGGGAAGGATACTCTTCGTTAGTGACGAACCCAATCATGCTATTTATCCTTGGTTGGGCACCAATATTCTTAGGTACTCGCGAATTCCACGAAACGGTACTATCGTATGAATTACCCCTCATGGTCCGTAACTTACTAATATTTGCGATGGTGGGACTGGTTATTTCAGCCATTATTTCATTATCACTGACACCACCGCGACCAAAACATAAATCTCGTTTTACCTACCTCGTGATGGCCTTGCAGTGGATAATGGTGCCAATCACCATGATTATCTTCAGTGCGCTACCAGGACTTGATGCCCAAACCAGATTGATGCTTGGTAAATACATGGGCTTCTGGGTGACGCCTAAGCGAGTTAAGTAGCTGCAGTCAATTATATTTTCACTGTTACTACGGTGTTATAGTTAAGACAACCACTTCCATGCCAACTGAACCTCAAATACAGATGCTTTCATACAAGAATCGCAGTCGCTTCTTCAAGCTGCTTTTGTTAGCATTTATTATCTTGTTGCCAGTATTTATTTTTTATACTTCTGGATATCGACTGGCTTTTGAAGATGATGGTGCAACACTAGTAACTACTGGTGGGTTATATGTTAGTACCAACGAGCAAGAATTAGCGGTATTTATTGATGAGCAGCAAGTGGAGCGACCGCGCCTATTTCGTTCTGCTTACTACATTCAAAATATTGATACCGGACAACACAGGGTAGTGGTGCAGGGGGATGGAGTACATACCTGGGTCAAAGAGTTACCAGTAGACGCCTACATCGTAACCGAAGCAGCGGCCTTTAATATGCCGTTAGAACCACAAATACGTTTTATTACGAGATACAGTACTCCAGATGGAGCCAGTGTATTACAGGCATCAGTTGGTGAAAATCCTCTACGCAAAGCCACTACTACCGCTCCGTATATTGTAGCCACCACCAGTAGTGAGACAGGCTGGGTCTTGAGTGGAGAATATTCTTTTGTAGATAGTTTATTTAATAATACTGCAGCCAGTAGCACCACCGGCTTCTTTGCTGGTTTTGGGACAACCATAGAGCGTGGGGAATTGACTGATATTACAACAGACGAGCTTGGTGCTACTAGCACCTCGCTATATCCATATGTGCAAAAAGGTGACATGAGATTGGTTGAAAAAGGAGATGAGCTGCTTGCTTCATGGTACGGGAGAGAAGAGGTCGTGCCGTATTACTTCTGTGTGACTGGTACTGCCAGCAGCACGATTACTGAGCGGTATGGAGACCACGTCGCTGAACAAATAAAGAATACTGAAGAAATGCTAGTCGACCCAGTTTTAATCAACAACAACCGTTTTTGCCGTGAAGAAATAAGAATTGATCGAAAGCAACAGGAGATTCAACAATATGCGTTCTTACCAGGTAGTACAGACTTGGTTGTTTTGCGCCTAGAAGACGGAGTGTACGTAACTGAGATAGACGATCGAGCCTGGCAAAACACCCAACTAGTGTATCCAGGAACTGATTTCATGATGCGAGTGACAGAGGACGCTATTTATATAGAAGAGGACGGGATTTACTTTGAACTAATAACGGAATTAGATAATTAATTATATAAATAAATAGGTCTCCGTTTAACGGAGACCTATTTATTTGAGTAATGTTATTTCTATCGAACTGTAGCGTCAAACTGCGCCGCAGTTTCCTCTTCGAGTTTTTTATGTAGACCCTCAACTTCTTCGCTGGTCAAAGTTCGGTCAATTGAACGATAGGTGATGCGATAAGCGTAGCTCATTTTATCAGCGCCAAATTTTTCGTCATTTTCATATTTGTCGATGAGCTCAATTTCTTCTACTAAATCACCTGCAATATCACGTACTAAATCAAAGTAATCGTTTGGTACGAAATCTTTACTCGCAACAAAAGAAATGTCACGTGGTGCAGGAGGGAATTTAGACACTTCTTCATAGACTCGACCGAGTTGTAATTGTTTTTTTACTCTTTCATCCTCTGACCACAAGAGACGGATGTCTGGCAGTGCCATAGAAGCAATGGCCAAACGCTCTACCCCAAAACCAAACGCCCAGCCAGAATATCCTTCGACTCCCATATTTTTGAGGACTGATTTTTTCGGCATTCCACCGCCGAGTATTTCTAGCCATTCACCACGTGCTGGTCCCTCGGCTGCAGTGCCTTTGACGTTAATCTCTACCTCAAGAGAAGGGTCGGTGTATGGGAAAGTGTCTTCATTGAAGCGAATTTTGGTATCTGCACCATAGACGCCTTTGGCTACTTCTGAGAGGGCGTTTTTGAGGTCTTCTTCTTGGACATTTTCCTCGTCTGGAGCCAGATACCAACCGCCGATTTGGTGGAATATATTCATGTGTCGACTGTCAACCTCGTCTTTACGGTAGACTTTTCCGTAGCAGAGTGCACCAAATGATTCACCACGAGCGATTCGCTCTTTGATTTCTGGAGAATTGAGATAGTAATACCAAAAGACCGTATCGTGAGTGCGAAGAATATTAGTATCATCTATGTAGTAGGTATCAGAGCGCGAACGGGCTGGATGGTCTGGAGCAAAATCAAATAAATCAAAAGAGATGCTAGCCGGAACAATTTCTGGAATATTGATAATATCAAAATCTTTGAATAAAGGTACGTTCTTTACTCGTTCGACAATCTCATGAATCGGGCTGCCAGGGGTACGTGAGAGATCCGGCATGGCCAGATATTCACGCATTCGTCGAGCTTCTGTGTCTGTCCGTTCTGCTAAAAGTTCACGAAGTCGATTTTCTTCGTCTCGGGGTATGTTTATATCCATATATTGCTCAGTGTAGAACACTTATGTATTTGGTTCAAGTTTAGTCTGGTTAATCAGAGAAAGCCTAATTTGGCGTTAAATCCGGAAAAATTACGCAGTAATTTTTCCGGATTTAAATGAGAAATACTGTAGGTAATATGGTAAAATTATCCTTAATTAACAAATATATTTTCTAATTCACTCAGCATGGCAGCAGCTAAGAAAGCATCAAAAAAAACTACTAAACAGAAAGGCTACGACGCTTCGTCGATTTCAGTGCTTGAAGGTCTCGATCCAGTACGAAAACGACCTGGGATGTATATCGGCACCACTGGACCGGATGGACTTCACCACCTTATATGGGAAGTTTTCGATAACTCTCGCGACGAAGCGATGGGTGGCTTTGCTGACCGAGTAGAAGTGACACTGCTGCCGGATAACTACATTCGAGTAGCTGATAATGGTCGTGGGATTCCAGTCGACACCCATAAACAGTCAGGTGTATCAGCACTCGAGACCATCCTTACAACTCTTCATGCTGGTGGTAAATTTGGAGGAGATGAGTCAGGCTACAAAGTTTCCGGAGGGTTGCATGGTGTGGGAGTGTCGGTGGTAAACGCATTGTCCACACACGTGATTGCTGAGGTGTATCGTGACGGAGGGTATTACGTTCAAGAGTATTCCATAGGAAAGGCTAAAGCCAAAGTGAAAAAAATCGGTCCATCAAAATCAACCGGAACTGTCATCACTTTCCAGGCCGATCCCGAAATCTTTAAAGAAATTGCGTACGATTACAAAAGAATCGTCAACCATTTACGACAACAAGCCTACTTGGTAAAAGCTATGCGCCTTACCGTTATTGATGCACGAGACCTTGATGAGGATAAGCAAAACAATCTTGATTTAAAAGGGCAACAATATGTAGACGAGCTCCATTTGCCGGTACCACACCAAACCTTCTACTTTGAAGGCGGACTCCGCTCACTGGTCGCTTTTAACAACACGTACCAAAAACCAATTCACAAAAACATCTTTTATGTCGAGAAGCAGGATGTTAGTCCAGAAGTATTGGCGGTAGAGATAGCGCTGCAATATGTTGATGATATTTCTCCTCGCATCACGGCCTTTGCTAACAATATTTATAACCCAGAGCACGGAACCCATGTGACTGGCTTTAAAACTGCCCTTACTCGAACACTAAATAACTACGCTAAGAAAGGAAACTTCTTCTCAGCAAAGGACAAAGATACTGCCTTTACTGGTGATGATGTGCTCGAAGGAATCACCGCTGTAATCTCAGTAAAAATGCCTGAGATTCAGTTCGAAGGACAAACCAAAGCCAAATTAGGTTCTGTCGAAGCTAGAAGCGCTACGGAATCAGTGTTTGGTGATGCGTTTAGCACTTACCTAGAAGAAAATCCCGACGACGCCAAGGCCATCATCAATAAAGTTATTTTGGCAGTAAAAGCCCGCAAAGCAGCCAAGGCCGCAAAGGATAGTGTGCTGCGAAAAGGTGCACTTGAAGGATTGTCACTCCCGGGTAAGCTGGCTGATTGTCAGAGTAAAAAAGCTGAAGATTCAGAACTCTTTATCGTGGAGGGGGACTCGGCTGGTGGTTCAGCCAAGATGGGTCGAGATCGAAAAACGCAAGCTGTCTTACCACTGCGAGGAAAAATATTGAACGTCGAGAGAGCTCGCATTGATAGGATGCTAGCGTCAGAACAAATAAAAAATCTAGTAATTGCTCTCGGTACGGCCATTGGAGACGTGTTTGATGAGTCAAAACTGCGTTATCACAAAATAATCATTGCAACTGACGCGGATGTTGACGGAGCTCATATCCGGACCTTGTTACTTACATTGTTCTACCGCTATTTCCGACCACTAGTCGATGGAGGGTATATTTATATTGCCCAACCACCTCTCTACAAGCTTACCAAGGGACGTGAGCTGCGGTACGTATATACAGAAGCCGAAAAACTAGCAGCCATCGAAGAAATGGGTGGAGTGATTATGAATGCTGATGATAATACGACTGATGACGAAGACGAAGAAGAGGTTGTAGAAACTACAAAAAAAGGAGCTAACATCAACCAACAGCGCTACAAGGGTCTTGGTGAGATGAATGCTGAAGAGTTGTGGGAGACAACTATGAACAGAGAAAATCGTATCCTAAAACAAGTCAAAGTAGAGGATGCCCAAGCAGCTGACAAAGTGTTCGATATCTTGATGGGTACAGATGTGTCTAGCCGGAAGAGTTTCATCCAGAACAATGCAAAGCTGGCTAACTTAGATATCTAGTACAGCTTAGACTGCCTATTCCTGCACCGCATATTTCTCACACGGTCCGATGCTTTCCGTACTTCTATAGGCACGTACTCATTGCGGACGCTCAAATATGCCTTGCAGGCAAAGACAGCAGCCTAGGTGAATATCACAGCTAGTTTCTACCTCCTGCTACCGACTCACCGATACTTGTTTATAGAAGCTGTTGTTAGTGCTGTTGCTATCTGCACCACTGTCGATGTGGGCTGTAAAATAGTGAGAATTAATGTCTTTGGTAGTAAAGCCAAGTGTGACAATACTGCGTTCATTTGGTTTCAGTGGGGTCTGTAGCGGAGAACGATGAGTATCACCGTTTGGTAGGGTAATAGTGTAATCCCAAGCCGTAGATGTTTTTGTGCCAGTGTTTTTGATTTCAAATTGTATTGCACCAGCTTCTTCTCGAGTCAGATTTCCACTTTTGAATTGACCGTTATGAATGCTACCTACATTAAGAAAGCGAATAGCTAAATCAGTGTGACCGCGTGGATCAGATTGCGGGATTTGATATACGTATTTCACTGTCGGGGTGTGAGTGGTTGTTGGGGCAGGGGGCGTGGTGGTTGTCGTAGTTTCCTCCTCTTCCACCACCTCTTCGTCTGCTACCGCCAAGACATCATTATTTACGACAGTAATAATAGAAGTCGAAGCCAATTTTTCTGCGGCGGTGTCGCGTGGAGTGAAGGTTACCGTGTATCCAATATCGGCAGCTTCTGCTTCTGAAACAAACTCTACCTCAAGCGATGTCTCCTCACCTATGTTATAGATTTCGTCACATTCTAGTGTTTGAGGCTCGTTGTTGATATACGCAGCTTGTAAAGCCACTCCATCCTTACAGTCATACACAAAGGTGTAAGTACCAGGTTGATTGACCGGTTCCCAAGAGAGAACAGTTGCTTGTCCGCTTTGTAGAGGGTCTGGTGTATTGAGGACAAGCGTTGTGGGTTCTTCCATTGGTACTTCCTCCTCATCAAGCGAGTCTTCGTAATTGGCTATATCATCGGCGAGGGAAGCCAGTTGTGAAAAACCAGTTGGTGCCCATGAGACGAATAGAATGGTAAGCCAAGCAATTACCACAATCGCTGCAATCACACCGGCTAGTGCTAGTAAACGCATTACGTTCTCTTTATCAGTATTGACAGTGTTATTCATATTCAGCATAATACACAGAACCTGGGTTTTGTCAATCTCAAAATAGCTTTGCTAGAAAGGCCTAGTGTAGATTGACTTTTCTTTTAAATAATGCTATAGTTTAATTATCTGAGACAATTTTACTTATGTCAAAAGCCAATTTCAAACAAAAAATAGACACGCTAATCGACCATAAATTTACCTTTCTAGGTGTTTTTTTTGTGGTTTTTCTACTCAGCTATCTTTTCTTAGTTGCAATTGACTTTGTACCTGAGCCTAAAGTTGCGTCAGTCGATACTTCAGATATCGAAATCGCAGATGAATTAGATATTACTGATGCACCAGTCGTTGATGAGGCTGTGCTCGCAGAGCCAACAATGATTTATATTGAAAAGCTTGATCGGGAAGTGGTGGTACTAAATCCAACCTCTCGTGCTATTGCAGATTTAGACGAAGCTTTACTTGAAGGGGTGGTGCGACATCCTGACTCAGCCTTGTTGGGTCAAGAAGGAAACGTATTTTTACTTGGCCATTCTAGCTACTTGCCGAATGTGTTTAACGAAAACTTCCAAGCTTTTAATGGTATTCAAAATCTTGAGTGGGGTGATGAGATTGTAGTACGTGGAGCGAGTGAAGAATTTATCTACCGCGTTGACCGCGTATATAAAGCGACCGCTGATGACGCTACTATTGTGCCAATTACTGGTGTAGGGAAACGACTGACATTAGCAACCTGTGATAGCTTCGGCTCTATTACTGACCGGTTTATTGTAGAAGCTACCCAAGTCAGGGTAAATACCTTATAAATAAGTAGTAGGAATAGACTACTAATAGTTGACAAAACTTATTTTTTGGTCTATACTCTTGATAATTAGTTCCCATAACCAGAACAATGCTTCTGGTGGTTCTCTTCAATAAAGATTATATCTACCCGAATTTCGCGCCGTCGGGTGTGTTTTCGTAACATTAATTACTCTTGCGTATTGAGAAAGTAGGTGGGAGTATCGATTTTATGAAACTTAATTATAAAAATAATATGAACAAACTTAGAAAGTCTACACATATTGCAGTAGCTGTTTTTGCAATTACAGCCATTGTATATGCTCCGTATGCCACTATTGCAGAAATGGTATCACCACAACCGGTTTCGGCACAAAGTCCAGCTGAAATAATGCTGGCTAACATGCAAAATGGTGGCGGTGCAGCTGCTGCTTCAAGCGCTGCTGCTAGTGCAGGTTCAACAAGTGCTGCTGCCGGTTCAGCCGCAGCCGCCGGCTCAGGTGCCGCAGCTGCTTCTGGAGCTGCCGCCTCAACTGGTTCTAGTAATCAAGGTTCAGGTGGAGCCGCTGCAGCCGCTGGTTCAGCCGCAGCCGCCGGCTCAGGTGCCGCAGCTGCTTCTGGAGCTGCCGCTTCTGCTGGTAGTGGTGCGTCCGCTAGTGCGGGAGCCTCCGCTGGTAGCGGAGCTTCAGCTGGAGCGAGCGCTGGATCAGGATCTGGTTCTTCATCCTCAACCTGTGTCATCAATGCAAGTAATACTACAGTGACCTATGGAGGAAGTACTACGCTGAATTGGGATGCTCCTGGCTATACTTCAATTACTATTAACGGAGACACTGTTTCTTCTGAATCTGGATCATTTACTGTTCGAGATATCACCACTACTCGTACTTACACCATTACTGCAGTCGCTGAAAGTTCATCTTGTAGCAGCAGCGTAACCATTATTTGTCTACCAGACGATGATGATGGATGTCGAAACGACTGTCCTACTCCAGACCCAGTCTTTACTTGTGCTAACAATGTTGATTTCTGGGCTAGCGACACTTCTATCGATGAAGGTGATCGCATAACTCTAAATTGGGACGTCGATCACGCTGATTCGGTATACATAAGCCGAATTAACCGAACTAGTTTCTCAGGTAGCGAATCTGTTCGACCAACTCGTGATACCACCTACACTCTCACTGCTACCAAAGGTAGCCGAACCATCAACTGTCCAGTCTATGTAAATGTAGACGAAGACCGTGATGATAGAGACCGTGACCGTGATAATGATCGTGATCGATATTCTCTACGTTGTGATCTTGATATTTCTGACCGAACCATCAAGCGTGGTGACACAATCCGACTAAGTTGGGATACTCGTGACGGACGAGACGTGACCATTGAAGATGATCGTGGAAGAACTGTAGTCCGAAATGCTGATGATGAAGGATCAATCCGACTACGACCAACCCGTGACACTGAATACACTTTGATTGTTGAACGAGGTTCAGATGATCGTGAATGTTCTGTAGAAGTAGAAGTAGAAGGAGGAGACGAAGTATTCGTCACTGAGATTCGTGACCAAAAACCACTAGTAGCCGGTATTGCTCTTAGTCAAGTACCTTACACTGGTTTTGAAGCTGGTCCGTTTATGACCTTCCTATTTTACGCAGCGCTGGTAGCTTGGGCAGCTTACATGGCTTACTTGCTAGTAGTACGTAAGCGAACTGTAGCTGGTCCTAGTGCTCACTTGGCTACTCCATCTACTATTGATGAGATTCCTAGTGGATCTACCCATCAAGGAATCAAAAGCATGGAAGCTGCCACGATTGCTCGACCTGATGTATTTCACTCAACAGCAACTCCTGAGGTGGCCGAATCTGGTGTGCCAAGCAATCTTCCGACCGGAACCATCGAAAACTTAGTGACTGACTTGGAAAACCGAGCGCACGCTCAAAAAGCCTTGCTTTCAAGCGACGCTTTGCAACACTTCCTTTCTGTTACAGAAGGAGAGGTAGCACGCCACGAATTACTTGATCAAGTGATTACCATGGCTAAGCAAAACTATCCTCTAGAAGATGGTTGGGTAGTGCTGAACGAAGACCGAATCAAAAATATTTTGAACTAATCCGTTAGTTCTTACCAAAAACGCCGCGCTCTAGAGCGCGGCGTTTTTGGTAGCTACTCTATGTAGCATTACTGGCGAGTTTCTTCTGTAAACTTGTTCACTGCGTCTGCAACGGTCATTTCTTTAGATTCTTCTCCAGTGCGTGATTCTACAGTAATGGTTCCATCAGCCATTTCCTTATCACCGACAACAATAAAGTATGGCAATTTGGCGGTCTTTACCTTGCGGATTTTTTTACCCATACTTTCGTCTGAGTCATCAAGCTCTACGCGAATATCTGCCGCTTGTAGAGCTTTGACAACTTCCTCTGCGTACTCACGGTGACTTTCTGCTACAGGGATTACTCGCATCTGGACTGGTGAGAGCCATAGTGGGAATGCTCCGGCATAGTGCTCAATCATTATCGCCATAAAACGTTCCAGAGAACCAGCCACTGCGCGGTGAATCATCACTGGAGTTTGTTTGCTCCCGTCCTTATCGGTGTATTCGAGATTAAATCGTTTAGGCATAACGAAATCTATTTGGATAGTCGCTAATTGGCGCTCACGTCCTAGCGCATCAGTAAACATAAAGTCTAACTTTGGCCCATAAAACGCCGCTTCGCCCTCCATGCGAGTAGCATTGAGGTTCATATCGTCTGATACTTCTTGCAGGTACTGTTCGGCTTCGTTCCAGCTAGCTTCATCTCCCAAATATTTTTCAGGAGTCTGTGGATCACGGACTGAAAGTGATACCCAAAATGTCTCACCTTCCTGCCAAAGGTCAAACTTGGTGTAAAACTCTTTAATGATATTTACAATCGTAACCGCTTCTTCTTTGATTTGATCCTTTCGACAAAATACATGTGCGTCGTCAATCGCAATTGAGCGTACTCTTCCTAGTCCGGCCAGTTGTCCAGGTTTTTCGTCGCGGTACATATGCGTCACTTCTGCCATCTTGATTGGCAAATCACGGTAACTGCGCGGTGAAGAAGTGTAGATTTGTGTGTGATGCGGGCAATTCATTGGTTTCATCACAAAATCATCACCACTCTGGGCACCGTGTACATAGAAGAATTCATCTTTAAACTTTTCAGCGTGTCCGCTGGTGTTGTAGAGATCAATTTTAGTAATGTGTGGGATTTCTACTTTTTGATAGCCTTGCTTCTTTGACAAATCCCACAAGAGATCCTTTATCGCCTCTCTCATCAATTGGCCTTTGGGTGTATATAGTGGTAAGCCGGGACCAACTAACTCAGAAAAAGTGAACAAGTCGAGTTCTTTACCAATTTTTCGATGATCTCGCTTTCTAGCTTCTTCAACTTGTAGTTCGTATGCTTCTAAGTCCTCTTTGCTAGCAAAGGCTAAGCCGTAAATACGGGTTAGCATGGGATTGTCTTCACTTCCTCTCCAATAGGCACCAGCAATGCGATCAAGTTTGAAGGCTGTAGGGTCGAGTTCTTGTTTTGGATGCTCACAGTGTCCGCCGCGACATAAATCAGTGAAATCACCACAGGTATACAGAGTGATTGACTCACCCTTGGCTGCTATTTCCTCTATGAGTTCAAGTTTGTACGGATTACCTTTGTATAGTTCAGCTGCCTCGTCTTTGGAAACTTCACGATGAGTAAACTCGTCCCATTTGTTGAGGAGTTTTTTCATGGTCTTTTGAAGATTTTTTAAATCTGCTTCTCCTGGCGCATCTCCATCAGCGAAATCTATATCATAATAAAAGCCAGTTTCGATTGCTGGACCAAGGGTTAGTTTGGCCTTTGGGTAGTGTTCCAGCACAGCTGCAGCCAGCAGGTGAGCTAGGGTATGACGTTTATGTTCTAGTTGTGTTTCCATAAGGTGTAATTAAATTGCCCGCGCAAAAACAAGAGGCTTCTTGTTTTTGCGCGGGCGATCTACGCCGCGGTTCCACCGCGCTTCCGAGCTAGTACTCGGCACTCATAATTTCAGATTAGGGAGCATGCTCCGCCTAGCCACAAATCGGCAAGCTAATGGTTGGTAGCCACTACAATCTCTGATATGTAAATCGTATAGGGGGGAGTGAGATTTGTCAAAAGGAAAACCGCGTCATGTGAAGACGCGGTTGACCTATATTGTGTATAGGTTTCCTCATTTAAACCAAATATCGTGTACGACACAGGGTCCGATAATGAAGCCTGGAATATTATCGGCACCATCCACGACTAACTGCGAGAACCCAAGTTGACAAGGTTTTCCTTTCTTGATTTTAACTAGTTTAAGTTTTGGTTCAATCTGTTCGAACAAAATTTTCTCTATTTGCTCAGTTACTGAGACTTGATTTGAGAAGTCCAATTCTACTTTTATAGGATTGAGATCACTCTCGGAAAGTAGTATATGTGGATGGTTTCCTTGAAAAAGAACAATTCTCTCACCATTTGATCTTGAAAATGAGAGTAAAATATGTGCCGAACTCCTGGTGGATAAGACGAGTCGTGGTGAACTTAGAATTATAGACATTACTAAATCCTTCCAAAAATGGCGATTGTGAATCGATACTAGCTAAATTACTCTACTGAGGCAAGTTTTTTTATACGATCAATCAAGATGCTCGGCTCGTCATTTCTGATGTTTAGCTTGCCTTTTAGAGCGATGCAAGTTCCTGGTACTAAGAGGTCTTTATGTTTTTGGTACACCTCAGGAAAAGTGACGGTTTCAATAGTGTCTGTCTTGTTAGCAATTTGTACAAAGGCCATTCGGTCACCTTTTTTGGTTAGCAACTCCTTTACTGACGCAATCATGCCAGCTGTAACTACTGGCACTCCTTTTCGTCCATCTTCTTTAATGGTGGTAATAGACGGACGTTTGTTCACCTCATCTTCAAACTGATCTAAAGGATGTCCTGATACATAGACGCCGAGTAGTTCTTTTTCCCATATCAGTTTTTGAGCAATTGGTATAGGTTCACTAGGGGAGAGGGTCAATCCAGCTACTTCTTGCACTCCACCAAAGAGAGAATCTTGATTTGATTCTTTGCCCGCATGGTATTCCTTATTAAAGGCCAATAAGTTTTCCAGATTATTGTAGAGCATTCCACGACGCTCAAATGCATCAAATGCGCCAGCACAAATCAGCGCTTCCAGAGATTTTTTGTTTAGATTGCGGTCATGAATTCGAACCAAAAAATCTTCTAGTGATTTATATGGCCCGTTCTTTTTTCTCTCTTCTACAATAGTTTCGGTAATAGCTGAACCAAAGTTCTTGATTGTCTCCAACCCAAATCTAATAGTGGTTTGACCAGGAACTACTGAGAAGTCTGCAAATGATTCATTGATATCTGGCGGTAACACTTCAATTCCCATTCGTTCACATTCACGAATAATTTCAGAAATTTTTTCTGTATCACCAGAGTCAGCGGTCAATACAGCTGACATATACTCGACCGGAAAATTGGCCTTCATATATGCTGTTTGGTAAGCGACTCGACCGTAACTAGCAGCATGAGCTTTGTTAAAACCGTACGCGGCGAAGGGTTCAATCAGCGCCCAAAGTTCTTCAGTCTTAGCTTTGCTCATACCATTTTTTTCAAGACCCTCGAGCAACTTATCTTTTTCTGCCGCCATTACTTCTGGAATCTTTTTCCCCATCGCTTTACGCAATTTGTCAGCTTCTAGCCAAGAGTATCCAGCCAGCTTGATGGAAATCATCATCACGTCATCCTGATAGGTAATCACCCCATATGAGCGCTCAAGAATTTCTTCCATGCGCGGGTCAAGGTATGACACTAATGTGGGGTTATGTTTTCGTTCGATATACTTTGGAATCGATTCCATCGGACCTGGACGATATAGCGCTACCATCGCGTTGATGTCGTAGATAGTGGTTGGTTTTAGTTGTTTCAAGAATGAGGTCATTCCAGAACCATTGAGCTGGAAGAGACCCATGGTTTCACCCTTGGCGAGGATTTCAAAGGTTTGTTTATCGTCAAGAGGGATATTTTCTATATCAATCTCGATATCTCTAATCTTCCGCACACGTTTAACTGAGTCAGCCAAGATAGCTAAGTTTTTGATACCAAGGAAATCAAATTTCAACAGCCCCACGCCGTCTTCTCCTACACTGTGCATTTCGTACTGAGTGATAAACTTTCCGCTCTTGGGATCGGGTTGAATCGGCACGATTTGATTGAGTGGTTCAGGTGAAATCACTACACCAGCAGCGTGTACTCCAAGATGACGTACCCGACCCTCGATTTGTTTCGCGAGGTCAATTACTTCCCGAGACTCAGCGTCCTTTCGGTATAGTTCTTTTAAGTCTGGTTCTATTTCTAGAGCTTTATCAATCGTCATCGGGAAACCTTGGCTCCCCATCGGAATCAATTTAGCGATTCTGTCCCCGGTAGAGTAGGAGTGACCGAGAGCTCGAGCCACATCACGTACAGCCGCTCGAGCCATCATGGTTCCGAAAGTACCAATCTGAGCGACGTTATCAGCGCCGTATTTTTCTTTAGCATACTCTATGATTTCATCGCGCCGGTTATCAGCAAAGTCCATATCAATATCTGGTGCAGATGGTCGTTCGGGATTCAAAAACCGTTCAAAAGGTAGACGATACTCCAGAGGGTCTACGTTCGTAATACCGAGTACATAGGTAGTCAAAGAACCAGCCACAGAACCGCGGATAGTGGTCAAAATTTTTCTTTCCCGAGCTTCACGCAAGAGATCACCCACCACCAAGAAATATTTGGCATAGCCTTTCATTTTGATTACTCCAAGTTCGTAGTCGAGGCGTTCTTTTACAGCTGGGTCATCGAGCGATAGACCACGCCACGTCACTCCCTTGTAGGCAGTGTCATGCAGTTCATCGTCCGGCGCTTTGCCGCTGGCGATAGGGTATTCAGGGAATTTCCACGCCTCGGCTCCCAGCGGGATTTCCACATTGCATTGCTCGGCGACTTTGACGGTATTGGCTAGTGCTTCGGGATGGTCTATGAACCAGTCTTTCATTTCAGCTTGTGTAGTGAAAGAAAAGTTTTCGCTACTAGCACGATCATCACTAGTGTCTACCACGCCACCGTTCTGGATTTTGACCATGGTCTCACGAGCGGTGCGGTCGCCTGGCTTGAGGTAGTACACATCGTGCGCTGCAATCAGTGGGATATTGGTTTCTTTTGCTAATTTGATGATTCGCTGCTGGTTTTCTTCGTGGTCAAATATTTCTGGATGATGTGATATTTCTAGGTAACAATCGTCTTTAAAAATTCGCTTATACCAATCAAGACGCTCAGCTGCTTGGCTTTGATTACGGTCTTTGAGTGCACGAGCAATTTCTCCGGCAAAAGAGGGGATAATACAGATAAGATCCTCGTGCAGCTCTTCAAGCAATTCATCATCTATCCGCGGACGATAGTAAAACCCTTCCAGGTTTGAGCGTGTAACTAACTTGATGAGATTTTGATAGCCAGTGAACGTTTTTGCGAGGAGTACCACTCGGGCTCTTGGCTTGTCTATATTTACCTCCTTATCAAAGCGGGTTCTGGGCGCTAGGTGCGCGTCAATCCCGATGATTGGCTTGATACCTTCTTTGGTGCAGGCTTTATAAAAATCAATCGCACCATAAAGTGCACCATTGTCAGTAATAGCCAGAGCTGGTTGTCCATCAGCTTTAGCCGCTGCCGCCAGCTCTTTAGGGGTCGGTAGCGCATTTAAGAGTGAGTAATGCGAGTGGACGTGCAAATGGATAAAATCAGCCTGAAGTTTCGACATTTGCATCAGTATAACAAATCATAGAAATCTCTCATTCTAGCTGTGATATCTTGGTGGTTATGGAATATCTGGTAGGTATAGATGAGGCGGGTAGAGGTCCACTAGCGGGGCCGGTGGCCGTGGGAGTGGTAAAGGTGGCAAACGATTTTGATTGGAATCAATGTCCCGGTGTGCACGATAGTAAACAATTGTCTCCAAAACAGCGCCGTGAAATATATAAATGTACACAAATACTGAAAAAAGCAGGGGAGTTGGATTTTGCTGTTGCTATGGTTGGAGCCAAAATAATTGATAGAACAGGGATTGTGTCAGCCATAAGAGTAGCTATGCAGCGGGCTATTAAACGACTGGAACTGTCGCCCAATGAAGCATTCATAAAACTGGATGGAGGACTATATGCACCCGTCGAGTTTTCTCAATCAACCATTATAAAAGGCGACCAATCCGAGAAGGAAATAGGGCTGGCTTCAATTATGGCCAAAGAAACTCGTGACGCATATATGTGCCGCAAAGCTATTCGCTTTCCAGCCTATGATTTTGCAACCCACAAAGGCTATGGGACCAAGTTTCATAGACAAGTAATCAAGGAGTGGGGATTATGTGTTGAACACAGGCATACCTTTTGTCGTGGTTGCATAAATGCTGAATGAATGTTTTAATACTTTCTGCCAAAGGAATCCCTAACACTCTTGAAACACTTGTTCTTTGAGGGATTTATGGCAAAACTGCTTTGTTTAAAATGCGTCAAATGCAATGGTCTGACTCCTGCAGGTAGCGACTGCAGTGCAGCTGGGACTGTTGTGACTCCTGTTGCTCGACACCAAGTTGAGGACGGTCGTTACGAAAATTGCATGTGGCGCAAACCCAGAGCGAGTTCGTCAATTGAGCTTAAACTGGTTAATCTCATAGTTCGACTTTTCGAGAATTATGACGCAGAAACCGGTCCGCGAGATTGTCGAAAACAACTCAATCGTCGTGAGGTGGCAGAGATCGAGGCGCAAGTGCGCAAGGATAAGCAACCACTCGAAGAGGTCGCTCTCCTCGAGCTAGCGGCATAGGCCGAACATGACGTACAAGGGTCGCCGGGCAACTGGCGACCCTTTCCTATTGCTTTTTTAAATGATTTTGCTATAGTTTTGCGCACTATGGTAATACGAATGCGACATACGCGGTCTCACACTGGAAACCGCCGCTCACATCACGCGCTCAAGGAGCCAACGCTCTCTGTGTGTAGTAATTGTGATGCCAAACATCGTCCTCATCACATGTGTCTAGAATGTGGTTTTTATAAAGGTCGGCTAGTCATGGATATGGCTGCCAAGAAGAAAGCTCGCGAAGAACGCCTACAAGCTAAGCGAGAAGCTATCAAGGCCGAAGCGGCCCAAATGGCAGAACAAGCAGAAGAACCTACCGAAGCTTCAGTTGAACCAGAATCTACAGAAGAAACAACCGAAGAGAAAAAATAACCACAAAGATACGACCCGCTGGGTCGTATCTTTGTGGATTCTCTGGTTTTCTGGGTAGCTTCGAATGCTACACTGAACTCAGTATCGGCACGTTAGTACTTTTTTATGGCAAATCGACATCTATCCCGCAGTATTGTTCTTCAATCACTCTTTGAGTGGGACTTAAACGCACTCGAAAAAAAAGCAGTCCACGAAGTATTGGATAGGAATGTATCTGAATTTGCTCCGAACAAAACTGACCTGCCATTTATGGAAAAACTCCTTGATGGAGTAATGGCAAAACAGCCAGAACTCGATCTTGTCATCGAAAAAGCCGCTCCCGAGTGGCCAATCGATCGCATTTCTCCAGTCGATAGAAATATTCTCAGACTAGGTTTATACGAACTCTTATTTGCTGACCGACATGAAGTGCCGGCCAAAGTAGCTATCAACGAAGCAATCGAACTAGCCAAACAATTTGGCGGTGATAACAGCAGTCGTTTTGTAAACGGTGTTTTAGGTGCGGTCTACAAAGAAATTGGTGAACCAGGTAAAGACGAGCAGAGCAAGCGTCCCAAAAATGTACCTTTCGATCAATTGCCAGTCGAGCGACTGTCTGGCGCGGTGGTGTATGCCCGAGAAGAAGGAGAAATATATTTAGCTTTAGTTCATGATATCTTTGGTCATTGGACGCTATCAAAAAGTAAAGTAAAAGAAGAGGAGTCAGTCGAAGACGGCGCCACGCGAGCGGTCAAAGAAGAGCTGGGACTTCCAATTACAATTGAAGATCAACTTGGTAACAACGAATACGTCGCTTCACAACCAGAAGTTGGTAAGGTGCGCAAGCAAGTACATTACTTCTTGGCAGAAGCACCGTTTCAAGATTTAGAGTTGGCAAAGAAAGGTGGCCTAGATGATGCTAAGTGGTTCAAGGTAGCAGATATCTTGGAGTTGAATTTTTACGAGGATATTTTGCCCATCGTAACCAAAGCCGTCACCATTCTCGTTTCTAAGAAATAGCGCATCTACTGCGTTGTTATTCAAAAAAAGTCAGTCACTGTACAAGTTAGTACACCTCTTTCCGCTTTTCTCCAACGCCTTGTAAATGCTGCTATTTCTTGGAAACGAGTGAGAAAAAGAAGTGGTATCTTGCGTTAAGGTAAATTATCGGTATAGTCATATTATCCGCTGCAGACGAGAGTTGGGGTGAATTGCACACCAGTTGTCTTCTATAGCACGGAATTACAGAATAAATATAATCTATGGAATCAGTACAACCAGCTGATATTACAAAACTGCAATCAGTCCTTGGAGTCACTTTTACGGACACTGCCGTTTTACTTTCAGCTATTACTCACCGTTCGTACTTAAACGAACATCGCGAAGCGACGTGGGACCACAATGAGCGAATGGAATTCTTAGGCGACGCCGTCTTAGAACTTGTGGTGACGGACTTTCTATTTAAGGAATATCCTGATAAACCAGAAGGAGAACTGACTGCCGTTCGAGCTGCATTAGTAAATACTGTCTCTTTAGCAGCAGCGTCCGAAAAACTCGGACTCAATGACTTTTTACTGATGAGCAAAGGTGAATCCAAAGATTTGGGTAGAGCTCGACAGTACATTCTGGCTAATACCTTTGAAGCATGTATCGGAGCGATTTATCTAGATCAAGGCTATGACGCTTCTCACAAATTCATCGCCGAGCAACTTTTTGCTAAAACGGAAGAAATCGTCAGTAAACGTTTGTGGCAGGATGCCAAGAGTCGTTTTCAAGAACTCGCGCAAGAACACGCTTCTGTGACACCAACTTACGAGACGCTAAAGCAGGAAGGTCCAGATCACGACCGAGTCTTTACGGTTGGAGTATTTTTGCGCCAAAACAAAGTTGCTGAAGGCTCAGGCCGGTCTAAACAAGAAGCAGAGCAAGTAGCGGCTGAGCAAGCTATTGAAGCACAAGGGTGGAGTCTAGCTGAGTAAGGTGCGTGCTATACTTCGAGTGTGAAAGAACGCAGTGCAGGCTTTACTCTAATTGAAATTTTAGTGGTAATCGCTATCTTGGCGATTCTACTATCAGTGATTTACGCCGCCCTTAGTACCGCTTCGGCAAAGTCGAGAGATACTGAACGTCAGGCTGACTTACGGGAGGTACAATCTGCTCTAGAGTTATACAAACTTCGCTACGGCCGCTATCCCGAAGGGTGTAATGGTCCGGGTCGCTGGTCAGGTCAAGCTGGAACCAACTACGCGTGTCCAAGTGGTAACGAATATATTGTTGGCCTAGCGCCAGATTTTTTACCGCTCCTGCCACTTGATAGTAATCGAAACGGTGCCGATTCCGGATACGTCTACACCACTGATGCGGATGGAAAAGTATACAAATTTATGGCCAGAAATACGGTAGAAACTGATACTGTTGATTATACTCATGAATTTAAGAGTTGTGACGTAACGACCACAGGGGGAGGAATCTGTGTTGCTACTCATCCGAATAACGGCACGCCGGCACATTGTTTAGCGAGTAGTGCAGTTTTCCAGTCATCATATGCAGTCTGGGAAGGCTACGCCACCCCTAGTAACCCTACTCCAGCCCGAGTCGAGCAATATACCGAGGATGTGATTTGTGATATTCCATAGTGGATATAGTCACCAACCAATTTATTTAAATAGTGCTACTATCTATAATATGAAGTGGACTCAAAAAGCTGGCTTTACTTTATTAGAGTTATTGGTGGTGATAGCCATTATCGGTATTTTGGTAGCAATTTTAGCAGCCAATTTTGACCAAGCGCGTCAAACTTCAAAAAACAAAGCGGTGGGATCAGAGCTCACTGAGGCACAATTAGCAATAGAGCTCTATAAATCTCAAAATGGAGCGTATCCACCTACACCTAGTGTCGGTGCACCATGTCGAACTAGTACTGCTAGTTATACCTACGCAGAAAGTACAACTTGCAGCAACGGGTACTTTATAGACGGTTTGACTCCAGAATTTACTAACTCATTACCTGAATCTAGTGTGTCAGCTAATCGTGATTGTGTATTTCGCTACACGGTCGCCAATGATCAGAGTTGGTACAAACTCACTGCCGTTAATTGTTTTGCTGGCGCCACCCAAGCGTCTGAAGGGGTCAGTTCATCAGACGAACTAGCTAGGTGTCCTACTACCTGTTCGGCGGTGAGTCACTGTAATCCAAATTCCTCTGACTTTTATCAGTCGATGGCTGTCTATAGCCTCGGTGGCGAATGCCGCCCCTAGAGGCTTAATAAGCAATAACTTCTTTGTTAACTTAGCACCTACTTTTGCTCACCGTATTCTAGATACGTCTCACAAAGAAGGCGCTCGTCGCCTCGAATTTAAGTGCTTATTTAGTCTCAGGGATATGGAGACTAGTGCTACAATAGTGAAGCGATTCTATGTATTTAAAGGAACTTACCATCAATGGCTTTAAGTCATTTGCTAAAAAAAGCGAGCTAGAATTCTCCGCTCCTATCACTGCTATTGTGGGGCCAAATGGCTCAGGCAAGAGTAACGTAGCTGAATCATTTCGTTTTGTACTTGGTGAGCAGTCAGTCAAATCAATGCGGGGGAAGAAGGGTGAAGATCTTATCTGGGGAGGTTCGGAAAAAATCGCTCGCGGAAACCGTGCCAGTGTGCAGTTAGTATTTGATAACACTGAGCGTCTATTAGAGCTCGATTTTGATGAAGTTATTTTGGAACGAGTGGTTCACCGTGATGGTCAAAATGAGTACAAAATAAATGGCTCTGCTGTCCGTCTTAAAGATATTCACGAACTCCTAGCCGGAGCCAATATTGGTTCAACCGGTCATCATATAATTTCTCAGGGTGAGGCTGACCGGGTGCTATCGGCTAATCCCAAAGAACGTCGAGAAATGATAGAAGACGCCCTCGGACTAAAGGTGTACCAACTCAAAAAACAAGAGACTGAACGTAAGCTCAGCCGGACTGAAGAGAATATTTCCCAAGTCGAATCACTCCGAAGGGAAGCCGCCCCTCATTTAAAATATCTTAAAAAACAAGTCGATAAAGCCGAGCGAGCATTGAAACTACAAGCAGAACTATCAGACTACTACGCTGAGTATTTGAAGCGTGAAGATATCTATCTAGCTGCTCGCGCTGACACTCTCCAAGCTGCTCGCCAAGAACCAGCTGCCACCCTAGAAACCGTTATAGCCAATATCAAAGAAGCTAGAAACGCAGCTGATTCATTAGCTAATACAAAAGATAGTACTGAACTTGAGGAGGCCAAACATTCTCTAAAGGAAGCTACCCAAAAATGGCAAACTGCCGAGCGAGAGGTAAGTCAGTTGACGGGACAAATAAACTTTTTAAAACGGAGGCTAGAGCGAAATCAATCGAGTACCACCAATAACGAAATGTTGCCTCTAGTAAAGGTGAGCGAAGCCTTACAGCCAGCTATTGATACTGCCGAAACTGCTCTACAAAATAATGATCCAGTCACTATCAAAACTTCCTTAGAAACATTACTCTCTGACTTGAAGAAACTAACTTCTGGTAGCGAAGAAACTACTATTGACCTCGTCGCTGAGGATATTGCTGAGCTTGAAGAATTACAGAAAAAAGTAGAGCAGCTCAAGGAAACAGTCGATCAGTTACAATCAGACAAGGAAAGCAATGAGGCTGCTGTGGCTCGCTTGCAGCGAGAGCAGGTTGATTCTCTCGAGGGACAGCGAAACGCCGAAAAAGAATTATTTGAGCTACTTGAGCAGCAAAGAAGTCTCGAATCTAAAATCCAGGTCATTGACAGTGAACTGTCGACCATTGAGCGCGATCGTTCAGACTTTAAACAACAATTGCAAGAAGCAGTTACGTTGCTCGGGCGGGGAGCAGCACAGTATTTCTCATACACCATTACTGATGAATCTGGCAATCAGATTACAGATCAGGCTATTGCTGCCGAAGACCGTACTATTCAGCGTAACCGACAACGTGAACTGGAAAAGATGAAGATTCGGTTAGAAGAATTGGGAGTAGGGGAAACAGAGGGGATGTTAGAGGAATACAAAGCAGCTAGCGAGCGCGATGAATTTCTAGCGCGCGAGCTAGATGACCTACGTAGCTCTGTTAAAAATCTACACGAATTAATCGATGATCTAGAAACCAAGCTCGAAGAACAATTTTTTGCTGGTGTAGATAAAATTACTACTGAATTTAATCGTTTTTTCACTCTTATGTTTGGCGGTGGTTCAGCGGCCTTGACTCGGGTAAAAATGAAACAAAAACAAACCGACGAAGACGAAGAAGATGTGACAGAAGAAGGAGTGGATTTAGAAGTCTCGCTACCGAACAAACGGGTCAAAGGACTGACTATGCTCTCTGGTGGTGAACGAGCACTAACGTCAATCGCGCTTATCTTTGCCATGAGCCAGATTAACCCGCCACCTTTCATTATTCTTGATGAGACTGACGCCGCTCTCGATGAGGCCAATAGTCGCCGCTATGGAGACATGGTTGAAGCTTTGGCTCAGCGATCACAATTAGTACTCATTACTCACAATCGCGAAACCATGAGTCGCGCCAGTATCTTGTACGGCATCACTATGGGTGGCGACGGCGTTTCTAAAGTACTATCGGTGAAATTCGATGAAGCAGTCGCTAATGCTAAATAAAATCCCTCGAATAGGTAAAACAGCTTGTAGCCAGCTCTCAACGTCCTCGCTATAGCAGTATCGCTGCGAATGTTTCAAGCTAACTACAAGCTGTCTCGGACGAGGTTGTGTAGAAAAAGAATTATATAATTAATTATATAATTCTTTTTGCTTATTTAGTTATCAGTTCAAAATCCAATTGTCGTTCGTCTTTGTCAGCTCGGATTAGCTTGACCCGTACCTCGTCTCCCAGTCGGTATACCTTACCGGTCTTTTGACCTTTGATGCGGTACTTACTAGCTTCGTGTTCAAAGTAATCAGATTTGATAGTAGAAAGACGAATCATCCCTTCCGCTAGTGAACCAGTCTCTTGTACATAGATACCCCAATCAGTTACGCCGGTGACTACACCATCAAACTCTTCGCCGACTTTGTTAAGCATGTACTCAACTTGTTTGTACTTAATTGAGTCTCGCTCTGCTGAAACAGCTTCACCTTCGCGGTCTGAAGAATGAGTACAGGTTTGTTCATATTTGGCAGATTCCTTTGGTCCGATGTGTACGCCATCGAGATGTTTGCGGAGGAGTCGGTGCACCATCAGGTCGGGGTAGCGGCGAATTGGTGATGTAAAGTGAGTATAGAATTTGAAAGCTAGACCAAAGTGTCCAATATTCTTAGTTGAATATACCGCCTTTGACATTGAGCGAATGCTAGCGGTCTTAATGAGGTTTTCTTCTGGCTTATCTTCTACTGCTTCCATGAGTTGATTCAGTGCTTTGGCCTTTACCATGCCTTTGTTAGTTTCAAATTCGTACCCCATAGCGTGCACAAATGTCGCCAGATCTTCGATTTTTTCTGGGTTTGGTACATCGTGGATACGATATACAAAGGTCAGCTGCTGATTACTGGCTTTTGAGAGGTCGTCGATGTATTTTGCCACTTTTCGGTTAGCTAGCAACATGAAGTCTTCAATCATCATCATAGTCTCAGTTCGTTCCTTGGTGTAGGCGCGGATTGGTCGACCAGCTTCGTCTAATTCAAACTTTACTTCTGGCTGCTCAAAGGCGATAGCTCCTTGTTTGTAGCGCTGCTTACGTAAAATCCGCGACAGCGCCAACATCGTATTTAATTCATCTAAATACTCACCATTTTGCGAATCAAGGACAGCTTGCGCTTCTTCGTAACTAAAGCGCTTGTCTGAATGAATAATCGTTTGACCGTACCATTCATCCTTGATATTAGCTTCTTTATCAAGTTGAAACACAGCACTAAACGCTAAGCGGTCTTCATTTGGTCGCAATGAACACAAGTCGTTTGAAAGTATTTCTGGCAACATCGGAATCACTCGGTCTACGAGATACACTGACGTTGCTCGCTCTTTAGCCTCTACATCGATTGGCTCGCCCTCGCGAACATAGTGAGATACATCAGCGATATGAATACCGACTTCGATGGTCTCCTCGTCAATCTTTTGAATTGATAAAGCGTCATCAAAGTCTTTAGCATCTGCCGGGTCAATGGTCATCGTGGTTACGCCACGTAAGTCGCGACGTTTCGGGTCAGTTACCGCGTCACTAAAGATAGTATCTTTTCTATCGTATATATCCTGCGCTGCCTTTTGCACTGATTCTGGAAAATTCTTAGAAAATCCACCTCCTCTGATAATGGCCTGCATTTCGGTCTCATGATCACCAGCTCGACCAAGTGTCTCGACAATTTTTACTTGAGGAGGAGTCTGTGGATCTTCCCACTTCTCAATTTCTACCACCACTTTCATCTCCAAGTCATTAGGGGTAGCGGTCGGTACAGTCGGACGAATATGAATTCGTTTATTGTCGGGATTGAATTGATATATCTTTTGACCTCCCTCATTAATTTCTTCAACTACACCAATCAGTTCTCGGTGAACTGATTTTAGTACCTGTATCACTTCACCCATTTGGCGTTCTCCGGGTTGTTTTGGCAAAAGTTTGACTTCAACCACATCTCCATCAAGCGCAAACCCAAGCGAGTGCCGTTCAACAACCACGTCTTCTTCAAAGTCTTCGTGTGGCACAAAACCAGTGCCTTTTCCGCGGATTTTTATAGATCCTTCAATAGTATTTTGCATGGGGGCAGTATACCGTGCTCATTCTTTTATACAAGCAAATAAAGCTCGGGTTACATGTGGTTACTGTCTAACATAAGTAGATAGTAGGTTTGTCGGGTTGTTGGCCCGAAAATAAGTTGACGTTTATTAGTTTTCTGCTATGCTAGCGCCACTATATGTTAATGATGCGATTACAACGAGTTGGCCGCAAAAACGATCCGTCGTTTCGAATTGTGGTAACCGACAAAAGAACCGGTGTAAACAGTGATAAACACGTCGACCGGCTTGGTTCATATAACCCAAAAATGAACCACATTCAGCTAGATGGAGAGAAAGCTAAAGATTGGTTGAGTAAAGGAGTGCAACCATCTGACACCATGTACAACTTATTGGTAAGCCAAGGAGTCATTGAAGGGAAGAAGAAAAACGTACTACCTCGCAAGTCTCCAATAATTGACGAAGAAGCTATTAAACGAGCTGAAGAAGAAGCCAAAGCCAAAGAAGCCGCTGAGGCCGAAGCTGCTAAAGCAGCTGAATCTACTGAAGAGGAAACAGCCACTCCAGAAGAAGCTCCAACTGATACTGAGGAATCGACTGAAACTGAAGAGTCAGCGCCCGAAGAAGCTCCAGCAGCTCCAGAGTCAGAAGCAGAAGAGCTGGTTGAAGAGCCTGAAACCTCAGAAGAACCAGCAGAAGCTACCGAAGAAGGCGACAAGGAGGCCAAAGAAGAAGCAAAGACTGCCTAACTTGCCCCACTGCAGTCGTTGACGAAACTTGGAAGCTTTCGTATGCTTAGAGCATAGCTGGTCCGCTTAGTAATAAGAGGCACCACGCTTTAGATAGATAACATTCTGAATATGGAAAATCACGAAGACAAGCAGTTTTTAGAGAATGTAGTTAAAGCACTCGTAGACCATCCTGATAGTGTCAAAGTTGACCGTACCGTCGACGAGATGGGAGTACTATTGACCCTTGATGTACATGCCGAAGATATGGGCAAGATTATTGGCCGATCTGGAAACACAGCCAAAGCTATCCGCACCCTTTTGCGCGTAGTAGGTATGAAGCATGACGCTCGAGTAAACCTAAAGATTAACGAACCTGAAGGCGGTCGCCGCGAAGGAATGGTTCGCGAGGATGATTATTCAAATGAGAGTGAGTCGTCCGAAAGTGAGTCTAAGTCTCTTGACCAGGCCATTGACGACCTAAAGATATAAACTGGCGAACTACTTCGTCACAACTACAGCCGCGTCAGTCACGGTATATCAAATACCGCTTCCTCCGCGGCTTTGTTGTTTCTTGTATTTTATCCAGTTTATAACTTCAGGAAACCTCAATCTCAACCTTGCATGAAAATTGTGTTAGGATTTTTTTATGAAGAAAGGATTTGATTATATCGGTGTCTGTGTCTGTTTTTACTGTCACGATGGTCAGGGTAACTACGTGTTCCATAAGCGCAGTGAGCAGTGTCGCGATGAGCAGGGTGCCTGGGACTGTGGCGGGGGCGGAGTAAAGTTTGGCGAATCCATTCCGGAGGCAGTAGAAAGGGAAGTGCAAGAAGAATATGGTGTTAAACCATTAGAAATTACTGAACTTGGCTACAGCGATGTATTCAGAGACATCGACGGTCAGAAGAGTCACTGGCTCGCCTTTCGATTTAAGGTCTTGGTGGATAGAGATAAGGTTATTAATAACGAGCCGCACAAGCACGACGAGTTAACCTGGTGCACTATCGACAATCCTCCTACCCCACTCCATTCCCAGATACCCGAAGAGCTAGTGCGCTTTAAGGGTAAGTTATAGTTATAGTATGAACTTTCACATCATCACGTTGTTTCCAGAAGTCTGTCAGCCGTATACCGATTCGGGTGTGCTAGGTAGAGCGCAAAAAACCAACAAAGGCGTAGGTGCCAAAAGTCGCGGCAAAAAGATTGCTGTCAATTATTACAACCCGCGAGAATTCACCAAGAACAAGCATAAGAAAGTCGACGATCGGCCGTATGGCGGCGGGCCGGGTATGGTATTGCAAACCGAGCCAATTCTGGCCGCGTGGCAAAAGGCCGTCGGACGCAAGAAAGACCAGAAGAAAATCAAGACATTGATTATGAGTCCACGGGGTAAACAATTTGATACCAAACTAGCCAAGCAGTACGCTAAAAAATATGAGCACTTAGTACTTATCAGCGGTCGCTATGAAGGAATTGATTCCAGGGTCAAAAAGATACTAAAAGCCGAAGAAGTATCCATCGGCGACTATGTCTTGACCGGAGGAGAATTACCCGCGCTCGCGATAGTGGATTCGGTAGCCAGACAAGTGCCTGGCGTCCTTGGCACCATTGACTCACTTGAGGAGTCTCGTATCTCCAGCGGAGAAATGTACACCAGACCAGAGACTATTGAGTATAAAAAAAAGCGGTTTAAAGTTCCGCCGGTATACTTGTCAGGACATCATCAAAAGATTGACCAGCTAAGAGCCAAGAAATAAAGATTGCCCTGGGATCATAGACCCCAGGGCAATTATTTGCGGTTACACCGCATCGAGTTGCGCACGCCACTCCTTGACCGAACGACCGGTAATGAGCTGCAGAATACGTTGGTAACGACTAGTAGTTTCCTCGACAACGCTTCTATCGAAATCGAGCTCATACCTAGGACCATCACCCCATTGTAGTTCAGCTGCTAGTCGGACAGGCTGCTTATCGAGCCATGGCGGCTCCTCTCCTTCCTTTATCTCGCTCATTATCACAAAGCGACTGGAGTCTGGCGTGAGTATTTCGTCAGCCAACATTGTCCAAGGGTTGCTGGGGTCATATCCAACTTCGAATTTGGTGTCGACCAAAGCAATATTACACTTCTCCAACTCAGCTCTAGCACGTTTAAATATATTCTTTAGTTGCGAGGCTGCGGGATATTTATCCTGCGTCTTCCATCCCAGTAACGGATCATCCGATTCAGATTTATCCGTGGGAGTGAAGACCGGTTCGTCAAAGCGATGCATTTTGTATAATCCTGGCGGAAGATCTAAATCGTAAGGATCTTCCCCCGCCATATAAGCTTGGTAGAGACTGCCGGTCAGATACTGCCGAAAGATAAACTCGACCGGGATAATATCCAAATCCTTAACCACCAGCGTCCGGTAGTGAAGATCACGATACTGATCCAAAGAATTTGGTAAGTAATCGTATATTTTTCTTCCATATGCCACCAAGTGGTGGTTAGCGTGGGAGAATATCTCAGTCAACCAATAAATAGTCAGATAGGTAAGAATTTCGCCCTTCAGCGGAATCTCGCTCAGATGAACAACATTGTGAGTACTGATACGATCAGACGCTATAATAGCGATCAACCCCTTCGTTTTGGTAGGATACCGTTCTCTGGTTTTACCTTGAGAGAGCGGTTCCCAAATATTGCGTGGAACTTGTAGGCGATACTTAATATCTACTCGCATTTCAATTCTCCTTGTAGGATTGCTTCTGTCGACACCCTAGCACCAAACTCTACAAAAAGAAATACCGCCCGGAGGCGGTATTTCTTTCGAACTATATCAACCGCAAAAGAGGTTGATGGTGACTGCCATTGGTATTCCCGAAGGATTACCGATGGGTAATGACAGTCGTAGTTCGTCCCATTTAATTCCAACGTAGAGCTTTCGTTAAATGGTATATCCATTATAAAGCTGCAGATTATGTCGTCAACTTGTTTTGCTGGTACTTTTGTTTCGTAACTTGGTATTTTGCCTGTAACAAGTAAAAATAATTCGGATTTTAAGAAGAGAAACAAGTTGTTATCGGAGATAACAAGCCATTTCTTGCAATTTTAAAACTATACGGTATACTACCGCCCACATACGCAGTACTGCGATCTCGAGTGAGTTGTGGAGGGGAGATTTTTATGCCGCGGAGTAATTATTCACCTTTGGAGGTAATGTTTTTATTCATCGGATAGAGAAACGACAATTTCAAATAGCGCCTTGGCGCGTTTTTTACGTCTATCTCTAGCCTTATAAAATTGAGTCGTTATGGATACCAAGAATGTTTCAGTGGGTCATTTGCCACAAAAGCGGTTTGAAAAAGCTGCTCCCGCTCGTGTACCACTACCTGACCTTATCGAGCCACAGCGCGAATCATATCGTTGGTTTGTTGAGGAAGCATTAAAAGAGATTTTTAAAGAGTTTTCGCCGATTACAGACTATTCGGAGAAAAAGTTCGAACTACAGTTCAAAAAATACGAACTAAGTGAACCTAAATACTCCCCAGAGTACGCCAAGGAAAACAAGCGAACCTACGAAGCTTCGCTACGAGCTACCGTTGTTCTCAAGAACAAGACATTTGAAAGTGACAAAGAGCAAGAGATTTTCATGACTGACATTCCAGTCATGACTCGTAATGGTACCTTCATCATCAACGGTGTTGAACGAGTCATTGTCCCGCAGTTGGCACGTAGTTACGGAATCTTCTTCACTACCTCCGAATCAAAAGGTAAAACCATGTTTGGTGCCAAAATTATTCCTGCTCGAGGGGCTTGGGTAGAAATCGAATCAGAAGCCGACGGAGTAATTTACGTAAAGATTGACCGTAAGAAAAAATTCCCAATCTCATCACTCTTACGAGTTCGAGGTCTTGAGACAGAAAAAGCCATGCTAGAGGCAGTTAAAGACATCCCTCGCGGTGAGGAATACATCAAAGCAACTCTTGAGAAAGATCCTGCTAAAACAGTCGACGACTCATATATTGAAATCTACAAACGATTACGTGATGGGGATTTGGCTACGGTAGAAAACGCTCGAGAGTTTGTTAACTCACTATTCTCTCCAGAGCGATACGACCTTTCTGAAATCGGGCGACATCACTTCAATCATCGTTTTGACTTAGCGACTGATAAGAAAGCTATGGATGAACGGTCAGTCACTCCAGAAGACTTGTCATTGATTCTCCGCACTATCATTACCAACAATCACGATTCATCAGCCTTGGCTGATGACATTGACCATCTTGGTTTCCGTCGAGTGCGCTACTTTGGAGAAATGCTCCAACAGCGTGTTCGAGTTGGTATGACTCGCATGAAGCGAAATATTCAAGATCGAATGAGTACTATCGAAGCTGAAACTCAGCTGCCGATGCAAATAATTAACCCACGTCCGCTACAAGCTGCTATTAAGGAATTCTTTACTACCAACCAGCTGTCGCAATTTTCTCAACAACAAAACGTTCTGACTGAACTAGAACACTTGCGCACACTCTCAGCCCTTGGCCCTGGCGGTCTAACTCGCGAACGAGCTGGGTTTGAGGTACGTGACGTTCATACTTCTCACTACGGTCGACTGTGTCCAATCCACACTCCAGAAGGGCCAAATATTGGTTTGATTTTGCGCCTTTCAATGTACTCTCGAGTTAACCGGTTTGGAATCATCGAGACTCCATACATTAAGGTAGAAAAAGGCAAAGTAACTGACGAAGTAGTATACCTAAACGCTCACGAAGAAGAGCGCTACACCATTGCTCACGCGGCAGTTGAAATTGATGATAAAGGCAAAATCAAAAATGAATTCGTAGAAGCTAGACGCAAAGGTGAACCACGAACCGTCGAAACCAGAGAGATTGACTTCATGGACATTGCTACTAACCAACCATTCTCAGTAGCTACTTCAATGATTCCATTCTTGAACCACGACGACGCCAACCGTACTCTGATGGGTTCAAACATGCAGAAACAAGCTACACCGTGTCTAATTCAAGAAGCGCCGCTGGTAGCAACAGGAATTGAAGGCATTGCAGCTCGCGATATTGGACGTGTCATTTATGCTGATGAAGCCGGAGAAGTGGTAGAAGCAGATGCAAACAAGATTGTAGTAAAACCAAAAACCGGCAAGGAAAAAGAATATGCTCTTACTACCTTCCAACGAACCAATGATTTCTCAGCCTTTTATCACCGACCGGCGGTTTCGCCAGGCGATAAGGTAAAACGGGGTGACCTATTAGCTGACACTACCTCAACTGACAATGGTCAGATTGCAGTAGGGCAGAATGCCTTGGTTGCTTTCATGAGCTGGAACGGAGCTAACTACGAAGACGCGATTATTATCTCTGAACGAATGGTAAAAGAGAGTAAGTTCTCTACTATTCACCTTGATGAACTAGAAGTGTCAGTACGAGATACTAAATTGGGTCCTGAAGTTACTACTCCTGATATTCCTAATGTATCTGAACTAAAGCTTCGCAACCTAGATGAAACCGGAGTAATTCGCATTGGTGCTGAAGTACGGCCAGGAGACATTCTGGTTGGGAAAGTGACTCCAAAAGGTGAGACCCAACTAACACCAGAAGAACGACTACTCCGCTCTATCTTTGGAGAAAAAGCCAAAGACGTGAAGGATTCTTCTTTGCGATTAGAAGCAGGGAAGCGCGGTCGAGTAATCGGAGTCAAGATTTTCTCACGCGAAAATGGCGATCAGCTAGATAGCGGTGTTATCAAGCGAATCCACATCACAGTGGCGCAAGTGCGAAATGTTTCCGTTGGAGACAAGCTAGCTGGACGTCACGGTAACAAAGGAGTTATCTCTCGCATTCTTCCAGAAGAAGACATGCCATACACCGAAGACGGTCGTCCAATCGATATTCTTCTTACCCCGCTGGGAGTTCCTTCTCGTATGAACCTCGGTCAGATTCTTGAACTACACTTAGGTATGGCTGCCAACACTCTTG
Organism: Minisyncoccia bacterium; assembly: GCA_964229335.1. Lineage (GTDB taxonomy): Bacteria > Patescibacteriota > Minisyncoccia > Phycocordibacterales > UBA918 > OLB19. The sequence continues at coordinate 64,707 of CAXRCZ010000004.1, forward strand.
GCTATCAAGCCATCGTGCCGCCGTTTGCCGGAGCAGATCAAAATGATGTGAAATCAGAGCTTAAAGAAGCTGGTTTGCCTGAAGACGGTAAAATCCAACTTAGAGACGGTACTACTGGAGAACAATTTGCACAAAAAACTGCGGTTGGATACATGTATATCTTGAAACTTCACCACATGGTAGAAGACAAGATTCACATGCGTTCAATTGGTCCATACTCACTGATCACTCAGCAACCACTTGGTGGTAAGGCGCAAATCGGAGGTCAGCGGTTTGGAGAAATGGAAGTCTGGGCCCTCCTTGGATACGGAGCTGCCTATACACTCCGAGAAATGCTGACTATCAAGTCCGACGATATTGTCGGCCGGTCAGCCGCCTTTGACGCTATCGTACGCGGAGAAAAAATCTCTCACCCACATACACCAGCCGCTTTCAACGTGCTTCTAAACCAGCTTCGCGGTTTGGCGCTTGATGTGAAATTGGAACGAGAAGATACCCGTCGTAATTATGAGACCAAATAATCCCTCTCTTATGTCTGAAACAACTTTCAAAAAGAGTGCTCCGATTCCAACAAATTACACCGGAGTGCACCTACAACTAGCTTCACCAGAGACAATCCTTGATTGGTCTTGGGGAGAGGTTACCAAACCAGAAACCATCAACTACCGGACACAACGACCGGAAAAGCATGGTTTGTTCGATGAACGTATTTTTGGTCCAGTTGAAGACTATGAATGTTCATGTAAAAAGTATCGTGGAATTCGTTACAAAGGGATTGTTTGTGAAAAATGTGGCGTAGAGGTAACTCGCTCTATCGTACGTCGAGATCGTATGGGTCATATTGATCTTTGTGTACCAGTGTCTCACATTTGGTTCCTGCGTGGTGTGCCTAGCCGAATCGCCATGATTCTCGGTATCACTGCTACATCAGTAGAAAAAGTAATTTACTTTGCTGGTTATATCGTAACTAAGGTCAGTGAAGGAGACCGAGCTCGTATCCTGAGTGAGCTAGACGCTGAATACAAAAGCAAAGCCAAAGAACTCAAAAACGAAGAAGCCAAAGAAGCTCTCAAGTCTCGGATGGAAGAGACCAAGAAAGAGATTACTAGCATCGAATACGGAACTGTACTGGACGAAGCTACTTTCCACAAATACTCAATCAAGTACAGTACGTTGTTTGAAGCCAAAATTGGTGCGGAAGCAATCTACGACCTATTCAAGAATCTTCATATCGGAAATCTGATTGAAGAACTAGAAGATCGTTATACCAAAGCTGGTGCGATGGAGCGCGCAAAGCTCGACAAGCGACTAGCATTGCTACGTGGTATGGAGCACGCTGAAGTACGACCTGAATGGTTGTTCCTAACCCGTATCCCCGTCATTCCTCCTGCTATTCGACCAATGGTAGCACTTGAAGGTGGTCGCCATGCGTCTTCTGATCTTAACGACCTATACCGACGCGTAATCAACCGTAACAACCGGCTCAAAAAACTAATTGATATCCAAGCACCAGACGTAATCTTGCGTAACGAGAAACGTATCTTGCAAGAAGCCGTCGATGCTTTAATCGATAACTCAATTCGTCATGGTGGCGGGGCATACTCAGCCATGAGTCAAGCGCAACGTCGTCCGCTTAAGTCACTTTCTGACTACCTTAAGAGCAAGCAAGGTTACTTCCGTCAAAACCTGCTCGGAAAACGTGTAGACTATTCTGGACGTTCGGTAATTGTGATTGGACCTGATCTTGCTCTTGATCAATGTGGTCTACCTAAACACATGGCTCTAGAACTTTTCCGTCCGTTTGTGGTGGCTGAACTCTTGAAGCAAGAACTCGCATACAACATTCGTGGCGCTGGACGTTTGATTGAAGACGGAGTGCCAGAAGTGTGGGCGATTCTTGAAAATATCATCAAGCAAAAACACGTACTCTTGAACCGAGCGCCGACGCTCCACCGACAAGGTATTCAGGCGTTCCGACCAGTATTGATTGAAGGTAACGCGATCCAAGTTCACCCATTAGTTTGTCGCGCATTCAACGCTGACTTTGATGGTGACCAAATGGCCGTTCACGTACCTCTGTCTGAAGAAGCGCAAACCGAAGCTCGTTCATTCATCTCAGCTAACAAGAACATTCTAAAACCAGGTTCATCAGAACCAGTGGTCTCTGAAAAATTACTCGACATGGCTCTTGGAGCGTATTGGATGACCAAGGTGGTCGAAGGCGCAAAAGGTGAAGGGAAGTACTTTTCATCACCAAACGACGCTATCAACGCTCATGATTATGGTCTGATTGATTTCCGAGCCAAGGTTAATGTATTAGCGACTGACACACCAAAATACGCTCAGTTTGAAGGACAAATCTTTGAAACTTCAGTGGGACGATTGTTATTCAACTCAGTATTGCCAAGTGACCACAGCTTTATTAATGATGTGGTTTCGCAAAAGACTTTGTTCCAAATCATCATTGACATCATTGATGATCGAGGTGCAGAAGCGGTACCGGCTATTGTCGACAAGCTAAAGAAATTCGGCTTCAAGTACGCCACTATGTCGGGTATTACTTGGGGAATTGATGAAGTAGTTATTCCAAAAGAAAAAACTGCTATCATCGAAAAAGCTCGTGAAGAAGAACGAGAAATTATCGAACATTACGATGAAGGACTCCTATCTCGCGATGAGCGACGACGGATGATGGTAGAAGTGTGGCACCGTGCCAAAACAGAAATCGAAAAAGCACTTCCAAGTACACTAAGTGAAGACGGTTCAGCGTACGAAATGTGGAAGTCAGGTGCTCGAGGATCACTCGGACAAATCGCACAGATGGCAGGTATGAAAGGTCTTATTGTTAACACTCGAGGTGAGACACTCGAAACACCGATTATCTCATCAATGAAGGAAGGATTGACTCCAATTGAGTACTTCAACACTACTCACGGTTCACGAAAAGGTCTGGCTGACACTGCCTTGCAGACTGCAAAAGCCGGATACCTTACTCGTCGACTCTTTGTGGTAGCACAAGACGCTATTGTCACCGAGGCTGATTGTAAAACTAAGGCGGGTACTACCATTAACCGCATCTCTGCTTCAGGTATCGAAATTGCGTTCTCTAAAGCCATCAAAGGTCGAATCCTTTCAGAAGATGCATTAGACGCAAAAGGTAATGTCATCTTTAAAAAAGGTCATTTGCTCTCACGTCGTGACGCTATTGCTATCGAAGAGACTACTTGCGAATCAGTTACAGTTCGTTCTCCAATGACATGTAAGACACTCCGTGGAGTTTGTCAGCAGTGTTACGGTATTGATCTCACCACTAATCAGTTGGTGGATATCGGTGAGGCAGTAGGAACCGTCGCTGCCCAAGCGATTGGTGAACCGGGTACCCAGCTTACGATGAACACCAAACACGCCGGAGGTGCCGCCTCTGCTGGTGGAGACGTAACGTCTGGACTTCCGCGTGTAGAAGAAGTGTTTGAAAAACGACAACCTAAAGTACCAGCTGTAATCAGTAAATACGAAGGACAAGTAGTTGAAGTACGAATTGACGGACGCTCTCGCATTATCGTGGTTGCTCCAGATATGACTGCTACTGGCGCACCGAAGAAAAAAGATAATATCGAGTACGAAGTACACCCACTTAGAACAGTTGCTGTTTCCAAAGGTGATACTGTAGTGCCTGGTCAACTAATGACTGATGGTTCTGCATTACTACCAGAATTGTTTAAGTTTGGTGGTCAAGAGCTCACTCAAGATTATATTATTTCTGAAGTTAACAAGATCTACGAACTGCAAGGTGTGACTATTGCGCGCAAACACATCGAATTGATTGTGAAGCAAATGATGTCACGCATGAAGATTACTGACCGTGGTGAAAGTCGTTTTGCTAACGGTGAAGTGGTAGAAGAATGGACACTAGTAGAAGAAAATAATCGATTGAAAGAAGAAGGGAAGCAGGTTGCAAAAGGTGATCGACAAATTCTCGGTATCACCGAAACTTCTCTCACTCGAAAGAGTTTCCTTTCTGCCGCGTCATTCCAAAACACTACCCGAGTACTTATTAATGCAGCCGTACGCGGTAGCCATGACAATCTTGCGGGACTGATGGAAAACGTAATAATCGGTAAACTTATTCCAGCCGGATCAGGCTTTGAAGGGAGTAAGAAGTATCAGATGATTCAAGATCTCCAAGACTAGAGTACGACTCATAAAATGAGAATAAAAAAGACCGCCGGCCGCAAGACCGGCGGTCTTTTTTATCATGTATACTACTCACATGAGCGACTCGGTGCAGGAAATAAAAGACAGATTGAGTATCACAGACGTAATTGCGCCATATGTTGAACTCCATAAAGCTGGTAAAAATTACAAAGGCAAATCACCTTTCACGAGTGAAAAAACCCCGTCTTTTTTTGTGTCGCCTGATCGAGGAATGTACTACTGCTTTTCGACCTCTCAAGGTGGAGATATGTTTACCTTTATACAATCGATGGAGGGGGTTGATTTTAAAGGAGCGCTAAAAATTCTAGCCGAAAAAGCTGGTGTTGAACTCGTGCCTGAAGCACCAGAAAAGCGCTCTGCTCGAGATCGGGCGTACTTGTGTCTTGAGACAGCCAAAGAATTCTATGTACGACAGTTAGAATTAAATAAGGAAGCTAAAGAATACTTAAAAAATCGCGGGGTAAATGATCTCACTATCGGAAAGTGGTCGATTGGGTACGCACCAGGACCACCGCAGCACGGTTGGAGAGAATTAAAGGAAGCATTAGAAAATAAGGGTTTCACCAAAGAAGAATTGTTGTCAGTTGGCCTCATCAAAACCACTGATAGCGGCAAAGAACCTTTTGATGTCTTTCGAGACCGAATTGTGTTTCCGATGAATGATACTGCCGGCAGAACGGTTGCTTTCTCGGGGAGAATCTTAAGTAAAGATTCTGAGGCACCAAAGTACGTCAATTCACCAGAAACCGACTACTATAAAAAGTCCGAATTGTTGTTTGGCTACGACAAGGCTAAGGCAGGTATTAGAACTTTGGGATTCTCACTGATTGTGGAAGGACAATTTGATGTAGTGATGTGTCATCAGGCTGGCTACCACAACTCAGTGGCCGTATCTGGAACTGCTCTCACTATAAAGCACGTACAGCTTTTAGAGAGATTGGCTGACCGAGTTGTCTTAGCACTAGATTCTGACAAGGCTGGTATTGCTGCCATGAAGCGAGCCGCAGACTTAATGTTACGACGGGGAATTGATATAAAAGTAGCTGAAATGCCAGACGGAAGCGATCCGGCTGATTTGATAGCTGATGACGCGCGAAACTTTAAAAAAGTAATTGGTAAATCCGTCCATGTCATAGAATTTTTGCTGCATATTTTGACTAAGCAGTACGAAGATACAAGAACTCTTAAGTTAAAAGCGAGAGAAGAAATATTACCTTTTATACATTTATTACCAAATCGTATTGACCAAGACCATTTTGTGAGCGTAGTTGCCAAAGCCATTGGCACTACGACCGAAGCGGTTAGGTATGAACTAGAACGGTTACGACTACAAGATACCAGTGATCACTCGGTGACAGAAGATAGGGAAGAGCCGAGCATCATTTCTAAAGCTAGTGATCAGCTTATGAGCACTCGAATCTTTATCGAAGGGACGTTGGAAATTGCTCCAGCGGAGATACAAAAAACTGCCCAAGCAAAATACGATGAGTTTCAAAAACTTGCTTCAGGGTGGGTAGAATTACCTAAGGACGAGGTAGCCAAGACATCTTTCATACTAGAACAGCAATACACTAAAGTTCCTGATTTGGTGGTAGCTGAAGAGCTAGCATCGAAACTGTCGCAACTGCGGACACTATTAGTACGAAACCAGTTAGCTACGGCAAAACAGCAGTTGGCAGAACTTGATAATAAGGTAGACGATCAAAAATTTACTGACACATTATCAGTAATCAAAAAATGCGAAGAACAACTTCGCATTGAGCCAATACAACCAGAAGACTTGTTATCTTAATCTATCGGCTAGACAAATAAGGTATTTTCTGTATAGTAGGCGCACATGGCAGCCAAGAAAGCCACAAAAAAAGTAGCAAAGAAAACGGTCAAAAAAACCGTAAAAAACACCAAAAAAGCTCCCGCAAAAAAAGCCGTTGCGGCAAAGAAGACTGGAGCGAAAAAAACCACCGCTAAGAAAACAGCGAAGAAAACTACTAAAAAAACAGCGAGCAAAAAGACTGCTCCAAAGAAGAAACCAGCGACCAAAAAAGTCGCGACTAAGAAAACCGAACCGGTAAAAAAGAAGCTCACTCGGAGTGAAAAACTGCTCGAAGTAAAAGCGGCTGATTTGATGCAGCTAGGTAAGGAACGAGGATACGTCACATATGACGAACTCTTGCGGTCGTTCCCAGAGATTGAAAAGAATGTCGAATTCCTCGATAAGCTTTACGACCGATTTTCAACTGCCGCTATTGATGTGCTTCAGAGTGGCGGCATGCTTGGTGAAGATCCAAGTGCAGAAGTGCTCGCACAAAAGAACAGCTTTAAACGAAGTGATAGCGGCTATGACTCTATCCAAATGTATTTACGCGAAATTGGACAATACCCACTCCTAAATGCACAAGAAGAAAAGGATTTCGCCAAGCGTATTCTAGAAGGCGATGAAGAAGCACGGCATCAACTAGCCCGAGCCAACCTCCGTTTGGTTGTATCAATCGCCAAGAAATACGTTGGTCGTTCACCAGATCTCACGCTATTAGACTTGATTCAGGAAGGTAATCTTGGTCTCTATAAAGCGGTTGATAAATTTGACTTCACGAAAGGGTTCAAATTCTCAACCTACGCTACTTGGTGGATTCGCCAAGCTATCACTCGAGCGCTAGCTGATCAGTCACGAACCATTCGTATCCCGGTTCACATGGTAGAAACCATGGCGAAATACAAGCAAGTGTCTCGTCGTCTAGCACAAGACTTTGGGCGTGATCCAATGCCAGAAGAAATCGCTACTGAAATGGGAGTTGAAGTAGAAAAGGTCTATCAAATCGAAAAGATTAGCCAAGATACCATCTCTCTCGAGCTACCAGTTGGTGATGATGATGATCGCTCACGATTGTCCGACTTCATTTCTGACGATAAGATTACTTCACCAGACCAAGAGGTGTCACACAGTATTCTGACTGACCAAATTACCGAAATTCTTGACAGTTTGTCTGAGAAGGAGCGAAAAATTCTCGAAATGCGTCACGGACTCCTGGATGGTACATACCATACTCTGGAAGAAGTAGGGAAGGAGTTTGGAGTGACCCGTGAGCGTATTCGTCAAATCGAAGCCAAGGCTTTGGAAAAGATACGCCAAAACGATAAAGCAAGACGTCTAAAATCATATTAAAACCATTCTGACTGCTTATAAAACAGGTACGTACTTAGGTACGTACCTGTTTTATAATTAATCTTGATTACAGGAGACATTCGGCACTAACAATGATCAGACAGCAAAATGTTATACTGGCCTGCATGAGTACAGTTGGTGAGAAAAAATCTAAAGCTTTTACAGAAGCTTACAAACGGCTAAATACTGCTCAAAAAAAAGCTGTTGATACTATAGAAGGTCCCGTTATGGTGGTGGCCGGCCCGGGCACCGGAAAAACTACCATGCTGACGCTGCGCATCGCTATGATATTGAAGCAGACAGATGTAGCGCCTGAGAATATACTAGCTCTCACATTCACCAATTCTGGCGTGCAGGCGGTGCGAAAAAAGCTACAGGAGTATATTGGCGCTGACGCGTATCGAGTCGGTATTTATACTTTTCACTCTTTTGCCGATCATGTGCTAACCAACTATCGATTGTACTTTCCACAATTTGAGTTTTCCCAAGTAATCGATGATTTAGAAAAGGTAAAAATTCTAGAAACAATTATTGAAAACGGCAGCTACACCCAAGTGGTTTCTAAACACGATTTATTTTATTCACTCCGCAGAGTTGCGAGTGCTATTGATGAGATTAAGCAGGAAGGAATCTCACCAACTGATTTCAGTACACGTATACCACAGTGGGAAACCGAGTTGCTGGCGGCAGATGAGATTCGTTATAAGAAAGATTACGGAGATTTCAAAAAAGGAGATATCAAACCTTCAGAACTAGCCAAGGTAAACGATAACGTCGCTCGAGCTCTCGAGATTGCTGTCATATACGAACTGTACCAGCAAGAATTGGCGGCTAGAAACCGCTATGATTTTTCCGACATGATTCTTACCGTGCTCAGTGAGCTAGAGACTAATGAAAACTTGCGATTGGACCTGCAAGAACAATATCAATATCTCCATGTAGATGAGCACCAAGATACCAACGAAGGACAAAATAAGTTAATTGAATTTCTTACCAATGCTCCACATCTTGATGGTCGTCCCAATGTATTTACAGTTGGTGACGAAAAACAATCAATTTATCGCTTTCAAGGAGCTAGTGAAGAGTCTTTTTCATACCTCCAGAATCTCTATAAAGATGTCGTCACTATCGAGCTTACCGAAAACTATCGCTCCACCACCCCGGTGCTAGCTGCGGCTGAGACACTAATTAAAAACACTGTTCCGGATACTATTTCTCTCTCCAGTAACACTAACGAGCAGCGTCCTGTCACCATTGGCGAATTTAGTGATTATAAATACGAGCTTTTGTATGTTGTAGAAAACATTAAAGCAGCTATTAAAGAAGGGGTCGCACCAGAAGAAATAGCGGTAATCTATCGCTTTAATAAACATGTAGAAGAACTAAAGCTCCTACTACAGGAGGCAAATCTGCCTTTTACGGTACTGGCTCGTGATACCTTACTCGATGATAAATCAATAACGATGCTTATTTCGTTGCTTCGTGTGGTAGTAGATCCGTATGATAATCGAGCGTTAGGCCGACTATTACTAGCTAATTTTTTGCCTTTTTCACCACTTAGTGTCACAAACACCCTGCGTGAGTACGCTCAAAAAAGCCGCAGAGGAGAAGTTAAGGGACTAATTGATGTTCTACGTGCGGATAAGCAATATACCAACATAATTACACTGATTGACGACTTAAAACAATTCGAAGCCAATCATAGTTTTGCTGAATTCTTTAAGTACACTCTGCATGCTAGTGGGTATTTGCAATACACTCTGAAACGCAAAGATAGCGAAACAGCTATGCGTAAGCTGGATACTTTGTTCAGTGAAGTGAAGCGTCAGTCAGATGCTACAACCAGCTATTCGTTAGCTGATTTTATTTCTTTTGTAGATGCTGAAAATAAATATGGTCTTAATATTGAAGTAAAGCCGACAGGAAGGCAGCAAGGAGTAATGTGCATGACGGCTCATGGTTCAAAAGGTCTAGAGTATGAGCGTGTGTACCTCATCAACACCACCAGAAACAACTGGGAAAAACATCGCGGCTTTAGTCCGATTGCTACTCCAATCGCTAGCTACAAGGGTGATTTACATGATGAGCGGCGATTATTCTACGTAGCAATGACCCGGGCCAAGCAGCATCTCACCATCACATCCTCCGAAATGGATTGGCATGGCAAGGCTATGGAACCAAGTCAGTTTATTAACGAGCTAGACCAAACAGTTACCGAGCAAATTGATACAGATTCATTTGAATCTTCGCACCACAGTTCTCTGGTCTCATTCTTAAACACCAGCAAGGCAAACCAATCAATCTTTGATGTCGAGTACCTGCGAGAACTATTTTTACAAGACAACTTAAGTGTTACTGCGCTGAATAATTATATTGAATGTCCAATTAAATATTTGTTCCGCAATCTTATAAAACTACCTGATGTGTATACTCCGGCTCAGCGATACGGACAGGTACTTCACACAGCGTTAGAAAAATTCTTTACCGAGGCTGCAGAAAAGCAACAAATCGGAACCAAAGCGGAGTTGTTATCGCACTATTTAGAATTATTACCACGAGCCGGCTTTAGTCCAGCTGAACAAGAGCGTTACGCAGATTTGGGACAAGAATCACTAGCGTCATACTACGAGCAACATCGTCAAGATTGGAGTGTCCATGTAAAGCTTGAAGAGTACGTCAAAATCCCATTTAATCTAGTAAATAATGAAGAGATCACTCTTAGCGGTATGATTGATAAAATCGAACTTCTGGAGCAGGGAGATGGCGGAAAGGTGAGAGTAATCGATTACAAATCTGGTGGTTCTTATAGTGAAAAGTCCAAAGACCAAAAAGCAGCCTTAGAACGCCAACTTCACTTTTATTCGTTATTACTGACAGGCTATAAAGACGGGCTGTACCAAGTAGCAGAAGCAGTGCTCGATTTTATTGAGCCGAACAAAAAAGGTCAGTTAGAGCAAAAAAGCGTCGTCACAGAACCAGCAGACCTGCGTGACCTAGAGGAGTCAATTCAGAATATGGCCACATCTATTTTGGATGGAAGTTTTTTGAAAAACAATTGCCAGGAGAAAGACTGCGAGGCGTGCCAGCTTTATAACGAATTAGAAGTAACCAGCTAGTAACAACTATTGGGTAGCTGATTCTGTTTGCATGGTGTCGGCTTGGCCGTTACCACCATCCAGCTGACTGATAAGGCTGTCAATCATACTTTTTACAGTTGAGTATGGTTGAGCACCGTTAATTACCGCTTGTTGGCTTCCAACCACTACGACAGTGTACGGAGTTCCGCGAGCACCAACATTCAGGGCGTCTTCTACACTAGCTTCGACTTCGGCGATAGTCTCCCCGCTGTCCATACACGCAGTGTATTCTTCGGCTGAGACTCCAGCTGTTTCGGCGTATTCCGGAATCGCAGTTACGTTGGTAGGTTCAGTAGCGTCTCGTTTGTCAAAAATCAAATCTGTAAAAGTCCAAAATGCATCATTACCACCAACTTTTCCTACACAAAGAGCAGCCTGACTGATACGAGGAGAGTTTGGGTGTAGCTGAGCAAGTGGGAATTGTCGGTATACCCAGGCAACCCTTCCGGTTACGCCATATTCATCCATGATTCGATTCATGGTGGCGTGGTACTGCTTACAAAACGGACAATCATAATCAGAATATTCAATCAACAAGATTGGGGCGTTAGGGTTACCGCGGATATAGTCCCTGTCAGTGACTGGTGCCGGAGTGCCACTAGCTACTAATTCCGCATCGTCTTCGTTGGTTACTTCGGTTGGCGCATCGGCTCTGCCGGCGGTAAAAAAGATTGCTACCGCTACCAAAGCAAAACCAATGACGATGGCGATTGGGAGAGTGAGTGATGAATGAGAATTTGAAGTTGGTTCCATGTAAATACAACTATGCTACGAGTATAAAAAAAGTATAGCATACGGGTTGGCGTGGTATAGTACCGGATATGAATACCGTCGACGCCATCATTTTAGGGATTGTCCAAGGAGTGACTGAATTCCTACCTATTTCATCAACTGGACATCTAGTGTTTGTTCGTGACTGGTTAGAAATTGGCGGAGTAGATGCGTTGGCATTTGATTCGATTTTACATTTGGCTACGACTGTAGCAGTAGTGTTGTATTTTTGGAAAGATATCTGGACGCTTTTACAGGTGTTTTTGCGAAAAATTGCTAGACTACCAGTTAATAAAAAAGACCTTACTCTTTTGTATGCGTTAGGTTTAGGGACAGTGCCAGCGGTTGCTGGAGGTTTACTACTTGAGGGGTATATCACACCATTTCAGACAGCTGGAGTGGTTGCGGTAGTACTATTTGTAGCTTCACTCTTTTTCTTGCAGGCTGAATGGCGATATTACCTTCACCCCACTAGAGGGGAATTGACGGTACGAAGGGGAATCGCTATTGGATTTTTTCAAATGTTAGCGTTGCTGCCAGGATTTTCTCGTTCTGGAGCTACCATTGCTGGAGGAATGATGGTTGGTCTTTCTCGACTAGAAGCTACCCGATTCTCATTCTTGTTGGCGATACCAATTACGTTAGGGGTGGGGGTTAAAAAGTTGCTAGAACTGCAAGGTAGTACAGAGGCAATAGATTGGGTGCCAATTTGGATCGGTGCAACCACTGCTCTAGTGGTGGCATTTGTTGTAATTCACTTTTTCCTAGCTTTCATTCGACGTTACACATTATGGCCATTTGTCTGGTACGGCTTTATCCTGTCTGGGCTAGTTGGTGTCTTGGCTTTCTTGGCCTAGAGAAGGAGAGAGTGGGTAAGGGCGGCGTCACCTTTTTCTTCCCAGTGTGCAATATCGAGCACTACCTCACGCTTGCGGTGGCCATCTTTAAATTTTATTGAGCCGTGCTGACGGGCGTATTCAAATACTTCTTTTGTCACCTTTACGTCTTGCTGGCAGTATTTTTTCACTTTATTTACTTCTCCTTCTCGCCACCAACGAACGGCTTGTAGACCGTCAGCTGACTTTTTTGCCCCAATAGTAGCCTGGGCTACACTATCGAGTCGTAGCCGTCTTCCGAGGGCTGCTTTAATATCTTCTAAAATATCAATACTCTTTATTTGCGTCAGGTCACCTGGATAATATTTATCTAAAAGCGGAATATCAAAGTGGTTACTATTGTAGCCCACTAAAGCGTCTGCTTGTTCGATAATCGGCCAGAGTGAATCAATTTCATCGATGGTGACCGTAGTGTAATCATCAGACGCACTGTCGTAGAGCGAGGCTACTGAAATGTCTAATGCAGTGGGGTCATTAGAACTCACCTCAGAAAAAATATTCTGGGTCTCAAGGTCAAATACGATATACCGCATAGATAGGAGATTGTAGCATAGTCACACCCGCAGTCTCGCGGCGTGGCTGATTAAATATCGAGCGGTGTTTCTTTTCCGGTAGCCAGCTCCTTGATAGTAAAATTGTTCGTAGCCACTTCATCCTCACCGACAACTACCACATAGCTTGCGCCTCGAGTGTTCGCATCAGATATTTTCTTTTGGATTTTTTTAGTACTGATGTCTACTACTACTGAGCTGTAGTCTGATCGCAGGGTCTGGGCGATGCGTTGAGCTATATTATTGAGTGAAGATTCTGTTGGAACCACTACTACTTCTGAAGCACTAAAGACCGTGTCGGGTAGTAAGTTGTGAGTTTCGAGGAAGTCACGCATGGTCACATCACCCATTCCAAACCCAACTCCAGCCACCGCTTCTGTGCCAAACATTTCAGTCAAATTGTCATACCGGCCGCCACCCAAGAGCGAACGGTTGTTTTCTCCTGACACATCAAAGATTTCAAATATGGTTCCAGTATAGTAGTCAAATCCGCGTACAGTCGACAGTGACACTTCGACGTTGGTTATCCCAAGCTCTTTAAGAGTAGTTAGCACTTGGCCAAGCCGTGAATCTGGACTTGGTTCAGAGAGTCCAAGATTAAACGGCTTGCCAGCAATTTTTTCTGCTTCTTCAGCGAAATTATCAATCTTATCCTTACGATCCAAAAGATATAACATTGCGTTACATTGTTCGTGAGAAAAATCTTCCTCGGCGAATCGTTGATTCAGCCAAGCGCGATCATTGAGCCTAATTTCAAATTGCTCTGGTGTGGCTCCAAAATTTATCAATGTTTGATGTGCTAGCGCAATTATTTCTACATCAGCTGCTATATCGTCACTACCAAACAAATCACAGTTCAATTGCCAGTGCTCACGCAAGCGACCGCGTTGCGGTCGTTCGTAGCGAAATAGATTGGGAATTGAGTACCAGCGGACTGGAAAAGCTAGTTCTCGTTGCTTTTTAGCGACCATACGAGCGACTGTCGGAGTCATCTCTGGACGCAAGGTTACCTCACGCTCGCCACGGTCGGTAAACGTATATGTCTGGTCATTAACTATCTCTTCATTTACCGCACCTTTGCTTTTGTATAGGGCAGCTGGTTCTAAGACCGAAGCATCGTAGCGTTGGTACCCAAAGGATTCTGCCGTTTTGCTCCATTGGGTAAATATATACTCTTGGATAGCGGCGTCTTCAGGAAAAAAGTCGCGTACTCCTTTGTAAGGATCGGTACTTAATTGATTGTTAGTCATGGTAGTGATTGTAGGCCATGATGGTGTGCAAATCAATAAATGAGTACAGCATTGCAACTATTCTGACTGGTCTGGCTTGATGTGTAATTCATGGAGCCGCGTATCCATTGCAGCTTGGATGGTTGCTTGTAAACCTCTTGGATCAGGCATCCCTGTTGCTAAAAAATTATGGTCGTGGTGTCCTGCGGTCTGAGCACTAATAGTGCCAAAATTAAGAAAGGTAGCTATCAAGCCAGTAATTTTGTATTCAATGTCTTGCATTCTTTCCAGTCTAAAAATCGCCACCGACCGGTTGAAGAAATGAATTTGATCTACAGATATGATACGTCGGTCGGTTACCAGCCAGAGGTCGAGATAATAGTGTGTCCAGATAGTAAATCCACTCAGGACTGATAAAAGCAACCAGGCTGAGAAAGCAAATAGTAATACGTTTGCATTGATTCCAATTCCCGTACCGTCCATGCCGAGAGTAGTAGTGGTAGCCTGGAATAGTCCATACAACAAGAAAGGAGCAACTGCGGCTAAGACAACACCTATAAGCTCTGCGACGATAATAAACCAATGTTTACGCACAGTAACGAGCACTTTTTCATTAGTATCAAGTTGGATTTTATCAAACAACATAGATTATAGAGTTGTGGCGAGTGCCATTAGCAGTATCAGGGGTACCGTTAAAACAAAATAAATAAAAAAGGTTAAGAGGTTTATCCGACGGTCGGTCGAGTAGGTTGTCCAGTGGTAATACAAAACACCTGTAAACACTACATACGCTAATAATAAAATATAAAAAGCCAGTAACATGAAATCGTCTCCAATAAATATATTTGCTAGCGGAGTAGAGGTCAGAGTCATGTCGTTATTCTAGCACTAGGATAGAAAACCTTTCGACGTTGTATTGATCGCTGTGGGTAGTGGCTTTGAATCCGTGCGCCGCGGCAATGGCGCCTATGTCGTTGGTTTGTTGCGGATCATGTTCAATCCAAAGCTGACCATCAGGTTCGAGATGGTATTTGGCTTCTGTAATAGTCTGAATAATTAACTCCAAACCTTTGTGTCCACCCATTAAAGCCAAGTGTGGCTCGAAGTCTTTAACAGAATCTTCAATTAAATGTAACTCAGGATCAACGTATGGAGGATTAGCAAAAATGAAGTGATACGACTGATCTTTGAAGGTGCTGAAGAGACTGCTCTGATTTACTACATATCGTTCTTCAGGAATCTTATTCTCATGTAGGTTTTTTTTGATTGTCGGTATATGTTCCTTGTCGATTTCACTAAAGTGACAAGTAGTCGCTTCGGTATTATGGAGGGTAGCTACTCCAACACAGCCCGAACCTGCGCATACATCCATCACACGAATTAATTCAGTTTCTTCGGTCAATAGGAGACCCTGTTTGCCACTTTGGTACTCTTTGATTTCCTGAATCGCTTTTTCTACCCAAAATTCTGTCTCTGGTCGTGGAATAAGCGGCCGAGAGTCGAGATGGATTGTGGTGTCCAAAAACGGAGTGTAACCAATGAGGTAAGCGAGCGGCTCACCAAGGGCGAGACGCTTGCAGTCGGCGAAAAAAGCATCGCTTTTTTCGCCGTGGTATTTCTCTCTTAATAAAGATTCTACAGCTTGTTCCATCTCTATAACTATGCGCGGAGATAAATTTTTGTCAATCTGTTATACTCCTCATTATGTCAAAAATGGTGGAAATCCAGAATCTCACAAAAATCTACAGCAGCGGCAAGGATGCCAAGCTAGCCGTTGATAATGTCAGCCTCTCAATTGAAAAAGGAGCCTTCTACGGATTGCTTGGGCCTAATGGGGCTGGAAAAAGTACCATTATTCATTGTCTCACCGGCATCGCTCAACCAACAGAAGGAACAATTACCATCGACGGGATAGATGTGGTAAAAGATTACAAAGCCGCGAGACGGAAGGTCGGTCTTTCTCCGCAGGAATTCAATATCGATTTTTTTGCAAAAGTCGAAGACCTGCTTGATTACATGGGAGGCTACTACGGCATTCCTCGTGAACAGCGCCAGCAGCGCATTGATGAGCTCATAGCTCGATTTGATCTCGAAAAGCATCGCTCAGTAAAATTCCAAAAGTTGTCCGGTGGACTAAAACGTCGCGCGATTTTGGCACGGGCTCTCATCCATACCCCTGAGCTCTTAATTCTTGACGAACCAACAGCTGGTGTTGATGTTGAGCAAAGACGTGATCTCTGGCAATACCTCAAAGAAATGAACGAATCAGGTAAGACGATAATTCTGACCTCACACTACTTAGAGGAGATTCAATACCTGTGTAAAGAAATTGCCATCATTAATAATGGCAAGATTATTGCTGATGGTACCAAAGAAGATTTTATGAAAGAGGGGAAGTCGGTCGAAGATACATATCTTGAGATTACCCGCCAAGCTGATAAAAAAGACGCCGTATGAACACAAACTGGATAGGTCTATACACAATGCTGCGCCGTGAGGTGAAGCGAACCATGCGCGTTGTAGTGCAAACCCTGGTAGCGCCAACTATTTCTGCTGCGCTTTACCTGTTTATTTTTGGGACGGTAATTGGTACAAAAATTGATGATTTTGCCGGGGTACCATATATCAGTTTTGTGTTTCCTGGGGTCTTGTTGTTGTCTATTATTAATGCTTCATTTGCGAGTGCTTCTTCAGCTCTTTATTTCATGCGCTTTACGCGGGGAATTGAGGAAATTCTCATCACACCATTTTCATATCTGGAGATGCTGGTCGGTCTGGTCAGTAGTGCCGTGGCTCGAGCGGTGATGGTAGCCATTCTTATATTAGCTACTGGCTTCTTGTTCGGTGCCGTTTCGCTGGTTAATCCATTGGCATTTTTGTTGTATGTGGTTGCAGTGGCAGCCATTTTTGCGATGCTTGGCATTATCGTGGCTTTATGGGCAGAAGGGTTTGAGCAACTGCAGGTTCTTAATACCTTTGTCATCACTCCACTGACTTATCTAGGAGGTATCTTTTATTCGATTACGTTCTTACCATCATTGGCTGCAGATATTACTAGACTCAATCCGTTCTTTTATTTCGCAGACGGCATTCGCTCCAGCATGATTGGCTACAGCGAGGCTAATAGTCTGGTTGGTGCCGGACTCACCTTTGTACTAGTTGTTGTGTTAGGAGCTATAGTCATCCAACTCTTCCGCAGTGGTTGGAAGATTAGAGCTTAGTGTAAACATGAAAGGTAAGAATGTAATTTTAGATTTTGACGGAGTTATCGCTGACACGTTTAATTTTCACTACAGGAAGGTCAACGAAATATATAAAGTTAAGATTACTGAAGATGAATACCGAGCAGCATTTACAGGTAACATATATAGCCCTGAAAATAAAAAGTTGGCACACATTGATTATAAAGATTATCCAAAAAAGGTAGCGTTAGAACAAAGAGAGGTAGAGCCTTACCCAGAAGCAATTAGTTCGATTAATAAATTAAGTAAAGATTACAACTTACAAATGGTCTCGTCGGGCTGGGAAGAACAAATTTTTCCGTTTTTAGAGAAGCATAATATCAAGGAAAAATTTTCCGAATTTTTATGTGCAGATCGCGGAACATCAAAGCATCAAAAACTAGAGACTCTAGTGGGTGAGAATGTTGAAAATTATATTTTTGTTACCGATACGGTTGGAGATGTCAAAGAGTCACGCTTGGCAGGGGTGCCAGTGATTGCAGTAACGTATGGATATCATTCACAAGAAGATTTTAAAAACACTACTCCAGATTACTTTTCTGCATCATGGCAAGAAACCTGTTCTATAATCGAAGAATATTTTAAATAGGTTTACCAACAAAGCTACACTAAACAAACAACATGCTTTGATACAATAGTAGTATCATTAAATAGTTCTTTCTATGAGTAAAAACACTAAACTATATGAAACCACAGCTGCACTGTTAGCCTCCGGTAAAGGGATTTTGGCCGCTGATGAGAGTGACGGTACGGCTGGCAAGCGATTGGCTTCAGTCCGCCTTGAGAACAATGAAGACAATAGGCGAGAGTTTAGAGAGCTTCTGTTTACTACTTCTGGTATTGAAAAGCATCTCTCTGGCGTAATTTTGTATGACTCAACCATCAAAGGCGAAACCAGTGATGGCATTCCGTTCGCTGACCTACTGACCGCGAAAGGTATCGTTCCGGGTATCAAAGTAGACAAAGGTACTCGCGACCTACAAGGGTTTAAAGGTGAGATGGTAACGCAAGGATTGGATGATTTGGATAAGCGTTGCTCAGAGTACTATGATATGGGTGCGCGTTTTGCCAAGTGGCGAGCGGTAATAAAAATCGACGAAGACGAAACTCCTACCTATGAAGCGGTCAAAATGAACTGCCTCATGATGACGCGCTACGCGCAAATTGCTCAAGCTGCTGGACTGGTGCCAATAGTCGAACCGGAAGTCCTTTTTGACGGGGATCATACGCTTGAAAAGGCCGAACTCGAAACCACCCGCACATTGCAGATACTATTCCAAACTCTACAAGAGTACCGAGTTGACCTCTCAGGCTTGATTCTCAAGTCATCAATGGTACTAGCCGGCAAGCAAAACCAGTCACAGACTTCACCTGAAGAAGTGGCGCAGGCTACTCTCCGCACTTTCCATATGTCAGTACCACATCAAGTAGCCGGCATTGTATTTCTATCTGGTGGACAGACGCCACAACAAGCTACTGCCAATCTAAACGCGATTAACAAACTCGGTAGCCAACCATGGCCACTCACATATTCATTCTCACGAGCGATTGAAGAACCGTTCTTGAATGCGTGGGGAGGTAAGTATGAAAACACTGACAAAGCCCAAGAAGCATTATTGCAAGCAATCCAGCAAAATAGTTTAGCTGCTGAAGGAAAGCTTTAGACAATATCAAAACGACCGCACTTGCGGTCGTTTTGATATTGCGGGCGGAAAGTAAACAAGAAGCCCTAACGGGCTAATGTTTACTTCTTTTGCTTGTAGACAGTATGAGTCTTGGCAATTGGGTTGAATTTCTTCACCTCGTATTTTTTGCTTGGATCCTTTTTGTTCTTGTTGTTGTAGCGCGTGTAATACACGTGGCCTTTACCAACGCCATTTTCGTCGCCTTGAGATACAAGTTTGATTAATAGGTCTTGTGACATGATGGCGAGATTTTACCAAAACCCCAATAAAAGTCAATCAAAATGGCTCCGCGCGAAGCGCGGAGCCATCAATACTTTCAGCAGGCACTTTACTTGCGGCGAACGAACACCCAGCTGTCATGTTCATTGTACGGTAGACCATGTCTACCGTTGCGCCACGAGAGAGCGGTACCTTCTTCGAGTTTCAAAAACGTGAAAATGCTGGGACGTTTCTCGTTTCCGTTTTGGATTAAGACCGGTTCCATTCCCACGAATAAGTTATCAGGCAAATTAATTTGTCCAGATTGCTGTAGCAAAAGCTGTAGAGCAACCTCCGCAGGGCATAGTAGGAGACCATGAAGTTGTGCAGCAAGGTAAATTTCTCCCCTGGTTGCTTCGGGTTTCAACCCTAATTCCTCGACTGTCACAAGCGCCAAATCAAGAGATGATTCCGTCCTTTCATACTTCATTCGTTCAATAATGAGCATAGCCCACGATAAGACTTTAACGTGGGCGCTCTCGATTCGCTCTTGGGCAGTCGTGGTATCGCCGAGATTTCCGATCGTGACATGTGTCCAAGTCGGGAAACTGGTCTCGCATGGCGGGCAAAGTACCTCGGCTAATACTTTACGCAACGCCTTGGGGCTTTCGATCCAGCCCTGCATCACTAAAGCTGGTATTTCGGGCATAGAATCGGCAATAGTAGCGATGAAACGAGCAGTTTGCTTATGATAGGTCTTCGACATTTGTCGTTTTCTCCTATGTATATTTGGGAACGCAAAATTACGTGTCCAAGATACTTTTACCATAAAATATTGAAATATCAACAGTATAGACTATCTCAATACTCCTTTAACCATTTTGAGCTGTTCTGTTCATACCGTCCGATTTTTGTACGAGCAATGTGCCACGCTAGACCTGTGGTGCTGCATCGCTCTGCTATCAAACTAGCTAGACTGCGCATGTAAGTTCCTGAAGAAGCAATACACCGAAAAGTTGCTATTTGATAAGTATCGGGCAAGGATGCGTTGTCGGATATCGCTTGCCAGTCAGGGCGGATGGCTGGGCGACGAAAATCATTACCAAGCGCTTTATTGGGGTCAGTGACTGGGGGAATGGTGTCAATTTTCTTGAGAGCAGTGGCTACCATGTCTGATTTAGATATCTCAGTTATTGAGCAAAACTCTAATTCATATACGGTACTAGTGATGGTTGGAATCTCGATTTCATCAAGCCTACCTTCAAGGGTCCAGGTATGCAGAGGCTTGCCTTGAACAGTTTTGGATGAGAATCGTGGGTAGGGTAGAGTCAAAGTGCCAGTGAGGGTGCTAGCGACTTCTTCCAAGGCAGCAGTTGAAATAGATTCTAAGGCCATCTCGCTACCGATAGTGAGTCGTCCTAAGACATCGCCACTATCAGAACTAATACCGAATAATATTGAAAATTCGTATTCTTTGTCTAAGTCATGATATTCAGTTTGGCGTTTACACTCATCGCCAATGAGTACTAATAGTTTGCCTGATGCCATCGGATCGAGTCTGCCGGCGTACGCCAAAGGAGCAGCGTTGTATTCTGGATGCTGGGCACGCCACTTCTCAGCTGCTACAAGGGGAGTCTCGCCAACAGATTTTTCTATTGTTACAAACTGCAGCATGGTTTAACCAAGAGGATTGCCGCCGAGGTAGCTATTTAAGATGAGTAGGAGTATAAATCCGCCAATTATCAAAAAAAGTATCTTCATGCGGATAGTATAGCAAACTGAAAGAATGACGTATTATCAAGAGCTATTTTCTTGACTCAACACTGTAACGTAGTAGTATTCAGTCGCATATACTCTGCTCAATTGATTGGCATTAGTGTGTGCACTCGGCAGCCAACAGTATCTCCAGAAAAATCAGCTGCCGATTTTTACTTTTAAGTATTACGCCACAATTATATGAATGCTCTCGAAGCTGTAATGAAAGCTGAGGCCGAAGCTAAAGCGTCTATAGAAAAAGCCCATAATGCTGCTGCTGAAGCGGTATTAGAGGCTAAAAAAGCGCAAAAAAAAGCTCTTTCTGACACCGCAGAGGAAACTGCAGAGGCTGGTAAAAAAGCCGTTGATAACGCTGTTGCTGAACTAAGTAGTACGCTTGAAGCGATTGAAAAAGACGCAAACCAACGAGCTGCTACCATTGATGACATGGTCTCCACTAAAAAAACAGCCTTGGTAGACGCTGTGGTTAAGCAAATCCTGTAATCCTCATGGCGGTTGTTCCAATGCAAAAAATCCGTGTACTGATTCACTCGACTGATGTCGAAGGGGTCCTTACTGTATTACAAAAGTATGGTGCGCTTGAGGTTAGAGAAACTAATATCCCTGACACCACACGGGTAGAGAGTGAAGCACCGCACGTGGCGCTGCTATCACGGATTCAGCACGCTGCAGGTTTTTTAGGTGAGTATGAAGCGAAGCGTTCGCTGCTTCGTAAACTACGCGAGGGTAATACTCAAGATTTGAATGAAACTGAGTTGCGTGAACGGGCTACTGACTCCGATGTTTTAACTACTATCGTTACTGAAATCGAAACTCTACAGCAAGAGCTAGCAACTAAAACAGAGATTGTTAATCAGCTCGAAGAAAAAATCACCGTCTTAGAACAGTGGCGTGAACTCCCGTATCGCCTTTCAGAATTAAAGACAGAGAATACCTATACCACGCTAGTGACTCTCCCTACTACGAAAAAAATTACTGCTGCCGACATCACCCAAGCGCTAGACGACTCGCTAGAAGGAGCGGCTGATCACACTTTTTATACACAAATTGATAGTCACCACGTAGCAATTACTGCTGAGAAAAGTATCGAAACTAGCAAAATCAGTAGTGTAGTCGAGGCTTTGGATGGAGTGGTGGTAGAAAATCTTCCTTCTGAGGGAGAAACTCCGGCGGTAGAACTAATTGCTGCCCAAGAAGCGTTAGCAAAAGAAAAGAGTGAAGTGGCAGTATTACATGACCAAGCTGCGTATCTAGCTAATCAACACTTAGCCACATTACGTGTGAGCGGAGAGTTATATACCTGGGAAAAGGAACGGTATGCAGCGCTTGAAACTGCCAGTACGACAGATTCGATAACGGTGTTAGAAGGGTGGATGAATCAAAACAAGCGCGGACCAGTCGAGGTCGAGCTACAATCAGCCAACCTGACAGCTGTTATTGAAAACATCGAATCTATCGACGGCGAGGTGCCACCAGTAGAAATTGAAAACAACCGCTTCATTCAACCGTTCGAAATCGTTACCCGACTATACGGAATGCCGGGTCACCGAGACCTTGACCCAACTGTATTTTTGGCCGGTTTCTTCTTCCTATTTTTTGGTCTGTCATTGACTGATGTGGGGTACGGAATCTTCTTGATGGTTTCAGCTGCGATTGTATTACTCTTCTTCAAGGTGGCAGATCCAGTACGAATGTTTGCCAAACTATTATTCTTCATGGGATTAGCAGCGGTGTTGGTAGGGATTGTATTTGGGAGTTACTTTGGAATTGAGTCGCAGTACTTGCCTGAACCGCTACAACGACTAGCACAGTTTGATCCAATCGGTGATCCGTTACCAGTCTTCTACATGGCCTTAGCATTCGGAGTGCTGCAAGTGATGGTTGGAATGATTCTCAAGATTGTCAGTGAAGCCAAAAACGGCAATTTACTAGGTGGAGCACTCGACCAAGGGCCGTGGTTGCTGATGTTTGTGCTCTTAATTACCTATCTTGGTGTATCCACCGGCTTTATTCAATTCTTAAATTCAGCCCAAGTGCTCAACTTAATCTATGTTGATATTGGCTTAATTGTCTTGGCTAGTGGTCGTCATGGAAAGACAATCTTAGAAAAAATTCAAAAGAGTGCACTCAGTCTATACGACAGCATTGGTTATTTCTCAGATATTCTTTCGTACTCACGATTGCTAGCACTTGGACTCGCTACCACTGCACTTGCGTTTGCGGTTAATCTAATTGCTGATATTGTGCGAGAGTCAGTTCCGTATCTAGGAGTAGTACTGGCGGTACTCGTGCTCATTGTTGGACACATGTTCACTCTGGCGGTCAACACTCTTGGCGCTTTTATTCACAGCGCCCGTCTACAATTCGTGGAATTCTTCGGCAAATTTATTGCCGAATCAGGTCAAGAATTTAAACCGCTTAAACGCTCTTCTCAATATATAAAAGTCACGTCCGATGGGCCGTGAACAGTTGATTAGCTGTGATTATTCGTAATTAATTATAAAAATATGGAATCATTAATAGGAGTAGGATTAGTATTTGCTGGGGCAGCCATTTCTGCTGCACTTGGCTTTAGTGGTTCAGCTATTGGTATGGGTCACGCTGGACAAGCAGCGGCTGGAGTGTTGGGTGAAAAGCCACAACTCTTCGGTAAGATGCTTTTGATGCAAGCCTTGCCAGGATCACAGGGTATTTACGGTCTAGTAGGTGCCTTCTTGATTTTGAACTTCTCTGGCATCCTTGGTGGAGCCGGTGGAGCAATTGACACCGCTGTCGGTCTACAGTATCTGATGGCTGGTATTCCAATTGGCGTAGCTGGGTATTTCTCAGGTATGTTCCAAGGGATTGTAGCTGCTTCGGGTATCTCAATGATTGCTAAAGATGAAAGCAACATGGGACGCGCCATCGTATTGGCAGTAATGGTTGAAACTTGGGCCATCTTCGGGGTATTGATCAGTTTCATCTTGCTTATTTCAATCGCGTAAACTTTATTCTGACATGTCACAAGAATCCTTGATAAATAAAATAGCAGCCGACGCAAACAAAGAGATTGAAGCAATCGAGGCTAAGGCTGCGGCCGATGTACAAGCCATCGAAGAAGCAACTGCTGCCGAAGTCAAAGCGCTCAAGGATGCTGCGGCAGTGTCGACGGAGAAAGAGAAGAATCATCAAACTCTAGTGCTGACTTCAAAGGCTACTCAAGCTGGCAATATTAAAGTCCAGTCAGCCAAACGAGCAGCTATTGAAACAGTGCTAAGCGGGGCGTACCAACAATTGGTAGCACTACCGAGCGATGAGTACGTAGCGTTCTTTACCAAAGAAGTCCAATCCGCTATTGAGAGTGGAGTTGAGGTAGTCGAAGTAGAAGCTCCAGCTAACCGTGAAGCTGAAACCAAGAAAATCTTGACCAGTATTCACGAGCGAGCCACTTTCACTTCATCAACCACAATTGATGCCGGGTTAATTCTTCACACCAACGACGGTGTGTACGACCTCACTTTGAAGCGATTATTTACTGAAAAGGAAGCTTCGCTAGAGGGATTAATTGTTAGTCAGCTGGGTGTATAAACAAGTCATATGGACACTAGTTATATCTACAGTTCAACCAGACTCAATACGTTAGGCAACGAGCTTCTTACTCGTACCGATATTGATCGCTTACTTACTGAGACAGATATTGCTGGTGTACACGAAGCATTGAAAGAAACTTATCTCGCACATTACTTGTTAGAAGCACCCGGAGAATCTGTGGCGGATGCGATTGAAGCCGCTTTGGTCGAAGCTAAGGAGTTAATTGTTCGTATCATTCCGCAAGCCGGTAAATTTGCCTTGCTATGGCTGCAGTACGACATTCATAACTTGCGTGTCTTTGCTAAAGCCAAAGCTCTTGGTATGAATTACGATTTGATAGAACCTAATCTTTCGTACCGCGGCATGTATGATCCAGCGTATCTGTATTCGTATGTGGAGAGTAATACACTCAATCGCCTGCAAGCTGACTGGCAGACGGTCTTCGATCAAGCGTTGCGTCTGGTGGCAAATGGTGAGCGGGAAAAAGTCGATGAAGTATTCGATCAACTATTCTTTACTACTGGCAAGCAGTTAGTGACGGATAGTAACGATCAGTTCTTACGTAAATACTTTAAAGCTGTTATTGACCTAGCTAATATAAAGGCTCGCTTACGCATTCTTACTCACCAAGAACTCAAACGGGAAATAACCTTTATTGAGGGAGGCAACTTTGCTCTCTCTGAACTTGAAAGTAAAGAACAAATCTTTTCAGCGGTGCGCTCACTAGGAGGAGAAGGCTGGGTAGCTGCGCTAGAGTATTACCAAGCCACTGGTAATACCACCAGGCTCGATGCGCGCATGGACGAGTACTTGATTGAAATCGCGGCACAAGCTAGTTACGATATTTTCTCACCCGCCTCGATTGTGTTCTATTACCTCCAGTGTCGACAATCAGCTGCTAATATTCGCACCATTATGGTTGGCAAAGAAACCGCCATGCCAAACGATGAAATCAGGACTAACTTACGAATGAGTCATGTCAACAACTAATCAACATTACAAAATAGCCATCATCGGACCGACAGAAGTCGTCTCTGGGTTCCGTGCGTTGGGAGTAGAAGCGTTGCCAGCTGCTACCGCCACTGAAGCGCTCGAGCAGTTGCGTAAGGTCAAGCAAGTGACCGAGGATACTGCTCAAGATACCCAATACGCTGTGGTATGCGTCATTGAAACTCTCCTAGCGCAAATGGATCAGGACGAGTACGCCAAAGTTACTAAAGGAGCTTTGCCGGCGGTAGTAGTCCTGCCTGGTCCGGAAGGACCACAAGGTTTTGCCTTGAATCGTTTGAGATCATTGGCAGAACAAGCAGTTGGCTCCGCCATTATTTAATTTTTTATCAAATCCAATTAATTCACCACCTAACCAATTTAGTATGACCACAAACACACCCACAACCACAGAGATTGCCGGCGGCGTGATCACTCGTATCACCGGACCGTTAGTGCGAGCGACTGGGATGGGCGAAGCCCGTCTCTATGAGGTAGTTAAAGTCTCAGAAGAAAAACTTCTGGGGGAAATCATCGAACTCCATGGAGACGAAGCTGCCATTCAGGTATATGAAGAGACTGCAGGTATTTCTCCTGGAGACGCTGTATACCGAACTGGGCGAACTATGTCAGTCGCTCTCGCACCTGGGTTGTTGGAGTCTATTTATGACGGCGTCCAACGACCACTCAAGAAAATTGAAGAAGTAGCTGGTAACTACTACATCAAGCGTGGTATTGAGGCAGCGCCGCTTGATATGGAAAAGAAGTGGAAGTTCTCACCAGTGGTGAAAGTGGGTGATATGGTCACGGCTGGCGATGTGCTGGGTGAAGTACAAGAGACAACCTTAATCTCTCACAAGATTATGGTGCCACCAGATATGAGTGGTGAAGTAACTAGTATCGAAAGCGGAGAATTTACCGTGGCTGATACTGTAGCTAAGCTAAAGACTGAAAGCGGTGAACAAGTGGTGGCAATGTTGCAGTACTGGCCAATTCGAGTCGCCAGGCCAAAAGCCGGAAAAATCTTCCCGAATGAACCACTGCGAACTGGCGGTCGGTCTATCGACACATTATTCCCAATTGCGAAGGGTGGCGCCGGTTGTATTCCTGGACCGTTTGGTGCTGGAAAGACCGTCACTCAGCAGTCAATCGCTAAGTACTGTGATGCGGAGATTATCGTGTACATCGGTTGTGGTGAGCGCGGAAACGAAATGACTGAAGTACTCGATGAATTCCCACATTTGAAGGATCCTAACACTGGCGAACCATTGATGAAGCGAACTATTCTTATCGCCAACACCTCAAACATGCCAGTGGCTGCTCGTGAAGCGTCGGTATATACCGGCATCACAATTGCTGAGTACTACCGTGATATGGGTTACAACGTCGCTCTCATGGCTGACTCAACCTCACGCTGGGCAGAGGCGATGCGTGAAATTTCTGGACGTCTTGAAGAAATGCCAGGGGAAGAAGGCTATCCAGCCTACCTGTCTTCTCGAACGGCAGAATTCTATGAACGAGCCGGAATGGTTACGACTCTAGGTAGCGAAGGAAGAACCGGGTCACTGACTGTTATTGGAGCCGTGTCACCTCCAGGAGGAGACCTTTCTGAGCCAGTATCGCAGGCTACTTTACGTGTAACCAAGACCTTCTGGTCACTTGATGCTGGATTGGCGTACAAAAAACACTTCCCATCTATCAACTGGCTGACTTCATACTCATTGTACGCGCCAAACTTTGAAAAGTTCTGGAAAGAACAAATTGCACCAGACTTCGCGTTTATTCGAAGCACCGCGATGACTCTACTTGAGGAAGAATCAAAACTGCTAGAGATTGTTCGGTTGGTAGGTATGGAATCATTGTCTAACGCAGACCGATTAACATTGGATGTAGCTCGAATGATTCGAGAGGACTTCCTGTTCCAAAATGCTTTTGATCCAGATGATGCTTATACGTCACTAGATAGACAATACGGTATTCTCAAATCAATCATTACTTTCTACGAAGCAGGAAAGAATGTGGTTGATACGGATGAGTTTGAATTCTCAACCTTTACCAATCTCGAGATTCGTCGCGAAGTACCAGCTCTAAAAGAAAAATTAGATTGGAAAATCGAAGATTATCAGCAGTTCCAAGAGCGTGTCACAAACGACATTAGTGCTTTGGCTAATTAATAAATATCTATGAGTCAAAAAGAATACAAAACAATATCTTCTATTGCCGGACCACTGGTAGTAGTCGAAGGAGTAAGCGGTGCTCAATACGAAGAGCTAGTCGAAGTAAATGTCCCAGGTGAAGCCAAGCCTCGCTTTGGAAAAGTGCTGGACACCTCAAAGGATAGGGCGGTGGTACAGATGTTTGATACCACTGCTGGTATGACGGCTGACAACACTCGCGCTCGCTTTAAAGGAGAGACACTGAAACTTGGCGTATCAGAAGACATGTTAGGTCGAGTCTTTAACGGGGCTGGTGAAGTCGCAGACGGCGGACCAGAAATTGTCGCTGAAGAACGACGTGATATTGCTGGAGAACCAATCAATCCGTACTCACGACAGTTCCCAAATGACTTTATCCAAACCGGAATTGGTTCTATCGACGTCATGAACACATTGGTACGTGGGCAAAAGCTGCCAATCTTCTCTGGAGCAGGACTACCGCACGCTCGATTGGCGGCACAAATTGCTCGCCAAGCATCAGTAAAAGATGGCGGCGAATTCGCGATTGTGTTCGCTACACTCGGAGTTTCGTTCGAAGAAGCCGAATACTTCCGGCGCGAATTCGAAGAAGCAGGAGCGCTGGAACGCTCAGTATTATTTATCAACACTGCGGCTGACCCAGTAGTAGAGCGAGTATCAACACCACGGATGGCGCTGACTACTGCTGAATATCTAGCGTTCGAAAAAGGGAAGCACGTCCTCGTGATTCTAACTGACCTTACCAACTACTGTGAAGCGTTGCGTGAGGTGTCTTCAGCTCGTAAAGAAGTGCCAGGGCGTCGTGGGTACCCAGGCTATCTCTACACTGACTTATCTACTATCTACGAACGAGCTGGTCGCATCAAAGGTAAAGAGGGAACCATTACCCAAATCCCAATCCTTACTATGCCGGATGATGATAAAACCCACCCAGTACCAGACCTGACTGGCTACATTACCGAAGGGCAGTTCGTTATCTCACGAGAGCTATACCGAAAAGGTATCTTTCCACCAGTAGATGTGCAGGGTTCACTGTCACGATTATGGGCAGCTGGAGTCGGCGAAGGGAAGACTCGAGATGATCATAAAAACCTCAAAGACCAACTCTTCGCTTCTTACGCGGTAGGTAAAGAAGTGCGAGAGCTCGCTGTGGTGCTGGGTGAAGCATCCCTTGATGACTCAGACCGTGCCCACCTTAAGTTTGCTGACGCTTTCGAGCGAGAGTTCGTGGGGCAAGGAGAGTACGAAAACCGCTCTGTAGAAGAGTCACTTGATATTGGTTGGAAACTACTGGCTATGCTGCCTCGTGAATCACTCAAGCGTGTCAAAGCTGAAGAGATTGATACATGGATGCCAAAGCCAATTGCTGATGTAACTGAAGAAAGTACTGCATAAATTTTATTATGGCGATACTGAAAGTAAATCCGACTCGAATTGCCCTCCTTGGTCTCAAAAAAGAGCTCAAGGTGGCTAAGAAAGGTCACAAGTTGCTCAAAGACAAACGAGACGGCCTCGTGAAGAAGTTCATGGGGGTTATTTACGAAGCCAAGGAACTACGAGAATCAGTTGAGTCACGGCTTGGGTCAGCATTTGACTCATACGCTCGAGCCAGCGGAATGACCGGCTCGCACGCGCTAGAAGCAGCCTTTATGGCACCAAGCGCTAAGATTGAACTGGGAGTCAAGATTGCTAGTGTTATGTCGGTCAAAATCCCGGAGTTTACCGTCGAAAAAGAAGGTAGTGCATTTTCTTATGGCTTGCTAGAGACCACTGGAGACCTCGATAACGCCATGATTAAGTTTGACGAAGTCTTCACCGACATCCTTCGCTTGGCTGAGCTAGAGAAGACTGCCGAGAACTTGGCTGAAGAAATCGAAAAAACCCGCCGCCGAGTATCGGCTCTCGAGAATGTTCGTATTCCTAATCTAGAAGAAACCATCAAGTTCATTACTATGCAGCTAGATGAACGACAACGTGATGCTGTGGTGTCGACTATGCGGGTGAAGGCGATGATTGTCGCTAGAGAAGAAGCTTCTTAAAATGGGTCCAGTTGCACTAGCTTCACAAAAATAAATATATATTTAATCATATAATTAAGTATATAAATAAATCGCCGCGGGCTCATGAGCCCGCGGCGATTTTATTAAAGATTTTAATTAGACATCTCTTTCATCGTGTCGTGGTCTGTATGGGTATGCTCTGGCGCATGATGAGAATGGCCAATAGTCATAGCCAGCAAGGTGAAGCCGGCTACAAAACCGAGAGCCAGAATGTACGGGTCAATATATTTTTTTACTTTTTCCATACACTGAGAATACGCTATATCGGCCATCTTCACCACTTAATTGGCTCGAGATTGTACTTTTTCAGATATTCATTAGTTTTGCTAAATGGCTTGGAGCCAAAGAAACCATTGTTAGCTGAAAAAGGAGACGGATGCGGTGACTCAAGAATCAAGTGCTTCGACTCATCAATTAGTGAGGCTTTTGAGCGAGCAAAATTGCCCCACAAGATAAACACCACATGTTCTTTCTGGTCAGATATAGTTTGAATTACAGTATCAGTAAATTGCTCCCACCCCTTACCTTGGTGAGACCCTGCCTTATTGGCTTCTACTGTCAATGTAGCGTTAAGGAGTAAGACGCCTTGCTTGGCCCAACGCTCAAGATTGCCCGAAATAGGGATATCTGACCCGATATCAGCTTTGATTTCTTTATAGATATTTTGCAGTGAAGGTGGTATTCGTACTCCGTCGGCGACTGAGAAAGATAGGCCGTGGGCTTGATTGGGTCCGTGATAAGGATCTTGTCCCAAAATAACCACTTTTACCTCGTTAAACGGAGTAAGGTCGAAAGCATTAAATACATACTTGGGTGGAGGGTAGACGGTTTGCTTTAGATACGCTTCGCGAACAGTCGAACTGAGCTCCTTAAAATAGTCTTTCTCAAACTCGTCTGCCAGTACAGCGCCCCACGATGGTTCAATCTTCACTTCCATATTAGTAGTATAACAACTCACTTTTGACAGCCTGGACAGTAATGAGTGCCACGACCAGCGCAACGAATCTTCTTAATGATAGTGCCGCAGCGACTACAAGCTTTACCTTGCTGACCAAATACTTGTAAATAGTCGGTAAAGTTTCCGTTCTCACCACCAGTGTCTTTGAAGTGTCGAAAAGTGGTACCACCAACTTCAATACTTTCATTCATGACGTCTCCAGCCGCTTTAGCTAACTCTCTAGCTTCGGCTTTAGTGACTCGGTCAGCGCGTCTGGTGGGACGAATCTTGGTCCGCCACAAAGCTTCGTCTACATAGATATTACCCAGACCGGCCACAAATGATTGGTTTAGGAGAGCGGCTTTAATTGGGGTTTTTCGACGCCGTAGTTTTTCACTAAACCATTCGGCATCAAAGTTATTATCAATTGGTTCCGGTCCAAAGCTAGCCTTGGCTTTTGTCACCTGCTCTTTAGTGGCCAGTTTGGTATAGCCAAACAAACGCATGTCGTTGAAGTATAAGGTAGTATCATCTGATAGATAAAAAATTACCCTCGTGTGCTTATGAGGCAGTTCAATTGAAGATTCACTCATGGAATGACCGCCTCCAGATACCTCGCCACTCTCATCAACCACAAAAAACTGCCCAGTCATTTTAAGATGAGCTAGTAAATAGGTGTCATCCTGTCCAGTAAAAGAAAAGATTAATAATTTACCAACTCGGTCAATATCTTCGATAGTCAGGCCAGTAAGCTTCTCTTCAAATTTTTCATCATTGACAACTGTTTTATCATGCAGCACCTCTACTGCGACAATGGTTTTACCCACCACTGATTTTAGTAGTTGTAGTCGGACGGTTTCTACTTCTGGTAGTTCAGGCATGCACGTATTGTACTGAAAAATAAATAATTCTCACGCTAAAATCTCTATGTTAGGGTTAGCTTATGACTACCTCGAGAAAACACAAGATTGAACTAACGATAGGAATTTTGTTGTTGTTAGGGCTAGCTCTACTAACTTACTCTGTGGGTACAGACAGGATTGTTAGTTTTATCGGAGTAGAAAATACCTACGTAGTGATGTTTGTAATTGCTCTGGTGGGCGGCATGACCCTTATCGGCGGCGTTTCCTACACAGCTAGTATCTTAACTTTCGTGAGCGGTGGAGCCGACCCTTTATTGGTTGGAATATTAGCTGGATTGGGTACTTCGGTCGGGGATAGTGCATACTTTTTAGTCAGTCGTCGCGGACACCAGACGCTTTCAGACGGCTGGTTAAAAAATAAAATCACTCAAGTTAAACATTGGCTCTCTACACACTCAGATCGTCTTAAGTTCTTATTTATCTATCTCTATATTGGCTTTACACCGCTACCGAATGATCCAGTCACTATTTCTCTTGGGTTAAGCGGAGAAAAAGCCAAGCTGGTCCTACCAGCCCTTATACTAGGCGATGTTACGTTAGCGCTCATCTTGTCATTCTTTGGCAATGAGCTTAGTTCTTTATTATAATGAAAGTAAGATAAGTAAATAAAATATGATAACCACCACCACTGAAACTATTCCTAACCGTGAAGTCACTGAAGTGCTCGGTATTGTGCGAGGGAGTACTGTACGTTCACGAAACGTCGGACGCGATATTACTGCAGTAATCAAACATTTGATTGGCGGCGAAATAAGTGAGTACACCAAGCTACAGGCCTATGCTCGAGAACAAGCGCTGCAACGTATGCAAGAAGATGCCGAGAAACTCGGGGCTGACGCTATTGTAAACGTTAGAATTACTACTGCTATGGTCACCACTGGTGCCGCCGAGATACTAGCCTATGGTACCGCTGTTAAATTGAGCTAGTATGGAAGACATTATTGTGGCAGTTGTGTTTGTCGGATTACTTGGCTACTTTTGCTACCGCCGCTGGCAAGCGGCCAAAAAAGAAACTTTCGAAAAGCGAGATAACTAACATATTGAATTTATTCTCAAAACCGGTACAATGCCTGCACTCGTTTTGACGAGTAAATATTTTCTAAGATAGCGGAGCGGTAGAGTGAGAAAGTCTGGGAGACTTTCGCAAGAGGTTGCCAGCTCGCAAGAGCGACAACCTGAACAGCTTCTGTAAGAAGTCCGGCGTAGCCGGATGCTCACATGAAGATTGTACGGAGTTATCTGGAAAAATTACAATTAAATATATTCCGCGATAGCTCAGCGGTAGAGCATCCGGCTGTTAACCGGCAGGTCGTAGGTTCGAATCCTACTCGCGGAGCAAACGATTTTAGCTAGATATAACAACACATTAAAGTTCGAATCCTGTCGAGTTTTTTTGTTATACTCAGAAAATGGAAAAAGAAGTAGTGTGGGTGTTTGGTACTAGTGCCTCTGGGAAAGAAACTTATATAAACGGAATAGTAGAAGAAGGCAAACACGCCGATAAATTCGAGTACCACGATAAGAAGATAGCTTTCGCCAAATCAAGTATAGAAAATATTGGTCACTTCGATAATGATCCAATTCTACAGAAACGAACCGAGATAATTGAAGAAGTCAAGAATTTACTAAGAAACAATGATGTTGTGCTAATCAAATGGCAATTTACAGATTCCGAGGCGGGTAGAGTAGAGGCGCTAAAGACTAGATTTCCAGATGCTAAACATAAAATCGTTGTTCTAGAGACTTCTGATGCAGATTTGTCTGAAAGGTTGCGAAAAAAGCCGTGGTGGACTGAAGGGGATGATACTCAAAAATGGATTGATGAAGAACGGGAGTTGCTTGCAAAGGAATTAAAGAAATATAATGATTTTGAAAAAATCATTCTGAATTTAACGTAATAAAAATTCAAACATCATCCCACAAGCGGAGCTGAAACCAAGTGTATTAGTTGACACAATCTGTTTTTTATTATAAATTAAATTTATAAATTGTTCTTAAGGAGGGTTGAATGGATGACCAACTGGTTGAAGCTAAGACTGGTGCAAAGGAGAAACGGACTCTGCAGAAGCCAAAGGAGGTAAAGATCTTACTTTCCGTGTGCAATTGCTTTAGTGATGAAAAGCTAACTCTGATAACCGCACGCGCAGAAGAAATCGCTGGTATTCTCAACATTACAATGGAAGAATTGGAAGATCACGCTATTCGCGCGATGTTTACTGTTGAGCCGCAACTGGTCGCCTGCTGTAAGCAGGTGGAAATCGCTGAGATCGTGTTGGAAAAACTTAATCAGCACACACCTTTCATATCAAGACCATGCCACTGGTTCGATTTAGGTTAACCGAGCCGCACGTCACACATAGGGGGAAGACATTGTTGAATTCTTTCCCCGCGTGTGGCTTTTTTCATTTACATAAAAAAGTTCGCACCACAAGAGTATTTCCATTTTTATATTCATTCCATTTATTAAAAATTAGGTCAACATCATATCGTAAGGAGCAATATACTTGACAAAAAGTACAATTCGTGTATACTATAAGTAGTATTTAGTTTTTTCATGTGTAGCACCTTTGTTGGGCAATTGGGCCTGACTCAAACCGGATGATGATTCTTTCTATATCGGCCTGCTACGGCCGATATAGAAAGAATCTACCGGTTTTTTCTTTTATTTATAAAACGCTGTATTTATGCTATATTCAGCCTATGAGCTATACATTTAAAGTAGAAAAAAGAGAAGATAAACTTAAAGACGACAGTCTGTGCATGGGAGTAGTTTCGTCGGGAAAGATGGAATCTGTACCATTGCAGTTCGATTTACGTGAGTTTAAAAAACTGTATGCAGAAGCGGGTCAAAACAGCATCATCACCCTTGAAGGGCTGGATGAGCCAGTTGAGGTAACAATTCAATATGTTGATTTGGCACCGGTTACCAGTGAAGTGCATCACGTCGAATTTCATGCACTTGAACGTGGGGTAGAAATGGAAGCAGATATCCCACTCACACTTGCTGGTGAAGCACCGGCTGCCAAACAAGACGCTGTAATAAACCAAGTATTAGATACTGTAAGTATTACTTGTCGTCCAAAAGATCTCATCCAGGAGATTGAGGTCGATATGACTTTGTTGAAAGAAGTAGGTGACACAATAAGAGTAAAAGATCTGACCGTTCCTTCAACTATCAAGATTACTGATGATCCAGAAACGGTAGTGGTAAATGCATCAGAACCTGCTGCGGAAGAAGAGCCAGAGCCAGCTGAAGAAGTATCAGAACCAGAATTGGTTGATCAAAAGAACGAGGGTGGCGAAGAAGAAGCTGCGGAAGAAACCGAGGAATAGTCACTTAGTAGCCCTAAAATGTAAGAGTAAAGGAATAAAAATCTTTACTTTACAACGAACCTGTTATATTATGCGGGCAATCAAATTTCACAAAGGGGGATCTTAACAAGATAATCTAGGTGGTTTGAGTGGTAGCTTCGGCTACAAGATTATTTAGTTTTAAGTTCCAAAGATGCAAACAGGAAAAATTGCTCGTTTGACTGACAAAGGCTTCGGCTTCATCAGTCGCGACGGGGAAGAGAAAGATCTTTTCTTCCACGCCAACGAACTAGTAGGAATCGACTACGATTCACTACAAGAAGGAGACGAAGTTTCATTTGAAGTCGGAGAAGGTCCAAAAGGTCCTAATGCGGTTCAAGTAAGCAAAATCTAAGTCAAACACAAAACCGGCGCCTAGGCGCCGGTTTTGTTATATATGTTCTCCACTAGAGAACGCTAATTAAAAAGTAAAGACGGTATAATTTTGATATGCATTCCAAAAAGCGTCGAGGTGGAATCAAGAAGTTTTTTATTATCTTGCTGATAGTGCTAGGGTACTTCGCTTTTTCGGTGGCTCAGTATGGTGTAGAAGACGGAGTCTTGGTCACAGCTCTTACTTGGGCGTTCTTTGTGTTTTGTACTCCGATTGCTGACGCCGCGATTTTGCTAGACTTTCCAATCCGATTGGTAACAGGGATAAAAATGGCCTACGCTGAAATCCTCGTCTGGGGTTTAGCGATAATCTTCACCGCAGTAGCTTTTGTTGTATCGCCAGAAATATATACCACCACGCCATTGCTGGTATTGTTTTACGATATTCTGACCACCCCATGGCCGCTGTGGGGAATAATTATTTTTTCTGTGATTGGCACCTATTTCTCAATTTATCTGGGTGACGATGTGCTTGATATCACCACCAACCCCAATCATGCGGCAGTGTATCGCCGTAAAAAGTCTCATATATTAATAGCAGTGGTCGCTTTAGGGTTGTCGATTATTGGATATGCAGCTGTGATAGCGACTACTCAAACATTTATACCTTTTAACTTTATTTATTAGACTATACAATTAAAAAATAATGAAGATTATGGCAATCAACGAAACATCTCTGAAAAGAATAGAATCAATTGCAAATATAATGGACTCTCGATTTTCTATACTTGGATTTTCTTTTGGGTTGGATGGGCTGATTGGTTTATTGCCGGTGGCTGGTGATACGGTAGGAGGGTTGGTTTCTGTCTATCTGGTAGTAGAAGCGTATCGGGCTGGTGCTTCAAGCCATCTTGTCAGTCGCATGCTGATAAATGTTCTAATTGACGTCTTTATAGGGTCTATTCCGGTAATTGGAGACATTTTTGACTTCTTCTTCAAGGTAAACAATCGAAATCTTAAAATGTTGAAGGCACATATTGGATAAAAAAGTACTGAATTTTCACATCTATCATCAAGCGTAGTATAATAGGAATGTTAACCAATAAAATTGCTCATTATGCTTACCCTATATATCAAAGAAGGTTGTCCATTCTGCCAACGAGTCCTACAAATGGTTGATAATTTAAAGATTGATCTCGAGACAAAAGACATTAGCGAAGACGAGACCGCTCGCGAAGAGTTGCTGGAAAAGGGTGGTCAGCAACAAGTACCGTTTTTGGTAGACACAGAAAAAGATACCACCATGTACGAATCAAGTGACATTATTGATTACCTCCGCACAAACTACGCTAATACTGGAGATTCTACAGCCACCAAACCACGGGTGCATGTTG
The DNA here is from genome assembly GCA_964229335.1 of Minisyncoccia bacterium. GTDB lineage: Bacteria > Patescibacteriota > Minisyncoccia > Phycocordibacterales > UBA918 > OLB19. Next base: position 101,320 of record CAXRCZ010000004.1, read on the forward strand.
GAGGTTCGACGTGTGAATCTTGCGAAGGGTAGTCTTATCGCCCTGCTAACACCTATTAGTCGTTAACTTAGTTTGCTATGGTAAATTTCACCTATAAATACAACGATAACGAAGAAGCCAAGAAATTGACTCCAATGATGGAGCAGAAATTAATAATCCTTCAAAAATTCATAGACGATGGGTCTTCTGTACTATGCGAAGTAGAATTTGAAAAAGTCGCTCCGCAAAGCTCAGGAGATATTTATCGAGTGGAGGTAAACGCCACTATTGACGGAACTATGTATCGAGCCGAAGCGATTGAAAGTAATTTTGAAAAAGCGATTGATGAAGTTCGAAATGAGCTGGATAAAGAATTACGGCGTGCCAAGGGCAAGCGTAAATCACGCTTCATGAAAGCAGCTAGAAAAATAAAAAGTAACTTTACCCGCCGTTAGTACCGGCCAAGTAGGAGTCAAATTCCATTTCCGATTTGCCGGCCGGCACCACTCTCTCTATAAGTAATTGTCCGTTATCTGTAAGGGTAGCGGATTTTACTTTTACCCGAGTATCGTTGTAAACAAAAAAGGCATCACCAATACCAGCCCAGGCGTATATTTTGTGCAACGTGTTAACGGCTTCGTCTCCCGTGGGTAATTTATAAGGATTAATATCTATTTGGTTGTTTGGTTTTTGGAATTTTTTAGTGTAGGTGGCCGACTCGTGCTCTTGTTCCACTGGAAGAATGTCTCCACTGAGCCACTGCGGTATAGTCTCAGTCAGTAGCGTAGCGCCTGCCTTTGCCAGTAACGAATCTAGTGCTGGACCTGTAAGTGGCCACAGCTTTGTGATATCGAATTTTTCTTGTGCTAGTAATGGACCATGATCCATTTTTTCATCCATCAGCATAATACTTACTCCGACGTACTCTGGAGTGTTGTCGAGAATAGCTGTTCTGATTGGGCTCGGTCCACGTAATTTTGGAAGTAGGGAAGGGTGAACATTTATCGTTCCATGACGAGGAAGGGTAATAAGCCAGCTTGGCAGTATCGAGTTGTATGCCACTACTATAAATAAATCCCAATCTGATTGAGAGAGTTCAATGACATCTTCAGGATTTTTATAAGATGTAGGTTGCAGTGTTGGTACGGAATGTTTTTCTCCCCAGATTTTTACAGCGGGTGCGGTCATTTTTAGACCACGACCAGTTGGTCTATCTGGGCTACACACAATCAAATCAGGTTTGATACCCACTTCTAGCAGTACTTCCAGTGTCGGCACACCTAGCGGTTCACCTCCAAAGAAAACAATTTTATTCGGTTGCTTCATGTAAATCTTGTGGCTTTTTATCAACTGGCCATGTCTTTTCGGCGCGGTCAATAAAGAGAATTCCATCTAGGTGGTCACACTCATGTTGAATAATTTGTGCCAGCAAGCCTCCAGCTCCGCGGGTGTATTCTTGGCCATTTTCGTCTAGTGCTCTAAGAGTTACATTAGTGTGGCGTCTTACTAATCCATAGTGAGAAGGTACTGATAAGCAGCCTTCACCAACCTCGTGAGTTTTCTTCGACGTTTTGACAATTTTTGGATTGATAGCTACTAGTGTCGGAAATCGTTCTTCCTTACTATCACTTTGGTCCTCAATTAGAAACATTCTTTTCGCTACTCCTACTTGAGGAGCAGCAATAGCGACGGCTGCAAAGCCATCGACATTGTAATCTTTGATTGCTGTCCGTAGACCCTTTAATAATTTAGATACAGTACCGTTAGAAAAATCTTCCTGACTTAGCTCTTCAGATATAGTATGTAGCGCTGGATGATCTTGAGAAACTAGCTTTTTCATAATGTGGACTATAGCAAAAAAAGGTCTACTTTACACTATTCGTTCGGGGTCAATTTCAATTTTGACGTACGGTGGGAGCTGTTTTACCCGAGTAAGTATCGCAGAATATTTTTCCTGTTCATCGGTACTAATTTTTATAAGCGCGTGACGAAGGACTTTTTGTTCATTCGAATGTGGGTTGGTATAAGACTCAAGATCTAAACTGTCTAAAAAAGGTTTGAGTTGAGTATCAGCCTTTTGGATGGTTGTTTTGTTGCCTGACCATGACAAAAGGACAAAGCGAGAAAACGGCGGATACCCTAGCAATTGGCGTAGCCCTATCTCTTCATCGTAAAATTTTTCTATGGCACCTCGAGCCGCATGGTCAATAAAAGTATCAGGTTCGCTTCGAGTTTGTGCCAAGACCTCTTTTTCAGAGATTTCCCGCAATCGCATGAGTAATCGGAATAGATGCGCATCTGCTTTCCAACTAGGAGTACTACGAGCGGCATCAAGTGATACGACTGCGCTCACATCAACTCCGCGGAATAAATATGGCAGCGCCATCTGAGTGCCGATCAAGATTCCTGACTTCTGTTTATAAAAGGATTCGGCCAACTTTTCAGCTTTTTTCGGAGTAGTAGCTGTTGTACTATCCAAGATAGTAATTGGTGTATCGGGATGGCTAGCTTGCCATTCATCGGCTATGTGTTGGATGCCGATGCCGCGCTCTCGTAGCCGCCATGAACCGCAGTCAGGGCAGACGTCTGCGGCTGGAACCTTTCTTCCAGATGTGCTTGATACAAACCAACGCTTTTCCTCTCCGTTTTTGTTGGTTTTCATGAGTGAGTATGGTGACCGAGAGTCAGGACAGCGAAAGATATATCCGCAATCAATGCAAGCCACTACTGGCGCCAGGCCTCGTCTGGCTGCATAGAGAAATACATGTCCATTGCCTTCTAGTGTGCGCAAAATGGTACTGGTTAAGCGTGGTGAAAAAAGAGAAAACGGAACTTCCACTTGCGGCTTGTCCGACTGTTGAATCAACGTTAGCGGAGCAGGGAAAACCATCCTTTTTACCTCTTCACTATAGGTGGTGTATTTATCTTGTCGCCGCTCTACCTCATCCTCAGTGCTAGGGACTGTGTCACCTAAAATGATTTGGCACTTACGTACAGTGGCATATAGCTTGAGTGCTTCTACCTGGTTGAGATATGGCCTGGTGCGACTATTATATTGGGGACTGGCTGACTGCTCGACAATGATGGTGGCGATATCAGCTCGCTCTACGTAGGCAAAGGAAGGGGTGGTCACAATCAAGACTGGATTACTGGCTGTCAGCAATGTCTTAAGCTGTTTGTCGTGGCGTTTTTTGCTTTGGATATTAGAGATAGTGACTACACGATCTTCGATACCTACAGATAGAGATTTAGCAGCGTGTATGACGTCGGTGGCAGTAGGCACTACAAAAAGAATAGAACCCTTTTGTGCAAATGTGCTTCTAATCTGGCTTTGATAACGAAGAAAGCGTTCATCAATACGAGCAGTCAAAATCTGCGGAGTACCGTCCATGTTGATTGCAGATGGTTCGACTGGTGTAAATATTCTACCCCCGTTTCTGATGTCAGGTGGTAGTAACGAATACATTATGGCTCCAGGACTGACCGGGTATATAGCTGACAACCGAGCAGCTGTGTCTCTCAAGTCCGCCGGAACTAGCGGTGGATTTTTTTGCACGGGAAGTTTGCGTAATCGGTAATGAGCGGATTTAAGGTCAGTTTTTTTCTCACTGACTGGCTTGCATTCAGTGACTATTCCAAACTGGTTCTTGCGGCGAATGGGGATAGTGAGCAAGCTACCAATTTCATACGGGATACTGGAAAAGTAAGACAAGGTTTCTAGTTGGGTGCCGCGAATGAGTGGAGTGACCTGAATTACCTGCATGGTTGAACATTATAGTAAATCTGGCTCTGCGGTGCCAATTTCTAGTATTTTGGCATAAGAATCATTGCAGAAGGCAACAATACCTATTCAAGATATGAAATGCTGGCACCGAGTGATTGAAGGCGAGCAACGAGGTTCTCATAGCCTCGATTGATGCTGTAGATATTGCGTAGAACTGAATGTCCTTCAGCACCCAGCATAGCAATTAAGAGAATGGTAGCAGGTCGCAGAGCTGGGGGACAAATTAGTTCGGCCGGGCGAAGTTTGGTTGGTCCAGTAATAAAAATTCGATGTGGGTCAGCCAAAACTGTTTCAGCACCCAGCTTGTCTAGTTCAGTAAAGTAAATAGCTCTTTTTTCATACACCCAGTCATGAATGAGAGTTTGTCCATCGGCTTGGGTAGCAATAACCGCAAAAAAGGGTAAGTTGTCGATATTGAGTCCAGGGTATGGCCTGGCGTAGACTTTTTCGTGTAGCGAAACTAATTTTGAAGATGAGGTAGTAATATCGACAAGGCGAGTATGATTATTACCACTTAGATAAGGTTCTGACTTTTTATATTGCAAGCCCATCTTTTCTAATTTTAGTAACTCTAGTTCCAAGAAATCAATCGGACAGTGGGTGATAGTGATGTCTGATGATGTTACTACTGCAGCAGCTAGGAAGAACATAGTGTCAGTTGGATCTTCGGCCAAGGTGTATTCAACATCAGTATTGATTTCCTCCAAGCCAGTTACTGTTAAGGTGGTGGTGCCAATACCTTCAATCCTTACTCCTAGTTGTTGTAAGAAAAAGCATACTTCTTGCACCATGTAGTTGGCACTGGCGTATTTGATAACAGTAGTTTCTGCTCTGGCAGCAGCCGCAAATAAAACATTTTCAGTGACTGTGTCGCCACTTTCGTAAAGAATAATTTCGGTCGGGGCTTTTCTATGAGTCTTAATTTCAAACGTTTCTTCGGTAGTGATGATATCGACGCCGAATGGCTCTAAGGCATAAAAGTGCGGCCGGACAGTGCGACTACCTAATTTACATCCACCTGATTGAGGGAGCGAAAATTTTGCTAGATGGTGAATGAGCGGACCAATAAACATGACAATACTACGTGTCATCCTGGCCGCTCCAATATTAATATTATCTAGTGCAAAAGTGGTTGGTGGGGTGATAGAGAGGGTCGAATCATTCCATTGGATTTCTACACCAATGCTTTGCAGGACTTCAATAATACGATGCACCTCTTCAATCTTAGGTACGCGATGTAGAGTGGTTGTGCCTGAATTGAGTAGTGAGGCACACAATAGACCAACAGCGCCATTTTTACTGGTATTGGTTCTAATCTGACCGTGTAACTTTTTACCACCTTGTACTTCGATGTTTACGATTGGCTTATCCATATGCGCTGGCTAGTATAACAGATGCTGGAGATTCACTTTAAATATGGCTTACTATAGTAAATTATTGTGGATTTACCTGAATACGGTAGTATAGAGAAATTCTGTATGTGGCCTAACTTAACTCCAAAAATCGGGATTGACCTTGGTACTACCAATATACTTGTGTTTGTTCCTGGGCAAGGAATTGTGCTCAATGAACCATCGGTAGTAGCTATTTCGGATGATAACAAAGTGTTGGCGGTGGGAAGCGAGGCCAAGCTCATGATTGGTCGAACCCCAGAAAATATTCGGGCATATCGTCCACTACGCTCAGGTGTAATTGCTGACTACCGAGTCACTGAAGCAATGTTGAAGTACTTCTTGCGAAAAGCGCTCAACAAATACTCATTGTTTAGACCTGATGTAATGGTCTCGGTTCCAGCCGGCGTAACTTCAACCGAGCGTAGGGCAGTGGTTGAAGCCACAATCAAAGCTGGAGCCAAAAATGCGTACGTAGTTAAAGAACCAATCCTGGCAGCGATTGGAGCGGGAGTACCAATCTATGAACCACAAGGCCATATGATTGTCGATATTGGAGGAGGAACTATTGATGTGGCGGTAATTTCTCTCGGAGGGATTGTAGCGGCTAACTCAGTTAAGTGTGCTGGAAATAGTATTGATGCCGCTATCATTGATTATGTAAAAAAGACTCGCAACCTATCGATTGGTGAAAAAACTGCCGAAGAAATAAAAATTACTATCGGTTCAGCATTGCGTTTGGAGGAAGAGTTGAGTATGGAAATTAAGGGTCGTGATGTAGTGAGCGGTTTACCTCGAACAACGGAAATCAAAAGTAACGAAGTGGTAAAGGCGATCGGGCAAGAATTGAAAGAAATGGTCCAAGCCATCAAAGAAGTGTTCCAGCAAACTCCACCAGAATTAGCGGCAGACATTATCGACGGAGGAATAATTATGACTGGCGGAACGTCGCAGTTACGGAATTTTCCAGAATTAGTAAAGCGTCGAACAGGAGTAAAGGCGATGTTGGCTGATCAAGCGCTATTTTGTGTCGCTAATGGTACTGGGATTGCGCTCGAACATTTAGGTGTATATAAACGCGCCGTCCTCTCGAAGCGATAAATTAAGCAATTTCTTTGTTGCGCTGCGGCAAATTATTATTCACCGTATAGTAAATACGTCTCATAATAATTTCCTTGCACGCCTGGAAATTGCAAAAATTTATAACATCGAAGGATTTTGCTCAACGTCGAGAATCTACAAGATTCTCTAGCGTTTGGTATTTGGTACCACAGCATGTCTATGTGCCTCGAACTCGCATTAATTTATCGCTTCGAGTTAATTTTCCACAGTGCTTCAGTTGTGGTTAAGCGGGCAAGGTTTTGTTTCACTTGCACGGTACAATGTAATGAATGGAAGGGACTCCCAAACAATTTTCTTCACCCCAGGAAGAAATAGAATACTTGCGTCAGAGAATTGCTGAGCAAGAGCGAAGTGTGCTGGAAAAAGAACCTCAAGCTCGAGCTGAACAACTAGAACAAGTATCTCAGAAAGAAATGCGAGAGTATGCCTCATTCACGCCACAGTCAGTCTTAAATAAAGACTATGAAATGCCGACTCATGAGGTGTCTCATTCTGCTGAATCAGTCAACATATCGCATGATCCGGTAGAAGAGATTGTTACACTCGCTTTTGATAAAGGTATAAAAAATGCGCTTTCGGTCCTCGAGAAAAGTGACAATCCGTACTTAATTGACGAAGTTCACAAGCAGCTAATCGAAAAAATTAGGGCCGGAGCAGTGATGGGGGATTTAAAGGAAGATGTGCCACCATGGCACGTACTCCACATGACCCTTTTTGAAGTTACTTTGCCACAGTTTTCTTCGGCTGATGAAGCTGCTCGAGAACTTCCAATGTTGGTAGGGATGATGGAGCAGCTGCTGAGAGGTCTGGAAAGTGTAGGTTCAGCCAAGGAGAACACTCATTTTGTGATTGAGCTTGCGGTTGATAACAAAACGTATGACATCATTTTCTACATAGCAGTTCCAAACGAATACGTCATGCTTTTTGAAAAGCAGACCTTGTCCATCTTCCCGCAGGCAGTGCTAACTATTCAACCGCATGATTACAATATTTTTAGTCAGACTGGAAGTGTTGCTGCAGCTGAAATAACCCTGCGCCGTCACCCAATCTACCCACTGAAGTCTGCCGAGTCATTTGCCACCGATCCTTTACAGGTAATTCTGAATGCCTTCTCAAAATTAGAGCAAGCAGATGAGGGGGCGGCATTACAATTTGTTATTCGCTATCCAAAATCAAATCATCGCGCTACGTACGAAAATATAATTAAGGATATAGAACGAGGACATTCACCAAAAGAAGCAATCGAACGTAGTACCTTCGTCGGTGGGGTAAAGGAGATAGTTGGAGAATTATTTTCTAGTTCAAAGAGTGCTACTGACAAAAAGGAAGATGCTGGTGAAAAAAAAACTCATTCTGAGACAATCGAACTATTCAAGAAGAAAATCGCGCGCGATATCGTCGAAGTAAATATTAGAGTACTGGTCTCTACTAAAAGTGAGAGTCGAGACGAACAAATCTTAAAGGAATTGGAATCTGCTTTCCACCAGTTTGATGAACTTGAAGGTAACGATATTCAGCTCAAAAGAGTTAAAGGTACTTCGCTGCGTCAGATAAAAAAAGCTTTCTCATTTAGGGAATTTAACCGGCACACTGCTATACCGCTCTCATTGAGTGAGCTAGCGACGATGATTCACTTTCCTGAAAGTGGCGGTGCGGCTGCGCCACAATTCAAACAATCCAGCGCAAAGAGCGCAGCCGCACCAACTTCAATGCCAACAGAAGGAACTCTGCTTGGTGTAAATAGTCATCGTAATGTAGAGCGCGAAATATACATCTCAAAAGAAGATCGGTTACGACACTTTTATATTATCGGTCAGACCGGTACCGGTAAAACTACCTTGATGAAGAATATGATTATTCAAGACATCGAACACGGTGATGGTGTCTGTATGATTGATCCACATGGTACGGACATTGACGATGTGTTAGGGGCAGTGCCGCCACATCGTGAGCAGGATGTTATTTATTTTGACCCTTCGAATCTAGATCCTTCAGTCGGACTTAACATGCTGGAGTATGATCCACAAAAACCAGAACAAAAGACGTTTGTTGTAAACGAACTACTTTCTATCTTTCAAAAATTATACGGTGCAAATCCAGAGAGTATGGGACCAATGTTCGAACAGTACTTCCGCAACGCAACTATGCTGGTGATGGAGGATCCAGATAGTGGTAACACGTTAATGGATATTTCACGAGTGTTTTCAGATGCTCGCTTCCGACGTGAAAAGCTGGCCAAAGCTACCAATCCGGTGGTGGTGCAATTCTGGAAAGAAATAGCCACCAAAGCTGGTGGCGAAGCATCGTTGGAAAACATCGTTCCGTATATCGTGTCTAAGTTTGATGTATTTACAGCCAATGATTACCTGCGTCCAATCATTGGTCAGCAACACAGTGCTTTCAATTTCCGGCACATAATGGATGAGAAAAAAATACTGTTGGTTAATTTGGCAAAAGGGAGAATTGGAGAAATCAATGCCAATTTAATCGGTATGATATTCGTTGGAAAAATATTGATGGCAGCACTATCTCGAGTAGATGACCCGAGTAAAAGATTTGCGCCATTTTATCTTCATATGGATGAGTTCCAAAATGTGTCTACTAATTCTATCTCAGCTATTTTGTCTGAAGCTCGAAAGTATAAACTAGGGCTAACCATAGCCCATCAGTTCATTGCCCAACTGTCCCCAGACATCAAAGATGCAGTTTTTGGTAACGTCGGATCAATGGCTACCTTTAGAGTTGGACCTGAGGACGCACAGTTCTTAGAGCAGCAATACTCACCAGTGTTTACTGATTCAGATTTAATGAATATTCCAAATCGTGAGGCGTATGTTCGGATGCTGGCTAATGGAATCCCAACATCAGCTTTTAGTATGCATACCGTTGCTCCTAAAGATACAGATCCTAATCGCGTAGCCGCCCTCAAAGCTGCTAGCTTAGCTCGCTATGGTCGCTCACGGGTAGAGATAGAGGCTGAAATACAAGCCCGCTATAAAAAACCTGTCCCTCCAGTACCGCCACTTGGTGTGTAATAATATCTCGTATGGAATCAGCTGTTAAAGACACTCTTAGAGAAATATCACTCGCTTCAGAAGCCGGTGTTTTAAATTTTCTTGAACATATTGGCCAAATGCATGGCGTAGTGGTAGAGCTGGCGGCTCAATTTGAAGGGGATGAAGAGGTAGATCGTTGGGTAGACTACGCTAATTTGATGTATCAAAAATTAAAAGAGGAGCTACATACTGTACAAAGTCTGATAGCAGCAGAACAACCACTTTCAAAGCAAATTGTAAGTGATATTCAGCAAATTTATAATGAACTTACTCTAGCCAGAGACACCATTGCTTCTATAGAGCTAGAGGAGGTAGTCAGTGAGGTCTTAGAAGAGACTTCTCACACACCGGTAACAGTACCGGTGGTAACATCGCAGAATCCCTATAAACGACAGTTTTTGACTGCTGATATTACAAGTTACGAACCATACCAAGCGGTGTTAACCGAACACTTTTCTTCACCAAAGGCTTTTGAATCTCACATGCGATACATCGTCAAAGATTTTGAAGAGCCATCAAAGTTAGACAAAGTGTTAAAAGTCAGGCAAGCGAGTATTTTCTATGAGCTTATCGGTGGCATGAGTTTACAAGAACTCGATGAGTTACTAGCTACACCGCGACAACAACTTCGAGACTTGCTGACTGAACAGAAGATGGATTACCGTTTGTTCGTGGAGTGGATTGATTTAATAGAGTTACTACGAGAAACACTTGCTGCTGAAGATTCAATGACAGTGAGTGAGTTACTAGCGATTGCTGAAATTGAAGGTCTGGCAGCAGAGAAAAGTACTACGTAATTCACAGTCAGCTCAGCGTAACTACGCCATCGGGCTACTAGTAAGTGATATGATGTAGGTATTATGGTGAACAAAAGTTCTTTGCCAACAGATGGGCAGTCGGTCTTTGATTTGAATTCTGAAAAAGGAACTATGTTAGTGCTGGCAGCACTGCGAACTAGCGATGCTTCGGCTCAAGACAAAAATGAACTGCGAGACCTAGTCTTTTTATATAGTAATGGCGGGCGAGATGAGAGTGTAAAACTATCGCTCGAGAAAAAAATAGCGGATTTACAATTACAACCTCCAACCCCAACCAAGACAGAAGTCCCAACTCAAGCGAAACCACAACCGGTCATTGGTAGTATTCGAAATGCCCCGACTTTTACTCCTACAACTCCTGTAAAATCTACACCGCCACAGCCAGTAGCACCGCCACCGGCTCCGGAGCCAGTTTCTACTCCAGTCACTCCACCTCCAGCTCCCCCAGCACCAGAAGAACCTGCTCCAACCCCTGCACCACCAGCTCCAGAACCAACTCCAACTGACGCGATACCCAATGCAACTCCTAGCCCGCAACCAGCTACTGAGCAACCACAGTCAACACCACCACCAGCGTCTGCTGAATATCTAAATCGGATTAGAACTATCAAGTCAGCTATCAATCAAAAAGTAGGCAACCCAGTTAACCTAGTAGATCTTGATAATGAAATTGGTCGCGAGTACATGAACTCGCTGCTTGATGCGATGAAAAAACTTAATACTGGTGTTTCTCCAGTGGCGGCAATGGAGCGATTGGAAAAAGCCTATTCGCAGGTGGAGGCTTTACTGGAAGATAAAGAAGCGCCGTTGTCTCCTAAAGATACGAATGAAGCGGTTGATACAACTCGTACCACACAGTCCACACCAGCGCCTACACCTACGGCACAGTCTGAGTCGCAACCACCAGCAGTGCCACAACCGGTTGCCAAAGAATCGCAATCACCACCACCAGCTCCTGCTCCAGTTACTCCACCTCCAGAAAAACCAGCTCAAATCCCTGTACCACCAACTCCATCTGAGGTGAAAGCGTCAGATTCAGAAGCAGCTGTGGAGGCTAACCCAGTGCCTATCAATACAGCTACACCTGACCCTGTGCCAGTATCACCACTAGAGCCAACAACACCCGAACCGTCGACAGTTCCAAAATCAACCAAAACTCCACCAGTAGAATCTAGATGGGAATCTTACGAAAACACATCACTCACCACAGCGACAGACGACACTCCAACCCCATCACCTGAGTCTAGTCCGAGTCAGCCGGCTAGGAAACTTTCTTCACTCGCTGATCTCAAGAACACCACTACTGAAAGCAGTGTCCCTATTAGTTCTTCACTCAAAACTGCACCACCACAGGTTGAACAGCTGCCGACTGATGATCCACTGAGAAGTAAAGAAGTAGATGAAGGGCTTGAACAGCTTCTAGAAGAATGGCCAATTTTCAAAAAAAGCGGTCTCTTTGGTACTGGTCCAAAAGGAAGAGAGCATCCATTATTTAAGAAAATTGCACCGCTGCAAATCCCTCTTCTACTAGCCGGTCGTTTTGAGGGGGCGACCCAAGAAATCCGTCAAAGCATCACTGATTACATGAATGGTTGGCGGTATGAGCAGGGCCTAATCTACGAACAAGGAGAAACATTTGAACACTACTTGCGACGTGTCATCCGTCACATTTTGGATTTGCAAAAGCCAAGAGTGTGAGATAATACCTGCAATGAATGACCATCACGCGCTCTTGGTTGAAGTAAGCAATGTAGATAGTTGGCAAACTTTTCCAGAGTTTGATGACCTGCCACAAATTGAATGTAAAGAAACACAACTTGGCATCGGTAGTGTAAGAGAACTTATTGTAGCAGCGCATAGGAAGCCAACAGGTGAAGGGAGTGAACAGCTGATAGTGATTCGAACAGAATCGATTACCGAAGAAGCTCAACATGCCTTGCTTAAGATTGCTGAAGAGCCTCCTTCTGGAGCTCGCTTTATATTTGTGGTACCAATTGGCTACTATTTACTGCCCACTCTACAGTCAAGGTTGTACAAGGTGGCGGTGACTACCGAAGAAGTTCCCAAAGCTTCTTTTGCTGTATTTTGCGAAGCCAGTGTAGCTGATAGACTGACGCAGATTGACGAAGCGATAAAGAGCAAAGATATGTCCTGGCAACGAGAAATAAAATCTGGCTTACTTCACTTTTTGCATGAACGAAAAGAGTCAATGGACAGTAATCGTCTGGCATCACTTGAATACATTGTGAGAACTTTGCTTACCAGAGGGGCTTCAAATAAGTATTTATTAGAACATCTTGCGTTAGTCTTAGAACCTCGAAGATAACAGGAGTAGATGGTACACTATAAATCATATGGAGATAGATATAGATAAGAAACTAAAAGAAACAGAACAGTGGTTGCAACAGGAATACGCTGGAATTAGAACCGGCCAAGCCAGCCCACTTTTGCTAGATAAAATCAAAGTAGAAAGTTACGGAGCAAGAGTGCCCTTGCAACAAATTGGAACCATCGGGGTAGAAGATGCTCGCACCTTGCGCGTAAGTATTTGGGATGCATCGACTGTGGGAGCAGCTGAAGAAGCTATTCGAGAAGCTGATCTTGGGGTGTCTGTGTCTTCAGATTCGACTGGCTTGCGGGTTATTTTTCCTGAGTTAACAGCTGAACGACGTGAGCAACTATTAAAGTTGGCTAAAAGTAAGCTAGAAGAAGCTCGAATCGGAGTTCGCTCTTCAAGGGATGAGGCTATGAAATCATTTGAAAAGGCAGAAAAGGATGGTGATATTAGTGAAGATGAAAAATACGCTCAAAAAGAATCCGTACAAGAAAAAGTAGATGCCGCCAATAAGCGGTTAGAGAGTTTGTACACGCAAAAGGAAACAGAACTCAAGAAGTAATAATCAACTGTCATGTCAATTGTCATTTTTTTCGTCATACTATTTGTACTGGTTTTAGTGCATGAGTGGGGGCATTTTATCGTAGCCAAAAAAACTGGCATGCGTGTGGACGAGTTTGGTATTGGTTTTTCCCCTAAACTTTTTTCATACAGAAAAGGGGAGACAGAGTACTCGTTTAATGCACTGCCGATAGGAGGATTTGTACGAATCTATGGAGAGGATGGCGTTCAGTCCGACTCTGTATCTGGTGAATTAAACCAAAATGAGACTAGTTCTAGCAAAGACGCGAGCCGGGCGTTCTCGGCTCGTCCAAAGTGGGCGCAAGCCTTGGTGCTTATAGCTGGGGTGACGATGAATGTTTTGCTAGCATGGCTACTGTTCACAATAGTTTTGATAATTGGTGTACCAACCGCCGTTACTGAATCTGCGGCCACCGAAGCAGCTAATCTATATGTAGCAGAAGTGTTGCCAGATAGTCCTGCCGAAACAGTGCTACCGGTCGGGGCGATGATTGTCAGTATTTCAGCTAATGGAGAAACTCTGATTGACCCTACTCCGAGTAGTTTCAGTCAATTCATTCAAGATGAATCACCAGCTGCATTCACCATCGAGTATTCAGCGAATGACAAAACTATCAATGAAGTTACTATTACTCCAGAACAAGGACTGTTAGAAGATAGTCAAGAGACGTACGTTGCGGGAGTGTCATTGACTTTAATTGAGACAGTCTCACGACCCTGGCACATTGCTATCAGAGATGGTTTGACTTCGACAATGGATGGATTGGTCGCTATCACAGTCGGACTGTATACCTTACTCAGCGATGCTGTTGTCGGAGAAGGTGACTTTTCCACCGTTGCTGGTCCAGTGGGAATTGTAGGATTGGTTGATGATGCAACAGCCTTTGGAGTCACAGCAGTGTTGTCATTTACAGCGCTTATTTCATTGAATCTCGCCATTATTAACCTACTACCGTTTCCGGCTCTGGATGGCGGAAGGTTGTTATTTGTATTTATTGAAGCTGTAACTGGGAAAGATATCCCACCTCAGTGGAGTGGAATTCTTAATACTATTGGATTTATCCTCTTGATGCTCTTGATGATAGCGGTTACCTATAACGATATATTGAGATTACTGTAGGAGTAGCGGTCAGTAAAAATTACCTGTATAAATAGAATATGAAGCAAACGCAGACATTCACCAAAACTAGAAAGGAAATCCCTAGCGACGAGCAGTCAAAAAACGCCCAGCTATTAATTAGGGCAGGTTACGTACACAAAGAAATGGCCGGAGTGTATGCGTATTTACCTTTAGGACTCAAGGTGCTAGAAAACATCAAGCAAGTGGTGCGCGAAGAAATGGATGCAATTGGTGGCCAAGAGCTAATTATGACCACCCTACAAAACAAACAACTGTGGGAACAGAGCGGGAGGTGGGACGATGATGTTGTCGATGTGTGGTTTAAAACAGAACTCAAAAATGGTGGTGATGTTGGATTGGGCTGGAGTCACGAAGAACCGATTGGAACGATGATGAAGAATTATCTCGGTAGCTACAAAGATTTGCCTGTTAGTGTCTATCAATTTCAAACTAAATTTAGAAATGAGCTGCGAGCTAAAAGTGGCATCATGCGCGGTCGAGAATTTCTCATGAAAGACGCCTACTCTTTTGCTGCTGGAGAAGATGATCATGAGGCAATCTACGAAGCGATGAAGACTGCATATAAAAAAATATTTAGTCGCCTAGGATTAGCTGACGACACGTACATCACCCATGCTTCAGGGGGTGCGTTTACTGAGTTTAGTCACGAATTTCAAACGATTTGCGATGCCGGGGAAGATGTTTGCTACATAGATCGTAAAAACGGCCTGGCTGTCAACGAAGAAGTATTCAATGACGAGACTATCGCAAGCCTTGGTGCCAAGAAAGAGGATTTTGAAAAAATTACTACTGCTGAAGTTGGTAACATATTTAATTTTGGAAGAAAAAAAGCTGACGATATCGGCTTAATGTTTAAATCTGAAACTGGCGAGGAGATGGCAGTTTGGATGGGGTCGTATGGAATTGGTATTACACGACTCATGGGTGTCTTGGCTGAAAAGTTTGCCGACGACAAAGGGTTAGTCTGGCCAGAAGCAGTGGCACCCTTTAAAATGCACTTAGTTGCTTTAAATTTAGATGACACAGAGGTAAGAGATTATGCTGAAGGTCAATATAATACTCTATGTACCGCTAATATTGATGTTTTGTATGATGATCGAGTAGATGCTCGAGCCGGTGAAAAATTTGCAGACAGTGATCTTTTGGGTATTCCATATCGAGTCATAATTTCAAGAAAGACAAAAGAAGAAGGAGTATATGAGGTGGTGAAGCGTAAAACTGGCGAAGTAAAATATATGAACGAAAAGGAACTCCAAGAGTGTTTTACTGGAGATATATCTTGGTAGTTTTTGTTTTTAGCCTCTAGACGTAGTACAATTGCCAGCAAATGAAGTTAATTTCTCGCTACATTAGCGACCTACTTTCGCTTGTATCTACTGATATGGCGATTGATTTAGGAACTGCCAATACTTTAGTGTATGTAAAAGGAAAAGGGATTGTTCTTAATGAGCCAACTATCGTCGCCATTAATAAAAAGACTGGCCAACTAGTGGCTGTCGGTAATGAAGCGAAGGGAATGATGGGACGTACACCGGCCCATATCGATGTTGTTCGACCACTAGTTGATGGAGTCATTTCTGACTTTGAAGTGGCTGAAGAAATGCTGGCGTACTTGATTGGAAAAGTAAGAGCTGATATGCGGACATTAGTTGCTCCACGAATGCTTATTGGTGTACCTTCTGGTATTACCAACGTAGAAATGAGAGCTGCTCATGACGCTGCCAAAAATGCCGGAGCTCGCGACGTATTCTTAATCGAAGAACCTGTGGCAGCTGCTATTGGGGCCAAGCTTCCGATTCATAAAGCAGCTGGGAGCATGATTATCGATATTGGTGGTGGGACTACTGATATTGCAGTCTTATCATTAAACGGTATTGTCACTGCCAAAAACCTTAAAGTGGCTGGTGATCATTTAAATACTGCTATTGCTGGTTACATCAGAGATCAGTTCAAGGTTTACGTCGGAGAAAAAACTGCCGAAGAAGCCAAAATAACTCTAACTACTATCGCATCAGGAAAAAATGCCAAAGAACTCGTTGTGCGTGGCCGAGACATGGTAACTGGCTTGCCGCGCGAAGTTGCTATTACAGACAGTGACGTTCGTGATGCTGTGGCGAGACATATTGATACCATGGTAGAGAATGTCAGAGCATTATTAGAAGAGACACCGCCCGAAGTGTTGGCTGATATTATGCAAAGGGGAATCTACCTCTCAGGAGGAGGCGCTTTAATTCCTGGTCTCTCAGACTTGTTAGAGCATGCACTACAGGTTCCTGTTTTGGTTGTGCCGGATCCTCTTCGAGCAGTTATTAGAGGAGCTGGGATTGTTATCGAGGACTTAGAACGCTACGAAGAAATCTTACTTGATCATGAAAACTCGCTCTCGACACAATTCTAAACTACAGCGCAACATTCGCTTGCTACTACTAGCTAGAGTCTTGCTGATTCTGTGCCTATTGTTGCCGCGAATTGCGACCGGAATTAGTCAAGTCGTATTTTATCCTGTACACGTCGTAGATACTTGGTTGCGAGAATCACCATCTAGTATTCCAAGCTATTTTAGAAATCGCTCCGAATTACTTGATAAAGTAGAATCACTTGAAAATGAACTAGCCGTAGCCAAGAGTTCAAATTTGACTCAACAAAGATTGTATGAAGAAAACACATGGCTAAGAAGTCTGCTAGGCGCCAGTATTGAAGATCGCATCGCCGCTGCAGTTATTGCTAGACCCAATCGGTTGCCATATGACTTGCTACAAATTGATCAAGGAAGAAATGATGGAGTGCAAGTAGGAGCTCCAGTATATCTTGGTGTCGATACTGTAATTGGTAGTGTCGTTCAAGCCGCTCCCGAATACGCATTTGTGCAATTGTTTACAAGCCCTGGATTTGAGGTAACAGCATTTATTAGTGGTGCCAATGTAGTCGCTCCGGTTGAGGGACTGGGCGGGGGAGTGGCGCGAGTTAGAGTGCCGCAAGGAATACCAATTTCGGTTGATAACGTAGTGCATGTTCCGACCATTGAACCAGGTGCCTTTGGCCGCATTTCTTTCGTAGAAAATCGACCGTCGCAGCCAGAGCAATACGGATACATAACCATGGAAGAGTCAATAAACTCCATTCACTATGTGGCAGTGGGTAAGACACCTATTACACCAGCTAATCCTGAGGCAGTTGAAACAACTATTCAAGACCTGTTGCGAGCTAGTCTAAAACTTGATGCTGAAACTATAGAGCAGCTCAATGCCACTATTACTAGTAGTTCAACAGCAACTACCACAGACAGCACAGCAACTACCACTTCAGCTGAATTATGAAATCCTATCTAGTCAATGTAATACTCTACGTTGTCACGCTTCTGGCGGTTTTGTTAAATCTTCTATTAATTGCGATACCAGCAGCTCTTATTTTTACTTACCGCTCAAATGCAGTTTGGTTTATTCCGGCAGCGCTGTTGATTGACGGCTATTTTGGTATGTTTTATACCGTACCTTGGCTCAATATTATTGCAATTACTTGGTTTGCTGTTGCTGAATTGCTCCGACCTTATGTCTTGGTACAATAGGGTATGCGTAATCGACTGAAAGATCGTTATCAAGGAGAAGTTGATGTCGAAGAGGTGTTACTTGATGCCTCGAATATACCGTCGTTCAACCAAGGTCGCTTAGAAGGTAGGCGTGAGCTACCTATTACGAAGCGTAGCGTTAGCACTGTGGGCATTTTCTTTACCCTTATCAGTTTGATTTACTTTTACCAAATCTTCACCCTACAGGTGGTAAACGGGGCAGAATATAAAGCGATTGCAGATAATAACAGAGTAGATAAAGCGGTTGTAATAGCTGAGCGTGGAGTGGTGTACGACCGTAATGGAGAAATGGTCGCTTGGAACGAGACTGATGAAACAGGTGAATACGATTTTCCTATTAGGGCCTATACCGACAGACTAGGCTTAGGTCAAGTTTTGGGATACGTAAGTTATCCAAAAAAAGACAGTAGCGGTTTCTTTTTCCGCACTGATTATCTTGGCCGATCAGGAGTCGAGTTATCTTATGACCATGTTCTCAAGGGTCACAATGGTAGCAAAATTATTGAAGTAAACGCGCTTGATGCACCAGTTAGTGAATACGAAATTGACCCCGCGGTGGTCGGCAATGATTTACATTTATCGATTGATGCGGGGCTTTCTCAGGCTATGTACGATATTATCGCTACTTCTAGTGAACAAGCTGGCTTCCGGAGTGGTGCGGCTGCAATCATGAATGTTAATACTGGTGAAATCTTGGCTTTAACTAGTTTTCCCACCTACGATCCAGAGGTAATGGCTGATGGTGATGACGTTGATTTAATCAATCAGTACACCAGTGATGAAAGATTGCCTTTTTTGAATAAAATAGTCGGCGGTGCTTACACCCCTGGATCAATCGTAAAGCCATTTGTAGCTTATAAAGCATTAGAAGAAAATATTATTGATCCAAATAAAGTAATCACTAGCACCGGTTCATTGGTGGTACCAAATCCTTATAATCCAAGCCATCCCACGTACTTCAACGACTGGCGGGCTCATGGTGCTATGACCATGCGAGAAGCTATCGCTTTCTCTTCGAATGTGTATTTCTACATCATTGGCGGCGGCTTTGATGATCAAAAAGGGCTTGGTATTACTAAGCTGGCTGAAGGCTACAAGCGGTTTGGAATTGGAGAAAAGACTGGCATAAATTTAGGCCAAGAGCAGTCTGGAGTGGTGCCAGATCCAGCTTGGAAAAAAGAGACGTTTGATGATGACTGGCGGCTCGGAGACACGTATTACACTGCAATTGGGCAGTTTGGATTTTTAACCACCCCAATTCAAATGCTTCGAGCGTACGCAGCACTAGCGAATGGAGGTACATTATTAACGCCTCATATCGAAAAAGACAAAGTAAGTACAGGCGAAAACATTAATCTCAATCAGCAGTACCTAAAGATAGTTCATGAAGGGATGCGCAAAACAGTAAATATGGACGGGGGAACAGCCAGGTCGCTTGAAAGAAGTGATGTTGCTGTGGCAGCAAAATCCGGTACTGCAGAAGTCGGTGCTAATAATGCGTATGTCAATTCGTGGGCAGCTGGTTTTTGGCCGTATGAGGAGCCAGAGTATGCGTTTATTCTAATGATGGACCATGCTCCTCGTAGTAATGCGTTGGGAGCGACTCGTATTATGGGGGATATTGTGGAGTGGATGTCAGTTAATAGACCGCAGTATCTCGGTATAGAAGAAACAAAAATTGAATAACGCTTCCATAGTCTCACCTGTGGATTTGACCCAGCACGTCAGGTGCGTATAATTGAAGAAAATTTTGCAATATGAATGAAACACAAGCGTACCTTACTCCCGAAAAGTTTGAAGAACTTAAAAAGGAATTAGAACATTTAAAAACTGTTCGTCGAAAAGAAGTAGCCGAATCTCTCGAATACGCCCGTAGCCTCGGTGACCTTTCAGAGAACGCTGAATATCAAGAGGCTAGAGATATGCAAGCAGCAATTGAAGAACGAATTAGCTATCTAGAGAAAACCATCAAAGAAGCTAAAATTGTCGCTCACGAAAAGCATGGTGACATTGTCGGACTTGGATCTGTAGTAACTATCCAAAAGGAAAAAGAAAAAGACAAGCGGGAATACACCATCGTTGGTTCAGATGAAGCTAATATTCACGAGCACAAGCTCTCGTACCTCTCTCCACTAGGCGAAGCTTTGATGGGAACCAAGAAAGGTGATGAATTTGAGTTTGAAACTCCGGTCGGCAAACAGCGCTACAAAGTCTTGAAGGTCGCATAGTGCACCTTAAGTGACTAAAAAAAGAAAAGGCCGGAAGCTTTGCTTCCGGCCTTTTCTTTTTATGAAACTCACGCTAGGATAAGAATCTATGTTTTGGGCTGATAAAATTGCCGACGAGGTAGAACGACGATATAAATCCGTGATTGATGCTGGTGAAGCTTTGGTCATTAGAGACGAAAAAACCGCCTCTGGACGAGTACACGTTGGTTCTCTTCGCAGCGCCTCGCTTCACGCCATCGTAGCTGATGTGCTACGAAGTCGTGGTCACCAAGTAAAGTTTTACTTTGAGATAAACGACTTTGATGCCATGGATGGCATACCTAGCTATCTAAATGAAGAAGAATACGAGCAGTATATGGGGGTACCGCTATGTAACATTCCTTCGCCTGAGCCAGGTTACAAAAATTTTGCTGAGCTATACGGTCAAGAATATGTTAAAGTCCTCGACGATTTAGGATTTAAAGCGGAGATTTATCGTGCTAGTGATTTATACCGAAGTGGGGCAATGAACGAACAGATTCGACAAGCACTTGATAAAAGAGAACTAGTACGCGAGATTTACCAAAGAGTATCCAAAAGTGAAAAGCAAACTAATTGGTACCCACTCAATGTGGTGTGTGAAAACTGCGGCAATCTCAGTGCTACCACTATTACTGACTGGGATGGTGAGACAGTCGCGTACACTTGTTCATCCGACACAATTACCTGGGCTTCAGGATGTAATCATAGCGGTAGAATTTCACCATTTGATGGTAATGCAAAGTTTCCGTGGAAACTAGATTGGCCAGCAAAATTTGTTGCCAAAGGAGTACACTTTGAAGGTGGAGGGAAAGACCATTACTCCAAAGGTGGTGCACGGCAGGTAGCAGATGCTATCGCACGTGAGATTTTTAATCATGAGCCACCATATGGAGTATTTAATGAGTTTTTCCTAGTGGGTGGCAAAAAGATGTCTTCTTCAAAAGGCTCCGGAGCTACCGCAGCAGCGATGGCGAATCTGCTCCCACCACATATTTTGCGACTACTCTTACTCAAGACTCCTATCAACCGGCAAATTGATTTTGATCCGGATGGAGATGCGATACCAGTACTGTTTGATACCTATGATCGATTGGCCGAAAAGTACTGGAGTGGGGTAGAGGACGATGATACGCAACTGTTTACATTTGCTCACTTACCGGTACAGAGAAATCCTATTGCAGAGCGATTTTTACCACGCTTCTCTCAAGTAGTATTTCTGGTTCAAATGCCACACATGAATCTTTATGAAGAAGTAGCGGCCATGAAAGGTTCGGAACTAACAGACGCTGACAAGCAGGAAATAGATGAGCGAGCACAGTATGCCAAGTTATGGCTTGATAACTATGCTGATGAGAAGTTTATATTCTCATTACAAAACCAATTACCAGCTATCACAAAAGAGTTGTCAGATAATGAAGTAAAAGCGATGGTATTATTGGCAGATAAATTGGAATCAGTTGAAGTGACCGACGGCCAGACGTATCACGAAACTATCCACGCAGTGAGGGAAGAAGCTAATATGACTCCGAAAGAATTTTTCGGTACGGTGTACCAACTATTCCTCGATAAAGACAGCGGCCCTAAAGTAGGTTGGTTCCTCAGTTCTCTGGACAAAGACTTCATTATCGACCGTTTAAGACTTAAAAAATAAATTTAATATAAGAATGCCGCACGCCCTAGCTAGGGCGTGCGGCGTGTTTGCATCCGGTTATCTGTATTGTGCTTCGACCGACTCATGTCCAATAAAATAATCGATTTCACCAATCGAGAACGGATTTGCCAGATCAGTCACGACAGTCTGTCCGATAAACGGAGTAATCAATCGTATGTCATGTACCTTCACCACCGAGCCATTCTTCAGCTTGGCCAAGATTCCACAGAGCCATGTCTGATCATTGTCTTCTTTGATAGGAACGTAGTGTTCCTTGTAGGTGAAAGCACTTACATCATCGAGTGGTAGCACCAACCTTACCTTATCTGGTACTGTGATGACTACACATCGAGCTGGGTCGTGGAGGTGAAAAATCTCAGTTAATACACCATGCACGGTCATCCCATCTTCGGTTCTGTATGCCACCATAGATGGAACAGGTAGCGAATTTGTCATTTCAACTCTCCCTGAGATCTCGCTAGCAGTAAAATACCATGAATATATTGAAAATCAACCTCAGAAACGAGTGTAGTTTTTGTGCATAACTTATCTATAGAGTGGGGTAGAGTGGTATATACTGTAATGGTGGTGGGAGATAGTGGTATGGTAAAGTAATACCGTACTAGGGCGATTTTGTATATCGCTCTGAACTAACGAGTATGTTAATCGGTGAATACAAGCACACATTAGATCCAAAAAAGCGCCTTTCGCTGCCAAGCAAGTGGCGTAAGGAGTTGGGCAAGAAGCTTGTTATCACTCGAGGACTCGATAACTGTCTCTTTGTCTATCCTAAAAAAGAGTGGGAAAAAATAACCGAAAAAATTGGTCAACTTCCACTTGGCCAAGCTGACACGAGAAGTTTCAATCGATTTTTTCTATCTGGAGCAGTTGAAGTTGAGATTGACTCAGTTGGACGTATCTTAGTACCTGATTTCTTGAAAAGTTTCGCAACACTGGATACCAAAGTCGTATTGGCTGGCATCCATGACCGCATCGAAATCTGGGATGAAAATAAATGGGAAGCATACAAACGTACCATCGAGAACAAAGCAGATGCTTTGGCGGAAAAGCTGGGCGAAGTAGGAGTTCTTTAGAGGGGTACAATCTGCAACTCATTACCTCGTTATCTATGCAACACCAAACTGTCTTACTCCAAGAAGCAACCAATGCTTTAAACATACAACCTACCGACACAATAGTTGATGCTACGTATGGATCAGGTGGACATGCAGCCAAGATGTTGGAGTATCTAGGAGCAGAAGGAACTTTGGTTGCAGTCGATGTTGATTCAAGTGCATTAGAAAAAAAACCAGCCAATCCTAATCAAGCGACAGTACACTTGATACCCAACAACTTCCGCAACATACAATCGGTGCTCAATACAGTGAATATCACTGCGGTAAACGGCATCCTAGCTGACTTAGGTTGGCGAATGGAACAATTCTCAGGCAACGGAAGAGGTCTATCGTTTCAGTATGATGAACCGCTACTGATGACTTTGGGAGAACCAGAAGAATATCCCTTTACAGCGAGTGAAATAATAAATACCTGGAATGAGGCTACGATTGCGGATATCATTTATGGCTATGGAGAAGAACGATTTGCTCGACGCATCGCAAAAAAGATTGTGACTAAAAGAGAAGAGTCACCCATAGAGACCACGTGTCAGTTGCGTGACGTCATACTGGAAGCGATACCTAAACGAGCACATCATAATAAAATTCACCCGGCCACGCGTACATTTCAAGCACTGCGAATTGCGGTCAACGAAGAACTAGCAGCACTTGAAGAGTTCATTTCTGAAGGCTTCGACTGTCTTGCTAAAGATGGACGATTGGCCATTATCAGCTTTCATAGTTTGGAGGATAGAATTGTAAAACTATCTTTTAGAAAATTAGCTGAACAAGGACTCGGCACACTGGTGACCAAAAAACCTCTCACTCCAACGCCAGAAGAACTAAATTCCAACCCAAAAGCACGAAGTGCAAAATTAAGAATCATTCAAAAATTAACGTAGAGCAACATGAGCAATTACAAATACAACACAGCAGCCCAACAGACAGCATTATGCTTTGCTGCACTAGTCGGAGCAGTTGTTCTTTATCTATATTACTTAAACGTATCGGTGGTACATGTGGTTATCAGAAAAGAAGCTTTACATACTCAATCCACACTCGAAGCCGAAATTGCTCAACTAGAAAGTGAATTTATTGATGCACAACATGCTATTTCAGCTGCAGTAGCAACCCGAAAAGACTATTCAATCGCCGCCGAAAAAACGTTCATTACCCAAGCCGATACCAGTCTGGTAATGGGTGGCAACTAAACTAGCGCATGAAAGGGAAACAACTAACCAATCGGGTCAGAATCCTCTCAATTTTAGTTGTGATTGGTGGACTGTTGTTGATTGGTAGGTTGTACCAACTGCAGGTACTTCACGCTGGTGAGTATCGAGAAAGAGCCGAAAGGCAATATGTCCATACTAAGAATGATCTCTATTCAAGAGGTTCAATTTGGTTTACAACCAAAGAAGGTGAAAAATTATCTGCTGCTGCAGTAGAGTCTGGCTACGTATTAGCGGTTAATCCTGAACACGTGGGTGACGCCAATAGCTTTTGCTCCTCTATAGCCAAGTATGAATTAGTGGATGATGACACATGTCTTACTCGAGCTACGTTACCTGATAGGTCGTACGTTGAATTAGCCGATCGGCTCACACCAGAAATAGCTGAAGAAATAGAAGCGTTAGATATCGAAGGAGCGCTGTTGTACAAGAACCAATGGCGCTACTATCCAGGAGGCTCAATGGCCGCTAGGTCTATTGGCTTTGTTGGCTACTCAAATGAGACTGCGGCAGCTTTGCACGGGAAGTTTGGTCTGGAAAGGTACTATGATGATGTTTTGTATCAAGAGGGAGAAATTATGTCGGTCAATTTTTTTGCTGAATTATTCAGTAATTTAGAAAGTCTAGTAGATGAAGAATCCGATCAAAAAACAGGCAGTATTGTCACTACGTTAGAACCATCAGTCTCTAGGTATTTAGATACAGTGCTAACCGAAACAAATGACACATACAACAGCACATTGACTGGAGGAATCGTTATGGACCCAAATACGGGTGAAATAGTCGCCATGAATGTTGTGCCAGGCTTTGATTTAAACGTACGAGAAGATGCAACAATTGAGCAATTCAAGAATCCTTTGGTAGAAAACTTGTACGAAATGGGTTCAATTATAAAACCCCTCACTGTGGCGGCAGGAATTGATGCCGGAGTTATCAGTCCATCGACCACTTATTATGATCCAGGGTGTATCGAGCTCAACACATATACTATTTGTAACTATGACGGCCGAGGGCGTGGTGATGTACCGATGCAAGAAGTACTTAATCAATCTCTCAATACCGGAGTAGCTTTTATTGCTAATCGGATGGGTAAAGAACGCTTTCGTGAATATTTCTTAAATTATAAATTAGGCAGTGAAACCGGAATCGATTTGCCAAACGAAGCTTATGGCCTAGTAGATAACCTTAATTCTCCACGTGAAGTCGAATACGCAACTGCTTCATTTGGTCAAGGTATTGCGCTCACTCCAATTGCTACTGTAAGAGCGCTCTCAACTTTGGCCAATGGTGGTCACTTGATTACGCCTCATATTGTCAAACGAATTGAATATAATGATGGAACCAGCAAGGACATAATGTATCCAAAAGGGGACCAGGTTCTTAAACCATCAACGAGTGAAGAAATTTCTCGTATGTTGAGTACTGTAGTCGATGATGCGCTGCAGGGTGGTCAAGCTGCGTTGCCAAACCATAGCGTAGGAGCCAAGACAGGGACTGCTCAGATTCCTGATTTAGAAAATGGTGGGTACTATGAAGATAAATATCTTCACTCATTTTTTGGTTACTTCCCAGTATATGACCCAAAATACATTGTGTTCTTATATACAGTTGAACCAAAGGGTGTACGTTATGCCTCAGAAACCTTAACTGATCCATTCATGCAAATGACTAAATTTCTGATAAACTACTACAATATCCCTCCTGACCGATAATCTACCTATGAAATCATTCTTCAAAAAAATAATCGTATCTATACTCATATTTGAAGCAAAGATAATTCTCAAACGTCATCAACCTAACATCATAGCTATTACCGGCAGTGTCGGTAAGACTACCACAAAAGACACCATATACGCTGCCATCAAAGGTTCTATTAGAGCGAGAAAGAGTGAAAAAAGCTTTAATTCTGAGTTAGGTGTGCCACTTACCATACTAGGACTACATAATGCCTGGAATAATCCTTTTTTATGGTTCAAGAATATTCTTGATGGCATGTTGGTCGCCTTATTTAGTCGGGATTACCCAGAAGTGTTGGTGCTAGAAACCGGTATTGATCGCCCTGGCGATATGAAAAAGATGACCGAATGGCTAAAGCCAGATATTGCAGTACTGACTCGCTTGCCAGCGGTACCAGTTCATGTTGAATATTTTTCTACTCCAGAAGAGGTGGTGAAGGAAAAGATGCGCCTAATCAGTGCTACTAAGCCTGGTGGGGTAATGATTTATAATAATGATGACACCATTATTCAGAAACAACTTCCAGATATCTTCCAAAAGACTGTTGGATATGGACGTTATCTCAATACGACCTGGCAAGGTAAGGATGACCGGATTGTGTACGAAGATAATGTTCCAGTGGCAGCGGAATACCAGGTGCACCACCAGGGACAACAGTATACTGTGCGCAACAGGGAGACTCTCGGTACACAACACGTATACGCTGGAGCCGCTGCGTTAGCGGTAGCCTATGAATTAGGTCTTGATATCAAGAAAGCAGCTGACTCTCTCAGTCAACTACCAGCTCCAAAAGGAAGAATGAGATTGATTCCCGGTATCAAATCTACGTTAATTATTGACGATACATATAATTCTTCTCCTACAGCTGTCGAGCATGCCCTTCAGACTCTCAATGAAATTCGCTTTGCAAAGCGAAAAATAGTAGTACTCGGAGACATGCTAGAACTTGGCCGGTTCTCAACCGAAGAACACATCAAGCTAGGGAAGAGAATTCCACCAATTGCTAGATTGCTTCTGACGGTTGGTATTAGAGCGCGTAGGTTTAGCGAAGGCGCACTAGATGCTGGAATGCCTGAGCAAAACATATTACAGTACGACAATGTCTCCCATGCTGGAAAAGAGCTACAAAATATCCTTGAACCAGGAGATGTGGTGCTAATCAAAGCATCTCAAGGTATTCGTGCCGAGAAAATAGTAGAAGAAATAATGGCTAATCCAGATGACGCTCACAAAATCTTGGTGCGGCAAGATCAGGCCTGGCAAGAGCGATAATATATGGCTCTCAAGATTGCATCAGTTTTATTTCTTATTATCCTCGCTGCCAGCGTCGCTACCTTTCAACCAGTAGAAAATAACTCTACTTTACCAGCACAAGAGAGTATTATCAGCACAGGTACTGTCGAAGTCATTCGAGTGATAGATGGAGACACGATTGAAGTAAGTCAGGGAAGTGAGTCTGAAACAATACGATTAATCGGTATTGATGCTCCAGAAACTAGGTTCTCTCCCCAAGGCGCCGAATGTTATGGTGCAGAAGCCGCTACTTATCTCAAAGAACTTTTGTCAGAACAATCATTAGTAGAATTTCGGTTTGACAACACCCAAGACGCTACAGACGACTACGGCCGCTACTTAGGGTATCTAAATTTTAACAATCGAGATCTTGGCTTAGCAATGATAGAGAGTGGTCATGCTCAAGAATTCACCTTTGTCAAACCCTACCAGCAGCAAGAGTTGTACCAACAAGCTGAACTGTTAGCTAGAGAAGAGAATCGTGGCATTTGGAGTGAATGCTACTAATTAGCTACTCTTACTATGGTAATTAGCTATAAATAAAACCTTTGGTAGCGTAAGTACCAAAGGTTTTATTTAATTTAGGGGTTAGCGCCAGAAGAATAGGAAATCTAGCAATTTCTGCCACCACGAGCTTTGGACTTCATTTATTACTTCTTCAAGAGCCGTAGTAGCGGTGTCTACTACTGTAGCTGGAGTTTCACCATCCAGTACTACATCGGTAGTGATATCAGCCGCATTATTGTTAGTTATGGTAATGTCAGTGGCTTCAATGGTGTAGCTAGTAATCAAACCACTGTCTAAAGTAGCGTTAATCCGGCCTGGTCGATAATCTTCAGTCACCATTAGTGGTTCACCATCCTCTTCAACCACTCGAAAAGGAATATTGACGGTTCCAAGACTCTCCATCGCTTGCTCGGGCGTTTTACCTATAAGAGCCAATTCGCTCGATGCAGAAATAGCTTGCTCAACCTGATCAGCAAAATTTTCTTCCACCTCTGGTGATTGTGCCTGACTAACAAGTGGAATTAGAAAAGCCAATAAAGTAACTACAAGTATTCTCAAGGAATAGCGATTTGTTGCGTGTGTCATACGAGCAATATCTTGACACTATTATTAATATTATACAAGGTAGCAGATTGTGAGCCTTCTCGTGATAGAACCTCCCAAATTTATTAACCTGTAAGGCTATTATGACCAGGGATAACAAAATCTGAATTACCCTTCTCGAGCGTGTATGCAATAGAATTATTTGCCAACAATCCTTCTCCAAAAAGAAGTACTAAGAATGCAACTAGAACAGTCAAGGTGGCTATAATATTTGCCCACATTGATATTTTCACACTTCTTTCCTGGATTTTTTGAGATTTAATTTGTGCAGCCAAACTATCTTTTGCGTTCTGTTCCTGGATTTTTAATAATTCCTTTTGCGCTAAAAATGAATCAAGAGAATTTTTCTCCAACATTGTAATTATCGTTTTGCACTTAGTACACAAAAAGACTGTGTTGCCCGTAGCAGGTCCGCCAGTATTGTCTACATCAACATGAAGTTCCCAGTCGTGATCACAAGTTTTAAACTTGGCTCTGTTTTCCATTCTTCCCATATAGTTAGTTACATTATAGAAAAATGTGGCAAAAGTGACACGCTATTAACTTTATTTTTATCAAGCCTAAGTTTCTCTTAATGTACCCTACCTACAAACTGTAAATACAGGAACATAGATAGTAGATCAATGTCTCTTAAGCTTGATATTTTAAAAAAAAGTTGTATCGTAAGACATAGAAAAGGAGGTCAATATGAAAAAAGTTTTTGCCTTCTGTGGAAGGCTCTTTGCTTTCATAATTCTCAACGCTTATTTGCTTGCCCACAACTTTCGGATGAGACTTTTGTATTGGCAGGCTATGTTTCGGCAAGATGACCTTATATCATTGCAAGAAGCTGTGATGGAGATGTTGCACGATTCTGGGTTAGAAAAAGAATTTGGTGTTAAGTTACATACCCAGCACAAGCCTGGATACGAGGTTGGTATAGGGAGGGAGCGCCAGGCTGACATCGCCTGGGAGGCTCCTATCTGTTTGACTATTCACGTTCAGGAAACACCTATTTTTGGCTTTTCCTTAGAAGTGTCTGGAAATATTCTCTGTATCAAACAAATGCAAGGTATTGCTGGCGTCAAGCTTCCTAATGAGCTGAAGAATATACCGATGTCGTTTGTTAAAGTCACTCAGCAATTTGTTGAAAATCATCCCAGATTTTTAACCTTGCGAATGACTTCTGCCAAAAATCGCTTCTGCTATTATTTTCCTTACGAGGTTACTCGTGATCAGGTGGTAGGAATACAGCAGAGAATGCAGCGTCGTTACGAGGGTACTGCTCGCCAAGCAGGCTTTCGGCGAGTCAATTGGCGATATTGGGAATGGAGAGCCAACAATGTACCTTGAGGGCCGAAGAACCATCTTGATTCTTCGGCCTTTATCTATAATTAAAAGCTCTAAATTTAGTGAGCCTTCTCGAGATAGAACCTATCTGATGTATTGCCCTACAAGGTCATTTTGACTATCGGTCGTACAATTTAATTGACCCTTCTCGTGCGTACTAAAAACTCTAGACCTTTGGTGCGTAACAACATCGACACCATCCTATACCTTTTTCATTTGCATCATGTGCACATTCCTTACATGGTAGTATCTCCTGTTCGAGAGCTTCTTTAATTGTAAAAACTTTCCCTTCCAGTTTCCTACATCCTTCACAAGATTGCTCTCTAGCGGTAATAACTTCAACTCCTTCAATTACTTCGCTCTTCTGGTAATCCTTTAAATCTTTTTCAAAGCTAAGTAATCTGATTTTAGTTGGATCTTTTCCTTCACTATGAAGAAATAAAGCTTGTTGAAAATGAATCCCACTTGCTAAGTCTGGGTACTTCATAATGAGTTTATTTGAAATTCCCCACGCAACGTCAGCGAACGATGGGTCTTTACCAAACTTTTCTATTAGGGCTTGAGTCTGTTGAAGAACTAGCTTATCAATTTCATTCTTTTCTATACCGAAGTTTCCTAATCCTCTTAAAAAACTCGTTACTGAATAGTACTTTTCTTTTTCTTTATCAAACTTGACCACCTGTGATTCAGTTAATAGGACCTTTTCTTTAGTTTTATAGTGCGTTCGTACAATAATAGATTCGCCACAATGTGGACATTTCTTTTTACGACTTGGAAGCGGAGTAACTTCAGCAGCACAATAGGGACAAACTCCAGTAGAAAGTTCTGCTTTTGCAACTGCAGCTTTTTGAGAAGTATTTTTAGGTTTGAATAAATTTGAAAAGAATGACATAGGGTAATTCTATCAAAAGAAAAGTGACAAATGTGACATACCCCGATAGCCGTAACCTAATTGGTTTGCTGACTCTTATGATATTTGTAAAATAAAGTTACTGTTACAAGTTTTTAATAAATATTATGAATTTAAAACCATATATAAACTTTTTTACCATGATTGGGATATCGTCAGTATGTATGTATCTCACCATGTATCTGCACACCTACTCATGGGACCACGTCTTTTTTAGTGAGACTCGTCTATACATGAACTTCCTCATGACAGCCGTCATGGCCATGGTAATGCTTTGGTTTATGCGCCACATGTATACTGATAAAAAACTAAATGCCTACATAGTAGGTGGAAGTATTGCGCTGTTCGCAGTTTCATTATTCCTCGTGAGAAGCCAAGTACTGGTTGATGACGTAGACTTTATGGAAGCCATGATTCCACATCATTCTATCGCCATCCTTACCAGTGAACGCGCGCAGATAACTGACCCGCGCGTACGTGAGTTGGCAGACGAAATAATTGAAGCACAACGGCGTGAAATTGATGAAATGAAACAACTTATTGAAGATCTAAAATAACAAAAAGCGGACTCGTGAGAAGTCCGCTTTTTGTTTTGGCAAAGTTTGTCTAGTCGTATTCAAGCTCTGCGTGAAGCTTTTGCATTACTTCAATTTCTCGCGTCTGATTCACAATGATATTGTTGGTCAATTCTTTCATAACGTCATGCTCTAGATACGGTTGTATGTTACGTGACATCATAATCGCTCCCATGTGGTGCATCGACATGTCGTGCAAGAAGATACTATCAAGTTCCGCTCCACTGTATGGATCCAAGTCGCGCATCATTGGTTGGTACGTTCCTGTATCCTTGTACGGCACCCCAAACCATTCTTCGTAACTTTCTTTCATCAACGCAACCTCCACTGTTTGTGAAGAAATGATGTTGTTTGCCAGATCAATCATGCCTTGTGTCGTACCACCACGCTCGAGTATTTCTTTAGCAGTTGCAATAGCTTCCTCATGGTGAGGCACCATTTCCTCAATAAAGGCTTGTTCGCTCGTTATTGACATATTGCCATGCATCATGCCACCGGCTTTTTCGTTTTCCATCATCTCTCCGCGCGACGTGTGCATTGGGTATTGAACAACTAAGAGTGCAACTAACGCACCAACGACTACGATAAGTGTACTTAGGAGAACTGTTTTATTCATAACGTTAGAGCGTTAGATACGGGGACATGTCGCCCGCTTCTGATAATTGATAGATATTGTATGGCGCAGTTTTAATTCCTGGCATGCCAGGTGTGCCAATGGGCATGGAGGCAAGGCCAATACCGACCACGTCTGGCTTTTCAGTGAGCAGTTTTTGAAGTGCTTCCAAGGGAACATGTCCTTCTACCACATATTCGCCGATGAGTGATGTATGACAACTCTCACCTTGTGTCGGGATGTTGTACGTTTTCTTTATCGCTCCCATGTCTTCTGTTTCTTCAATAACCACCTCAAAGCCCTCACGGCGCAGGGCTTCTGCATAACCAGTACAACATCCACAATTTGGATCCTTGTACATGGTTACAGTGTGGCCGCTACCGAACATGACCGTGTGTTCAGATTCTGTGTGTACGCTTTGATTCTTTGTGAAGAGATACGTACTTGCTCCGACTAGCGCAATCGCTATGGCAAGTACGCCAATAGTTTTATTCATAAATTCTAGGTATAACTAATAAAAATACTAGTAGTCTAACTAGAATAGTTTTGGATGAAGAATGCCGTTTGAAAACAGTTCCTGAAGAGGTCTGTAAGAGAATGAATAGGTTCTTTCCTTTAGCCACCTCGTAAGTACACATATTCTCCTTAGGCGCCGAGACGGTAAAAGATTCGGTATGATTGTTGCAACATAAGCAGCCGCGAGAATGGAAGATAGTAAAAATGTGACTGTCTGGATAACCGCCAAAAATGTAGATTTCCAGGCACCAATATGGTCGCTAAGATTCATTGCACACACGACCTCTCCATGTTCCATAAAAGGACAATCGGACATGGATCCAGTCATATCCATACCGGCAGACATATTCAATAGACTCAGAGTCATTGCTCCGAGAAGAAACATCATCATTAAACCAGCTCCTACTTTCATTGGGATGATTATAGCATTGTGAATAACATCCACACCGCCATACCAACCATCATAAGGTTTTCGGTAAGTGAGATAAAGCCAAGTGGAACGTTGGTGTCACCTCCAACACAGGCACATTTAAGTTCGCGCTTTTCTATATAAACGGCTTTAAACACTGACACTGCCCCAACGCCGCCGATAAAAAGTGCTACGGGGATAGAGATAACTGGCAGTACACCAGCAAACATCAGTAACCCTGCTGTGACTTCTGCGTAAGGATAGATATATCCATACGGTACCCACTTCCGAGCCAAAACATCATAGTTAAGAAACATCGTGGAAAAACCTTCAACATCGCGAAGTTTCATCAGTGCTAAAAGCACCATGGTGATAGAGATGAAGTGTGGAATGATCATTAGGTATCCATAGGCAAAACTAGTCATCACTCCAACAGCAACTGCCAACAATAACCCGACCGCAAATATGGCGATGACTGGCTTGTACGTAGTGTCACCTGCTTTTAAGACATGCTTGCCAAAATACTCTCTAAGCTCTGTATGTCCACCGATACGCTTCCCGCCAATAAACGTTTGCGGTGTAGTCTCTACCTGATGTTCTTTTTTAAAAATATCAGTCTCCTCCCGAGTTTTGAGATGATGGTCTTCAACTTTATACCCATGAGATTCTAGAAGGTGTTTCGATTTCATTCCATAAGGACAGACATGCTTAGGCATAACCATTCGATACAAAACAGCTTTTTTTATTTCTTTACTCATACTTTTAGTGTACCAAACGTGTCAAGCTGTCACACTTCTGAGCATACACTCATTTTATTTACGCATTTTAGCCATATATTTATGCGTTGTAAAAAAATAATTTCAGTGTATCCTTAGCCATAAGCAAGCAACGGAAATCTAATGTAGGGGTTTCTGTATATGACAAAACTTATCAATTAGTTTTTTCGTTGCTTATGCAGAAACTCATATGGACTACAGTCCAACGTCGTATAAACGACCTTATTCCCCAAGAGGTTAATCCTCGTAAAATCACTGACAAACAAATGTCAGATCTTAAGCGTAGTCTTAAGAAATATAATTTAGTAGAAATCCCTGCGGTCGATGAAGACGGAAAGATATTGGCAGGACATCAACGTATTAAGGCGATGCAACTACTTGGTCGTGGTGACGAGCTGGTAGATGTTCGTGTACCTAATCGTAAACTTACTAAAGAAGAGTCAGAAGAATATCTCATTGCATCAAACAAGCTTGGTGGAGACTGGGACTTTGACTCTCTTAAAACATTCGATTTCGACACACTTAGCTTTGCCGGTTTTGATGACACCGAATTATCAAACCTGTTCGACACCGAGGTTGAAGTAAAGGAAGAAAAGTTTGATGTAGAAGAAGAACTAAAGAAGATAAAAACACCTAAGACTAGGCTGGGCGATCTTATTACGCTTGGCAACCATCGAATCTTATGTGGAGACTCAACTAAGCCAGAAAACCTTAAACGTCTACTTGGTACCGAGAAAGCTTCGATGATATACAGTGATCCCGTCTACAACATCAACGTAGATTACGATGGCGGTATTGGTGGAAGGAAGGATTATGGCGGTAATGTAAATGATAAGCGTAGCTTTGAAGAATATAAAAAATTCCTTAGTGACAGTCTCAAAGCCGCACTAGCGGTATCTGCTAAAAATACCCATGTTTTCTACTGGTGCGACCAAGTCTATATCGGTGTAGTTCAAGACATTTACCGTGAGAACAAAATACATAACAAGAGAGTCTGCTTATGGTTAAAGAACAACCAAAACCCTGTGCCAACGGTAGCTTTTAACAAGGTCTATGAACCAGTTGTGTACGGAACTCGAGGAAAGCCATTCCTATCTACTCAGCATACCAATCTCACTGAAGTGTTGAACAAAGAATTGAGTACAGGTAATGAATTGCTTGAAGAAGTAGACGTCTTTGTAGATGTTTGGACAGCTAAGCGATTATCTGCAAAGGACTATGAGCACGCAACCTCAAAACCACCTACGCTACACGAGAAAGCTATTAGGCGTTGTACGAAGATAAACGACATCATTCTCGATAGTTTTTTAGGTTCAGGTAGCACCCTAATTGCTGGCGAGCAGCTAAGGAGACGAGTCTTTGGCTGTGAACTTGAACCACAGTTTTGTGATCTCATCATTCGACGCTATGAGAAGCTGACGGGAGTAAAAGCTAAGGTTGAACATGAAAAAGAACCAAGTACAACCAAAGTTCATTAAGGAACTAGCAAAGACTCCTATAGTATCTGTAGCTTGTGAGAAAGTGGGTATTTCTAGACAAACTGCATATCGCTGGATGAAAGAAGATGAAAAGTTCCTAGAGAAGGTTAAGGAAGCAATGAAAGAAGGTGTTAGTTTGGTTAATGATGTAGCTGAAAGTAACATCTTAAAAGGTATCAAGCAGGGAGATAAAGGAGATACTAAGTATTGGCTCAGTCACCGACATGAGTCATTTAGAAAACCACATCGCCATCGTGACGCCCAGTTAGATTTCCTCACTTTTAAACTACTGGAACAATATAGCTCCACTGATGCAACGTTTGATCCTTATTCAGAAGCTAAGAAGCAAGCTGCCAAAGCACGAGTTCGAGAAATGCTTGATAAGTGGAAGCCGTTTTTCCCCGACGAACCGACTAAGTGTAAAAAGCAGAAGAAATAGTTATTCTGCTTTTACTAGCCAATCACAGGCTATCCAGCCAACTTGTCCTCCAGCATTTATCTTGCAGTAATCATTTGCCTCATCGTAAGAAATGACTTCAACAACTGTATGTTCCTTTACTGCACCTATTTTCTTTCGGTCAGTATACGACTGCCAGATATTAACTTCTTTTGGTGAGATGTATGCAAATTCTGTTGATTCAACTTTGTACGTTCCTAGTTCGAAGCTGCTTTCTCGTACAGGAGGTACGTATGTTCCGACGTCATAATTAGTATTGGGTGTACTGCTAGCATCGTTTATTGATGACATTACTACTGATGACATGACCCCAATAAACAATATGATGACTATCAATCCTCCTAGTCCAATACCTTGTTTGGCTCGACAATGAGGACATCGTCGTGCCTTCTTAGGAATGTCCATCTGACACTCTTTGCATTTCTTTGTTTGTTCGTTTGACATTAAATTGTGGCTTACGTTTTTAAAAAGGAGCGGATACACAAAGCCCGCTACCAGGAGAGCCGAAGCTCCTACAAGAGTTTCCCCTTGCAACGTAAGCCACGCCCTGATAACGGGTTCTCTGTGGCTTACGTTTTCGTACCATACCGCCAGAAATCTGTCGGGTTAGGTCACTTGTTGTGTAATGAACATAATAACAGAAATCTGCTATTACTGGGATTGTATCGCTGAAATTAGTGTTTGCTAAGCAAGATGCCTACAGCGTCACAATCGTAACATCTGACGCATATACCTGACCTTTCTTGAGGTTAGGGTCAGGTTTCAGATTCTGCTCATCTAATTTCTGCAAAAGTTCTATTAATTCGACTAAGTTACTTGCCATATGTGAGAGCTTAGCAGGACTAGTATTCTCTGGCATTAATATAAATATGGAAGGAGACATATCTTTGTCAGAGGCACGAGTGAAATATTGTTTATACGCTCGTAAATCTACTGAGTCAGATGAACAACAGGCATTGTCTATCGATTCTCAGATCAAGGAGATGCAAGCTATTGCTGAGAAGTTGAACCTTAATATTGTTGATGTAAAGCGAGAGTCGTACTCAGCTAAAGCGTCTGGCAAGCGACCTGTATTTCAAGAGCTACTCAATGAAATAGATTCAGGAAAATATAACGGAATACTCACATGGGCACCTGATAGATTGAGTCGTAATGCTGGTGACCTAGGTTCAGTCGTTGACTTAATGGATGCGAAGAAGTTAGTTCATATACAAACCTATGGGCAAACTTTCAGTAACTCACCAAACGAGAAGTTTCTCCTAATGATTTTATGTTCTCAAGCAAAACTAGAGAACGATAACAAAAGTCAGAATGTACGACGAGGACTCCGAGCTAGGGTTGAAATGGGATTATGGCCGTGCCGACCACCGACTGGCTATACTAAATTCAAACGTATGGATCAGAAGTGTGAATCTGTAATTGATCCAGAACGAGCGCCAATCATTAAGCAGATATTTGAGAAGATTGGTTATGATGGCTGGAGTGGTCGCAAACTCCATATCTGGCTTCGGGATGAATTAGATTTCAAAACTGAGAATGGTAAGCATCTCAGCCTAGGTAATCTTTATCGTATTCTTGAAAACCATTTCTACTACGGACGGTTTGAATATCCAAAGAATTCAGGGAAATGGTATGACGGCGCACATGAACCAATCATTACCAAAGAGTTATTCATCATTGTTCAAGAGCAGATTAAGAGTCAAATACTTGAACCACGTTCACAACAAAAAGAATTTGCGTTTACCAAAGTAATGACGTGCGGACTCTGTGGATCAGGAATCACTGCTGACGAGAAATTCAAGAAACAAAAGAATGGCAACGTCCACCGCTATGTCTATTACAAATGCACTCGCACTAAAGATCCTAATTGTGACTGTGGCTTCATCAATGAAAACGACCTCATATCACAACTACAAAACCTGATTGATGATATTGACATCAAAGTAGTGCCGATGAGAGACAAGATTACTTCTGAGGTTAAAAGATATAAACAATTTCAGCACATGTTACTGGGAAAAGAAGAAAAGATTGCTGTTAGTAATATTGATATTAGGAATTATGCGAAGTTCATTTTACAAGAGGGCGATATAGAAGAAAAAAGAGAGTTTCTACGGTGCTTAAAAAGTGCAGTTGTGCTGAATAAAAAAGAAGTCTCACTCGTCTAGTCCATAGGCCATCATTTGCTTTTTTTGGACTAAAGTGTTTCACTATTTGAGTATACGTTGCTCCAATACTTTTTGCCTCACACATTTTCTCCGAGGTACTTACAATTTAACTAAATATATATGATCGAATGGTTTTTAGCCTTGGGTCCTGTGACTCAAGCGCTCTTAGCAGGTTGTTTTACCTGGCTCGTTACTGCACTCGGTGCATCAGGAGTAATCTTCTTTAAAGAAATAAACAAAAAAGTTTTAAACGGAATGCTAGCCTTTGCGGCTGGTGTGATGATTGCAGCCAGTTTTTGGTCGTTACTCTCTCCGGCAATTGAATTATCAGAAGGCGGTCCACTGCCAAAATGGTCGCCACCTTTGATAGGGTTCTTACTCGGTGCTGGAACGTTATGGATAATGGACAAAATCATCCCTCACTTGCATCTCGGTGCACCTATGTCAGAAGTTGAGGGAGTAAAGACCTCTTGGCACCGTAGTGTCCTTCTGATTTCATCAATAACACTTCATAACATACCTGAAGGATTGGCTATTGGTGTTGCTTTTGGAGCGGCTGCGGCAGGTATTGAAGGAGCAACAGTTGCAGCAGCGATTGCTCTAGCTGTTGGTATTGGTATACAGAATTTCCCAGAAGGTGCAGCAGTTTCTGTCCCATTGAGACGAGAAGGATTTACTCGTAAAAAAGCGTTTTGGTATGGTCAATTTTCAGGAATGGTTGAGCCAATCTCAGCGGTGTTAGGAGCTGCTTTAGTAATAACGTTCTCACCCGTTTTACCGTATGCACTAGCCTTTGCGGCTGGAGCTATGATGTTTGTAGTCGTTGAAGAATTGATTCCTGAAGCCCAGCGTGGCGGTCCGGGCATGGCAGATTTTGCCACAGTGGGAGCAATGATTGGTTTTGCTGTAATGATGTCATTAGACGTAGGATTAGGTTAAAAATATATGTCTCACAACCATCATCACGGTCATGGACATCACCACCATCACCATGTACCCAGAGGGGGTAACATTTTGTTTGCTGCTATCCTAAATCTATCTTTCACCATCATCGAAATCATTGGTGGTATTTTGACCAACAGTGTCGCAATTCTCTCAGACGCTCTGCATGACTTGGGAGACAGTATCGCTTTGTTCACTGCATACATTGCTGAAAAGCAGTCTGAACGTTCACCTGACAAAAAGCGTACCTTTGGCTACGCTCGTATTTCTGTATTCTCAGCACTCTTTAGTGCCGTGATTCTGATTGTTGGTTCAATCTTTATTTTGACGGAGGCTATTCAGAGATTATTCAGTCCGGAACCAGTTCACGCTACTGGAATGATTCTATTAGCAATCTTTGGAGTAGGGGTAAACCTTGTGGCGTTCTTTAGATTAAGCAAAGGAATGAGTGCCAATGAAAAAGTGCTGTCATGGCACTTACTTGAAGACGTGATTGGCTGGGCAGCTGTACTGGTTGGAGCCATCATCATCTACTTCACAGATTTCTATCTCATTGACCCAATCCTAACCGTTGGCTACACCCTGTTCATTCTTTGGGGTGTTTATGGGGGTCTCAAAAATGTCATCAATATCTTCATGCAGGGGACACCGGCCTCGGTTGATATAGAAAAAATCAAAGAGGCGATTCTAGAAGTTTATGAAGTTCAATCAGTTCACGATATTCACGTGTGGTCGCTAGATGGTGAGCACAATGTTTTGACCTGTCACGTAGTACTTGATAATGGCACTATAGCTGAAACGAAGAGGATCAAGGAGAGTATAGAAGATAAAATGAAATCATTCCACGTCAACCACACAACAATTGAGTGTGAGATTGAAGGAGAGTGTGTTGGAAAAGACTGTAGTCACTAGTTTGTTGGAATGTAGACATATCGTTTAATCTTATGTATTTATCTGATAAAATGGTCAGGATATATGCGGAAATTACTTAATGCTAATTCGATACGTAGAATACTGATTTTCTTAGGGATTGGTTTTTTCTTGTTGGCAGTGACACTGTGTGCACATTTTGCAAATCCAACCGATTACGCCACCGACACTAGTGTTGCTACGTGTGATTTGTCAGAAGTAATATCATCAATTTCTGTCTCAAAAGAAAGCATGGGACTACTGTTCCTGTTGATGCTTTTAGCATTAGCGTCCCTTGCTTTACCTACTATTTCTTCATATCCAAAAACAGAGGTGTGTTTGCAGTCGCTCTACTCACAGACCTATTCAATTACGAATGAATCTTGGTACAAAGTTTTAGACCCTTTTTTACTTGCGCTCCGTAAAGGAATCATACATCCCAAGCTATACAACACAGCGATAATTAGCTAACGTTCACGACTGCTGATAAGTCAGCTTTTCGTGATACACGTTGGCTTTTTTGCTATTCATTTATTTACTCTAGAACGTTTAACACAAAACCTATTAATTTTATGGAAGAAACTATTACACAGAAACCTACTAACCCGTACCTGATACCCTTGGCTATCGTTGTTGCTGGCGGGTTGATTGCAGGGGCGTTGTACTTCGGCACAAATGGAAACACAGTAGCTCCAGTAGCGGTAAACAATAATGCTGAACAAACAGCCCAAGCAGCACCACCGCCAACTGGCTCAACTGATGACGTTAGACCAGTTACTTCTGAAGACCACATTAAAGGCAATCCTGACGCACCAATTAAAATTGTTGAATATTCTGACTTTGAGTGTCCATTCTGCAAGCGGTTCCACGACACTATGAATGAAGTTATGGATAAGTACGGCGAGAGTGGCGAAGTCGCTTGGGTGTTTAGACAATTTCCATTAGAGCAGTTACATCCAGTAAAAGCTCAGCGAGCAGCAGTTGCATCAGAGTGTGCAGCAGAGTTGGGAGGAAACAATGCGTTCTGGACCTTTACTGACGGATACTTCGCAGACCCTTCAACTGGAAACAATCGAACGAACCAAGACGTGTTAATTCCTGAATTAGCAGCTGCAGCTGGTCTGGACAGTAATCAGTTTAATGAATGTCTTGAAAGTGGTAAATACGATAATCATATAGACGCAGATATCGCCAATGCGGTCGAAACCGGCGGGCGTGGTACACCATGGAGTGTCATGATTGGCCCTGATGGTGCAACCTATCCAATTAATGGCGCGCAACCTCTAGCGGCCGTTGAGCAACTTATTTCAATTGCGAAAGACGGTCAGTAACTATCATGTACCTCAAGACGTTTAAGCAAGTTCTGGCAAAATCCGTCTATGCGGGACTGTTTCTAGCGGTGAGTTTTTTTGTGCTGTCGATTGCCATCTTGTTGCCACACATCGGACTGTTAAAAACCTTATGGCAGTACGAATCAGTGTCGTTACTCGAAATCGGGTTGATGACTGTGAATCTCTACGGTTCACTAGGAACAAATTTTTCGTTTCTGTCAGCAACATACACGATACTCATTGCCGTATTATTTGGTCTACAAGTAACTCTTCTCACCTATTACGTCAGGAGTATACGGAGCAAAATAACCAATCTCACCAGCGTAGGTGCTAGTAGTATCGGCGGCCTCGTTAGTGGATTTTTCGGCATTGGTTGTGCCGCTTGTGGAACTTTCTTACTGTCTTCAATTCTTGTTTTGTTTGGTGCAGGTGGCTTACTCGCTTGGCTACCCTTTGGTGGAGAAGAGTTCGGTTTGCTTGGTGTGGGGCTGCTCTTGTATGCCAATCACATCGTCGTAAAGAAAATAAATGCACCACTAGTGTGTGCATCGTAATCAAAATTTATTCTTAAGTAATTAAACATGAAACCATTAATAATTATTGTTGGTCTATCAGTACTCCTTCTCGTAGGTGGTTCGTGGTGGTCAAACAACGCACAACAGAAAGTATACGAACAAGAAATTGTCGGTATTACATCTACTATTGTGACAGATC
Source organism: Minisyncoccia bacterium (assembly GCA_964229335.1). GTDB lineage: Bacteria > Patescibacteriota > Minisyncoccia > Phycocordibacterales > UBA918 > OLB19. The sequence continues at coordinate 142,622 of CAXRCZ010000004.1, forward strand.
GTAGCCATGTACAGACTGAAGTAGACTACAAAGACACTCCTCCGGTTGGTGGGAATCATCATCCTGTCTGGTTGAGCTGTAATGGCGACATCTACGATGAGCCAGTGGTAGATGAAAATGCGGTTCATTCACTTGAGCATGGTGCCGTCTGGATTACCTATCAGCCAGAACTTGCTGCCGAACAAATTGAAATTCTCAAAGGTAAAGTGAAAGGATACTCTTTCATGAGTCCGTACCCAGAACAAGAGTCACCAATTATGCTCACAGCGTGGGGTGTACAACTTCCACTTGATGCAGCTGATGATCCTCGGATAGATCAGTTTCTAGCAAAATTCCGCCAAGGACCACAAACGCCTGAGCCGGGTGCAACCTGTAATGCCATTCCGGGAGGAATGCAGTAAACTGAACTATGAATTATCAAGCTATTAAAAGACAGTTGCCAGCCCTCCTTATCGGGATTGTTGTTGGTGTTGGAATGTTCTTGCTCGGTCAGAATTCTATTCCACTCGATAAACCAAATGAGGCAGAGATTGGTTTTGCACAGGACATGAGTGTTCACCATCAACAAGCAATCGAAATGTCATTTCTTGTTCGAGAAAAAACCGATGATCAAGAGATTCGCGGTTTTGCCTTTGACATCATTAACACCCAAGCCAACCAGCGTGGCATGATGCTTGGTTGGCTGGATTTGTGGCAACAGCCACTCTCAACCACTAAAACGCCAATGATGTGGATGATGGATGATATGTCTTTTATGGATCACAGTCAGATGACAAAAGACTTTACCTCTGGAGCATACATGCCCGGCATGGCAACCAGTGACGAAATGCAGACACTTGTTGAAGCGAGCGGAACAGACGCTGAGCAGTTATTTCTCGAGCTGATGATTCGCCATCATAAAGGCGGTGTCATGATGGCAGACGGGGTTATAAAGCGCAGTGAGAATGAAACAGTCACTCGCTTGGCGCAAACCATGGTCAACGGTCAACAGGCAGAGATTGATTACATGAATGAGTTATTAACAAACTACTAAAGAAATAATATGGAAGAAACACAAATAAGCGAAGATCCTGTTAAACATAACGAGATAGAAACTCCTGCTACAGCAGTAAAGATTCAACAAAAACCACTGCTAATGTACGGTGCAGTTGTTTTAGTTGTCGTCTTGATACTAGGTGCACTTTTATACTCGCAAGGAATTATTGTGGCAGCCAAAGTAAATGGCGAGTCCATTAGTCGTCTTAGCGTTCTTAGTGAATTAGAAGATCAAGCTGGAGCAGCGGTACTTGATTCTCTTATCTCAGATATCCTGATTGAACAAGCTGCGACTGAAGCGGGTGTTACTGTAACTGATGCTGATGTGGTAACAGAGATAGCGGCCATCGAATCACAAATTTCTGGACAGGGTGGAACTCTCGAGGATGTGTTGGCGCAACAGGGATTAACCCGAGAAAGTCTCACGAAGCAAATCAGAACACAAAAGATGTTAGAGACGTTATTTGCCTCAGACATTACGGTCACTGAGGAAGAAGTTAACGCGTTTATTGAAGCCAATGGACCCTTACCAGAAGGGCAAGAAGAAGCACTGCGTCCGCAGATAGAAGAACAAATCAAAAGTCAGAAATTTAGCACTGCTGCACAAAGCTACATTACCGGTTTACGCACACAGGCAAACATTCAGTACTTCGTAGACTATGAATAGTATGAAATATATTTTATTTAGCTTACTGGTATTTTCTTTGCTCGGCGGCTTGTTTGCAACCATACACAACTCAGAAGTAACCACCGTTACGTACAAACGTGATACTCCTAGTGTCACGACAGAAGTGGTCACCCAAATAGCTGAACCAGAAGAAATAGTTGAGGAACCAGTTGTATCGACCGGAAACCAAGTAAAAGAAATTGAAATTCAACCAGGCGACACTTTCTCAACCATTATGGAAGAAGTAGATGTGACGGATGAGGAACAAAGTTCGATTCTTGTTGCTGTCCAAGATGTCTATGACTTCACCAAACTACAAGCTGGCAAACTGATACACGTTGTCTTTGCGCAGGACGCGTTAGCGTCGGTTGACTATGACCTGAACGACGATAAGAAGATTGTGATTGAAAACGTTGACGGTGAGTTTGTAGCTAAAGAAGAAGCGATTGAGTATGACATTACTGAAGCAGTACGTAGTGTCACAATTGAGTCTTCATTATTCTACGACGGTGCAAGTGCTGGCTTGTCCGACAAGACTTTGGTTGAACTAGCCGAAATCTTTCAATGGGACATAGACTTCAGTACTGACATTCAGATTGACGACTCGTTTGTTGTTTTGTATGAAGAGCGAAAAACAAAAGACGGTGAAGAAGCCAGTGCCGGAAAAATTCTCGCTGCTCAGTTCACTAATCAAGGCGAGACGTACGAGGCGTACTACTTTGAAACATCAAGTAGTACAGGTGGTTACTACGCTGCCAATGGTGAGAGTGTTGAACGTCAGTTCTTAAGCTCACCAATTGGTGTTGGGTACGTGAGTTCAGGTTTCAGTTATAGCCGACTGAATCCAATTACCAAACGTGTGACTCCACACCGAGCTATCGACTACGCTGCGCCTCATGGCACACCCATTGTAGCTATCGCAGACGGCGAAGTGACATTATCAGGCAACAGAGGTCCACTTGGTATTGCCATTGATCTTGATCACGGACAATACATGAGTCAATACGCTCACATGTCTAGTATCGATTCTGCAGTGAAGAAAAATCCAAAAGTGAAACAAGGACAGGTTATCGGATACGTTGGTTCAACTGGTCAATCAACTGGTCCTCACTTGCACTACACACTTTTCAAAGACGGAAACCCTATCAATCCAGCTGATGTTGATATGCCAGTCGGTGAATTACTCACTGAAACAGAGCTTGATGACTTTCAGGTCGTTGCTGATGGCTATAAGATTCAATTGGGTGTAAATTAATCTAATTTATTAGTATGACTGAAAAACATAACAACAATGCAGCTGTCTGTGATGACTGTGGAGCTGGGGACGAGACTACTCCTGTTACCGGCCTACGATCACTCTTCTCTCGCAGTGGTGCACTTAAAATGCTTACGCCTATTTCGGGAATGTTGCTTGTTTTAGCTTTTTTGAGTTCTTATTCATTACCACAACCAGGTTTTGCAACCTTGTTCTACTTACTATCGCTCTTGACTGGTTCGGTGTTTGTGGTACAAAGCGCGATTACTGGACTGGTAAAACAGCGGTTCTTAAACATCAGTTTTTTGGTGGTTATTGCGTCGATTGGTGCTATCTATATCGGTGAGTACGCTGAGGCAGCTGCGGTAGTATTCTTCTTTGCCTTAGCGGAACTCTTTGAAAGTTACGGCGTTGAACGCTCACGGCGAGCAGTAGCAGCATTGATTAAAAAATCACCCAAAGTAGCTCGAATGTTAGATGGTACTACTATGCCGGTTGAGGAAGTGGTTGTTGGAACCATTGTTGTTGTAAAGCCTGGAGAGCAGATTCCGTTAGATGGTGTGGTTACCAAAGGAGAGTCGACCATTGATGAGGCGTCCATTACAGGCGAATCTATTCCGGTTGATAAAACTACTGATGATCAAGTGTTTGCCAGCACTATGAATGTGCAAGGGTATCTTGAGATTAGGGTTGAGAAAGCTAGCCAAGACTCAACGTTTGCTCGGATTATTACTCTCATTGAAGAAGCACAAGCATCGCGGGCACCTACTCAGGCGTTCATCGACAAGTTTGCCCGCTACTACACGCCAGCCGTTGTTATACTGTCTATTTTGATTGCCGTAATACCAACCTTAGTCTTTGGTCTACCGTTTGAAGACTGGCTCTATCGAGCGCTCATTCTCTTAGTTATTGCCTGTCCATGTGCATTGGTGATTGCTACACCAGTGGCGATTGCTTCAGCGATTGGCGGAGCGTCACGTAGTGGCATTCTCATAAAAGGTGGGAAATATCTTGAAAAATTAGCTAGCGTTAAAGCGATTGCATTTGATAAGACTCGTACTCTCACCTATGGCACCCATACTGTTACTGATGTCATAGCTTTTGGTTCGCATAGTAAAGAGAAGGTTATTGCTGATGCGGCTGGTATTGAATTATTTTCTTCACATCCACTTGCTGAAGCAATTATTGCCTATGCAAAAGAACAGAATATCGAGCCACATAAAATGGACTCCTATGAGAATGTGGCTGGCAAGGGTGGACGAGCACAGTGTTTGGTGTGTGAAGCCGATAGTTATATCGGTAACAGAAAACTACTGACCGAAAGCGGTATCGACAGCACCACATTTGAAGCAGATGTAGAACGCTTAGAAAAAGAAGGTAAAACGGTGGTGTTGGTAGCTGAAGGTAAGGAAGTAATTGGAGCGCTCGCGATTTCCGATCAAGTTCGTGAAGAAGCATCAGAAGTAATTGATGTACTCAGAAGAAGGGGTGTTGAGAGCGCAATGCTTACTGGTGACAACGAGCATAGTGCAGCCTACGTTGCTAATCTGATTGGTATAAATGACGTTAAAGCCTCATTACTGCCTGAAGAAAAAGTAACCAGCGTGAAAGAACTAAGAGACAAGTATCACTCAGTGGCGATGGTTGGTGATGGAGTAAATGACGCTCCATCACTCGTTACATCAGACGTGGGGTTTGCTATTGGTGCTGGTGGTACCGATGCTGCTATAGAATCAGCTGACATAACTCTGTTATCTGGAGACTTACGGACTATCCCACAGTCAATCAAACTAGCTCGCGCTACGGTTAAAACTATTCGAACAAACATTATTCTCGCACTTGGTATAAAAATCCTCTTCCTCATTCTCGTGCCGTTTGGTTTAACTAACCTGGTGTTCGCCATTGCCGCTGATTCAGGTATGGCTATTGTCGTAATTCTTAACAGCTTGAGGCTCTTTGCGGTGAAATAAACATGGATGAAATAATAATTTTCCTAGCTAGTAAGTTACATGTAGTGATTGTTGTTATTGCAATCATTACATTCCTGCTCTCCACTAAGAAGCAAAGAATGATACTTGCTCTAACTGCAACAGCAGCACTACCACTGTCGTACCTACTGGGAAAGCTAGCGAGTTTCTTCAACTACACCGAACGCCCTTTTTCTGAACTTGGCATTACTCCGCTCGTGCCCCATATCGCTGACAATGGATTTCCTTCAGAACACACTCTCTATGCCATGGTGATTGCAATGGTGGTCTTCTTGGTACACAGACGCTGGGGTACTATGCTCATAATTTTAGCTTTGCTGGTGGGTGTTGGACGTGTTTGGGCTGATGTACATAATCCAATTGATATAGTGGGTTCTGTGTTGGTAGCCACCGTTAGTGTACTAGCTTCATTTTTTGTACTCCAGCAATGTAAAAAATCAAAATGATTTTGAAATAATGCAGTGATTTAGCGTGATATACATTTACATTTTGTATTCATTGCTTGACACATTTGGTATCATTAATAGTGTAAAAGGCATGACAAGTTGGTTGAACAGAAACATTTCGCATAAGCTCACCGCACTTCTGATCGTGGGAGTGTTTGTGGTAGTTACTTTTTCTTGTTTTACGATTGCAGATGATCACGGTGGACACAGCTTTGACGCCGCAGTTGTTTGCGAGACAGTTCTTTCACTAGCTGATACCACTATAATTCAAATAGGCGTCATGCTCTTGTTAGTGGCAGCCGCTGCACACCTCTGCTTCAGGACTTTCAACCCATTTTCACTGCAAAATCCACTCTACAGACTACTTGTTTTTCATGGTCCACCACCAGACTACCTTTTTTCACCAAAAAGATATTCCTATTTGCAAAAACTCTTTAGTTCTGGGCTCATTCATTCAAAACTTCATAGCGTAGCGTAATAACCAACGACGTAAAGCTCGTTGCAGTCTTTACCGTTGGTTTTTTGTATTTATAAATAAGAAGTTAGTGATACATAATCAATACCAAGTAAACGAAATTATGAATTGGAAAATGATAACCGGAACGTTCCTCGCACTATTTACGTTAGTGCTTGTGGGTTCGTATTTGATTTTGACTCAAGACACATCATTAAATAAAGACGTTGTGGTTTTCGACACAACGATAATACTCCAGCCACAAGCTGACAACAATATTGTTACTGTCGATACAGTGACTCTATCAGTTCCGGGTTTTCTGGCTGTTAGGGAGATTGATGGTGAACGACTGGGACAGATTATTGAGATTAGTGAGTATCTTAATGGGGGAACACATAACGATATGTCTATTCCGTTAGGTGAATTCTATACAGGTGACGAGGAACTGATAGTGATGATTTATGAAGACGCTGCTAATGACAAGATATTCAATGACCTTGATCAACCGTACGAGGAAAATGGAATTCCTGTTGCAGTCTATGTAGCGACTGGCGAAAAAGTCCCTGAATCAATTGTGACTAATACTGTTGCTCCTGAAGGAATTTCACTCATGAATATGGGAAGTATGGAGTTTGTCAGTTATACCGACGAGGGCTTTAAACCGAAAGACTTGACGATATCTCGCGGCACCATGGTGCACTTTGTTAACGAAAGTTCAATCGATATGTGGGTTGCTTCAGACGATCATCCAGCTCACACAGATTTGCCGACATTTGACCAATTCAAGGGTAGTCCGCCGGGAGAACAGTATGTGTATATCTTCGATCAGGCTGGCGAGTGGAAATATCACGACCATCTTACTCCAACCGCAGTAGGCACAATTACCGTAACCAATTAACTTCTAACTAATCATGAAAAAAGATGAATTCACAAAACTACTAGAATCAGATTCAAATACGCTGTTGATTGATATTCGTGAAGCTGAAGAGTTAGAACATTCAGACAATCTCCCTGGCACACAGCATATATCGATGGGGAAAATGTTTACTGAAGCAGTGAATGATAAATTGCCCAAAGATACACAGATGGTGGTCTTTTGCCGCACAGGTGTGCGTGCAGAAATAGTTGCTCGCGAGTTGCGTGAGCGCGGTTACGATATTGACGGTTTAGAAGGCGGGCTTAATGCACTTAACAACTAACGTATGGAACATACACACACAAAACATAACCACTGTCACGACCACGGCTCACCGGGTATGGGACATGGTTCAGCGGAAACATTTTTGAGACGATTTTGGATTGTTACCTTTCTTCTAATTCCACTCGTGTTTGCTAATGAGATGGTGATGAATGCTATAGGATTGGAGGCATATATATTGAGTAAATGGATCGGCTTCGGAGTGGCGACCGTAATCTTTGGTTTTGCTCTTATCTTCTTTGAACACGCTTGGCACGAAATCAAAGCGCGTAAGTACGGCATGATGACATTGGTGTCACTTGCTGTAGGTGCTGGGTATCTGTTTTCAGTTGCAGCAACTTTCATACCAACATTAGAGGCTGATTTTTACTTAGAAATCTCAACACTAATCTGGGTACTACTCTTTGGACACTACCTTGAAGCTCGTTCAGGAGCGGCGGCTGGTAATGCACTTCAAGAAGTAGCGAAGCTTCTGCCAAAACAAGCTCATAAGCTTCTAAATGGAGTAGAGACAGACGTTGATGTAACTGAACTCAATGAGGGTGATTTGGTTCTCGTAAAACCAGGAGAGAAAATCCCAGCTGACGGTGTGATTACAAAAGGTTCAGCCAATGTTGATGAAGCACTCATCAGTGGCGAATCAAAACCAATTCAAAAAAATAAAAGGGATGAAGTTGTGGCCGGTAGTATTTGTCTTGATGCGTCTCTAACAATCCAACTCTCACGCGTTGGTGAGCATTCAACTATTGGACAGATTCAGAAATTAATTGCTGAGGCACAGCAGACCAAACCAAACTCACAGCGAATCGCTGACAAAGCCGCTGCTGTACTCACGTTCGTGGCTGGAATTACAGCCCTTCTGACTATTCTGGTGTGGTCACTGATTATCGGTGAACCATTTGTATTTGCGATTACGCTCGCTATCACGGTACTTGTCATCGCTTGCCCGCATGCCTTGGGTCTGGCGATTCCTACTGTTACCACCATCACTACCTCGCTTGCGGTAAAAAACGGCTTCTTTATCAAGAATCTCGCCAAGATAGAAGTGATCAAGAAGACTGATTATGTGGTCTTCGATAAGACCGGCACACTCACCACAGGAATATTTGGTGTTACCGATGTTGTCCCGTTTGGTGGAAAGACAAAAGACGCAGTACTCAAAATTGCCGCTTCACTCGAACAACACTCGTCCCACATTATTGGTCAATCTATAGTGACACATGCCAAAGCAGAGCGAATCAGACTTGAAGAAATTGCCGAGTTTAAAAACGTAGCTGGAAAAGGTATCAAAGCTAAGTTAGCAAATAAGCTCTATATTGTTGGAAACAAAGCAATTGTTGAGGACGCAAACATCTCACTTGATGAGGTGAAGGAAGGATACCAGAAACTGGCCGCCAGAGGAAAAACAACCATTTTTGTCGCTACTGAGAATGAGATTATTGGTTTGATTGCGCTTTCTGACACTATAAAACCAGAGTCATACGAAACAGTTGGAAAACTGCATGAAATGGGAGTGAGGGTAGCGATGCTCACAGGCGATAACCAGGAAGTCGCCAAGGGGGTGGCAGAAGAGCTTGGTATCGACACCTATTTTGCTGAAGTCCTACCAGAAGATAAATATAGCCATGTGCAATCACTCCAGCAAGACGGCAGTGTGGTCTTGATGGTTGGTGATGGTGTGAACGATGCACCTGCACTTACACAAGCTGATGCCGGGATTGCCATTGGAGCTGGTACTGATGTGGCGGTGGAAGCTGGTGATGTGGTCTTAACCCGTAGCAATCCCGAAGACATTGTCAGACTCATTACACTCTCGAAAAAAGTGTATACCAAGATGATTCAGAATCTTGTCTGGGCCCTCGGCTACAACATCGTTGCTATTCCGGCGGCGGCTGGAGCGTTCGCCTACTGGGGATTCTTTCTGCGTCCAGAGATCGGAGCGTTTGTGATGAGTTTATCAACGGTAATTGTGGTGGCTAACGCCATGCTACTCAAACGAATTGACTTAGATTAGTATGAGTATTGTTGAACATATTTTAGATCGCTATACGATGTACCAAGTCCTGACAGCCGTCTTGGTGTCATATGTGGCGTACGCACTCATTTTGAGTGTTTTTGGAGTACTTGTGTATGGAATTAGTGAGTTACTACTCTCACTGCTGGTTGTTGTTGCCTCAGTAGTTGTTACTCACTATATTCTTGTCAGTCTAACGAAAGCGCCAGGAAATATTTGGTCGAGTATTTTAACCGGACTCATTATTTTCTTGATTTTCACCCCAACTGCCAGCGCAGGCGGGTTGGCGGTCTTGGCTGCGGTTGCTGTCATCAGTGTTGTCAGTAAATACATTGTGAAGTATCGCAATGCACATCTGATCAATCCGGTTGCACTGGCGGCAGTGTTGTCCGGAGTGTTTGACTTGGCGTACGCCTCGTGGTGGGTTGGAACTGCGTGGTTTGCACCACTCTTACTACTTGGCGGATTACTCGTGGTACTAAAGATAAGAAGACTACCAATGGTAGTGGCAGGTGTACTCGCCTCACTCTGTATGGTATTTGTCTATGCATTAATCCGAGACTCTGTTTCATTGTCTATGTTCAATGGAATCCTGCTGGCCTCACCACTTTGGTTCTTTATGACCATTATGGTCACTGAACCTCTATCGACTCCGGCGGGAGGGCGGGCACAAATTCTCTACGGTACTTTCATCGGCCTGCTGTCCCAGATGCCGTTCTCGCTTGGACCGCTCTTTAATTCTCCCGAGCTAACACTAATGATTGCTAATTTGTTGGTGTGGCCACTGTCACTTAAGGGACGATTGAAGCTCGTATGTCTAAAAGTTAACGAAGTGGCAAACAACACTTTCGAGTATGTCTTTCGACCATCGTTTCCAGTGTCATTCCAAGCTGGTCAATACCTAGAATGGGCCTTGCCACATCAATCACCTGACGGTCGAGGAACGAGACGTTATTTCACCATTGCCTCCAGTCCAACCAGACAAAACATCCGTCTGGTTGTACGGACTGAAAATAAAGGCAGTAGCTACAAAGAAAGATTAAAAGCGTTTCAGCGTGGCGATACTATCCAAGCCGCGCAGCTAGCTGGAGACTTTGTGCTGCCAAAAGACATGACTGACCAAAAATTTATCTTCGTGGCTGGTGGAATTGGTATCACACCGTTTTTGAGCCACTTCGAATATCTAAAAGACACGAAGCAAAAAACTGATATCGTCTTGTATTACTGCAACCGGACTGCTGAAGATATTGCGTACACACAGTTGTTGCGAGGATATGAATCAATCGGTGTACGAACAGTGCACGTACTAGCTGAACCAGCTCCGGATTGGTCTGGTGAAATAGGCTACCTTGGTCCGCATATGCTGAAACGGTACACTCCTGACATCACTGATCGACTGGTATACCTCTCTGGTCCACCGAGTATGGTTGGTGCATACAAAAAATTATTCATCGACTGTGGAGTGCCAAGTCGTCATATTAAAACAGATTATTTCCCTGGATTAGCTTAAAAATTATTATGCCTATATACATTGTTACAATCGGAATATTTATCTTGGTCAGCGCCTTTTCGTATTCGCTTTTGGCGACCCGCGAAACGTCAGACACCCTAGCTTCTCGAGAAGTCATAGTAACCGATGGAATCAGTCAGGCAATGATCGCTGACGGGACCTATCGGAGCGAAGTTCGCTATGAGGTCCCGTATGGGTACATAGAGCCAATGAGTCTTGAGATCACTGTGGAGAATGGAGTGGTTACCGATTCGACAGTAGACTTTGACATTGTGAATCCTGTTTCAGGAGACTACGTTCGTTCATTTGAGCAGTACTATGAAGATGAGGTGATTGGAAAGCCAATCACTGAAGTTTCATTAGCTCGTCTTGGTGGCGCGTCGCTCACCAACGTAGCCTTTGATGCTGCGCTTGAGAAAATCAAGGTTGAAGCAGCTGGTGGTGCGCTGGCTTCAGCTACTAAGGACGAAGCGTTGCCGCTACTTCTGCCTGGTACTCCAACTGAAGACGGTATCGTGCTAGGTCCTGTACCAACTACTCCTAGTTACACTGACGCCGACCTCAAGGACGGAACATACAGCAGTGCGGTTCGTTATGAGGTTCCGTTTGAGCACGTTGGACTGATGAATCTAGAGGTGACTGTAGCCGAGGGAGTCGTTACTGACTCAGCGGTCGAGTTTGAGGTGACCAACCCTGTCTCCGAGAGTTACGCTCGTTCATTTGACAACTACTACAAAGATGAAGTCATTGGACAGTCATTGGCTGAAGTTTCACTAGCGCGAGTCGGTGGCGCTTCGCTTACTAACGCAGCCTTTGATGCTGCGCTCGAGAATATCAAAACTGAAGCCAGTGGCAACACGGTAGCTGCTACCGCAGACACAACACTTCCGCTACCAGTACCTGAGCTTGTGATACGAGGCATTCCAAACTTGGCTGAGATTGCTGCCACCTCTAAAAATAAGATTCACCTGGTCACCGGACCGCTTCCCGGCACAGAGTCATCGACTAACAATACGAGTCCATATGCTGATGGTACGTATGTCGTTGATCAGTCATACTATGCCTGGCCAAATATCTACGAACCAATGCAGACTGTAATCACGCTTGAAAACGGGACAATCGTCGCTGCTGACCAAACTTACTCCACCGTTGATTACACTCACTCAGACCAATATCAACGCCACTTTGACTCCATCTACAAAAATGTGGTGATAGGTATGCCGCTGGCTGATGCACCAATCGCTCGTATCGGACAAGCTTCTGAGACTACTGATGGGTTTAACGACGCGCTACTCGCGATTAAAGAACAAGCGCAGAATCAATAACCATGCTGTTACCAAAGATTGAAGCATTGGGAACACACTGGCACATAGAGCTGTTTGAAGACTGCGCCGATGCAACAGTGCTTCGAGACTCAGTTGCTGACTGGCTAGAGGAGTATGAGTCACGGTACAGTCGTTTCAGGCCTAATTCGTGGTTGTCAAAATTAAATCAAAACGGTGAGTTTCGGGACCCCGACCTACAGTTTGCAAAGCTTCTTAATCTATCACTCGACTACTACCAAAAGACCGACGGAGTCTTTAATATAGCGGTGGGAGAAAAGTTGGTACACGCTGGCTACGATACCAACTATTCTTTTACTGCTGATGAGCAAGAGGCCGTCGTGCCTAAATTGCCAGACATCCTTTCTGTGACTGACGATAGAATAATTCTCTCGGCAGGACAACTTGATTTGGGTGGTATTGGTAAAGGGTTTGCGATTGATGCTTTAGCAGACCACTTAAAAACCGAACATAACCTCTCATATTTTCTAATTAATGGCGGTGGTGACATGTTCGCTACGTCTGATAATGGAAAACCGGTCACTATTGCGCTTGGACATCCGTACGACAAGTCGCTTGGTATAGGCAATCTCGAGCTTCAGGATGCTGGTTTTGCAGCCTCGTCACCTCACGTGCGAAGTTGGGTAGATGCTAAAACTGGGGCAGCTAAAAACCACCTTCTGACCGATGAGCATGTTGCCACCTATGTAACAGCCCGAACTGCTACTGAAGCGGATGTGTGGGCTACTACACTGTGTCTAAATCTGTCTATAAACAAGCCTGATGATGTGGGTGCACTGGTGATAGATCAGATGAATATCTGTCACCAAGATGAGGTATTTCAGCTCTATTCTGGGCATAAAATATAGTGTATTATGGAATTAACAATGAAAAAAATAGCTAGTATAGGTGTTTTTACGATTTTCATAAGTGTGCTATTTGCCAGCCTATTTGCTATGCCTGTTGGTATGGACATGGAAGGTGGAATGGGTGACTGTCCGTTTATGGAGGTCGGTCAGGTGATCTGCCCGATGGATTTTGCGGGCCATATTGAAGCCTGGAAAGCAGCATTTGCATCTGTTGTACCAACTATTTTCACCCTCATATTGATTGCTGGGGCAGCTCTTGCATCCACTCTGCCCATACGGTTTCTTTTCACAAACAAAAGAAAACCCATACCAATTAGGTCAAATATACTGCGTACTCGTACCTACTCTTACGTATATCGTCCACTCCAGGAATTATTTTCAAACGGTATCCTACACCCCAAGGTTTTTTAACTGCCAACAAGCAGGCTCGCCCTGCACTTATCAGTTAAGAAAAATCTATGAAGATAATAGTAATGATTGGAGCGTTGCTTATTGCACCGCTTACAACACTCGCCCATGACGGCGACCACGTTGTTACCGCGTGGTACCAAGACCCATACACGATTGGTTTGTTGGTTGTAGGACTGGCAACGCTTGGTTTGCTTGGATATGGTTTCTTTGCAAAAAAGAGATCATTTACCACTATTCCAACCATCGCCTTAGTGATGATCGCAGTTATTGGACTCACCGGACTTGGTCAAAATAGCACACCGTATGAACCACAGCTTGCTGTCGCTGACTTTGGCGCTGGAGAAACCGTTACACTTTATAAAAGCCCTAATTGTGGCTGTTGTACCGGACATGCAAAGGCGCTAGAAGAAGCTGGCTTTAACGTGGATATAGTTGAAACAAACAATCTTGACGAGATTAAAAGTACACAGAACATTCCGTCAGATGGAGCAAGTTGTCACACCTCACTCATTGGCGATTATGTAGTTGAGGGCCACGTTCCTTTGGAAGCAATTGAGAAGTTGCTTACTGAAAAACCTGACGTAGCTGGTATTGGACTCCCAGGTATGCCTATCGGAACGCCTGGTATGCCAGGCCGGAAAACAGCACCATATGAGGTATACCAGCTATCAGCAGACGGACAAACGTCACCATATATGACGATCTAATTAGTAAAACAAGTAAAGATTATGAAATATATAAGTATTGCGGTACTCGCGCTCATCCTCATTGGTGGAGGAGTGTGGTACTACACAAATAACATGCATTCCATGATGAATATGGACGGCATGATGATGGGGCAAGAAATCCCGGAAAAAGAAAATTTATCAATCCTGCATGACTCGGACGTACCAGAGGTACAGCCGATGGAAATCGTAGAATTGAATGACGGCGATACGTATGACATGACCGCTTCAATCGTTAAACAAAAGGTTGGTAATCGAGAAATCAAGCGATTGGCGTACAATAACCAGATCCCGGGCCCGGTGTTGAAAGTAGAAAAAGGTTCAGAGATCACAGTAAACTTCACTAACAACATCGACATGGAAACTGCCTTACACGCACACGGATTGCGCGGTGATTGGCGTATGGACGGTGCCGTGCCGATTACACCACCAGTTGAAATTGGTGAGACCTTCAGTTATCAGCTTGAGTTTAAAGATACTGGTGTCTTTTGGTACCACCCACACGTACGAGAAGACTACCAGCAAGATATGGGGCTATACGGTAATTTTGCGGTAACGGAAGACGGGTATTGGAGTGAAGTAGACCAAGAAGCCTACCTAATCGTCGACGACATCCTCGAAGACGGTGAATACAGTAGTGAAGTAGTGACGCATACACTTATGGGTCGCTTCGGAGACAAGCTACTCATTAATGACAGCGAAGACTACAATCTCACCGTGAAGCAAGGAGAGATTACCCGTGCCTTCATCACGAACGTAGCGAATACTCGTACTTTCAAGCTAGAGTTCGAGGGTGCACAAATGAAACTGGTTGGTGGCGATGTCGGCCGGATTGAGCAGGAAGAAATGATTGACCACCAAATTATTGGTACGTCTGAACGCTACATCATTGAGCTCTACTATGACACACCAGGTACGTATTCAATCGTACATCGAGGACAAGAAATGGGTACTGTGACTGTTGAGCCATCAGACACCGATCGTCTTAGTGAGTTTGAAGTGTTGCGAAACAATGCTGCTGACTATGCAGAATTCCGTAACCAAGCAGCTGCGCTCTTAGCTAAGACACCAGACAAGAATCTCCGTCTTGATATTGAGATGAAAGGCATGATGGGTGACATGATGATGCAAGAAGGCGGTATGGGCATGATGGGCGATGATGAGATGGTTAATCTCATGGGAATGGAAATGAATCGTCAGCAAGCTATCGAGCATTGTGAGATGATGCCGAACATGGCTGGTTGTGAACCGTTCTTCAATGCTGAAGAAGAATCTGGCACAATCATGTTGATGGGTATGGAGATGACTGAAGAACAAGCGATCGAACACTGCCAGATGATGCCAAATATGGCGGGTTGTGAGCCGTATTTAGACAGTGAAGCTACCGAGGAAGAGCCACACAGTGAAGACGGTATCGAGTGGGAAGACGATATGGCCATGATGAACCAAATGAGTACCGACGACACCATAGAATGGGTCTTAGAGGACACTGATACCGGGTTACGCAATGGCGATATTGATTGGTCATTTGAAGTGGGTGACTTAGTGAAAGTCCGCATCTATAACGATGAGAATGGTATGCATCCAATGCAACACCCAATCCACTTCCACGGACAAAAGTTTGTGGTCTTAGCTAAAGATGGTGAACTGAATAACAATCTGCAGTGGAAAGACTCAGTCTTAATTCCAGAAGGAGCAACGTATGATCTCTTGGTTGATATGGAAACACTCGGTAAATGGATGACGCATTGTCATATTGCTGAGCACTTAGATTCTGGAATGATGTTCCAGTTTGAGGTTAATTAGTCTAAAGGTCAAAATTAACGCAAAAAGCCCTACCAGGGCTTTTTTGTTATGCTATGTAGACATGTTGCAACCCTTGATTCATTATTCGCTTCATTTTCTGTTTCCTGGGGCTTTGGCGTTTGCATTGTTTAGGGAGCGCTGGAAGCTTGTGTGGCTAATGTTGTTCACAACGATGTTGGTTGATTTAGATCATTTGGTAGCAGATCCTATATTCGACCCCAATCGATGTAGTATTGGTTTCCACCCACTTCACTCAGAAATTGCAATTGCTTTCTATTTAGTACTGTTACTTGTGCCAAATTTCTATGTGAGAGCTATTAGTGTTGGACTACTATTTCACATGCTGACCGATTGGTTAGACTGCCTTTGGCTATAACAAAAATAGCTCCGCATGGAGCTATTTTTGTATGCTTCTCGTGCTAGCACTAATTGGTGACCCTACGGAGAATCGAACTCCGATTTCCAGGATGAGAACCTGGCGTCCTAGCCGTTAGACGATAGGGCCTATTGGGCATAGTTATAGCAATTTTTACCCATTTTTAAAAGTTTCTATAGTTGGGTATGGATGCCATTGCAAATTTTTAGATATTTAGTAAAATCGCACGTTGAAATAACCAGGAGCTCTTTTATGAAAGGTGAGGATTTACCTACACCACCTACTTGGCTAAAGGGTTATGAAGCGCCGGATCCGTCCAAACCATGGACAATGGGTCTAGCTTATGCTGAGATAACCGAAGAAAATCGTTACTTACGTGAGCAGCGAAGAGGACAATAACTTCTCACGAGCATAGAAAAGCCGCGGCCTGCTTAGGTCGCGGTTTTCTAATTAGTGGTTCGTATATTGTGCTTGATATCAAACCGAGGATTGACTTTTTTTCCAGGGTTAAAGATATCGTGAGGGTCAAAGATATGCTCTACGTCTTCAAATAGGCCGAGCATCTTTTTAGTAAACATTTTATTGAGATACGGAGTTCTGATGATACCGTCATTGTGTTCACCACAGATATCACCGTCGTATTTGATGGCGGTATCATAAAAGGCATCAGCCATTTTTTCGATTAGTTTACCAGTTGTCTTATTAGTGAAATCTAAAAGGGGATAGAAGTGAAAATGTCCATTACCACCATGACCATGAACAGCTGCAGTAACATTAAATTCTTTAAACAATCGTTTGATTTGTGTAAAGAACTTGGACAGATTTTCTGGTGGTACGGTCATGTCTTCTAAAAACGCTGCGGGACGCTTGGTAGTATCTTGGAATTTAGACAAGGTATAGCTGGCTCGTCTGATTTGCCAAAACATTTCAGCTTCAAACGGATTATTAACCACTCGCGCTTTTATACCTTTACTACTAATTCTCCTGACTATAGTGCTAGGCGAATGTTGCTTGGTTGTTTCTTCGTCGAGGGTAACTAAAACAACAAATTCTGGTGTCTTGCCACCATAGCGAACGTGATAGGTGGTATACATCGCTAGCATGGCGCGTAGATAGGTGAGACCGGATAACCGCTGTTTAAAAAATTCAGGATTTTTCAGAGCCAACTGGTAGGTCAACGCATCAAAGATTTCTATATTCAACGGGTTGTACTTCAGCGTCTTTACTATCGTGTCAGCCGCAGTAGTAAGGTCAAAAATCGGGATAGCGAGGAGGGTGTTTTTCTTTTGTATCGGCAGTGCCCGCATGGTGATACCGACAATCATGCCTAATGTACCTTGGCTACCAGCAATCAGTCGGGTGATATCAAAGGTACCTTCACCCTTAGCAAAGGCTCCAGCGCCGTCAGAAAAGACGTGCCACAGGGCATAGCCAGAAGAATTCTTTTTGGTTTTGGGTTTATTCTTGATAATCTCTTTCTCATTTTTGACAGCTAATTCATAAATTTCTCGTACAATCCGTGCGTATTCAGTCTTTTGCTTAGCTACTTTTTTATATTCCTTATAAGTTAAAGGAGCGAAGGTGTAGGTCTGACCGTCAGATAAGACAACTTCAAGTGATTCTACCCAGTCAGCACAATGACCGTAGCGCAGTGAGTCTGGACCGGCGGCATTGTTGGCGACCGAACCACCGATGGTGCAGATATCCTTTGACGATGTGTATGGTGGTAGATATAGCCCTTTTTTAGCCAGTACCTTTTCCATATCGCGCCAATAAAGACCAGGTTCGCAGGTGAATGTGTATTTCTTGCCTTTGCTTGTAATGTCACCCATGGCATTGAGGTGTTTTACGTCAATTACTACAGAGTCAGTCAATGAACCGCCAGACAATCCGGTACCAGCAGCGCGGGGAGTGAGCGAGAGAGAAGAGAAGCGTTGAGTCTCCTTTGCGACAACTTGGGTAGCGATTTCGACGTCTTTTCTATGGTTGGGAATTAATACAACTTGTGGACGAATACAAAAAATACTCTCGTCAGTACTATACGATTCCAACACTTTTTTATTGGTAGAGATTTCACCTGTAAAGCCAGCTTCACGCAGTGATTTCTCGAGGAGAAGGTGTCCCAATGGGTTGCGTTTCGTGGTGGTGGTAGTGCTAATGCGCTTGGCTACTATAGCTAGTGGTTCAGTCGTTTTTTTTGTTTGGCTACGTTTAGTTGACGCAGTTTTTTTACGAGTCGCATTTTTGGTAGACTTTTTGGCCTTAGCTTTTGGAGAAGAACGTTGCGGCATATACCTAGTATACCTAGTTGCCAGCCAGGCTTCCGCGTGGTGTCCACATAAATATATAATTAATTATATATTTAATTATATAATTCTTGCCCAACTATCTCTGTCCCGGCCCTTTGTGATATTCTAGAGACCATGACGCAAGACAGAGCTCTTTCTATTCTCAAAACCGGTGCCAACGTCTTTTTGACTGGTGAACCGGGAGCAGGGAAGACTCACGTAATTAATCAGTACATTGCTTGGCTCGAAGCAGCCAAACTCAAAGTAGCAGTGACAGCTTCGACCGGTATTGCCGCAACTCACATCGGCGGATTAACCATTCATTCTTGGAGCGGGATTGGTATTAAGGATTCGCTTACCCCGTTTGATTTGGAGCAAATTATCGCTAGAGAAAAAGTCACCAAGCGCATGCAAGCCGCGCAGGTCTTAGTGATTGATGAGATATCAATGCTCGACGGAAAAATCCTCGATATGGTAGATAGGGTGTTACAAGCCGCTCGCAGCAACAAAGAGCCGTTTGGCGGAATCCAAGTGGTGTTTGTGGGAGACTTTTTCCAGTTGCCACCGGTCACCAGGCAAGGCGATGTGTTGCGCTATGCTTTTGAGTCACTCGTCTGGCAAAATGCCAAACCGCTGACTTGCTATATCACTGAGCAATATCGTCAAGAAGACGAAATTCTACTCTCACTCCTCAGTTCAATCAGGAAAAACGAAATTGAAGAAGACCACTATACGTTACTGCAAGAACAAACTGATATTGCGTTTGAGCAACTGGAACCAACTCGTTTGTATACACATAATATAGACGTAGACACAGTAAACAGTGAAAAGTTAGCAGAATTACCTGGTTACGCTCACACTTACAAAATGGAAGGCGTGGGACGCAAGCCGCTGGTAGAAAGCTTAAAGAAGAACTGTCTCTCGCCTGAGACACTAGTACTGAAAGAAGACGCTATGGTGATGTGTACCAAGAATAATTTTGAAGCGGGGTATGTTAACGGTAGTTTAGGTAGAGTGGTGAGTTTTGAAGATGGGTATCCAGTGATTGAATTACTTGATGGTAAGCGCATTACTATCAAACCAGTATCGTGGGAAGTGATAGAAGATAAAAAGGTGTTAGCTGGCATAGAGCAATTACCGTTGCGACTAGCGTGGGCGATTACCGTTCACAAGAGTCAGGGTATGTCACTCGATGCAGCTGAAGTGGATTTATCAAAAGCCTTTGTGTATGGACAGGGATATGTAGCGTTATCTCGAGTAAGGAGCTTGGAGGGGTTGAAGGTAAACGGTATGCACCCCAACGCGCTGCAAGTTGATCCAAAGGTAGTCGCACAAGACACGAGGTTTGTGGAAGATTCAGAAGCGGCGGACAGTGCGTTTGAAGCTATGGAAGAAGCAGAAGTAGAGAATATGCATGAACGCTTTGTGGTAGCTAATGGAGGTGTAGTGCCGCAAGGTGAGATAGAACCAAAGGCTCCAAGTGAACGAATCAAACAGGAAAGCACCTTTGCTCTCACTAAACAATTGCTAGAGGTAGGAAAGAGTTTAGCTGCTATCGCGAAAGAACGCTCGTTGACAGAGTCTACTGTCTGGAATCATATCGAACGGTTGGCGGAGGAGGGCGACATAAACCAATCACATATTGCTCACCTAGAGCCAAGTAACCCTGACTGGCAAGAAGTACAAGCAGAACTATATTCAATCATGGATAAAATCGGCACAGACAAGCTGAAACCAATTTTCGAAGCGGCGGAAGAAAAATACGATTACAATTTGATTCGTTTAGGACGAGTTGAGTACCAGCTAGCCAAGCAGTAGTAATATGTGGTCGCGAAGGAGATATCGCCAGCGTGCGAGTACGGTAACGAAACATTATCAAGAGCATAAAGAAGTAGCGAGGCAATTAATCATCAGCCGCCTACATCACTATAATGAGCACTACAATTTGTCTTGGAACCGGGTAGCAATTCGCAACCAACGACGGTGTTGGGGGAGTTGTTCATCTAAAATGAACCTGAACTTCAGCTATAAATTATTGTTTCTCCCACCTCATTTGTGTGATTACGTCATTGTTCATGAGTTGTGCCATTTAAAAGAGTTAAATCACGGAGTGAACTTTTGGAAACTAGTAGCCGAAACTTTACCCAATTATCAAGAGTTGGTTCGAGAACTCAAAATGATTGAACGACAAGGTTCTAGTATCGCCGCCCTTGAAGCTCGCTATCATTCTGCGTGATACTATTCTAGGTATGAACGATTATCAAAAACCAACTAAAGAAGAGTTAAAACAACAGCTCGATGAGTTGACCTACCGAGTCACTCAAGAGGGTGGTACTGAGGCATCTGGTAGTAGTTCGCTTGATAAGCATTATGAACCTGGTATTTATGTCGATGCGGTATCAGGAGAGCCTCTGTTCTCCTCGCGTGACAAATATGATTCTGGTAGTGGTTGGCCGTCGTTTACAAAACCAATCAAAAGCGATGTGGTAAAGGAGAAGCAAGATTTTACCCTAATTGCACCCCGCACTGAAGTACGGTCGGCTCAGGCAGATAGTCATCTCGGACACGTGTTTAATGACGGGCCAAAAGAAAGTACCGGACTACGATATTGCATGAATGGGGCGGCGTTGCGTTTTGTACCAAAAGACGCTATGGAAGCAGAGGGGTATGGAGACTATTTATCAGAAGTTGAGTAGTCACTTTATGCTATGTCACAAGGTGGCCTAATGTGCTAGCATAGTCATCATGACAAAGCTTTTAGCTGCCAGTTTGCTGGTATTTACTTTCATGGGAGCCGGGTTTGTGCCAACGGCTATTGCACAAGATGTTGTTGATGAAAATCAACCACCGGTCTACATGTTTGGCCGGGATGATTGTGGTTTTTGTAAAGCTCAGGTTGAGTTCATGACTGAGGAGGGGATTGCCTATGAATATTTAAATATTGTCGAAGATAATGAGGCGAAGGAGTTGTATGAAGCAGTGGCGACCAAGCATGAGCTCACTCGCGTCACACCAATTACAGTTATAGGAGAAACTGTACTGTTAGGATTTGACAGTCCACGCACAACCGGTGAACAAATAAAATCAGCACTCAACCGAGCGCAAGGTTCAGATATAGATACTATAGAAGAACATCTTGAACTTGCTCAGAAGCAATCCGGCCAAGCGGGCGGAGGTTGTACTGACGTATCATGTGCTGAAGGAGAAGGGCAGTTTAATTTTGACTTACCATTTGTCGGGGTGGTTGATTTGCGGAGTTTTTCATTATTCACCCTTTCTCTCGTGCTAGGTGTGATTGATGGATTCAATCCGTGTGCAATGTGGGTATTGATTACCTTCCTCACTTTGCTCTCGCAGGCAGGTAGCCGCAAAAAGATGGTTTTCTTGGCGGGAATATTTATCTTAGCGGAAGCAATCATGTACAACCTGATTCTCAATGTCTGGTACAAGACATGGGATTTTGTCGCTCTTGACCAAATTGTAACTCCGCTGGTTGGGTTCTTAGCGCTCGGCGGAGGTTTGTTCTTCTTGTGGCGGTGGTACAAGAATAAGAACGCTCCATTAGTATGTGATATCAGTGACATAGAAACTCAAGCCAAAACAGTCGGGCGATTTAAAGCAATCATTGATCAGCCAATTACTCTTGCCACTCTGGCTGCTATCTTGGTTATTGCTTTCTCGGTAAACATTATTGAATTTGCTTGTTCTATCGGTATTCCGCAGGCGTACACCAAGATATTGGAACTCAACTTGCTAAGTTTTGCCGAGAGACAGTGGTATATCCTTGTTTACACTCTTGGCTACATGTTCGATGATCTGGTGGTCTTTGGTCTAGCGATTTGGGGGTACTCTAAGTTGCAATCGCACGGTGCAAAATATGCGCAACTATCGCTCCTTATTGGTGGCGGACTAATGCTACTTCTAGGAGCTCTGTTAGTGTTTGCGCCTGAATTATTGGTCTTATAAGCTATACTCATTAGTATGCAATTACTGTTTCCGGTTGTATTCCTTCTCATCTCGCTCACTCTCTTGGTAAAGGGAGCGGATTGGTTTGTCGCTGGCGCCAAAAAAGTTGGTCTAGCCTTGGGTATGAGCTCATTCATTGTGGGGGTGCTGATTGTAGGGATTGGTACTTCGTTACCCGAGCTAGCCTCTTCTATTGCTGGGGTACTGAGTGGTGCGCCGACAATCGTGATAGCGAACGCTCTCGGATCAAATATCACTAATATTTTGCTGATTGTTGGGTTTATGGCCGCGGTCAGCGGACCGATTTTTATAAAACAAGATTTGATAAAGTCTGAACTTCCGATTTTTTTGATTGCTACCGTACACTTCGTAGTAGCTGTCTATGATGGCGTTATCGATCAGCTTGAAGGGGGATTGTTGGTCGGTACCTTCATCGCCTACCTATGGTATCTCCACAGCCAAGCGAAAGAAGATAGAAAAACAGCCCAGAAGCCAACCGGAGACAGTGAATTCGCCAAAGCATTCTTTTTGTTATTTATAGGTATTGCCGCCGTGCTGGTGGGAGCACATTTCACTGTACAAAACGCCATCATGATTGCCACTAGTCTATCAGTCCCGATTGGTTTGGTGTCAATCGCGGCTATTGCTATTGGTACTTCGCTTCCAGAATTGTTTGTCTCGGTGCAGGCCATCCGTAGTGGCGAAGCAGATTTGGCAGTAGGGAACATCTTTGGTTCCAATGCCTTTAATATTTTGATGGTGGTGGGACTGCCAGCTCTTTGGGTGCCGCTGCCAGCTGATAGTGTTGTGATGGATGTTGGTCTTGCAATCTTTGTTGCCGCTTCAGTTATCTTCTTTGTAAATGGTCTTTCTAGACAACTAATGCGCTGGGAGGGTGTGATGATGTTGCTTTTCTTTGGTTATTTCTTGGCAAAATTGGCGACACTAGTCTAAGTCATGGCTGATATCGAAGAACTACTATTGATAGATAAGCCAGCTGGTATTACATCGATGGATGTAATCCGAAAGTTACGCAAGCAAATCGGAATTAAAAAAATTGGTCACGCCGGTACCCTTGACCCACTAGCTACCGGGTTGATGTTGGTAGGGGTTGGGAAAGGAACCAAACAATTAGCACAGCTAGTGAAACTTGATAAAGAGTATCTAGCAGAGGTTAGAATAGGTGAAAGTCGCACCACTAGCGACCTAGAAGGGGAAGTAGTTGAGGCAAAACTAGTTGAAGGTATTGAAGTTGCTCAAATTAAAAAGCAGCTAGCTGATATGGTTGGTACAATCACTTTGCCTGTGTCAGCTTATAGCGCCATCAAGGTAGATGGTGTTCCAATGTACAAGCGAGCCAGGGCAGCCGAAAAGAAAGGTGAGATAGTCAACGAGGTGCCAGAACGAGAAATGGTTGTCCATGAAGCAGAGTTTTTTGGATACCAAGAAAGTGAGGGCATCGGTGTGATTACGGTCAGGTTTGCAGTCGGTAGTGGGACTTATATTCGCTCGCTAGCAGAAGAGTTGGGAAGGCGTCTGGGATATCCTGCCACACTCCAGAAGCTCCGCCGCACGAAGGTGGGAGATTTTGATATAAAAAATGCACGACCCATATAGGTCGTGACTAACGTGGCGGCGTCAACCGGATTGTTGACGCCTTATAATTTTCCACTGAGTATTCGGTGTGCAATCTCTACAGATTTTCGCCTATGAAGCTCTATAATCATTGTATTTCTACAAGGACGACGTTCTACTTCAAAGCCACCTGTATCAATATAGCTACCATACAAGATGGTAGCAGACCGACTCAAGGTAATGGTGTGGTACAGACTGAAACCTTGTTGGTGATCTTCAACAAAGATGCTCCAACCACCGTAATCGGCAGGTCTCTTCCTAGTCCGTTTTACCGCCTTAAAGTATTGCGAGAGTAATGCGTGGTAGCTACTTCTTCGTACTTTGTCCCGCACATGATGCATATCCAGTAAAAAAGAAACTTTTTTGGGATAGGTTTGGATACTGCGAGGGAATTTGTGCGTTCTCATGAGACGAATGAGCTTACATAGAAGACTGTAGCAAAAAGGCGCTTCCTCAGTGCCAAACTCATTGTCTCGCTCCCAGCATAGTCGGCTGAGAATCGCTTCGTCAATGAAAAAATCACTGACGATGGGTGAGTGTACACTCATGTCAATTTCCTTTCATCAACAGAACAACCTGCTATTTTATACAACTAAATATAATAATTATCTAGTCTTCAGGATCTCCGCCACGTTGTCGTATCATCTCCAGGGCTTCTCTCTCCTTGAGACTCTTCTCATAATCTACTTCTTCTTCATGCGAGATTTTTCTTTCAGCTAGTAATGCGCCAATCTCACTTTGAATCCTTTTTACATCGGATTCGTTAGTTATCATTTCGTTACGCAACACTTGACGTATTGCTGCCGGTACACTGGGAGACTTCTTGTCTCGAAGGCGCTCCATTACTTCGTCAGCCCGAACTTCATTTTTACTCTTAGTATTTCCAAAGCTTTCAAAGCTCATATTAAAATAATGATTCTATTACTTCTTTAACATCGCCACCTTCAGCGCGGCCAGCGGTTTCTTTCATCACTGCTCCCATTAAGATACCCATCTTTGACTTGTCATCTATTCCCAATTCTTGCTTTTTAGCTTCAGCGATAGGCCGGATTTCTTCTTGGCTTAATGTTTGAGGTAAGTAGTCTTGCAAGATTTCGAGCTCGGCTTTCTCTGGTTCGGCTAGTTCTGGCCGATTGGCGGCTTCGTACTGGGTGATAGATTCTTTACGCTGTTTGGCGAGACGTTTGATGACAGAAAGTGCTTCATCATCAGATAGCTCGTCTTGCGGAGTACGTTTGGTGGCGACTAATTCATTGGTAAAAGCGGTCAAAATATGGCGAATAGTGCGCAAGCGCACTTCTTGCTTGGCTTTCATGGCTTCTTTGAGAGAAGCTCGTATCTTGGTGTGTAGTGACATATGAGTTATTTTAGCATGAGTGGTATCATGTGGGTATTATGGAAAATATACTTGTAATTCTGGTTGGTCTGTTGTTGTTGAGTAATGTGTTGGTGCTTTGGTGGTTACGGAGACCCAGTGATAAAAAAGACGTACCTTCAGATAGTTTTGTGTTGTTACAACAACAACTACAAGACCTCTCTCGGACAGTAGATGCTAGATTAGGGGAGACAAACAAAGCCATGCAAGAGGGTGCTCGTTCGCAATTTCGGGAGAGTAAAGAATTGATGCAAGAAATTAACAAGGAAATGAACGAGCAATTGCGCAACGTAGTAAAAGGAGTGACCGAAGTAAGTGAAAGCAGCAAACAAGTTTTTACAGTAGCTGATCAGCTCAAGGAACTGCAAGATATCTTAAAAAATCCCAAGCAACGTGGCGTGCTAGGGGAATATTATCTCGAAACCGTACTACAGAATGTGCTACCACCAAACAGCTTTCAGATGCAGTACGCTTTTCCAGATGGCGAGGTGGTGGATGCGGCTGTGTTTATCAAAGGCAAGGTGATTCCGGTGGATTCTAAGTTCTCGCTCGAGAACTACAACCGGTTTGCCGCGGCAGCCGACGGAGTGGAGAAAGTGCAATTTGAAAAAGCGTTCATTAATGACCTCAAACTCCGTATTACTGAGACTGCAAAATATATTCGTCCAACAGAGAAGACTACTGATTTTGCCTTTATGTTTATTCCGCACGAAGGAATTTACTATGACTTACTCTCTAATAAGGTAGGAGCTAGTGAAGATAACTTGATTCAACGAGCAGCTGGTAAGTACAAGGTGATTATTGTCTCACCGACTTCATTCCTAGCCTACCTCCAGACTGTTTTGCAGGGTCTTAAAGCGATGGAAATTGAAGAGCAAGCGCAGGATATTATTAAAAATGTCGACAAGCTATCGACTCATATCTCAAACTACGAGACGTACTATCAGAAACTTGGTAAGACTCTAGAAACCACCGTCAATCACTATAACGCTGGCTACAAGGAGTTAAATAAGATAGACAAAGATATTACCAAGATAACTGGCACCACAGCAGGGGTAGATATGCTCAGTATCGATCGTCCACAGCAGGAATAATTTAACCCCTCCCACTAAGCGCGGGAGGGGAATTGGTTAGGCGACGTAGAGCGGACGCTCATTTGTCCCTGGGGCTGCGATTTCTACGTTGACGGTGCGTTTTCGTCCATCAATTTCGATTTCGAGCGTATCGCTGGTGTTGTATTCTGAGGCTGGTCTCTCAAGATCGACATCGTGATCCTTGCAGTGACGACCAGACCGAAGGCATATGTGCGCTTTCGGCATATCAGGCTCCTTTCCGTTCTTTAGAGTAGCAAAATGGTTGCAAAAAAGCCACAATCTTGTATGATAGCGCCCACATATGGCAACAGAAACTAAAACCACCCCATTTGCAGTAATTGCTACTGGAGGCAAGCAATACGTCGTCCGCGAAGGCGATGTCTTAGCTGTAGAACTACTCGGTACTCATAAAGAGGGCGACAAAATTGAATTTGACCAAGTGCTACTTACTGATGATGGTAAGAAGGCAACCATGGGTTCACCAACCACAGGAGGTAAGGTGACCGCAATGTACCTAGGAGAAAAGAAAGGTAAGAAGCTCACTATTATCCGCTTCGAAGCCAAAAGTAACCGAGACCGTCGACTAGGCCACCGCCAAAAATACTCACAAATTAAAATTGAAAAAATTTAACAAAAACTTCCCGCTAGGGAAGTTTTTGTTATGATTGAGTTATATGGAGCAACCAAATTTTGAAACACCATTTTCTCACGAAGGTAATGATGTGCTAAAAGCCAGGATAGATAATCTTAAAATAGCTTGTCTCAATGCGTACCGCTCTCTAAATCACATAACTGATAAAGCGGGTGTCCTTAAAACAGAAATTATGGATGGTTTGTCCGAACAGAGTGAAGATCCAGAAGCTGTTGAGGAGGTGAAGTTGTGGCACTATCTAATTAGTAGTACTAAAGAAGATTATTCAGCAAATCCAAAGGTTAAAGCTTACGTGGAAAGTAAAATTGAGGAATTTGTTCACAAACTAGAAGACGAGGTCGGAGTCAATGAGCTAGAGCCAGCTGAATAGATTTAGAAACGATTTTTTAATGCGTTCTTTAGCGTTTCAGCATCAGCATACTCAAGTTCGCTGCCGGTAGATAAACCGCGGCCGAGATGACTGATAATTAGATCGGTATTCTTTATTACAGGGTTTAGTAAAGATTCTACAAAACGGGCGGTATTCTCACCATCCGGGTTGATTGAGAAGCCGAGGATTATTTCTTTGAGGTCAGCTAATCTAGTCTCTACAGTAGCTTTAAGGGCACCGGCTCGGAGTTTTTCATTTGCGACATTATTGAGGAGCGGGGCAGTGCCACCGAGTACAAAATACAGTCCATCGTACATACCCGCTCGTTCAATGGCTTGAATATCTGAATCTCGCTCTACCACTAGTAGCTTGCTGTGGTCGCGATCAATTGAGGTACAAATTGAGCACATGTTGCCGCTGCTAGGAGTGGTGTAGAAACGATGGCAACTCTCGCACTCACTCACTGTCGTTTTGACTGTGGTGATGAGCTTGGCTAATTCTGTATTGTCGCTTTCACTTAGATTGAGTACATGAAAAGCAAATCGTCGCGCTTGCCGAGCGCCAATCCCAGGAAATTTTTCAAAATACAAAATTAGTTTATCCAGCTCAGACATAGTGGGAATTAGAAATCATCACCTCCGCCAGCCATACTGTGGTGAGTATCAAGGTTAAGGAAGCGGACGTGTTTTTCATCGAAGAATAGTTCAGCCATTCCAACCGGCCCGTTTCGGTGTTTTTCTACTAGAATTTCAGCTATATTTGGACGTTCGGCTTCTTTATCTTTGTTCATCTTGTCCTCACGGTGAATAAACATCACTACGTCGGCGTCCTGCTCGATAGAACCTGAGTCACGCAAGTCAGAGAGGCGAGGTTTACCGCCACGTTGTTCAACGGCGCGAGAGAGCTGTGAGAGGGCAATTACTGGTACCATCAGCTCACGAGCGAGAATCTTGAGAGAGCGAGAAATCTCAGTGACTTGTTGTACCATCGAGTCACTGTGTTTGGTGAGGGTAGGGGACATAAGCTGCAAGTAGTCGACGATAAGCATATCGAGTCCGTACTCATTTTTGAGGCGTCGTGCGGCAGAGCGCATCTTGACGATATTGAGGGCTGGTTCGTCGATAATATGAATCGGTGCTTTGTGAAGCTTTGTCATAGCTGTTTGCAAAGCTTCATATTCAGTGTCGTTTGATAGGCGACCGGTGCGGAGCTTCCAAGAATCAACTCCCGCTTCAGCGGCTAGCATACGATCAACCAACTGTTGGTCACTCATCTCTAGTGAAAATATCCCTACCGCCTTGTTATGAAGGAGTGCAGCGTTGCGGGCAAGGTCAAGGGCGAAGGTAGTTTTACCCATTGACGGTCGTGCCGCCAAAATCACCAGGTCAGATTCTTGGAAGCCAGACAGCAGGTTGTCTAGCGAAGTAAAGCCTGAAGGTACACCACGCTTCTCGTCTTGATTTTCTGTGAGGTGTTCAAAACGTTCCCACGCTTCGGTCAATGCAGTACCGATAGGTCGGAATTTTTGGGCCGAAGGAGCTTGGGTGGCTTGGAATATTTTCTTTTCTGCCCGATCTAGCGCTTCGTCGACACTCTCAGGGTCAGAGTAGCCAATCTCCGCAATATCATCAGCGGCATGAATGAGATTTCGCAACGTCGACTTATTTCCTACTTGTTCGGCATAGTACATCGCATTACCAGCCGCTGGAACAGTCTCGATTAGTTCTGTGACATAGGCACCACCACCAGCGCGATCGAGTTGGCCCATATCCTTTAGTTTGGTAATTACTGAAACCGTGTCTATCGGATCACCCTTGGAAAAGATTTTTCCAATAGCTTCGTATATAAGTCGATGTTTGTCAGCGTAAAAACTTTCTGGGAAGACAGTCACTGCCACGTCATGCATGACGTCTGGTTTCAGAATAATGGCACCCAATAATGCTTTCTCAGCATCAACGTTTTGTGGGGGTTTTCGTAGGTTTCGATTGGTCTCAGCAGCCATAAGTAACGCTTAGTGTAGCACGATATCGGGATTGACCTTGATTGGGGAAAATGTTCAAAAATTGTGTATGAAGTGAGGAAAAACCTAGATGAATTTCGTTATTCCTTTTTCAATAATTTCGGGCCCGCGGCTGAATCTTCAATCTGGTAACCTTCTAGTTCGATAGCGTCACGCAGTCTATCTGCTTCGAGCCAGTTTTGCGCAGCCCTAGCCAACTCTCTTTGTTCAACTAAATCAGCTAGTTTTTTAGACACATCGTCAGAAGACATGACGCCAATTGATTGAGTTGTTTTGTCTGCTGGTTTGGTCAAGCCAATTTGCAGTACTTCATCCATTGCTAATAAGGTACCGCACTTGGTAGCAGCATCAAGTGAGTCGTCTTTTATAATCTCCCACATCAAGGCAATCGCGGCTGGGGTGTCGAGATCGTCTGCTAAAGATTCATCAAATCTTTCCAAATATGAGGTATCTGGCAAGGCTGATTTACTTTTAAATTCTTCGTGGAAGTGTCGTTTAAGTCTAAACAGCGCCTTTTTTGAGCCTTGCAAGGCTTCCCAAGAGAAATTAACTGGGCTGCGGTAGTGAGCAGTTAGAAGCCAGTAGCGATAATCCTCACCACTAAATCCACGATCTTTGAGGTGTCTTAGGGTAATACTGTTGCCAAGAGACTTAGAAATCTTGGTGTTGTCGATAGTGATAAACGCGCTATGTAACCAATAGTTAACAAATTTTTTACCAGTAGTAGCTTCGCTCTGGGCAATTTCAGCATTATGGTGTACTGGAATGAGATCAATGCCGCCAGTGTGTATATCGATTTGTTTACCAAGTGTAGCCATGGCCATGGCTGAACACTCGATATGCCAACCGGGGAACCCGGTACCAAATCGGCTCGGCCAACCAAGGGAACTATTTTTCCAGACAGCAAAGTCAGCTGGATGATGTTTTTCTTGGTTTACTTCCACCCGAGCACCACTTTTAAGCTTATTAAGATCAATGTTTCCTAATCGACCATAAGAAGGGAACTTGGTAATATCAAAATATACCCCATCGCTAGTCTCGTAGGTGTAGCCTCGCTCATCAAGGGTTTTGATTAGGCTGATTTGTTTTTTTACATACTCGCTAGCTCTCGCCCATGACGTGGGTTGAAGAACTAGTAGAGAAACCAAATCATCTTGAAAAGCAGTAATGTAGCGGTCTGAAAGTTGACGTAAGTTATTTAGTGAAAATTCTAATTTCTCTCGCTTTAGTCCTTTCATCATTTTGTCTTCACCAGCGTCACCATCGTCGTTAAGATGGCCAAAATCAGTCAAATTGATGGTGTGAGAGACATCGTAGCCATTGCGAATGAGAGTGCGCTTGAGAATATCTGCAAAGACATATGAGCGCAGGTTCCCTATATGGACGTAGTCGTAGACAGTTGGACCACAAGAGTACATTTTGACTTTAGAGGGATGGAGAGAGTTGAATACCTCTAATGATTTAGTCTCAGTGTTATACAAGTGTATGTCGCGGTGAACTACAGGAGTTTTACCGCGCTGGAACCAGCTGCCAAACATGCCTTGAGTGTACCAGACTTATCATGACTCGGCGATACAACTTATACTTTGCGGCAGTACTGGGGGTGTGAGATAATGCCTCGTATGAGATCAAATGAACGTTCTTTAGCTAGTGACAACACTGCAGCGCCAGCGTCGTCGCCAAATTGGCTATTGTATGTGTTGGCGATAGGACTAGCAGCCGGCGCATTTATGGTAGGAGTACAAGCTGGTCAAATGCAGTCAATTTCTCAACAAGAAGCCGGATTATTTAGCTGGTTATTTAACCGCGCAGAGCGACCAGCTGAGGAAGCGGACCTGGGAGAATTTTGGCGAGTTTGGAACTTACTGGAAGAGAAATACGTCGCTGCTAGCAGCACTGACCCTTTAACTCCTGAGCAGAAGATTCAGGGTGCAATCGCTGGATTGGTAGATGCCTATAATGATCCATATACCGTATATCTACCACCAGCCGAGAGTGAGGTGTTTGAGGAGCAAATTTCTGGAAACTTTAGTGGAGTCGGTATGGAAGTGGGGTTGCGGGACGGACTGATTACGGTGATTGCACCGCTGCCTGATACTCCAGCCGCCAATGCAGGACTCATGCCCGGAGACGTGATTGTAAGAATAGACGATACTAGTACTGAAAGAATGCGAATTGATGAAGCAGTGCAGTTGATTCGTGGGGAGGAAGGAACTGATGTCACCTTTACTCTTTATCGAGAAGGGGAAACCGAGTTCAAGACTATTACCGTTACCCGTGACACTATCAACATCCCAACTGTAGAAACGGAGATTCGTGGTGACACCTTCATCCTTTCACTTTATAGCTTCAACGCTATTGCCGAAGAACGGGTAGAGGAAGCGATGCAAGAATACCTTTCGAGTGGAGCTGAGAACTTCATTCTTGATTTGCGTGGTAATCCAGGTGGATACTTGCAAAGCGCAGTTACAATTTCTGGTTACTTCCTACCGTCAGGAAAAATTGTCGTTCGTGAACAAACTGGTGAAGGCGAAGAAATAGTATTTCGTAGTCCTGGTAGTCGCATCACCGACCGCTTCAACCCAGACAACTTTGTAGTGTTAGTCGATAACGGCTCTGCTTCTGCCTCAGAGATTTTGGCTGGAGCCCTCAAGGATCATCAGGTAGCGACTCTGATTGGAGTGTCGACCTTTGGAAAGGGCTCCGTGCAAGAACTAGTTTCTTTGCCCGGGGATGCTTCCTTGAAGGTAACAATTGCCCGCTGGCTTACTCCAAATGGCACTTCTATCTCTAATGGAGGCCTTTCTCCTGATATTAATTTCCCAATTAGCACCGAAGACCGTCAGTTGGGGAACGACACCCAGCTACAAGCCGCTCTCGATTTCTTGCAAGGAGAAGAAGTGGCTAGCGAGGACTTCCTTGAGCAATTTGAGCAAATTGGAAGTTAACGGGTAATTTTGGTATGATACAACCAACAAACGGCGCTTTGTAAGCCGATTTGCAACTTTAGTAGCAACCTAAATTGAATGAAATGAAAGTTATATTGTTGAAAGACGTAGCCCGAATCGGAAAACGTAATCAAGTGGTAGAGGTACCAAATGGGTTTGCGATGAATCGATTGATTCCACAAAAAATGGCAGAGCCAGCGACCAAGGCAAACATGAAGAGAATCGCTGAGCAATCTGAGAAGAATGAGGCTGAACGAGAAGCTGACAAAGAGCGTTTCCAAGAAGCGCTTACTTCACTCCAAGAATCTCCACTAGTACTAACGGCCGAGGCTAACGAAAAAGGTCACTTGTTTAAGGCGGTGAGCAAAGAAGAAATTGCTGAGGAGGCAAAGTCAAAAGGAATTGACTTACCAGTGTCCAGTATTCTCTTTAAAGATCCAATTAAGGACGTTGGAGAACATGAGTTATTATTGTCACGCGGTACTGAAACCGACACCATTGTTGTGACAGTAGAAGCAGCCAAATAATCCTTATATACATGGACCAAAAAATGAAAGAGCAACTGTACCCCATACTTATCCTCTTAGGGATTTGTGCGGTACTCGTTGCTGCGATAGCGTGGTGGGTTAATAGTGATACTACCGAACCAGTAGTAGAACTAACCAATGATGATGAGCTCCCAGCACCGCTAAGTCCAGAACAATTAGCAGCCTATGATGAAGATATGGTAAATGATAATAATCCAGTTGTCGTACTAGATACAACAGCTGGCCAAATTGAAATAGAGTTATACGAAGACCGAATGCCAATTACAGCCGGTAACTTCAAAAAATTAGTAAATGAGGGTTTCTATGATAGCACAAAGTTCCATCGAGTGATTGAAGGCTTCATGATCCAAGGGGGAGACCCAATTACAAAAACAGACGAAGTACTACGATATGGTACCGGTGGCCCAGGGTATTCAATCCCAGATGAACATATTAAGGGAGATAATTTGACCAATGTTCGCGGCACCATCTCAATGGCTAACAGCGGCCCAAATAGTGGCGGTAGTCAGTTCTTTATCAATCTTGTCGACAATACCAGTCTAGACTTTGACAAACAACCACTCAGTTCAAAGCATCCAGTCTTTGGGAAAGTGATTGGTGGTATGGATATAGTAGATGAGATTGGTTCTACCGAAACCAATGCTCGTGATTTACCGGTAGAGGACATCAGTATTACCGCGGCTACTATTCGTGAATAATAGAAATAAATAATCACTGCTTTAATACTAGTATTAAAGCAGTGGTTCCCAAGATACAAAAAGCCCGACCTATAAGGTCGGGTTTTTTGTATCAAAGTGATGTTACGAAGTCACTACGTCGACGGTCTTTTTCTTGACTACTTTTCCGTTGAAGCGAACTTTTCGAGCGTCACGGAAAGAAACCACGCCCTCATTGAGTGCAAAGATAGTGTGGTCACGACCAACTTTAGTGTTCTTACCAGCTTCAATTTTGGTCCCTCGTTGCCGAACGATGATTTGACCAGTTTTCACTGATTGACCATCCGCACGCTTTACACCAAGGTATTTTGGCTGAGAATCACGTAGGTTCTTTGACGAACCGGCTGATTTTTTGGTTGACATAGTGGTATCGTATAATGAGTTAATCTAATTAGGCGTGGCCTAGTGGTGGCGAGTATACGATATATGTGGGAAAAATTCAAGCACTATATCTCCGATGATGCGGTTTTCTATACGGTAGCGATTCTGCTGGTGGGTATATGCTCATTTGGGCTGGGGAGGATGTCAGCAGAGCCGTCAACAAGGGAAAATACCATTGAAATCATTCCGCCACCAGAACTGGTACCATACAACCAAGCGTCAGCCGTACAGGCTACTACAAATAACGAAATAGGTGTGGTAGTAGCTTCAAAATCAGGCACCAAATATCATTTACCAGACTGTCCCGGCGCAAAGCAGATAAAGGAGTCCAATCTTATCTCATTTTCATCCATTGCCGCCGCCAAAGCCGCCGGCTACACCGCCGCAGCAAATTGCCCAGGACTTTAGCGATATATAAAAGTTAGAACATCATCCCACACGCTGAACACACGATCATAGCTGTGTTTGACAACGAAAGTTAGTTTGAGTCCTGTCGAGCTCTATAATTCGATGCAGAACCATTTTCAAAACTTTAGATTCCCTAAGCACTCTAATTTATTGATAAAATTAAGAAAAATCGTATAGTAAAGATAATATGAAAAATCTTATCATTCTATTCATTGTATCTATCGCCATCAGTCCTAGTTTTGCTGATGCGAGAGTATACGAAGAAAATTCTAAATATAGTGGATCTAAATCTTATTTGACTGAGGAAAAGGTAGATGAGTGGAAGTATAAGCTTCAGTCATACGGTGTGTACGATTTTGACTTTGACTCAAATAAGGACATTCCTGTTTCGGATTTAGAAGAAATAATAGACGATAGCATTAAGGAAAGATTGGACATCATTCGTGACTGTAATGAGTATGAAATCTACGAAAGACCAGTTGGACGTGTCTTCAGTGTAAATTTTACGTCTAATAGCAAACGTGAAGAAATAGCACAAGCCATAGATTTTGTTGCGAATAAATATAACGTTACACAAGAGCAGATTGCAGATTTTACAAATACCAGGTTCTTTTTAGTGTGTCTTCCCACTGAAAACGATATCGAGGAAAGGGTTAACAATCGCTTAGAAAACTCTGAAAAAGAAGTAAAAATGGAACGAAGTAGAGCAGAAATGCTTGCGCTTATAATTGATCTCATGAAACAACTAGAGGCTCTTAAAGCGAGATTGGGAATCCAATAAGTAGCGTTAATGATTTGTAAGTTTGCTATCAAGCAGTCTCCACCAAATCATTAGTTGAGTTCGAATATCACCTCGCAAGCGGAGCAGTATAAAGAAACACTCCGGTTTATTTTCTTGTTAAATAAATTATGGTGGGTATAGTAGTTTTGTGAAGAAAAGCAATCGGCAAATTTGGGACGTGATTGTGGTGGGCGGTGGCCCAGCCGGGATGATGGCGGCGGCGCGGGCTAGTGCACGCGGGCGCAGTGTTTTGTTATTGGAGAAAAACAAGCGCTTAGGTAAGAAACTATCTATCACCGGTGGCGGGCGGTGTAATGTGACTAATAACACTCTTGAGGTGCGAGCGATGTTGGCTAACTATAAAGAGGCTGGTAAATTTTTGTTTTCTACTTTTTCCCAGCACGCGGTGTCAGATACGATTGATTGGTTTGAGCGTAGGGGAGTTGGGGTAAAAGAAGAGAATGACGGCCGTCTTTTCCCTGAAAGTGAATCAGCGGAAACCATTTGCGCAGTACTTGAGGCAGAACTTAAAAAAACTGGCGTGCAAGTAAAGCTAAAGACAGTCGTAAAAACTATCAGTTTTGACGCGGAGGATGAACTATTTACCATATCCCTTAACAACGGCGACATAGCAACTGGAAAGAATTGCATTATTGCTACTGGCGGGACATCGCGACCAGAAACTGGCTCTACCGGAGAAGGGTTCAGGTGGCTCAAAGAGCTTGGTCATACGGTCACAGAGAATGACTTCTCTCTGGTTCCTGTTGCGCTAAAAGAGCGATGGGTATCAGAACTAAGTGGGATTACCTTACTCGAGATGAAAATCAGTTTGTATACAGATGACATTAAACAGCACTCTACTACAGGGAAGATATTATTTACCCACACGGGACTAAGTGGACCAACTATACTGAACATGAGTAGTCAGATAGGGGAGTTTCTACAGTACAGTCGAGTGACAGTAGAGCTGGATTTATTTCCGACCCTGAATGAGGGAGAGTTACGTCAATATTTGAATACTCTGCTAGCAGAATCCTCTAATAAAAAAGTTTTAAATACGCTTACTAGCGATATACCTAAAGCGCTGGCTAGAGTGATATTAGAACAACTAGCTATCGATATAGATACTCCAGGACACAGTTTGAGAGCCGAAGATAGAGCCAGATTGGTTCAGTTTTTGAAACATTTGCGTTTAGAAGTGAAGGGACTGCTAGGAGCTAACAAAGCGGTAATCTCAAGCGGTGGAGTAAAATTAGAAGAGGTTGATTTCAAAACCATGGGTTCAAGGATTGTTCCTGGACTACATGTAGTAGGTGATGTGTTAGATATTGACCGACCATCAGGTGGTTATAGTTTACAACTGTGTTGGAGCACCGGTTGGGTGGCTGGAAACCATGTATAGAAGAAGTTTGTCTCAACATGGTAAAATTTCTCTATGCTAGTACTAGATGTTGAGTCCAGTGGTTTGAGCGCGGAAAAGAACTCCATTGTTTCTTTAGGAGCGCTTGATTTATCAAATCCTACCAATCGCTTTTATGCCGAGTGCCGCGTGTGGGATGGAGCGGAGATTTCGGATGAGGCCTTGGAAGTTAATGGCTTCATAAAGGAAGAGATCACTGACCCAAACAAGATGACCGAAAGTGAATTAATCCGGAATTTTATTGACTGGTCACAGAACTTAGAAAATCGCACGATGTTAGGACAAAATGTGTCCTTTGACCGCGATATGACCAAGGCAGCAGCATTGCGTGGTGGATGGGATTGGAATTTTGCTCATAGAACTATCGACACCCATACTTTGTGCTGGCTACATCACCTGAATCACAACCTGACTCCACCAGTAGATACAGAACACAAACGAAGCGCTCTTAACTTAGATAAAATTCTCAACTACTGCGGTATTCCAGAAGAACCAAAACCACACAATGCTTTAACCGGAGCCCTGTGTCATGCTGAAGTCGCTGCGCGATTAATGTATAACAAGCCACTTCTCCCCGAATTCGAAGCCTATCCCATCCCGTGGTAATACCACGATGCTACAATAGAAGCATGTTGGGTAAAAAAAAGAAGAAATATCATATAAAGTCTATTTCTCCGAATACCTGTAGGATTGTCGATGAGTTACTCGACCCTAAAGGGCGCGATAGCGACGCGATTCAATCTTGGAGAGTGTTTCGAGTGATGGCAGAGTTTGTACAAGGATTTGAACTATTACGAGAACACAATCTCGCTGCTACCTTCTGGGGTAGTGCTCGCACAGAACCAGGAAATGAATACTATAAAGCAGCTGAGGAGCTGGCTGCTAAACTGGCCAAGAAAAAATTCTCAATTATTTCCGGCGGGGCCGCTGGCATCATGGAAGCGTCCAATGTGGGAGCCTATAAGGTGGGTGGAAAGTCAGTCGGATTAAACATTACTCTACCGCACGAGCAAAAACTCAATCCATACACCACCGAATCATTAAATTTTGATTTCTTCTTTGCTCGCAAGGTCATGCTAGCGTTTGCGTCTGAAGTGTATGTTTATTTTCCAGGCGGGTTTGGTACCCTAGATGAATTCTTTGAAATCATTACGCTCATCCAAACCAAAAAGATTGAACCAATTCCGATTGTTCTTTACGGAAAAGAGTACTGGGAACCATTCATCCGCATCTTTGAAAAACAATTACTTAAAAAATTCAAAACTATCAGTCCAGAGGATATGGAATTGTTCCACCTTGTCGATAGTGTAGACGAGGCTTACAAATACATTATGAAGCATGTCGATACCAAAAAAGTCTCGAGACAAATGTAATATGCAACTTTCTTTTTCGGACAATGATACTGCGGCACCAGAGATAGTTACTAAAAAACTAAAAAAATTAAATAGCTATCGCCAGGATGTAGCTGAAATTCAAAAAAAGCGTAAGAAAAGCGCTCCTGAATACGCGTTAGTGCACGCTGCTGATGCAAAACTGAGCAAGCAAATCCATGAAATTCAACAAGATTTCAAAACAGTAAAACATTTGGTTCTAATTGGCATCGGTGGCTCTAGTTTAGGTACTGAAGCCATTCATCATGTAGTAGGGGAGAAGGGAGTGCGATTGCATGTAATAGATGAGATTGCACCCTATAAAATTGCTGACACACTAAAAAAACTACGCTCGGTCAAGAAAGTTGAACAGATAGCCGTTTGTGTGATTAGTAAATCAGGTACCACTACCGAGACTGTCACTAATGCTGCGGTAGTGCTCGAGCAGCTAGCAGATAAGTTTGGCAAGAACATATATAAACAAACTCTCTTTATTGGAGATTCTGGCTCTCCATTACTACGGGTCGGAAAGACCATGGGTGGACGCTGTATCTCAACTACAAAAAATATCGGCGGTCGCTTTTCTGTCGGAACTGAGACAGCCCTGGTACCGCTCGCTATCTTGGGTCATGACATTGATAGTTTTATAAACGGATTTAGTGACAGCTATAATAAGCAATTCGAAGAAATTTCTGCTGCCAGTGCCGCGCGAATTAGTGCATACTTAGAAAGCGAGTATAAACACTACAATTTCTTTGTTTTTGACTCTAGGCTTGAACCACTCGGTCACTGGTACCGACAATTGTCTGCTGAAAGTTTAGGTAAAGCAAAAAAAATAAATGGTAAAAAACATACCAGTGTAATGGTTCCAGCTGTAAATACAGCCACCGAACTACATTCAACTGGACAGTTATATATGAGTGGCGTGCCAGCTACCTATACTGATATTGTGACCTTTGACGATGAGTATGATTACGAAATACCAGATACCATTGTGGCTAAGAAGTATTCTAGCTTTACCCAAGCTGAAGTTGCGGTCGCTATATATGCCGGGGTGATAAAGACGTATCAGGAACTAGGTCTGCCATACCGAACTACTGCCTTTACTGAAAATCTAACGTATTCACTTGGCTTATTTATGGGTATGCGTATGCGAGAAATCATGTATATCGCTAACTTACAAAATATCGATGCGTTCACTCAACCAAATGTAGAAATGTATAAAACCACTACTCGAAAAATACTAAACATATGACGTATATAGTTTTTGACATTGGAGGTACGCATACGCGAGTCGGCGTAAGTTCTTATCTTGCCACATTAGAAAAGGTAAAATCATTCAAAACACCAACGCAATTCAGCGAAGGTATACAAAAAATCAAAAAAACAATCGAAGAATTAAGTGAAGACAAACCGGTTGCCATTGCAGGAGGAATCAGAGGTTTGCTTA
This sequence comes from Minisyncoccia bacterium, assembly GCA_964229335.1. GTDB lineage: Bacteria > Patescibacteriota > Minisyncoccia > Phycocordibacterales > UBA918 > OLB19. The sequence continues at coordinate 182,120 of CAXRCZ010000004.1, forward strand.
ACGAAGAAAAAACTGGCATCCAAAACGACGGTATTCTTAGTAAATGGGCGAGTAAGTCCGTAGTGAATGAGTTACAAAGACTCTATGACGTGCCAGTTTTTTTGGAGAATGACGCTGCTATCGCTGGAGTAGGGGAAGCAACTTTTGGGGCGGGTAAAGGAATGGAGATTGTGGCATACCACACAGTTAGTACTGGGGTAGGAGGGGCAAAAATAGAAGACGGAGATATTGACCATGTCAGTATGGGATTTGAACCTGGGCACCAATTGATTGACGTAGACAGAACGGTGTTAGGTGAAGATATGATTCCTACTCTTGAAAACTTAGTTTCAGGCACTGCTGTTGAAACTAGAACTGGTCACAAGCCGTATGACATACCCCAAAGTGACGTGTTGTGGGATGAACTCGCTGAATATCTAGCACAAGGACTCTGTAACACTATTATGTACTGGTCGCCTGATGTGATTGTGCTCGGTGGATCAATGATTTTGGGCGATCCAAAAATAAAAATTGAGGCTATTCGTAAATATACCGTCGAAGCATTGAATGATTTTCAACCATGTCCGCTTATCACGAACGCTACTTTAGGCGATGAAGCTGGTTTGTATGGAGGGCTAGCAATAATATCTAAAAGGCACGTAAATAAAGAGTAACTTAGTTGTAATAAGGCATAATTGTTGACAAAATACTTAAAATATGCTATAGTAATAATCTACCGCATTTCGTGTTATGATTTTGCGGTCATCGGTGTTCCACCGATGTTTGTTCGTTAAGACCATTGGCTTATTTTATCGACTGTGATTGTAGCCCTGTTTGCGGGAGCAGCCGTTTCGACGGTTCAGGTTCCAGAAACAGCCTACGGACACATTGCGTTGACAGAAGAGGTAGTGGCCGAGGAACGGGAGTTGGCTGTACATCGTGCAGCAAACACTCCTTCTAAACATTCGGTTCAGAACACAGAAGCCATTGTACGATCTTACTTCGATGACATTCCAGTCATGATTGAGATTGCACGGTGTGAATCTACTTTCCGTCATACATTAGGTGACGGCTCGATCCTTCGGGGTCGAGTCGATGCAGCAGACACTGGGGTGATGCAAATTAACTTGCGTTACCACAGCAAGTCAGCTACCGCAATGAACTTGAACCTAGAAAATATCTACGACAACATGGCTTACGCACGCCACTTGTATGAGACCCAAGGGACTCAGCCATGGAGTGCATCATCTCCATGTTGGAATAGACAATTAGCTTCAAACATCTAAGCAAAAAGAGCGGCCTTCGGCCGCTCTTTTTGTTATACTGTTTTACAGTACTAATAATAATATTTTTTATGGAAACACCAAAACAACCCTATACTAAAGAAAATAGTATTGAGTGGTACAAGCCCATTGATAGAATAAACTTTACAGACCATATAGTTGATCAAATTAGTAAACTTTCTCCTGAAAAAAGTGAAAAATTCAAAGAGATTATTACTAATGGTGAAGATGTAAATTTGAGAGATGTTGTGCTAATACTCGTATCGGAAGGTTATCAAGATGAATTACCCGCCATAGTAGAGAATTTTGAAAACGCTGAGGATGGTTCTGAAGAGGAGAATCAGACTATAGAAAGAGTTCGTGAAATGATTAATTTCTAGCCTACCTAGACAGTAAAAAAGCGGCACCAAGCCGCTTTTTTACTTGGTAGATAAGATCCTAGTTTTCTTCTTCGTTCCCAGTGACATTGGTGCCACCTGGACCAAAAGCCAGGACATATAGTAGACCTCCAACGATAGCAAGGTTTTTAAGTGCTGCCGTCATTTGCATCTGGTCAGTGAAATCCATGTGTGCAATGAGAGTTGCAATTAAAGTAAAGAGGATTAAAGCTGCTGCAGCTGGGGCAATAAATCGTCCGATAATTAACGCACCACCACCAATAATTTTTACAGCCAGTACTAGTACTGCGGCTAAGTAAGGGAAGGGTAATCCGTACATCATCATCATTTCACCTACACCAACTATTCCTTGTGTAAGTAACATAGCCAGTCCTGATACAAAAAATAGTAAGCCCAACAAAGCTCGGCCTAGTTTTGAACCTTTGGTGCGAATCAGTTCAATATGAGAGTCGCGAAACATAAATACATCTATTTAATTATTGATAACTATCAGAATTATAGCAATTTAATAAGGTATACTGAACAATATTATGCAGTACTGGCTACTCAAGAATGAACCTGAATGCTATAGCATAAAAGACTTAAAAAATGACAAAACCACCGACTGGACTGGGGTAAGGAACTATCAGGCCAGAAATTTTATGTGTGACATGAAAGTGGGTGATAAAGCTCTTTTTTATCATTCTAAAGCTGGAGATGAAACTGGGGTAGTGGGGGAGATGAAGGTTTCAAGACCTGCCTTTCCTGACCCGACTCAGTTTGATAAAAAAAGTGAGTATTACGACAGTAAAGCTACAAAAGCAGAGCCACGTTGGTGGTGTGTAGAAGTAAAATATGTAAGCGAACTACCACGATTAGTCAGTCTGAAAGAACTCAAAAATGATCCTACGTTCTCCAACATGACGGTGGTCAAAAAAGGGAATCGCTTATCAATAATGCCAGTCAGCAAGGAGCACTACGATAGCATAGTGAGTCTGAGTAAAGAGTAGTATGAACGGAAAAGTAAAAGAAATTATCAAGTATCCGCATAAGCGTTTGACTAAGCAAGAAAGAGGATTTATCCGCCTATTTATTTCGAAGAGATTGTTACAGGGCGCTGCAATGGCGATTTTGGGTATTTTTGTGCCGATATTCATCTATGAAAATACCGGCATGCAGTTTTATATTGTTGGTCTCTACTACGCTTTTCTTTCTATTAGTTATGTAGTGTTATTACCGCCAGCAATGAAGATTACAAATCGACTAGGTTTTAGTCACACGTTAGTGCTCGGTGGTATTTTCTACATTCTTACCTACAGTCTTATGTACTTGGCAGCTGAGCAAAGTCTATGGATTTACTTACCTTTTTTAACGATGGCTATTATTGGCCTCCGACTTTTCCATTGGGTGCCGTATCACGTTGATTTTGCTTTATTTACGAGTAAGGGAGCGCGAGGTAGACAACTGAGTCTGTCGATGGCTACAATTGCTTTTATGGGTGTGATTGGCCCAATTTTGGCTGGATTTATCATCTCTGAGGCAGGGTACGACGCGCTGTTTGCCACTGCTGTAGCACTCTTGGTTGCAGCAACCATTTCCTACGCGTACGTGCCCGAAACTCGGACAAAATTTACATGGACAGCGAGGCAGACCTGGAAGAAGCTATTCTCCCGTGATAATAGGGGTATTATGGTGGGAGAGTTTGCTAATGGAGCTGAAACAGCAGTGAACCTTATTGTGTGGCCAATCTTTCTATATGTCATATTAGATGGAGATGTATTTGAGATTGGTGCAGTATCTACATTTGTAGTTGGTGCAACTATCATTTTGCAGCTATTACTTGGTAAATATTTGGACTCACCATTACATTCGAAAGAAAAAACATTACGAGCGGGAAGCGCTCTATACGCTCTTGGTTGGATATTTAAGATATTTGTACTATCTACGGCACAAGTATTTTTTGTCGGTTTATATCACAATATCGTTAAGATTTTTACCTCAACACCGTTCGGCACCATCATTTATGACACCACTGCAGAACAGGGTCGTTATGCCGATGAATTCACCGTTATTAGGGAAATGTCTCAGCACTCTGGTCGAGCTCTCAGTTTAATCATTATTGCTGGGCTGTCGTTATTAATCCCAATTGAATGGACTTTTATTATTGCTGCCGTGGCTTCAATTGCTCTTAATGCAGTGTATCGAGTACACCACTCATAATGGGCACTACAAGACTTACACTTTGTTTTATTCAAGAGCCTGAGCGCATTTTGCTGGCTATGAAAAAACGTGGGTTCGGTGCGGGCCGGTACAACGGATATGGAGGCAAAATTAAGAATAGTGAGTCTATTGAAGAATCAGCAAAGCGAGAAATTTTAGAAGAATCCGGTATCAAAGCCGAGGTTTTAAAAAAACAGGCCATTCTCATTTTTACTAGTACAGAGCGACCCGATGAAATTCTCGAGACACATGTCTATAGAATAGTTCAGTACACCGGAGAACCAGTTGAGACTGAAGAAATGAAGCCAGACTGGTTTACGACCACAGACATACCGTATTCCAGTATGTGGCCAGATGATGAGTATTGGCTACCCCTTTTTCTCGATGAAAAACACTTCATCGGACATTTTCACTTCGGTAAAGATGATCAAGTAATTGAGAAAAATGTAGAAGAAATGTCAGCTGATGAATTTTTACATCGAGTAGGGGAGTACGCCAGCAAAAGAATCGATTACTGATATAAACTGCACGAAAGGTAGGTTGGTGACGGACGATAGAAGGAGTGGTGGGGTGGAGTAGTAACGCTAATAGTTTTTATAGAAAGTAACTTGTGTCTAACCACTATTTCTTATTCGTAATTGCTGGAGGGGACTGTATATATAAATATTTCCTAATGTCGCACAATATATCTTTTGCGACATATAATAAAAAGCCACTGTATACATACTATATCGTAACCAATAACTTAATCATAAAGAATACAAGAGCTTAGTGTCTTAAGTGATGCGACTACTGATACCTAAATTGATAGCTAGACGCCTTAAAATCGATTCTATGGCTTTGTATATTAATGATGGGAACATGCTTATAGACATCTAAATTATCTTGGAGTAATAAAGTTAAAATATTAAAAATGGTTAGAAGAATGTGAAATATAAAATATCGAAATTTAAATTAGTATTGAAGTGCAAAATCACTTCTCTATTAATTAGTCCTCCACACTCACCTAGCCAGTCTTATAATTGGTAAAAAATTAATTATATATTTAATTATATAATTAAATATATATATTCCACTCAGACTTCTCTTCCCTCACTAGCCCGCTCACAATTTACAATTTTGAAACATATATAGAATTTGTCAAATAGCCCAGAAGCCCGCTCTTTTGAGCGGGCTTCCATTCGGGTAAGTTCCTACGATGCACAGCATCGCACTTACATAATAGCTTGTTTTTTATAGGGTATCCACTGCTTATCCCCGGCTTTTCCCCAGTCAGTCAGCTCTAATATGCAGGAAGGTACAACATTGGGTCGATATAAGCTTCAGTGGCGGCTACTGGGGTCGTGGCAGCGCCACAGCTAGTGACAGTTTTGATTTGATTGAATTGACGAACTGACACACCCTCTTTAGCGTACACAGTAAAGTGTAAGTGAGGTCCAGTAGAAAATCCAGTGTTACCAACATAACCAATAATCTCACCAGTGCTCACCTTTTGTCCGGGAGATACACCAATAACGTCTTGGTGAGCATATAGTGTAGTAAGTCCGTTGGCATGATCAATCAGTGTCCACTTACCCCATGAATAGCAGCCTGGCACAGCGTCTGTATTACCAGTTGCTCTTACCGTACCTGAAAGCGGAGCGTAGATTGGTGTGCCACGAGGGGCTCCAAAGTCCACACCAGGGTGATGGGCTCGACCGCCGTAGGCAGCTGCGTTGCGAGCCGCAAATTCTGTACCCCCAAAGTATTGAGTAATGATGATACTTTTTAGCGGCCATGCAAACACCGCTGTACCAGCTGTAGGTACAGTACTAGGGTCAAGAATAAATTGTAGTTCTGATTCAAACGCTCGAAGCTCTTTAAGAATTTGTTCACGAGCAGCTTCTTTTTCAGCAAGAAGTTGCTGGTAAGTACGCTCTTCGTTTTTGGTAGCATTCAATAGCTCTGTTTGTTCTGCTCGGTTGTTAAGTAAAACCTCGTTTTGTTCACTGTACTGATCGCGTAGACTACTCAACTCCCCTCTTTTCTCAACGTTAGTATTTTGTTTCTCCTCCATTAGTGTCTTATAAGAGTCTAGTTCTAATACTTTTTGGGCTAGGTTACCGCGGACATTTTCGTGGGCATCATACGTACTCCAAAAGGCAGATAAATTATCTTCACTAAGTAGCAGTTCAATGAGAGAGTTGTCGCTTATTTTGTATTCAGCTCGAATAATCGCTGCAATGGCTGATTCAACAGTGTCAATATCCTCTTCAGTGGCGTCTATCTCGAGCAAAAGTTTACTGATTTGGAGGTCGGTGGAGGCAATTAAGTTTTCTGTTCTAGATATTTCAGCAGTAATCTTTTTTCTTTCGGTCTCCAACCTATTAATGGCTGCTTGTAGTGTTTGCTTTTCAGCGCCAACTTCCTGTAGCTGTGCTTCATACTGGGCTATCTCAGCTTGAATTTGATCTAGCCGAGAATTACGATCTTCAATTTGGTTTTGAAGCTTTTCGATTTCTGATTGTGCGCCGACTGGAGTAGGTAGCAGAAAAACACTCTGCGGTACCAGAAGTCCGATAATAAAGGCTACGAACAATCGCTTCTTCATTACGCATCTATTTTAGCACAAGCTTTTTCAATGCGTCCAAGGGTTTCTTCCCGCCCTAATATATAAGCTAAGGTAAAGGGATCGATTGATTTTTCTCTTCCACTGAGCGCTGTTCTCATTGGCCAGAGCACTTCTCCCCTACCCAACTCTTCTGTTAAGGGCCAAACAGTATTTTTGATTGATTCAGGAGTTGTGAAGTCTGACGTGGTAAGTAATTCTACTAGTGCGTTGAATCTGTCTTTATACTGATCAAAAGATGAGTCATTTTTCCAAAGCAATAAAGAAGCTTCATAGCTAGGCATAGTAAATATGTAGTCGTACTCCCCTGCCTCAATCGCTGTAACGATATCTTTTTTATGATTTGCTCTTTCGAGGAGACTCGGGCAAAGTCGTTCGATTTTGTCAGAGTCGTCCATAGTGTTCGCAAGCTTGGTGTCTTTAAGTGCTTGGCTTACATACTCTTTTTTTTCTTGTGAAGACAGCTTAAGTAAGTGCTGTTTGTTAATCCAATCCAATTTTTCTTCATTGAAGCCACCACCTGATTTTTGGATTTTTTCAATTGAGAACTGCTCCACTAGTTCTGTTGGTGTAAATATTTCCTTATCAGTACCCGGGTTCCAGCCAATTAAAGCAAGAAAATTAATCATTGCCTCTGGTAAGTACCCTTCTTTTTTGTAGTCCAAAATGTCCTTTGCACCATCTCGCTTACTCAATTTTTTCTTGCCGTCAGGTGCCATGATTGGTGGCAGGGTGACAAATACCGGCGGTTGAATATCGAGTGCTTCATAGAGGCTGAGATATTTTGGGGTGCTAGAAATAAATTCTTCTCCGCGCATTACGTGGGTGACTCCCATCTCAAGGTCGTCAATAATGTGAGCAAAATTGTAGGTTGGATACCCGTCAGCCTTAAGAATAATAAAGTCATCTAGCATTTCTTCCCCCGCTGTTAATTCACCTCGAACAGCGTCTTGCCAGGTATAACGTTTAATTTCTGGCACTTTAAAACGTAACGGCTGAGTACCGTCCCACTCACTGGTTTTTTGAGGCCTATGGTTTCGGTAAAGAAAAGGTTTGTTTTTGCCTACAGCTTCTCCTCTAAACTTTTCTACCTCGCTCTCTCTGTAGGGGTCTGGATACGCATAGCCATTTTTAAGTAATTCCAAAGCATACCCCTTGTAAATTTCTAGCCGCTCAGATTGGATACAGCTTCCAAAAGAGCTCTCTTTGTCAGGACCATAATCCCACTCTAGCCCAAGCCACTGCAGTGACTCCATGGTGTGGGAAATAGCCTGTTCGACTTCTCGCTTTTTGTCAGTATCTTCAATTCGTAGAATAAAATCACCTTGGTTTTTTCTAGCCCAAAGCCAAGCATACAAAGCTGTTCTTACACCTCCAACGTGCTGAAATCCAGTTGGTGATGGAGCGTATCTTGTAACTACAGTTTTTTTATTCATGTTCTCTGGTAATACTGATTAATGCAGTAGCTATCTTATTGGCAGCACCTGGTAAAGCTTGAGCTTTTGCGGCAGTTGCCATACGGTTATAGCGCTCTGAATCATCGATGATAGAGCGTATTTCTTGACTTAGCAAGTGTGAGGTAAGATTTTTCTCTTCGATTACACTCCCTGCTCCGGAACTAGCATAGGTGTACGCATTTGTTCGTTGGTCATGACTGATAGCTTCTGGAATAGGAATGATAATTGCCGGTTTGCCGTGCTCGGCTATTTCAAATAAGGTGGTGCTACCTGCTCTTGTTACCACTACGGAAGCAGCCTGCAGTAAAAGTGACACAGTCTCGGCAGGAAGAGTACCTTCTAGGTAATAACGTTTTTTCTGCTCTTCAGTTTCTAATATATTTTGAGCCACTTCCAAAACTGCAGATTTTACTCTGTTACCACACTGATGAAACACTTGGTAGTCCTCTAATATTTCCGGCAAAGCTTCTAGCACGCTACTGTTGAGTCTCTCAGCTCCTAGTGAACCACCGGTAACATACACAAGAGGTAAGTTTGGATTAATGCCTAGTGCTGAAACTGGATCTGGATTTTTTTCTAGTAACTTTGATCTGATAGGAATACCTACCAAAGCAGTCTTTTCTTTTGGAAAGTAAGTTGCTACATCGTCGTAAGCAATTCCAATATAACGAGCAAAACTAGCCGCTAGTTTGTTTGAGAGTCCTGGTTTTGCGTCTGATTCATGAATAACTACTGGTATACGAAGCAATCTCGCTGCCTGAAGAACAGGAACACTAGCGTAACCTCCTTTACTGAAGATTACGTCAGGATAAATTATATAAAGTTTCCACAAGGCAACAAAAAAACCAGCTATTGTTCTAAAAAAATCAAAGAAATTTTGAATTGAAAAGTATCGACGCAGTTTGCCGGCTGGGCAGGATATGAACTTCATTTTATAGGCATCGAGTTCCTTTTGGTCATAGGGCTCAGGTCCCATATAATAGAATAAAGAATCATTGGTTTGCGATTGAACACTTTCTGCTACCGCTAATAGTGGATAGAAATGACCGCCTGAACCAGAACCAACAAAGAGAATTTTCATCATAATTTAGTGTATCACGAGCGTTTGTAGCGCTTATATCGGGAAACATTAAGGACAATTCCTAAGGTGGCCAGAGTTGCTAGCAGTGCACTACCGCCATGACTAATAAAAGGCAAAGGTAGACCCGATACTGGTGCAATCCCAATCATGGCAGCCATGTTAAGAAACGCCTGCGCTACGATTATGGTGATGAATCCGGTGACTAGCAGTGTACCGAAGACGTCTGGCGATTGAGCTGCTGTTTTGTAACCACGCAAGGCAAAGAATACAAATAAAACTACTATTCCAGCGGTACCAATAAAGCCAAACTCCTCCGCATACACGGCAAAGATAGAGTCCCCAATAGCTTCTGGGAGATAATCGAATTTTTGAATACTTTGGCCAAACCCTCTCCCTGTTATTCCGCCCGAACCAACTGCGATTAAGGATTGTTGAATCTGGTAACCACTGCCGAGTGGATCAGAGCTTGGATCTAAAAAAGTGGTGAGGCGATCCATTACATATGGTCTCATCATGGCTAGTAAGAGCAAAAGCAACAGCCCACAACCAATAATGACTCCTAAATGCCTCCATTTAGCTCCTGAAGTAAGAAACATGGCCATCCCAGCAGCTGCCATAATTATAAATGAGTCGGTATCTGGTTGGCTCAGCAGAATCAGGCCCACTATGGCGGTAATAACCGCAAATGGTAAAAGCCCATACCTCCAATCATTCACCTTGCCGTGCATACCCGACAACCAGGTTGCTAAGTAAATAACGTAGCCAATCTTTAAAAATTCGGCTGGTTGGACTGTGGTAAAGCCAAGGTCAATCCAACGCGTCGCTCCCCCATGTGATAACCCTAGACCAGGGATAAATACAGCTAATGTAGCCAAGATACTTAGTAAGAAAATATAAAAGGCAAATTTTCTCCAGTGCCGATAATAAATATTGCTAGTAATAAATAAAGCTACTCCACCAAGCAGTACCCCGAAAATAAATTGACTAAAGGCAACAGAACCAAAGCTGGCACCGTCTTTAGCTAGTAAACCCAGTGAAGCAGAGGAAAATATTAAAAAGCCGCCAGCAACTAACAGACCAATGAGGCCTAGCAAAACATGGTCGACAGATTTTGGCTTTTTTTGACTCATGCTACAGCTGCAATAGCAACCCCTAGTAAGGCGCAAATTACACTTATAATCCAGTAACGCATGGTCACTTTGTACGAAGGCCAACCAATGGCCTCAAAGTGGTGGTGGATGGGTGCAATTTTAAAGAATTTCTTTCCTGTCGCCTGGCGATAGCATATTTGAATAACATTCGACAGGACAGTAACTATAAGGAGTAGTCCAACAATAAAAAATAAAGCTATACCATTTCCCTCGCCCAAAGTGTCAGTCATAAAAATGACTGTGGCGAGCGACAGAGTGAGTGCCATAGAGCCTGTTTCGGTCATCCAAAATCTAGCTGGTGGCACATTGAACCATAAGAACGCTAGAATCGCACCGGCTACAGTCGAACAAAAAGCAGCCAAATCATATTGACTTTGGACAATAGCAATCCCGGCATAGGCAGTGAAAATAGAGGCGAATACCCCACCTGATAGTCCATCTATACCGTCGATTACCCCACTGGCATATACGCCAATCGTTAAAAGAATAAAGAATGGAATTATGAGGATTCCTAATTCAAGTGAACCATCAAACGGTATACCAATGCTGGTGACTTCAAGTTTTTCATAAAACCACCATCCAATACCGGTTGCTAGTAGTAGTACTAATGACAATCTGGTTCGTAGTCGTAGTCCTCTCCCCTCGTGAGTGACATCATAAAAGTCATTAAGAAAACCAATCACCGCACCTACTAGTAAGGCTGTAATAGGAATTACTGTTTGAGAACGACTCAGATAGTCAAGTTTAGCGAGAACTGTTTCTGGAAAAAGTAAAGATAAAATAAACAATCCCGTAAATGTAAGTCCGGTACTTAGCCAAATAATAATACCTCCCATACGAGGTGTTTTTGTTTCTTCTACACCCTTTAATTCATTAAAGACTGTGGCTATCGCTCCTCCAATAGCTGTTTTGCCTCCTTGTTTCTTCCACACTTTATGTTTAAACAAAAAATGCGTAATTATCGGTGTGATGAGTATACCGATTACAAAGGCTATCGCAGCCGGAAGTAGTACAAATACAAGTGGATCATTCATATTCAGTCAGTACTGTATTAGTTAGTTCAATTAATGTTAATACGTCAGTAAAACGACCAGTCCTTGTGGAACCTAATACAGTTATAACAATCGGTCTATTAAAGCCGGCATCGTAGGCGATGGTGAGATTGCCTCCTGCTAAATCGGTGTACCCAGTTTTGGAAGCCAGTAAGTTAGGGATAGCGTAAATCACTTCATTTGTATTTTCTACGTCGTGATATCCACCCTCTTGGTTGTAGAGACGGGCTTGGTACCTTTGGGTTGACTCTACTAGTTCTGGCGATTGGTTTACAATGTGTGCCAGCAATAGACTAACATCTTTCGCTGAACCCACCGCTCCTGGCTCTGACGGAGATATGTCTAGCCCAGTTGGGTTTTTAAAATTTAGCGTGCTGAGTTCAAGTTCTTCGGCTAAGAGGTTCATTGCCACTACAAATTGGCCAGCAGCGTTGTTGTCTCCTAGTTTAGCTCCTACAGCATCAGCAAGAGCAAAAGCCGCGTCGTTTGAAGAGGATATCAGTGATAGCTCATTTAAGGTCTCAATAGTAAAAATTTCACCTTCACTAAAACCAGACTGTCCGTCCTGTAGCAGTGCGCTTTGAGTTATGATCGCTGACTCCTGTTCGTTGATTAATTGGTATGTCACCTGCGCCGTCATTAGTTTGGTGATTGATGCTAGAGGCAAAACCTCGTTTTCATTCTTGGCATAAATAACTTTCTTATTTTTTACATCATATACATACGCCGCTTTAGCACTCAACGTTACGTCATTCAGAGTATTATTATCAGCTTCAAAGGCGTCAGTGACACTGGCTAAATTGTGGTTGTTTTGGCCATTCTCTGTTGATGAGGTAATTAAGCTACCGAATATTCCTATTAATATTAGACCCAGCACTAATAACTGGCAGCCAATAACTACGCGTCTTTGATGAAGTAGATTTGTTGGAGCTTGATCATTCATGGTTAGTTGTTTCAAAGGCGTCAATAGCATTCATAAATTCACTAAATTGAGGCAGCGTTTCCCTCCTCTCGACACCTAGGTGTTGTAGTAATTCAGGTGTGATAGAGAAAGTATAACTCTTGCCGCTACTCGTTCTTTCAATCAATCCTCGTACTAAGAGATTCCGCAAGATGAAAGACGAATTTACGCCCCTTATTCTATCTATTTCAGCCCGTTTGATTGGTCCACGATATAGAATAATAGCTAACGTTTCAGCGCCGGCTTTGCCGATATCGCTTTTTAGCTCGTCTTTGCGCAAAGCTTCAATAAATTCTGCAAGATGTGGTGCAGTTACTAGTTGTATTTCTGTATCAGTTTCTACTACTCGCAAAGCACTATCCTCAAGACGAGCTCGAAGTCTATCAATCCCTCTTTGCCATTCTTCGTCAGTAACCTCAAAAAGCTTCTTTAACATAGAAATTTTTTGAGGATTTGACTTATAAAAAAGTAGCGCCTCTACGAGTACATCCAACGGCATATTGCTATATTAGCACGAAAAACTAAAGCTTTTTTGATTTCTTTATACACACTTGACTTATTATCATATACTGTTATGATAATGAAAGTTTCAGATTGCTTAGGGACTTCCCTGCGCAGATATGCCGACAGAGGGTCGCATTGTGCATAGGTCACCTAAGCCCGGAGCCGCTCGCATCACTGAGACTTACGTGATAGTTAGCAGCGGCAGGGCCGGATGGATTGCAGGTATCGTCACCAGTACCCTGCTTTCCATCCGGCCTTTTAATAATATTGTGGAGTGTCACTTTTATGCAGTTCAACCAAGATGTCATCAAAACGACTTGATTGCGTGACTATCATATTACCCTGTTTAAACAATTCTAATATCGCGAGGAAGCCAACAATAACTGACTTCTGTTCTGTCTCCTGAGTTTTAATATCAAAAAAAGATAGTTTAAATTGTTTACGAATTCTGTTTTCTAGTTTATTCATCATTTCTTCAAGGGAAATGGTGCTGGTGACTTTAGCCGTCTGCTTGGTTGCTGGTTTAGGCAATTCACTGATTACGTCTCGCAGTGAGGCTGATAGTTCATCAATATCGCAATATGAGTCTGGTAAAAATAAAGGTTCACGCGGCGCTTGGTATTCTGGTGAATACATTGAATTGCTACCAAAATTTTCTTGTACTGAACTCGCTATGTTTCTAAATAGTTGATAGAGCTGCAAGCGCTTTTCTAAATCATCAATACTAGCTTCTTCCTCAGACGACAAGTCCAGTGATGGTAGGAGTGATTTAGACTTGATTAGCAGCAAAGTAGCCGCTAGCGTAATAAATTGCGCGGTGTTAGGTAATGAACGTTCCTGCATGGCGCTTACGCGCTCGAGATACTCATCAGTTACAGCAGCAAGATTTATATTATTGATAAGAAGTTTTCGTTTCTCTACTAGTTCAATTAATAACTCCAACGGCCCTTCAAAGTGGTCGGTTTTAATTGATAGCTCAGGCAATGTAACTGACTCCATTGGTAAATTTTAGCATGCTGCTTTCTAGCGACAGTCCCAATAATAACCCTCAGTAATCATTTGTTCGTGTATATAGTTATTTAATTTTTGAATAAAGGGATAACCTTCCAAGTATCGGACTTTTATACTTTGAGCTTGCTCGGCAGTGATTTTGTTATGGTCAAAAATTGGTCGGTGGGTTTCTCTCATGAAGTGAACGTGAGGTTCTATCTTATCTATTGCTTTAACAAATGTAGCTTCAGGTAATTTTTGTTGTTTATATTGTTCCAATTTTTCTGATAATTTATCTCTCAGTATCGTTGGAGTGTTCTCTAACAAAACAGGTAAAGCAGCTTCCTCTGCCCCTCTGTCTGCTGTCGTTTTCTTCCATCCCACAATATCTCCAGTAACCACCTCATCAATATCATGAAGAGTAATTAACTCATATATTAAAGCTTTATCCCAGTCATTTTCAGGATTTTCTAAAGGTAAAAAGTACTGAGCTAAAAGATGCATCCCATAAACATGGTCAGCTACTGATTCAGTAAGATCAGACGCTTCTCTTTTAAGGTCACTTCTAATAACTTGCTTCAGTTGATATAAATAGTGCAACTTATCTAAGTCATCTTTAATTACATCTTCCGTATAGTCCTCTAAATTCATATTAAGATTGCTTTATAAGCTGAACTAACAACTGTACTGGTTCACCGGTAGAGCCCTTCGCTAGCTTGTCGCTGGCAATGCTTTCCATGCGCGGTGCAATATCAATGTGAGCCCACGGTATTTTTTTATCTACAAAAAAAGACAAAAATGTTCCACCCTCTATCGTTCCACCATAGCGACTAAAATTAGTGGCAATATTGGAGATGTCTGCTCTATCGCTTTTGAGATAATGTTTGTATTCGTCCCATAGTGGCAGTGGCCACATCAGTTCGCCAGTTTCTTCACCTAGTTCTATGATGGTTGTGCGAAGTGAATCGTTCTTAGTGAGTACTGCGCTCGCATGCTGACCGAGTGCAACTAGTGCGGCTCCAGTTAAGGTTGCGATGTCGATAATTTGCTTTGGCCGGTAGTGTTTTTGTGCATAGGTGAGAGCGTCGGCCAACACTAATCTACCCTCCGCATCGGTATGGAGAATCTCCACTGTCTGACCATTCATAGAGGTAGCAATATCGCCTGCTCGCATACTGGTAGCTGAAACCGAGTTTTCGGCAGCCGGTATAAGTCCAACCACGTTCTTTTTTAGCTTCAGCTTGGCTGTTGCTCTTAACGCACCTATCACGGCAGCACCACCGGACATATCTAGGTGCATTTCATGCATTGAACCACTCGGCTTAATATTCAGCCCACCACTATCGTAAGTGATACCTTTTCCGACCAAAATGGTTGGTTTTTCTTTTTTGTTGGTGCCAAAATATTCTATAACGATAAATCGTGGTTTATCACTAGCTCCTTTACCAACCGCCTCCAGCAATCCCATTTTTTGTTGCTTGATTTGGGTAGCATTTAGTACTTTTACCGTAGCACTTGTGCCTGATAGCGCTTTTTTTGTAGCTAGGGCTAATTTACTTGGAGGCATATCGTCACCAGCAGTATTAGCGATATCTCGGGCAGTATTTGTAGCTTCTGCTATAGCCAAACCTTCGGAGAAGGATTTCTTAGCAGTAGCTGAAGTTATATCGCTCACTAAAATTTCTTTAAGACTAGGTTGGTTATTTTTCTTTGTCTTATAGGTTAAGAATTTATACGCAGCCAGAGTCAAGTTAGTAGCAAGAGTTTGAGATATCCAGACTTCACCCATGCTTTTTAACTGTTGAAATTCATTAAAGTTAGCAGATAACACTAAGTGTTCCATTTGGTGCTTATTAGCAGCCTGTACTGTTGTTCGAATTATCTGGCGGAACTTTCTCGGTGTAATTTCACTAGATTTACCCACTCCGAGGTGAAGTTCAGTATACCCATCAGTCTTTTCAATGAGTTTTTGAGTCGAAGCATTCTTCTCAGTGAGAACTAAGCGAACATACTTAGCCGGATAATCAGAGATGATTTTAGGGCTAAGTTTGATTTTTGTCATAGTCATTTCTTGAAAGTAAGGTATCAATACGGTTCATATCACGTGGGAAAAGAGTAGCTTCTTTGACGTTAGTTACTCCACAGAATTTGGCAGTTAGTCGTTCTAATCCCATCCCCCATCCCCCATGCGGTGGAATACCGTATTTGAAAGCCTGTAAATAAAAATCAAACTTCGTAGGATCTAAACCTTTAGCCTCGGCTTTATTCATGAGTGTTTGGGTATCATGCACACGTTGGCCTCCAGTAGTGATTTCAACTCCTCTAAATAATAAGTCGAAGCTTTTGGTGAAGCCTGGGTCATTCTCGTCTTCCATGGTATAGAAAGGACGTTTGCTGACTGGGTAGTGGGTAATAAAGATGAAGTCACTACCGAGTTCCTTATTAGCATATTCACATAACCAACGCTCGTCCTCTGGCTCCAAGTCTGGCTCATTGGTTTTGTCTTCACCAGTATGCTCTTTTATCAAAGCTTGGGCTTCACGCAATTTCATGTGTGGGAAGATGTTAGTATCTGGTATCTTCGGAAGGTCAATTTCTAGCACTGCTAGCTCAGCCTGAACTTTCTCAGCCAACTTTTTGCATATAAAGCGCATTAGAGCTGTTTCTACCCGCATGATGTCGGTATGGTCGCTAATAAAGCCCATTTCAAGGTCAAGAGAGGTATATTCACTTAAATGCCTAGTTGTAGCGCTTTTCTCGGCCCTGAAGGCGGTAGCAAAGGTAAAGACTCGTTCAAACGCTCCGACCATGATTTGCTTGTAGAGTTGAGGGCTAGTGGCCAAGTACGCATCCTGATCATGGAAGTAACCTACTTTAAAGACCTCTGCCCCTCCTTCGGCATCTCCTCCAACCAGTTTTGGTGCCTGAAATTCAGTAAAACCTTCGCTACGTAGGTACTCCCCGTAAGCTTCAGTGATTGTTGCTTGAACTTTAAAAATAGCTCGTTCTCGCTTTCGTCGGAGTGTCAGCGGGCGGTTATCAAGCAACGTATCGAGATTTAGATCTGCATTCAAATCAAATGGCATTGGTTCTGATTTATTCAAAATCTCTAAGCCGGTGATTTCGAGCTCAATGTCACCGTTAGGCACTTTGTCGTTTACCATTTTTTCTGGCCGCTGATTTACTATTCCAGTTACTCTAACTGAACTTTCTTCTGACAATTCTTTGGCAATTTCTAGCACTTCAGGTTTTCCAAACACCACTCCTTGAATGACCGAACTGCGATCACGAAAATCAAAAAAAGCCATTTTTCCTTGCAACCGGGCTACTTCAACAATAGCGTCAATTCTTACTTCGGCGCCGATATGTTGATTGAGTGATGTAATTAGTGTTCGTTCCATAATAATTTTATTGTTATCTCTATGATGCTGTACTAGCTTCTCTTCTTGACTTGTGCATAATCAACCATAAATCGATAGCCCAACTCAGAGTCTTCTGTTGAAATGGCTTCAGTCCAGTCATAGTCTGGTAGGTTTGCTTTTAATTCAGCGACAAACTCTTCAAGAATCTGACTCGGTATATTAGCATTGAGAATAAACTCAAATCTAGTACTTTCTGCTTTAGCATTTTCAACTGACCAATCTCTTTTCTCGAGCTGACTATTCAAAGCGCTATGAAAAAGACTATCATAGAGATCAATTTCACTTTCTTTGTGACCCGGAGCGCGTTCCATACTTATATGTTAATACCAATAGCATTTCTCACCCGGCTGATAGTCTGGTTCGAGATAGCTTCTGCTTGAATGGCTCCATCTTTTAAAACCTCTTTTACGTACTCATCAGTGATACTAGCGCGCTTCTCGCGCATTGGGGCAATGAATTCCTCTAAATCAGCTGCTAGTAGTTTTTTGAGTTCACCATACTGACCCTTATTAGCTTCGTAGACTGGTGCCAGTTCAGATTCAGTTTTTAACAATTGATGAATGGCATATACATGCTCTGGTCTGTCGCCAGTAGAATCAGTAACTATGCTCATCACTGCTTTATGAATATCTTCTGTTTCTCCGAACAAAGGTATGGTATTACCGTAACTTTTACTCATTTTTTGTCCGTCTGTACCTGGCACAACTCCGACGCCATCAAGAATCATTTCTTGGGGTTCTTTAAGAATGGTCTCGTTATACGCTCGGTTAAGCTTGCCGACCGCTTCACGAGTGTATTCAATATGTTGACGCTGATCTTCACCTACAGGCACTACATCTGTATCATACAAAGCGATATCCGCGGCTTGAAGTAGTGGATAGGTAAATAAGCCTACGTTTGGCTCGAGACCTTTTGCCACCTTATCTTTATATGAATGCGCTTGCTGTAGTATTGGCACCGTAACCATACAGTTAAGTACCCAAGCCAGTTCCATATGATCTTGGTTATCAGATTGCCTAAAAATAATGCACTTGTGAGGATCTATCCCAACTGCGAGATAATCTTTTACGACATTAATTATATTCGCTTGAAGAAGCTCTGGGTCACGCAAACTAGTGAGTGCATGATAGTCAGCAATCATTAAAATACTGTTGTATTCAAGATAGGTATCAAGAAAGGGTTTCAGTGCTCCAAAATAGTTACCGATGTGCAAATCACCAGAGGGTTGTAGTCCAGTCAATAGTGTCTTTTGTGACGTCTTCATTTACAGAATAGTAGCAAAAAGGGTTTATTTAGCCAAATATCTTGGCTACTTCTTGGTCGAGGCTAGAGGGAGTTCTAGAGTAAAGCATGAGCCTTTCCCTTCTCCTTCCGAAGTGGCTGTGATGTCGCCTCCCATTTCCTCAGACATTTTGTGGGCTACATACAGACCAAGTCCCGTTCCAGAGGTGTTTACTTGATTAGCATTATCAGCGCGGCTGAATTTTTCAAATAGTGCGCGTAGGGTCTTTTCGCTCATACCTACACCGGTGTCACTAATTTCTACGAAGACTTTCTTTTGCCTTATATTATCGTACACGCTCACATTTATTGAACCTTCCGGTGTGTATTTGAGTGAATTATTTATTAGATTATGGATAATTTGGATAGTCTTACCGACATCTGCGGTTACTACTCCCCTGCTCTCAAGCCTGCTTCGGAAAAGAAGCACTAGGCCTTTTCTCATTGCTTCAGCTCGCAAGTCCTCGCAGATACTTTCGACTTTTTCTTTTAGATTAAAGTCACTAAGGTTGTACTTCATGTTGCCACTTTCGATTCGAGATACATTCAAGTAATCTTCTACTGCCATGGCCATCAATCTGGCTGATTCAGCGATACGCTCTGAGGCCTCTATAGCCTTTTTCGGCATCTTTCCAAAACTACCCTCGACCAACATTGAAGCGTAACCACGCATAGCTGTCAGTGGACTGCGCAATTGGTGAGAAGCAATCGAGACAAATTCAGACTTAAGCTTATCTAATTGTTCTAGTCGCTCATTAGCATGGGCTAGATCTTTGGTTAAGACTTCTAACTTCTCTCTTTGCAAAATTTCTTTTTTAACACTACGGTTAAGTAAAAGACCTGAGAGTAAGGTAAGAGCTAGCGTAACTGAACCAAGGATAAAGGCAGTACGAGTTTCTGCAATAGTTATCAAAGAGCCAACTAAGGTAACCAGCGCAACTAATAGTGCCTGAGTTGTTAGTAGGCCAACGTTGAACGCTTTAAATCTTGTCATGAGGATGCCGATAAAGAGTAGGAACAAAGCCATTCCAAAGAACCCATAAAACTCTATATTCGAATCCTCTACTAATCCAGCGTTTGCTAAGTATGAGGCGAACCATACAAAGAAAAAGAAGAAAGCAATGAAAGACTGGATACCAGCCCCCATTAGAATCAATTGCTTCTTGAACTTCGGTTCAGCAGAACGATAGCGGCTTATGAAAATAGCGGCTGACCAAATCATCGCCAATCCTCCTAATGCTGTGTAGTACAGGTTGTACCAAAAGCCTTCAAATCCAAAAGCGTCGCAGTCAGAAATTTGAAACCCACTTACGCTGTAATCTGTATGTGCCAATAACAGAATAGGTAGAAGTAAAATCACAAAGACAGCTTTGGTGTGAGGTGAGACATCTTTTTTATAGGCAAACGCATAAGAAAAGTACACTGCATAGACAGCAATTAAAGCAGAGATTATGCCAAATAGCGGCCATAGCGATAACAAGAAATCACTATGAATGTTAGTCCAGGCGATAAGGTTTATGGTTGTCCAACCCGCAAAGAGAATGGAGATAATAAATAGTAGCTGGTTTGGTAATTGTTTTGGGCTGTTGACTAGCAAGAATATACCGATACCCAATGCCAACAGTGCCACTGGGATATGAGAATAGTACAGTAAAAGAGGTAGGTCTGAAGCAAAAAAGAAATAGGTTGGTTCTGCAAAATAGTGACAAATCATATATCAGTATCGTTAGACGAAGACATTTCTAGCTGAAGATTTGGCTGGTCAAACTCTTTCAGATTTTCGCAACTGTCAGGGTCATCGTAGCAGTATTCAACTTCACATTGCACACTACCCCCATCGCAAGTAGCAGCTGCTTCACAGTCAGTAATATCTGCACCACATAGCGGATACAAATCATTTGCGTGCTTAGTTATGTATTTGTAGTAATAAATGTCATCACAAGAGTCTTCTTCGCAATAGTAAAAACATTCTTCAGTATAA
Organism: Minisyncoccia bacterium; assembly: GCA_964229335.1. Lineage (GTDB taxonomy): Bacteria > Patescibacteriota > Minisyncoccia > Phycocordibacterales > UBA918 > OLB19. Next base: position 202,467 of record CAXRCZ010000004.1, read on the forward strand.
GGGTCACACTCTGCCTCGTAGGTGACGTTGTAATCTTTGAGATACCAGAAGCGATAAAAGCTAGCGAGCACCGCAAAAAGGAGTAAGGGAATAATTGTAAACAACAGTATTCGCTTTTCTAACATGCTACTAAGATTATAGCAGCTAGAACATAGAGTAACTGAAAGATTTAAACAGTTCTCAATTATTTCTCAATGAATTCATCTAGATGTTTTAAGACATTTTTAGGGTATGAATTTATATCGGCAATTTTAGCGCTCGGCTTTTGGACTAGTGGTGCAAGCAATGGTTTGTGGCCAAATCTCTTTTCAGTTTTTTTCATTGCTGGCAAGACAACTTGTTGTACGAAATCAATTTCATCAGGTTCGTAAACCTCTAACATTATTCCATGCACAAGTAATAGAGCGAGCATATATTCGTATAATTCAATCAACTCGCCACGGTGATGCCGATTGACCCAGCCTGACTCGTCAACGACGCGAACATTTTTAGGGAAAAGTTTTTTTGTTAAATAGGTATGCAGATTGGTTAGTTTTTTACCATTCAATAACATTGCTTCTTCAAAAGATTTGCCTTGTTCTGAATTTTGGTCAGCTACCCGACGATATTGAATTATTCCAGCACCGTTCTTTGATTCACCGACAATAATTGGGAGTTTGAGTAGGTTTCGTTTCAGAGAACTATATGAAGTAACTTTATCCTTCGGGTCTTCACCAATTATTATTGGATAGTTATATTTTTTCACTTGGTCTATAAAAAACAACGTCTCGTAGTCAGGCGTGGCCAAATATCTTGATAGATAAAAAATCGGTGCCTCACCTTTAAAGTGTTCAGGAATGTCGTTATTTAAAAAAGATTCTACCTCTTTTATCAAGTCCTGGTTCTTGCGCCGCTCGTTTATTATCTCTACAGCATCATCAAGATCAGTATGAATCTCATCAAGTAGACGCTTGTATCTAAATTTTTTAAGTTTGTCGTAGAGAAACCTCATATTAAGTATTGCTATGTAAAGCCAGTACTACTACCCCAACAGCAATCAAACCGACTCCTAGACTAACCATTATCCAACCGCGTCTCTCGGTACTATCTCTAGATATAGATGCGAGTCCGGTTGAGGATAGTAAAAATCCAATCACACCCACAGCAATCGGCTGGGTGGCATTAAAGGCGGTTACAATCATTACTGAGGGACCTAAGGTATTGGCTAAATGAGTCATATAAACACCACCGGCATCCAAAACTTCGTTACCTGCTTGCACCGCTAGTGCCTTGTAATTAGCATTATCTAGGAATGAGTTGAACTGAACTCGGTAGGGTTTCCAAGCAATATAAATGGCCGTGCCGGTCAAAAACATACCTACTCCTGTCCAAAGACCCACTAGAGTAAAACTGTTAGATAAGGCGGCGTCTTTAAATAACACATAAATAGCCGCTATCACAATGGTTGAGAGAGCCATTAGACCCAGGGTACCAAAGTTTACTTTTGTGCTGTCATCATCCTCCTTCTCAATTGAAAGCAAGATACCACCAGCAACTATGATAAGGGCGCCTATAATTTGAATTGGGGGTGGTATCACACCATAAAAACTCTCTAGCACTAGCGCAAATATGGGAACAGCCTGAATTAAAGGACCAACAATGATGGCGCCGCTTCTTTCGGTAGCGTATAAGTAAGGTATTAACCATAGCACTTCAAGAAAGCCAATGAATAGGGCTTTAAAAATAAGTGAGGTGTCGTTAAAAAAGGCAATGCTATTTAGTAGACCGTAGCCAAAAAAACCAATTGCAATGACTACACCAAAGAGTGAGGAAATTAATACCAATGTCCCCACTTCTTGATCGTACTCACTCAGGAGAAGCTCATCTACATAGTTTCCAGCCCCATACAGAATACTAGCTATTACAATTAACCAAACCCATGGCTGACTGAATAGCTGAACTGCGGCGAGTAGTAGTTCCATGATTATAGATTATGGTTTGGATACCTGGTTCCTCTGTCTATTATCTGACAGTCGTAATCTGTGGTTCCAAAGGCGTGGCTCAAATAATTAAGAATAGTATCGGAATCTAACTCATCCTGGCAGGTATACACATCTGCAGTCACAAACCCTCGAGCCGGAAAGGTGTGGAATGATATATGACTTTCGGCAATCATCACAAACCCGCTGATTCCTCCAGGATCTTTCTCATTCAAGGGACCTACCTCTACTACCATTTCATCAGAAATGGTGTGCATATCGAGTTTTTTAGGTAAATCTTGAAGGATTTTGTGCAACTGCTCCTTATCGGCTAGTTTGGTTGAATCACAATTGTACGCATCAAATAGTAAGTGAACACCAAATGTCATCGTTTCATCCATAGTAACCTCTACACTACTACAAAATCCTTTATAAATAACTGTTTTATTAACACTTTTTGACTAGTTACACTAAGAACAAAATCAAGAGTGGTAAGAGTAACCACCAGAAAAAATACTCCTCTGGTGCAAAGATTGACTGTATCGGTGTGCCTGGAGTGAGAAATTCTGTGACGGGTAAAACTTGGAAACTAAAGACCATTACCACAACGGTTGCAGCCGCGCTTAGAATGAGTTTTTTGCCAAAGCTTTCAAACTTTTTCTCACGGAACTCGTCTGGCATTACACGAGCTACTAGCAGTGTCGATATTACTGTGAAGACTGCGAACAAGCCAAGTTTTGCAGCTGCGATACTTTTACTTGATTCAAATGAATTGAAGATGAGGTCGTAGTATGGAAATACTAGTGAGATTAAGAGGGCAAAGTATAATCCAACAATAATATTAATAACTGCCTGACGTCCTTTGGCTATTACTATGAAAAACATAATACCTAGGACAATTAGCAAGTACGCCATTTCGTACAAGAAATCTACTAAGAACGATGTGTTTGTAAGAAACGCCAAGTCAGGCATGTGTTCCTATTATATCCCCTCTTGCTGTAATTCTTCAATTAGCTTTTGTGCTTTTCTGGACAACTTTTTGGGAGTCTCTATTTGAACCTTGACTAAGAAGTCTCCTCTACCACGTTCGCTTGGCACTCCTTTGTCCTTGATTCTGATTAGTTCACCATGAGTAATTCCGTTTGGAATTTTAATGTCTACTGTGCCGTCTAGAGTGCTTACAGTATAGGTACTTCCCAGTAAAGCATCAGTAAGTTTGACCGGTAAGCTGCTGTGCAAATTTACCCCTTCCCTTTTGATTGACTCGTGTGCTTCAACATGAACTTTTACGTACAAGTCTCCAGGTTCACCACCTAAAATTGCTTCGCCTTGTCCAGTTAATCTGATAACCTCTCCATTTTGAATACCGGCCGGTACTTTGATGGCAATTTCACTTTGTGAACGTTTAACTCCGTCACCGCCACAGGTGGGACATTTTTCTTTCGGTATCTTGCCGGTACCCATACAAACATTACACTCTCGCACAGTAGTAAAGCTACCCATGATGCTCTGTCTGGTTTCTCTGACTCTTCCATTTCCTTCACAGGTAGTGCAGGTTACCTTCTCGGTACCTTTTTTAGCACCATCTCCATTACAGCTGGTACAGGTGTTATTCTTTGTCACCAATATCTTCCGTGTTACACCGAAAACTGATTCTTCAAACTTTAGGTTAATATCAATCGAAATATCTCGTCCGCGAGACTTCTGGGATTGTCGGCCACCACCAAACCCGAAACCTTGAAAAATATCATTCAAGTCAAATTCAAATCCTTGTCCACCAAAACCAGCTCCACCTTGTTGGAACTGTGACCAATCAAACCCTCCAAAACCGCTACCTCCACCCGCTCCATTGAATGAATGGCCATATGCGTCATATTCAGCTTTCTTTTTCTCATCACCTAGAACAGCGTACGCCTCAGTAATTTCTTTATACTTTGATTCATCGCCAGTCTTTTTGTCAGGATGGTATTTTGCCGCTAGCTTCCGAAAGGCTTTTTTGACCTCGTCTTTTGACGCACCCTTTTCCAAGCCCAGGACGTTGTAATAGTCTTTATTCATAGTCTGATTTTGATTGAGATAGTGGTGAATTCAGATTGTAGTACAAAGCAGGATAAGGT
>CAXRCZ010000005.1:0-51690 GCA_964229335.1 Minisyncoccia bacterium
TCGGCCCTCGGGCGGATTTTTCGCACTATTGTCTCTATTTAACGAGTGGTTAGTTAAGAACCGGTTTTGACTCGCTTCCCTCACACACAGTGTTGTTTACCATCCAACGAGTGAATAGGTAGACGTAGCCAGTAGCTGAGAAGTCTTCTTCTGCCAAACCAGCATCAACCCATGGTTGAAGAATTTCGTCGTAATGCTCAGTTTGGTACGCTTTCACTACTTCCTCCAGAGCTTCATTAAAGACTCCGATGGTACCAACATTGAAGTGTCCTTGTCCCATCATGAAGGCTTGTAGCTTGGTTACTTCCCATGAATCATTTTCTAACCACATGGCAAGATAATCTTTTAGGAGAGTAGCACCGTAGCTGTTGACTCCACATTGACCAAAAGTAGAGGCACCAAGTACTTGTGGGGTAGGACCATCATCATTGCTAGAACTACTTCCTCCACCGCCACCACCGCTGGTTCGAGTACCTCCACTATTGCTAGTTGAAACTTCACTACCAAGGGTGACAAACGTTGTAAAGTGCATTGTCCAGACAACAAGGTCTCCATCAACATCGATTTTACAATCAGCCCCAGCGCCGAGAGTTGGATTAGTTTCACTGTCACAAGTTTCAGTAATTTCTACGAATGAGCCGTCTCGGATAAAGCCGATTCTGTTCCCTGCCTCATCTTCGAACGCAATTTTTACCGGCTGATTAAAGGTAAGGGTACCGTCTTCATATCCAAGTTCGATTGCGGTGACCACCTCGTACGTTTCGCCATTTTCTAGTTCAATTTCCGCAAGTGTCACTGAGTAATATTTGATTATACCGTCCCAGCCAGCTGGACCAGTTATCTCTGTGCCTGCAGTGATTGTCACTTCGACATTACTTCCATTATCGTCGACGCTGACTACTGTATCTTCATCAATGGTGCCGGTTTTTGTTCCATCAGGATTTTCAGTGGTAGCAACGTAAATTACTAGCTCATCATCAGAACAACTTTCACTGCCACACCAAGGAGCAAAATCAATGTTTTCTCCTACGAGATCGCCCGACCCAGGACCTTCACCAGAAGGACCTGTTTCACTACCCCACCAGTTTTGAGTAGCATCGATAGTAACTGAATCTAGAGCGCTGTCTACAGCAAGTCCTAGAACGTTTTGAAAAAAACTATTTTCATTAATCGTGACTCCAGTTAATGCTGTCGTACCTCGATCCATGATGTAGATAGAATAATCACTTCCATCAGCAATAGTATTGTTTGTGATATTCACATTTTCTACAGTTGATCCTAGATTGATTCCCGCCGACCATTCAGGAAAGCCTTCGCTTGTTCCATTTCTTAGAATTTCGTTATTTGTGATTGTAATGTCATGTGTTGCACCAGTATTTCCTGTATTGATTGCCAGACTAGAGTATCGAATGTCTGTATAGGTATTACCAGTGATAGTTGCATCAGAAAGCGCGTTAAAGAATGAACCATAACTCAATTCGGTGAATGAGTTACCTTCAACTAGTACATTTTCTCCGCCGGCTCCAGCGTTTGATTCAATACCAGTTCGACCTGTACCTTCGCCGAGGAAGGCATTGTTACGAATAGTCAATGGTTCGGCTTCACTACCACTTACATTGCGAATTTTAATTAAGGCGTTTTGACCTGTCGTCACTCCGGTGCCGTGCATCAGAGTAAACCCTTCAATAACAGAGCTATCTGATCCAGTTGTAAGATTGATTAGTTGTTCGACGGCTGGAGTACCAGTATAGGTCAATGTTGTGGTTTCACTACCAGCTCCAACCAGATTTAGCTGCTTATTGATTGTCACAGCTTCATCATAAGACCCTGACCCAACTGAAACTGTGTCCCCATCATCTGTGTCACAGTCATCAATAGCGTCTTGAATCGTATCGAACTGCTCTCCAGTATCAGTGTTCGTTATAGGACCTGAGTCCACTGAATTATCGTCTCCATCACAAGTATCGAGAGAACTTTCAGGAGTTTCTTCCGGTGTTTCCTCAGGAGTCTCTTCTCCTTCTTCAGCTTCCACTACTGTGATTTCTATCGTTTCTGCATCTCCAATTTGACTTCCAGTACCATCGAGAAGTGCTACAGATACAGTGTATGTGCCTGTACTAGGAGCTGAAAAACAAACTCCTTTTTCTTGGTCTATTGAAAATTGAGCAGTCTTATAGTCAGCGTCGCTATTACACTCACCATTTACAGTACCGTTATAGATTGACCCTATACCATCGTTATCGAACACCATAATCTCTGTGTCTGGTGTCGTAGTTCCATTCTCAGTATCAGTAGTCACGGTCACCACGAAGTTGACTTTGGTATCCACTTCGGTAGTAAGAGTACTGTCATTAAGGGTTATACCAGTACTTTCCGCATGCAGAATGGCTGGCACTACCGCTACCGCCACCCCTACAAAAAGAATCATGAATTCCCGTAGACTGTAGCTTTTTAGGTAGTTAATAATTGAATTAATCATAAATATTTTATTAATACGTTTGTAAATTACCTCCAGAGAATATCTCTTTGTTCTTACCATACGCCTATTCTAGGGAATGGCAAGTTTGTACAATTTAAAATTTGTTTTGTAATTGAGTATAAAAATAACGCCAATACTCTGATATACTTATCTCTATATGAATAAAAAATACTTACTGCTACTAGCAGTTGCTGTTTTCACTACAGTTATTACTAATCCTGAAAACGTTGAGGCAGCGGCGGCTAAACTTTCTGACAATACTGGCCTCTATACTATTAATTTTGAATTTCAGGCTGGTACCGAACCATACAGAATTCCGGTAGGAGCTATGAATGGGCTGACATATGGAGACGAAAGTAGTTATATTGGATACCGTATCGGGGATGACAAACGGCTACCTGCTGGAGTAGTTAGTAACGGAGTGGTGCTAAGTACCCTACCAATAGTAGATGGATATTATGAACTAGCAGCAGGAGAACGTGGTCAGTTCACGCTATTAACTCTTGTTACGGTACCTGAAGAACCAACCATGTATATTTACCGTACCCACATGACCCATCTTCCCTACTTACGCGGTGAAGAACGTCGGGAAGTAAATAAAAGCACTCTCAAACAGCTGGTCAGCCAATCACTGATATTAAATCAGGAAATTAAAGGAGACGGATATACGCTAAAAGTAAACGCAAAATAGCCTCATGTCTCCAATAAAAGCCCTGCCAGCTCGCTGTCAGGGCTTTTAAAAACCTAAATAATATGTTCTAATCACCGCACAATGAAACCAGTTCGGATTAACAAATACTTAGCTGACCAAGGAATCGCTTCTCGCCGCGAGGCGGATCAACTTATTGTCAGCAAAAAAGTTAAGGTTAACGGTAAGTTAGCTGAAATTGGCCAACAAATTACTGAATCAGATCGTGTCGAAGTGATCGGTAATACCAAGAAAAAGACCTATCTTGCATACTACAAAGGCCGCGGAATTATCACTCACTCCCCCTCTGAAGGAGAAACTGATATAGCAGCTCGCCTAAAACAGGACTACAGTATTACAGACGTGTCCCCCGTCGGACGTTTGGATAAAGACTCTGAAGGATTAATGATTCTTAGTAACGATGGTCGCATTACTGCTCCCCTCCTTGATCCAGAAAGCCAGACCGAAAAAGAGTACCAGGTACTAGTCGATAAGCCGTTATCTGGTATGGCGGCACGACTTTTTGAGAATGGCATCGATATCGAGGGGTATAAAACAAAACCAGCTAAAGCAATAGTCGCAAAGAAGAACCCCAAACGCTTCAATATCATCCTCACCGAAGGTAAAAAACACCAAATTCGCCGCATGTGTGCGGCTGCTGGCTACCAAGTCCAGTCGCTTAAGCGAGTCAGAGTTGGCTCTATCAAGCTTGGTTCACTAAAACCCAACCAATACCGCAAAATCAGCGGAGATGAGTTAAAAGCGTTTCTTAAAGAACTAAGTGTTAAATAAAAAAGCCGCGAGCTGTACTCGCGGCTTTTTTATTTACAAATTTAGATACTTAGCTCGACAGTACGGTTAATAAGTGCTTTTCGAGTTACCTCATCATATACGCCAGTTTCTGACACATCGACTTCGGCCTGTAGTGCTTCAACTGCGCGTGCGGTAATCCCACCGTAGTAACCTGTCGGACCGGCCGCAGCCAACGCATTACGGGCAGCACCAGTATCGGTGTAGATAATATAAATTTGTAGTAGTGCTACCAATGGACTTTGGTCGCCATTGTCTAGTTCCGAACTAATTACCGCCGGAATTCTGGCCAGCAGTTCCTCCAGCTCTACCTCAGCCTTTTGTTCATCGAGTACTCCAGATTCTTCAAGAATATCGAGAATTGGGTCAGGTAAATCATATCCTCTACTTAGCGCTGTTCGTATATCAGATCCATACGTATCAACCAAAAATTCGGCGTATTCATCCTCGTCTTCATCTACCTTGTCAAAGATGCCGTCAAGGAAAGAAATTTTTTCTTCAAGTGTAAAGCCATCAACTAATCTTTCATACGGATCGGTAGCATCATTGTCTTCATCGCGCACCTCAAAGTGCAAGTGATATACCCCATCTGGTGCATTACCAGTATCACCCACTGTTCCAATAAGGTCACCAACATCTAATTTGTCACCACTCTCAATGTCGGCAATTGAATCGAGGTGCATGTACCGAAAGGTTTCGCCTCCAGGATTGGCTGTATACACGTATTTTCCAGCACTGGTACCTTCTCCGGTTCGAATAACTATCGCTTCTGTTGGCGACACAACTGGTGTTTTTTGAGCTGCTATAAAGTCTTGCCCTTCGTGGGAGCGGGTCCCGCCACCTCGCGGATCACCGAAGTCAGGATTCACGAGGTCGTACACTACTCCGAACAAGACAGGGATTGGTAGATTATCTACAATATCATCATCAAGTTCATCTCTATCGATTGAACTTCTGCTCCAACCACCCCAATCATTATTGTCGTTGTGGCGGGCTAAACTTACTTGAGGAATTACTAATAACGCAACTAAAAATACCGTACTTATTGTTTGAATTTTTTTCATAGCTTAGTGCTCTTGATGACTCACTTCCCTGGGCTTTACTTACGAAAAAACTATCGCTTAGTTAGCAAGTAGTAAAAAACCCATTGTAATTAGCCCAGCAATACCGAGGAATGTTACTGCGTAGCGCATGCAGACTTACTCTTTAGGGTGCCACTTCTCATCATCTCCTTTTTCATACTTTTCCTTCACGGCACTCCAGGCTACTTGGTGAGCTACCGCTTCGCGTGAATCATCTCCGTCACGGTCTTCTGGATTTTTATATTGCTCGTGCGCGCTATTATAGGCCTCTTTATAGATATCTTGGGCGTGAGGCACATCTTGCAGTGCATTCTGTACACTTTCTGGTAATTCTTCTCTTTTGTCGTATGGCATATATTCACCGTAACATCGATTACTTATATTGACAAAAGTGATATTGAGGCGTACATACTATATCTGGAGGAGGATTGAGTCATGGCTGACATATCCTTGAGCACAGTGACCAAAGTCCAAGTTGCTCTGTCCCAAAATGGCAGGCCAATGAATAAGCACATAATAGCCTGCGCTGTGGCAAATAATATCTGTGAGCCAGGCACTACAGAACATGAAATCGAATTCTTCCTGACCTTGGGAGAGATTAGACAGTCAGGAACATTGAGTTCGATTCCTGGTATAACTCGCCATCACATGATATAGAGCCAAGCCCTGAAGCCCCGGCATTAGCCGGGGCGTTTTTCTATCTGGTTGAGTCCTGGATATATTCCCAAACATCGTTAAGAGCGAGCCATATATCGCTGTTGTCGTCGATGTTAGTTTGGCAAGAATCCAGCAAAAACTCTTCTCCCTCTAGAATAATGCGGTAACGAATATTAATATCGCTCGTTTGTGAAATACAGTTAGTAGTATCAAGGAGGATTGTCTGCGCTAGCAAATCATCTGACTGAATACCCCGCTGCAGCTGACGTCGGAGTGTAAATGGTAGCGTTCCTTCATCAATTGTTGATGGACTGGTCAAAGTTTCGTAATACAAATATCGGTAGGAGCCATCAAAGGCTACGCGAAACGACGGACAGGCTCCCTGACAACTCCCATAGGCTTCGCCAATGATAGTAAATTGCTCTTGCGTCTCAATATCCTCAACTCCTTGATTAGCAAACATCGGTGCGTAACCGTTGATATAGAGATAGATTCCTCCAATAAAACCAACGGTAAACGTAATCACCACACTAATCATCTCTTGCCCTTTCATTAAACCTAGTATAGCTGAAATTAAAAAAGCTGTGGGGGATTTCTCCCCCGACAGCCTATTGTTGTTCGTCGAGCAGCCTTTTGTGAATATAGTATGCTTCAACTTTTCTCGGATCTTTAGTGTGGTGCAAGAAATCCTCAATTGAGACCAACTGCGGTGATCTGACAGCTGGATCCGGATCATTATGCACAGCCATTGATCGAGATACACATGTGAACGTATGTCGAGTACCTTTGCTACCATCGAGTTGAATCTTGGGTTCGAGGATTCCGACGGCTCCAGGACAAGCTTCACGAACTTTTTTCCAAGAACGAGAATTTTTCACCTCATTTTCAAAACCATCTACGGTTGTGTGTGTGGCTTCAAGTAGCCCCAAGTTGTGCAGTGCAGCAGTTGTTTCGTAGGCACACGCAAATTCTCCAGCGTAGATAACCTCTTCAAAACCACGAGGAGTATCACGCTTAATGAAAAGTCGGCGGTACTCTCGAGAACCGACCCTGTCGTGCGCACGAGCAACAACTGACTGAGTCAACGCGAGAGGACCATTCTCTTCAATTTCAAGTGCAATTTTACTCATAAGAGTTCTCCCAAACCAATCTATATAAGATACTACATAAATTTTTGAATTTGTAAAAAGTGGTATATGTTTAATATACAAATGGAAAGCAAGCCACCTAAAAAAATTCTTGACCATATAGTAGAAATCAACGTCGCTCACTATGATTTTCTTAATAGAGAAAAAGAAGGTTCGATACTGATTCATGAGCATGTGAAGGATGATGTCAAAGACTTCTTTAAACTGGCACTAGAACTGCGCTTTCCGATTCACTCAGTTATTCCAGTCCAAAATCCGATGTTTAATGGAAGTGATGAGTTATCATGCGAAGCAAATAACAGCTCTGGTTTTAACTACCGAACCATCATTGCTGGTTCAACCATCTCAAAACATTCAATCGGCTGTGCATTTGATATCAACCCTCAACAAAATCCTTACATCAGGTATCATAATGGAAAAGAAGTTTACACCATACCTAAGCAAACAAACTACAATCCCTACCTACCCGGAACCCTAGTTTCTGACCATCCGCTGGTAATTTTTATGAAAGAAAAGGGTTGGACTTGGGGTGGTAATTGGACTCCTGAATCGAACCGTGTTGATTATCAACATTTTGAAATAGTACCTCCAGAATTAAGTAATTTTTTGCAATAGTAGCTGAACTACAAACAGCAGAATAGCTGTACCGATGATGAGACTACTTGGGGGCAAATCGATATACAGAGCCAAACCAAGGCCAAATACTACCGACAATACCGACACTGCTGTAGAAGCTATGACTAGACCCTTGAATGAAGTAACCCATCGTCTAGCAGTCAGAACTGGAACTACAAGCAGCGCCCCAATTAACAGACCGCCAATAGTTTTGATACCAACCCACACGACGATAGCTAGCAACCAAAAATAGAACAGTAAAACCAATTGCGGAGCGCGTCGATACGGCAATTGATAGCGCGGACTCTGAGTGACACCAAGTAATGGGTACCAGAGACCGATAACGACGACGATAGTAACTACGGCTGAAGCCAGAATTGCCCATAAGTCAGTTGTGTTCAAAGTAAGGATGCTACCAAAGAGGTAGTTTTCAAAAGCGAACGCGCTATCTCTCGCTAGGTGAACCAAGGCTAGAGCCAAAGCTAGTCCTCCGCTTAGGAAAAACATCGCCAACGCATCAGGGCTATAAATACTAGAATCCAAGAGCCGCCAAATAAGTGTGCTGACTACCATTAGCACTGGTAGCGCTCCCCACCACGGACTAGCGCCGAGAATGAGGGCGGCGCCAATACCTGCCAGAGCCACGTGCGCAAACATATCCGAGGCTATTGATTGCCTACTTTGCACCACAAAAGGACCTAGTATTCCAGCTAAAACCGCCATCAAAATTCCTCCAATGAACGCATATTGTATAAAGCTGTAGCTGAGCAATTCCATACTTAACAATGATGATGAACCTGCGCTTTAGTACTGCCATCTTTGGCCATAAAAACTGACGGATGACAGTCCGTATGCAAGGTTTTGTTAAGACATAGTACCTGGTCGCTGATTGGTAGTACGCTATCTACGTCATGTGATACCAGTAGCACGGTGATTTTGTGATCTTGCTGGAGATGCCTAATTAATTCGTACAGGTCTTCTCGAGAGTTATAATCTACCGCCGCCACTGGCTCGTCGAGTACCAGGATAGTCGGGTCACCGAGAAGCGCTCGAGCGATAGCTACCCGCTGCCGCTCACCGCCAGAGAGGCTGGCGTAGGTCTGGTGTAATTTTTCGGCCGACACACCAACGTGCTCTAGGGCTTCTTCTAGGTCTGTCTGGGTTCGTTTTTTGCTATAGAGCGGTGTGGTAGCAATCGAAATATACTCCTTGACCGAAATCGGTAGCTGATACTGGTCATCGGTAGCAATTTGCGGAATATATTGAATTCTTTGGCCTTCCTTAATGGTAACTGACCCAGAATATTGATTATCTAGACCAAGAATAATTTTGACCAAAGTAGACTTACCAGCGCCGTTAGGCCCAATAATCGATACTAGCGATTGCTCTGTTATAGCGAAGCTAATATCAGACAAAAGTTGCCTCCCGGGGACAGCTTTTATAACATTTTGGACTGTAATAACCGAATTATTCATTACATCTGAGTGCGGTGGCGAAGGTATCTAGGTTGGCTTGCATGAGACTTAGATAATCTTCTCCGCTCGGTACATTATACGCTATTGGACTAATACTAAGCGTCTGCAGCCCAGTCTCGCGAGCGAGTGTCTCTCCATAAGCGGTTACGCTATTTTGCTCAAGTAAGATCGCACCGATGCCTTCTTCGGCTTCGGCTCGTAGCTCAGCTAGAGTAGTGGCTGACGGTGTATCTTGCGTCGAGAGACCAGTGATAGTATGGACGGTAAATTCATATCTATCTGCAACATACCCAAAGGCATCGTGTGAAATAATCACTTCATCTAGCTGACAATTAGCTAGTCGATTGGAATAATCAGTGTTTAGTGACATGAGTTCAGACATGAGTTGTTCGGCGTTACTACGATAAGTAGCCGCATTGTCTGGGTCTAGCTGCACAATTTCTTCAGTTAGATGCTCGACAGTTTCGCTGAATAAAACCGGGTCTAACCAGGTATGAGGGTCGAGCGCACCATGGTCGTGGTCATCGTGAACGTCTTCATGTTCATGCTTTTCTTCCTCGTGCCCATGCTCACGCTTTTCATATTCCTCATGTTCATGCTCGTCATGATTTTCTTCGTGCTGGTGTTCATCACCATGTTCATGCTTATGCTCATTTTCACCTAATGAAATGTCAGCTGTGGCAATAATGACCGGCACCCCTTCAGATTCTAGCTGAGCCTTGACGCTATCGCTCCACGGCTCAAACTCAGCTCCTTGTAGTACCACCACGTCAGCTGACTGTAGCGCTAGTATGTCTCTGGTGGTTGGCTCAAAGTCATGCGGATCTTTATTAGCACCGATATTAGTTACTCTACCCAAATCACCAGTAATTCGCTCTAGCGCAAATTCCAATGGATAAAATGAAGTTGCTACCTGTAATCCCTCACTACTGTCAGTGCTGTCAGTATTATTCTGCGCCATAGCTAGCGCGATTAAGCCGCCGATTACCATAACTCCGATTATTACTCCAATAATTGTTTTACTCATATTCACTAATTACTATATAAATTAATGCAACTTGCTTGCAATAATATTTAGATAGTATAAACAGAATGTTGCAAGAGTCAAGTAAACGCAAGTTACTTGCAGTAGTATTATATACCGTGTACAATACAATCATCATATGTCAAAACCTCACTTACATCAGGAAGCTGCTAAGTCCACTCTTCGCGAGGCGGGGTTTCGAGCAACCACCGCGCGAATAGCGGTTCTCCAGTTACTAGACAGAGCCACTCGACCACTCGGTATAAAAGAAATTGCCAGCAAGCTTGCTAAAGAAGCCCAGATAGGGACCCCTGATCAGGCAACTTTGTACCGAATGCTACATGATTTTGTAAACAAAGGATTAGTACACAGCCTAGACCTACGTCATGGATACGCCTGCTACGAAATCGCCGCCAGAGACCACCATCACCACATCGTTTGTGAGGAATGTGGGGTTATATCTGATATTGATTGCAAGCTAGCAAAAATTGAAAAAGAGTCATTAAAAAACAGCGGCTTTGCCACTATCAACCAACATTCCTTGGAATTCTTTGGTGTATGTAACGACTGCGTTCGCTTGTAAATTTACTGCGGAGAGTGAGGGATTCGGTCAGGAATAAATTTCTCAGAAATTTTTCACGACCCTGACTCGCTGACAAGCCCTCTCTTCGTTCGTCTTGTGTACCAGCTCCGTCTTTCGAATCCCTCACTCTCGCGCTCGCGCAAGCGAAAAAAGTCCTTTCGGACTTGTTTCGGTGCTCGCGGAGAGTGAGGGATTCGAACCCTCGATACGGTTTCCCGTATACATCCTTTCCAAGGATGCGCGATCGACCACTCTGCCAACTCTCCAACTCTTTCGCTACGGAGTAGATTATACAGAAAAAAGTATCTAGTACTACCTTATTCAAATCCTCCAGTTACCCAACTAAACTCCGCTTGCCAATTTCGAGTTGGACAGCTCCAGCCAGGACTATTGGGATGGGGTGCTGTACCTGCTGTATCGGTAGACCTAATTCCTATGACATAGAACGGTCTGTCACAACCATTATAATTCGCTGGATAACGATAGTACGCGTAGTTGCCACACACACCTTCAAGGCTGGAGTCTGGGTCACTGAGACCAGTCTGCAGCGCTCCATCAGCCACCAGACCGGCCACAAAGCTAGTCGGGTTGGAACCGCTAGTTTCCCAACCACCACACCCAGAATTATTCGAGCTAGGATAAGTATTGTTATTGACACGATACAGCTCCAGTGCAGTTATCAGCGTGCGCATTTCAGAAATTCTGGCAGCATCTCTGGCTGCTCCACGTGCGTCAGTCAAAGATGCAAGAACGACAGATGAGAGGATGCCGATAATGGCAATAACTACTAAAAGTTCGATTAAAGTGAAGCCGTTGTTACGATTTGCAACCAACATTATCGGTCTTGCTGGTTATTGATAATCTGGTTGATTTGTTGGTCAGACAGATTCGTCGCATTGGAGCCGCTGGAATTGAAAAGATAGATGGCAATCGCGATAAGGGCTGCGCAAAAAAGTAATAGGAAGATACTGGCTTGCTTATCAGTCTGAATTAAACCGCCCGAAAGTTTCTGAACCAAAGTAAATAATCCCGATTTCTTTGGACGGGCTCGGTAAGAGACTGTTTGCTCATCTTCAAAAGTTACAGACATGTTTTAATAATACTCTTATTAAGATGGGTTGGAGAAAAATTTATTCACAACTATGCCCTAGTTCATGCCGCGCAGAATACGGATTCGGTCTTCTGCTGGAGGGTGAGTTTGGAACATACCAGAAAGCTTTTGTTTAAACGAGCGTTGGCTACTACCAGCAAACGGGTCTGAAATAAATAAATGTGCGGTGGCAGTATTGGCTTTTTGCATTGGCCGAGCGTGGGCATTGATTTTCTCCAGCGCTGACGCCAGACCTTCTGGATAGCGAGTCAGTAGCGCGCCACTGGCGTCAGCTAGGTATTCTCGCTTGCGAGAAATGGCTAATTGAATTAATTGTGCAGCAATCGGGGCCAGAATAATACCAATGATTCCTAATACTAAAAACAATAGGCCTGCGCGGTTGTCTCTGTCTCCCCCTCCAAACATCATCGAGCGTAGGAATATATCCGCCAAGATAGCCACAAATCCAGCCAGCACTACCGCTACTGTCGAAACCAACATGTCACGATTGCCGATATGTGACAGCTCATGCGCCATTACTCCCTCTAGCTCAGTTTGATCAAGAATCTGCAGCAGACCGGTGGTAGCCGCCACTGCTGAGTGTTCCGGGTCTCGACCGGTAGCAAAGGCGTTTGGAGCGGGATCATCTACAATATAAGTCTTTGGCATCGGTAGACCAGCGGTGATAGACAGGTTTTCGACTGTATTCCAGAGTACAGGATACGACTGTTTAGTGATTGGCTTGGCGCCAGTCATTTTGATTACTAGCTTGTCAGAAAACCAGTAACTTCCGACATTCATAACAATCGCAAAAAATACTGCAATGTAAAGAATGGTCGGATTACCCATGAAGTACGCGGCGGTATACCCTAGAGCTATGACAATCGCCAAGAAAAACGCCATCAAAAACCACGTCTTTCTCACGTTTGCTCCCTGCTGTGTGTAAATAGATGCCATAATATTAATAATATACAATCTTATATTGAATGAGGAAAGTCGGGCGCAGCGCGCCCGACTTCACAGAAGTGCATCCGACAAAGGTTCAATTTCTACCGGCCTCAATAGTACCCGCTGTTTTGGTCCATACCAAGCTTGAACATGGAGGGTTTCTCCGTCCAATACTCGAGGTAACCAAGCTTGATCAGCTGGCATTAGTCGGTCTACCGGCAGTTCCTTGATATCGAACCAGTTGGGCTCTTTCATTTCAGAAGTAGCGACCGGCTCTCCTTCCCAGGAACTTACCAAGAAGGTATGCACACGGCAGACAAAGGTTTCTCCTTGTTCTGTCAGGTTATGCATATCAAGAACAGCAACTTTTTTGATGTAGTCAGGGTCAGCCACCACACCAGACTCTTCTTCTAGCTCGCGCAGCAAAGCTTGGAGAAGAGTTTCTTCTTCCTTGATACCACCGCCATAGCCATTGAGGCAACCAGCACCTATATGGCGCGTTTTGTGCGCCAACATAATCTTATCCTGCTTAATTAGGAAGCCGAGGGTGGCTTCTTTTAGAATCTTCTCCATGCCAACCTCCTTTCAAAGTTGTTCTATATTCAGTATATCACTGATTTAGAAATTAACCTTGACTGGTTCTCGTTCGACACTTTTTTCTTCTAGCTCGAAGTATGGCTCGCTCTTGAAGTTAAAAGTCTTTCCTACAATATTAGATGGGAAGGCCTCAAGTGCGATATTAAGGTCACGCACGTTTGTGTTGTAGAAGCGTCGAGCGGCTTGAATCTTATTCTCAGTATCTGATAGTTCACGCTGTAGCTCAAGGAAGTTAGTGTTTGCCTTGAGATCAGGATAATTTTCAGCAATTGCAATCAGTCGTCCAAGAGCTCCGGTCAAAGCTGATTCGGCGCCAGCCATGGCTGAAATTTGTTCTGGTGTGACGTTACTCGGGTCTACGTGGGTCTGAGTAGCGGTAGTACGGGCTTCGGTCACACTTTCAAGTGTTTCGCGTTCGTGCGCAGCGTAGCCTTTGACGGTTTCAATCAAGTTGGGAATTAGGTCATAGCGGCGTTTTAGCTGTACATCAATATCAGCCCAAGCTTCTTTAGCTCGTTGTACTAAGGCCACAAATTTGTTGTAGAGATAGATAAAATAAAGCACTATCGCTACTACAACTCCAATTAAAATCCATTCCATATATTTATATTATTTCGTTAGCTTGGTGATTATACCACAAAAAACGCTGATAAAGCGTGCTTGTCATTTAAAAATGATTGAAGATTTTCTAACACGCTTGTAATTACTACCGAACGATACAAACGAAGACGACATGGTCCTAGGACCATGTCGTCTTCTGAGTGAGTGAAGGTAGCAAGAAATTAAATTTACTTTAATTTCTTACATCATTCCCATGCCACCACCCATACCTGACATGTCTGGCATAGGTGATTTATCATCTTCTGGTTCATCAGCGATGGCTGCTTCTGAAGTGAGGAAGATTGCGGCGGCTGACACGGCATGCTGGACGCCGGCCCGTTCTACCTTGACCGGGTCAATAATACCCACCTTTATCATGTCGTCTACCATTTCGGCTTTTGCAGCGTCATAACCAGCGTTACCACCGGCGGTTTTGACCTTTTCTACAATTACGGCTCCGTCGTGCTTGCCCGTATTGTCTGCAATTTGTCGCAGTGGCACTTCGAGCGCTTTGAGAACAATGTTGTATCCGATCATTTCTTCTCGAGTTAGATCTTTTTTGTCCAACACGCTCTTTTCTACCACTGCCGCGGCGCGAGCCAATGAGGTACCTCCACCTGGTACTATTCCCTCTTCAATAGCTGCTTTAGTAGCATTTACTGCATCCTCAATTTTGAGTTTAAGATATTTCATCTCAGTTTCGGTAGCGGCCCCCACGCGAATCACGGCTACACCACCAGATAGCTTGGCAATTCGTTCTTCTAGCTTTTCTTTGTCAAATTTAGAAGAGGCTTGCTCATGTTGAGCCTTGAGAGCGCTTACTCGATCAGTGATAGCACTTTTTTCTCCGGCTCCACCAACAATGGTAGTTTTGTCCTTGGTAGAGACTACTCGGTCAGCTTTGCCTAGTTGCACCAGTTCAGTGTTCTTGAGTTCCATACCAACCTCTTTAGAAATCACCTGACCGCCAGTCATGATGGCAATATCAGTCAACACTTCTTTTTTACGGTCTCCGTAGCCTGGAGCTTTGATGGCTAAGACTGAGAATCCACCTTTTAGTTTGTTTACTACAAATGTCGCAAGCGCTTCACCCTCGACATCGTCAGCAATAATAACTAGTTCTTTTTTACCTGTTTGGGCGATTTTTTCGAGTAGCGGCAGAATGTCTTGTACACTAGTGATTTTTTCATCAGTGATTAGCACTTGCGCGTCTTTATATTCAGCCTCCATTCGCTCGCCATTGGTAACCATGTAGGGTGATACATAGCCTTTATCAAACTGCATTCCCTCGGTCAGCTCAGTTTCGATGCCAAATGATTGAGACTCTTCTACCGTAACCACACCGTCCTTACCTACCTTATCGATAGTCTCAGCGATTTTTTCTCCTAATTCAGTACTTTCGGCTGAGATGGTAGCTACTTGTTTGATTTCTGACAATGAGTTGATGGGCGTAGCCATATCTTTAAGAGCTTCCACTACATCATGAGCCGCGTGCTCCATACCAGTTCGCACCGCCATCGAGTTGATACCCATGGTGGTTTGTTTCAACCCTTCTCGCACCAATGCTTGGGTAAGCACAGTGGCAGTAGTGGTACCATCTCCAGCTAATTCATTGGTTTTGTTGGCCACTTCTTTAATTATCTCGGCACCCATGTTCTCAAATTTGTCTTTGAGAGTAATTTCTTTTGCGATTGAGACGCCGTCGTTGGTAATGGTTGGTCCGCCATATCCCTTATCTAGGACAACGTTTCTGCCGCGTGGACCGAGAGTAACCTTGACCGCATCCGCCACGGTATCTACTCCTTTTTGTAGTTTTTTCTTTACGTCTTCTCCAAAAAGCACTTCCTTTGCCATAAGTTTATTTTTGTTATTAGCTAGTAATTACTCCTAAAATGTTGCTTTCTGCCACAATATAATATTCATTCTCCGCTACTTTCACCTCATCATAGCCATATTTTGAGAAAATCACTCGGTCTCCTACTTGTACCTCTAGTGGAATTCTCTTTTCGCCATCTTCATCCCACTTCCCTTTTCCAGTCGCCAAAACTACTCCTTGCTCCGGTTTTTCCTTTTTAGCTGAGTCAGGAATGATAATGCCAGACGCTGAAACTGCGCCCAGTTCTTCGTCAGTTAGTGGTCGTACGACCACTCGGTCACTTAGTGGTGTGATTGGACATGTTTTATCTGCCATTTTGTTTTGATTTACGTAATAATAAAGATAGAAAATATATATTTAATTATATAATTAAATATATAATTATGTACAAATTCATTTGCAACGCACCTGTATACTTACCTTGTTGCTCGCGTATTCTATAAAAAATTCTCCAACGGTGCAAAATGACTCATAATTCCCCTTGCTAACTGGTTATTCTTTTGGTATTCTCTTTCGGCATGAATCTTATTGACTCAGTGCTACCAGCACTACCCTACATCCAAATAATTCTCGCTATTCTATTGGTAACTGCAATTTTGCTGCAGCAACGTGGATCGAGTTTAGGCGGAGCCTTTGGTGGCGACAATCACAGCTCTGCGTTTCGACAGCGACGTGGCTCGGAGCTATTCCTATTTAAATTTACTGTCGGAATCAGTATTTTGTTTGTTATATCAGCAATCTTGGCAATTGTAGGCTAACTTGTCATTACTCGTGCAAAGCAATTTGCACACTAGAACCATAGCAACCCTATGAAACCATCACGAAATTTCGTTAAACGATACGTCGACGCTTTTTTTACGCGGATGGAAAGTACCCGAACCAGTGACCGTTGGTTACTGCGCGGACTTTTCTTTATAGTGATTTTAAGCGGAGTTTTTTCTCTCTATCAATTTAATACCAAATACTCTGTCGTGACCCCGGTACAAGGTGGCGAGCTGCGTGAAGGTATTATCGGGACTCCTCGATTTGTGAATCCCACCTTGGCTATTACTCGGGCTGATCAAGATGCTACTGCTTTGATTTACAGCGGCTTAATGAAAATTGATGAGAATGGTGATCTAGTGCCAGATATAGCCGAGTCTATGACTATCTCTGACGATGGTCGCACATATAATATTACCTTGCGTCGAGATGTTACCTTTCACGATGGTATGCCTCTGACGGCTAGAGACGTGATTTACACTATATCTTTAATTCAAGACCCTGACTTAAAAAGTCCACTGCGAGGCAACTGGAGCGATGTGGCGGTTGAACAAGTGAATGAATACGAGCTTAATATCATTCTAGAAGAAGCCTATGCACCATTTGTAGAAAATCTATTAGTAGGTATTCTACCAACCCATTTGTGGAGTGTTTTACCAATTGAGCAAATACCGTTTAGTCAGCTGAATACTGAACCGATTGGCTCTGGACCATTCATGATTGAGAGAGTGAGTCGTGATGCGTCAGGCATTATTACTGGCTACCACCTAGACGCCTTTCGTGACCGAGACAAATCTGCCAATATTGATAGCGTCATCTTACAGTTTTATAGAGAAGAATCGGCTTTGATTGCTGATTTAGAACAAAACCTAATCGATGCTAGTGCCTACGTTTCTAATGAAGCACTAAATGACCTGTTGGACAGAGGCCAATACAAATTACTAACAGAACCGCTGCCACGGATTTTTGCCGTATTCTTTAACCAGAACCGGTCTGCAGTGGTGCGTGACGACGCGGTAAGAAACGCCTTGTCAGTAGCCATTGATCGCGAAGCTTTAATAGCTGAAGCTTTATCTGGTTATGGTGTCCCCACATTTTTACCTACCACCTTCAGTTCAAGTACTGTAGAATTACAGAACGACTTCGACACTAGTCTCGGGGATAGACAAACAGCCGCCAGCACAATACTCACCGAAGCAGGATGGGAGCAAAATGAGCTCGGGCTATGGGAAAAAGAGATTGATGGCTCAAATGAAGTACTCAGTATCACCATCAAAACCAGCAATGTTCCGCTTTTTGACCAAACTGTCCAATTTGTGGCTGGTGAATGGGAAAAGATTGGCGTCGAAGTAAGTATCGAACAGTACGAGCAGTCGGACTTGGTACAATCAGTTATTCGTCCACGTAGTTTTGAAGGTCTATTATTTGGATTAGAGATGAGCCGCGCCACTGACCTATATCCA
Source organism: Minisyncoccia bacterium (assembly GCA_964229335.1). Taxonomy (GTDB): domain Bacteria; phylum Patescibacteriota; class Minisyncoccia; order Phycocordibacterales; family UBA918; genus OLB19. The sequence goes on from CAXRCZ010000005.1 coordinate 17,898, forward strand.
TTTTGGCACTCTTCTCAGCGAGACGACCCTGGACTTAACATTGCTGAGTACACCAACCTAGCAGTGGACGCCTTCTTAGAGAGCGCGCGCAGTGAGACAAACGAAGAGGTTCACATGGAAACAGAACTCGAAGCAGGTATAATTATTGCCAACGAGCAACCAGCTGTCTTCTTGTTCCAGCCGCAACTGACGTATCTAATTAGAGAAGACATCGTCGCCAAACCACTTACCGGTAGTGCACGAGTGTCAGACAGATTTAGCAACAGTGCTGAGTGGTATACCAGAACAGATAGTTTATGGGGATTATTTAGACAAGAAACCAATTGATATAACATTATTTACTATTTATGAACGAAAAAACACAATCAAATAATCAAGGTAATCGTCGCTACGGACAACGACCAAAAGGACCTCGCACCCGAACCGGTAACGCACCAACCAAAAAGACATCTGCGCCGCGAAGAGGTAGAAATAATGGACGAAACGCAAACTCCCGAAACAATAGTAAAGGTAAGCGTCCGTCTAGACGTCCGATGATGAAGCGTCGACCAAATAAGGCACCGGCTCTAACTCATCGACTCAACACTACCGACAAAAGAGATCCCGTTATCCCTGAAATTACTGACGAAGATACAGTTCGTATTATTCCTGTATCTGGAGTTGAAGAAATTGGTCGAAACATGAACATTATTGAAACCAAAGACGACATTATTGTGGTCGACGCTGGCTTTCAGTTTGTGTCTGAAGAAGCTAATGCTCCGGGTATCGACTACATCCTACCTAACACACAGTATTTAGAAGAACGTAAACACAAGATTCGAGCGCTGGTGGTAACCCACGGTCACCTCGACCACATCGGAGGTATTCCTTTTATTCTTGAGAGAATTGGCAATCCACCAATCTATACGCAGTACCTTACTTCCCTAATGATTCTCAAACGACAAGAAGAATTTCCTCAGATGGATAAAGTCTCAATGAATGTAATTAAAGAGGGAGAATCATTCACCGTCGGAAAAACAACTGTGAAGACTTTCCCAGTTACTCACTCTATTCCAGACGCAATGGGTGTGGCGGTAGAAACTAAACACGGAGACGTGGTAGTAACTGGTGACATCAAACTAATAAACGTTGACGGTAAAGTAGTAGTGGAAGAACAAGACCAGTGGCGCAAGGTCGGTGAGGGTAATAACTTGGCTCTCCTTTGTGATTCAACGAACGCTGATCGCGAGGGTTGGTCTGCGTCTGAAAGCAAAGTGTATGAGACGCTTGAAAACATTATCAAAACCGCCAGCGGCCGATTGATAATTGGTACCTTCGCTTCGCAATTTGACCGCCTTACTAACATCATCAAAACCTGTGAAGAAATGGGTAAGAAGGTGGTTCTGGAGGGTCGAAGCATGAAAACCAACGTAGAAATCGCTATCCAAGCTGAATTATTTAAAGTTTCTCCTAACACTTTTATTACCCCGGCCAATATGGGTGATTATCCTAATGACAAGATTGTGGTCTTGAGTACTGGTGCTCAAGGAGAAAAGTTCGCTGCTCTGATGAGAATGGCAACTGATAAACACAAGTTCATCACCTTAACCGAACGAGATACAGTAGTACTCTCTTCATCAGTTATTCCTGGTAACGAGATTGCGGTACAGATTCTTAAAGACAATATTTACCGTAAAAACGTAAAAGTGGTTAACTACAAAAGTTCCCACGTCCACTCTTCAGGACACGGTAATGCTGCTGAACTGATTTGGGTGAACCAAACAGTCAAACCAAACTTCTTAATTCCGGTTCACGGACACCATTTCCAACTCAAGAGCCATATGTATGCTGCTGTCGAAAATGGATTCCCTCGTGAAAATATCGCAGTTCCCGATAATGGAACCATTATCGATATCAAGAATGGTACAGAGATGACTGTTCAACCTATGAAGATTCCTACAGAATTGGTGATGGTTGACGGTTTCAACGTTGGAGCCAAGCAAGAGGTGGTATTGCGCGATCGCGAAACCATGGCCAACGACGGAATGTTTGTGATTATCGCAACCGTAAATAGCAAGACTGGTAAGTTACGAAAATCGCCGGACATTATCTCTCGTGGTTTTGTGTACCTACGTGAAAATCAACAACTTCTTTCAGAAGCTCGCGTACTCATAAAACGCACCGTTGAAAAGCAAACTCAGCACATGAACCCACTTGATTTGGAAATTGTGAAAGACGAAGTCACTAATGCAGTGAGTGGATTCTTGCTACAAAAAACTCAAAAGACACCGATGGTGATACCTGTTTTGATTGGAGTATAAATTAACTATTGAGGCAGTTGATACAACTGGCCATGCTTAGCCACCAGCCCTTCGTGGACGAGCGACTTAAGTTGAACTTCGAGTCGCTCTTTCGTTGTACCAACTAGAGTTATCAGCTGTTTTAGACTACTTTTTTCAGTTTCAGTCAGTACTCGTATTATCGCTCCTCTGATTTGTCTGTCACTATTTTCAAACGGTGTCTGAGCTCTAAATCCCTTTTGCTTATGATTTAGTTTAATACCTTGACGTTTTAAGTGTGCTCCGTAATCCATCAGTGCCCAATACCATTCTCGCGGATTCACTGTATCCAAAGTCTGCTGCAGTAAGGGCACAATATCTCTATCATCAATTACCGTTCCATCAGAGAAAAAATGATAGTAATAGACTGTTCTTATGTTAGTTTCGATTATGATTTCAGATTGATTAAATGCAAAAACACTCACTGCACCAGCAGTGTATGGACCTATACCCGGAAGCTCTTTCAATCTTTCGGCTGATGAGGGAAATACTCCTTCATATTTATCGATAATTTCATTAGCGGCTTGGTGCAGATACTTGGCACGACGGTTATAGCCCAACCCTTGCCAGTACTGCAACACTTCTCCTAACTTGGCGGTAGCTAGCTCACTGACCGTTGGCCAGCGTTTTACGAAAGCCTGAAATTTTGGCTCTACTCTCGCTACTTGCGTTTGTTGAAGCATCAACTCAGACACTAAAATATGGTAAGGGTCGTTAGTCTGACGCCATGAAAGATTATGTCTACCGGACGACTGGTAGTGCTGCCGTACTATTTGTTTGAATTGATGTGTACTAGTAGTACCCATTGACTACTCGGTTGGATGTGGTTCAACCTTGACTTGTTGAGGCATCATGATCCACGCCGCTGCATATATCAATACTCCCGGGAAGAAACCTGTTAAAATCAAAAACACAACAGCCGCCACTCGGTACAGCACCCGATCGTGACCAAAATACTCTGCAAACCCAGCTAGTACTCCCGCAATAGCGGCGTTCTCTTGGTCTCTCGTTAATTTTTTCTGCATATCATGCCAGTATAGCGTACTTGCTAGAGATGATAAACAACGTCTTTTCTCTCAACCACAACCTGCCAATTATTTAGTTTAGCGTGTCTATATAAGTTTTGATTTGGATTAAAACAAATTGGCTGACTGACCATCTCTAACAACGAGATGTCTCCCTCAGTGTCTCCCACTGCGATTGAATTATTTTGATCTAGCTCTGGATGTCGATCAAATACTCTACGTACAATAGTGGCTTTATTACGAATAAGAGACTCGTCAGTTACCACCCCAGTAAAGCGATCTTGCGGACCAATCTCGTATACCCGGCCATACACCTTATCGAATCCATATTGCTCACAAAACTCATCTAGAATGGTTTTAGGTGATTGTGAAATTGCTACCAACATATACCCTTGGTTTTTCAATTTAGCCACTAAATCACGGGTATAGGTATATACTCGCCTGCTTTGTACTGCCACTACGCGGCGTCCAATGTCAGCAAAATCACCGTAATGCACTCCTTTAATGTGTGTAATAAAAGCCTCAACTACTGCGTCAATATAATTTTCGTAACTACCATCACGATTCTGCCACGCCCGATATTCGTCATCGTACATAGCAGCTGCTGAACTGGGAAATACTTCTTCTTTTATAAGCTGTTCGACCAGCTCTATCAATAAGCTAGAGCGAAAGATGGTTCCATCTATATCAAAGAATGCGACGGGTTTAGTACTCATGATGCTAAATCCTTACAACTAATAAAAACCGGGCGCAGACCTTGCCATATCTCATGAGAAACTTTTTGTTGCTCGTATACTCCATCAGAAATAGTTTCAACTACCAGTGAGTTGTCGTCATTGACGCCTCTGACAAATACTCGGTCACAAAGTTCTGTGTTAGCAAAGTATTCCATCACACTACCAGATGTAGGGTTAATGCTGACATGCACTACTGGATGCCCTTTTCCAACTATATGCCATGGCTCAGTTGGGTGATTTTGGATTTGTTGCAGCAAGTCATTTGAACACTGCAATCGGTACAAAAGTAGCTCATCGTTACTTAGTGCTGGCTGTAATACGGTACCTTCTAGAACTGATCGGATTAATAACGTCTGGTAGCTATCAGCAGCATAGGTAGTACCTGAGACTAACTCAACACCACTACTTTTTTCCAGTTGTCTATTGTAAGAGAATCCATTGGTGACAAAACTCCACAGATCTTCTAATGCTGCCTGAAGACCATTGAAGTAATGAGTTGTCATTTTATTTTATATTTAGCTTGATGAGTGACTCAAAGAGAGCACCTACACTGAACACCATCACTACCAACAACACTAACAAGCCAATCACTGGCACCAGAAGGATTAAGACACTGATGAGTACACCAATGACTAGTGTGAGTAAAGACAGTGGCTGAACATCCTTTTTGTATGTCTTTTCGGCAAACCGTCCAATTGCTACTGGCGTAACTAGTAAAGCAAGGAGTAATAACAATAAGTAGCCAAGCAAAATCAATAACGCAATGAAGCTACCTAGTAAACTTACTCCCAAAACAGTTATCACAAACGGTGTCAAAAATAGAACAGCTAAACCAATCAAAAATGTTCGGGCCTTCAGGGTAATTGCAGTAGCCGACAAAGTTGATAAGGACTTTCGAGAGAATAAGTACCAGACTGCAGTACTAAAGAGAACAATTAGTAGAAACACTACTAACGGCTGGACTGAACCAGACACATCACTAGCCTCTAACACTGGATCATTTCTAATGATTTCGCCGTTGACCGTAGCATTTGGTGAGCGAGTAATTTGACTGATACTGGTATAACTAACCGCTTCTTCAACAACAGCCTTATCGCCTAGCGTGAGTTCATCAACAGCTACTTCCACACCTCCACCAACTGGAGCATCAATGCGTAGAGAACCAATATTACCTAAGACATCACCATTAACCGGTCCATTTACCTCAACCTCGCCACCATACACCAACAAATCACCACCAATTGATGCCGTCGATAGCACAACTAGTGTTCCTCCAATCACAAACACGTCACCAGTGACTTCGCCGGCTACAATCACCTTTCCCCCAATCACTCGCAGGTCGTCACCTATCGGGCCATGAATATCGACGTTGCCTCCAATCACTAACGCGTCCTCCGTAATAATTCCGTTAACCGTCGGACTACCACTAAGAGCGATAAAATCGCCATCGACTTCCCCTGAGACATTAACTACGCTAGATAGTGTGTAGAAGTCTCCAGTAATACTTTGATCATTTCCAACACTCACACTATCGCCAGTACGAACAACAGTATTTGCCTCTACTGCGGCAAATGGCAGGATTAGTAATGAGAGGGCGATGATGTAATTAGGTAGTTTCTTCATGGTTTGGTTTAGTTACTACCGTTTCTTTGATAACTACCTTTTCTTCCTCTGCAATCTGTTCGTTCACTTCTGCAATTATTTTCTTCTCGGTTTCGACTTTCTCATCTTCTTTTTTTATCGTCGAGGTAGCAATATGCTCCTTTTCACTGAGATTCATTAGTAAAAAGACAGTCACAGCAGCTGCAATGATGCCGATTAGGTTGAGGATAAGAATAGTAACAGCTCCCTTTATAACCAATGGGTTTAGTGATGCGATACCAACTCCGACAGCTGCGAGTGGTGGGATTAAGGCTACTGCAATAGCAACACCTGGCAAGGTATCGCTCCATTCAGGCCTCGCTAGCACATACGCAACGGCTGTACCAGCTGCCACCGCTACCAACAAGTGAAGATGCGAGGCATAGGCTCTGTCAAGAATTTCTGCAGTCAGGTACGAGTCTCCATCTCCGAAGATAAAGGCTACAACAATAGCAACTCCGAGTCCAAGTCCAAGGGAGGTGACCAGAGTCGAAAAGGCTCTTTTTAGAACAGAGATTTTATTACTCATCATTACTAAACCAAGCCCAACACTTAAGATTGGATACATCAAAGGTGCAATTAGCATGCTTCCAATCACAATTGCTGGACTATCAAGTAATAGCCCAAGCGTGGCCATCATGGTAGATAGCCCAATCAGGAAGAAATAATCAAAATCAGGAGTGCTATTTTCTACTAATTTGCGGACGAGAGAGGCTTTGTCATCATCTGGTAAAGCTCGAAATCTGGCTAATATGGGCATAGAAATAAGTTGATTTATGAGTTCAGTATACGGTTATTATACCGCATTGCAACGTTTTTTCACCTTATTTATCAATAAAATATCGCGCAATATATCAATTCTCAAATAGTCTTTGCCCTCGCTCCCACATCTCTTCTCTTCCCTGCAGCTTGAGCCAGTACCACCATTCGGCTCCCCAAAGATACTGTTTTTGGTAATGAGTTTTTTTTGCATACGTAAGTATGTTTTCAAAGAACAGAAGGTTCATACGCGTTAGCTGGATATCGACTGGTACATCAACAATCGGCTCGAGCAGCCACGGTTCAGCTGATAGCTCTACCAGTATGGTTGGCTTTTCTCCGTACAGTAAAGCCATTACATTATCTTTAACTCGATAAAACCACGGCGGTAATAATGTCTCGAATTGTCCCAATTCCGGATTCCAGAAATGAACATACACACTGGTACCAAACATGTCCCCGCGAGAGTATGCTTCCGTCCATGTACCTAGGTTTCCGCTATCAGTAAGAAGAATTGGTCGACTCCCATCGATTGAACGTACCAGTTCAATCTCTCTCTCCAATAAATCAACGTTGAGCTCACCGCAATGCTCAAACGCGAACACTTCCAAAAATGGTTCATTCTCCACTTGCCAGACTGTAATAGCAGGACTGTCTTTATACCGATTAACAGTAGTTTCTATGTAATCGAGTAGCTCTCGCTCCCTATCTTCTGTACTGAGAGTGGTCGCCCATTGCGGTATATGACACTCAGGCCAACGCGGCAATCGTCTACCTACCGCAAAGACTATTTCAGCTCCCACTGCTTCTGCTTGTGATACCTGATAATCCAGCGGCGTAAAGTTATATTCTCCCGGTTCAGGTTCAACCATGTTCCAATGAGCCGCCAAACGCAAGTGACGAACATCAAGATCTTCTAGAATAGCGTCGTATGTCTCTCTCCAGTCAAGCCCTAGTTCATTGGCGTACATGGTATTAAACGACATACCGTAGGTAATATTTGTTGGTTTTGGCTTTATCGACAATATTGCTAAGACAATGGTGACCAGCAGTAGAAGTACTAATAAAAATAGTAAAGTATGCTGCCACCACTTAGTTGGACGCCAATTCATGCTCGCATTTTATCACGTGTATAAAATTGCATAGCCAATCAAAATCAGAGTTACGTAGAGAATTTTTCTGATTACAGTACGTGAACTTGTGTCCTTATCAACTGCTGCTGGAGGGAGGAATGGTGCAAAGATGGTAACTAGAATCAAGATGAAGACAAACTTCAGACCATCCAGAGCTTGTACCACTGACACATCTCCGACATCGGTAGCCTTTAGGAGGATGAAGGCGGCCACTCCAGCTAATGTTTTATTCAAAACCACTAGCCAACCAGTTTTTTTAGAAGCATTCTTGGTTTGGGTATTAATTTTTTTTAGGTAAGAAGGTACTAACAACAAAGAGAGTGCAAACAATACGAATCCAATTCGTGACCAAAAGAAACCATCGGCAAAATTGGTTTCGATGAACAATCCTTTCATGGTGATGTAGTGAAGCGCAAAGAACAAACCGCTATGAAAAGTATGTAGAGCTACTGATTTAGCCGGTAGTGTCTGGGCTACTAGCAAGGTACCAATTACTAGTAAAAGTACTCCGAGTACATGAGAATCGGTCAGTCGTGCGTCGAGAAATAAATAACTCATGCCAAACGTAGCAATCGCAGAAATAGCACCAATGACAGGAATTATGTTTGAGGCATCGGCTTTTTTAAGAGCATCATAGAGTGACACTAAAGCCATAAAAAAAGTGTACGCACTCAAAAATGACAGCCCTACCACTTGAATGCTGGGTGAAGTAACTTGAAGCAAGGACGGTACACCTAAGTCACCAAGGAACGGAATGAGTCCTAGAACATACATCACCGCCCAAAAACCAGTCAACAAACAGCTATAGAAGGCATACACAAAAGGTCTCGGCAGCACTTTCTCGTCAGAAACAATATACTTGTCGAGGATGGCAACAATAGCGTTCAAAAACTGCCCGACGGTAGCGAGTAGTATCCAATTCATTATTGTTTATTCTAGCACTGCATTTTGTTCAATAATTTCTTTATACACGTACGCAGAAGGTCGAATCGTACGTTCTAGAGTGTCGTAATTAATTTCCACTAATCCAAATCTTTTTTCAAAGCCGAGCGCCCACTCGTAGTTGTCTAAGAGCGACCAGTACATGTGACTTCTGACATCTATTCCTTCATCTATTGCTTTCCAGGTAGCAGCTACTTGCTTGCGAATATATTCAGCCCGATCAGAATCGTCTTCATCGGCAATACCAGATTCCGAAACAAACAAAGGTTTTTTGTATCGAGATAGCATTTTTAGTGCATTATAAATGTGTTGTGGTGCAAAGTTCCAATCCATATCGGTCTTTTTCCAAGCTCTTCTATCACCAAACTGCGTATAAAAGTAGTAATTTAATCCTATAGAGTCGCAATATTTGGCTGTGCGGCGCATAAATTTGTGCGTCCAAACATAATTAGCAAACAAGGCTGCTAGCTTGTTTAGAGGATTCCAGTTCGCGTCAAATACGATAACGTGTTTGACTACACTGACTTCAAGCTGTGAATTAGCTTTTTTAATATATCGGTAGGCTTCATTATGAGCTAAAGCCAAATTCTTCATGACTCGTAAATAAGTAAATAAAGGACCTAGGCCTTTTTGTGGTTTTGCCTCATACGACCGACCAGAGTTAGTGATTGAAACCATGTCTGTTAGAGAGAAACGTTTAAATGGTGGCCAGGTTCCTCGCAGCCAGCCGTTGCTACCAACCACATTAGGTTCATTCATGGTAGAAAAATGACTACACAAATCTCCAAGTTCAGACGCTACAAACGCACAGTAGCGGGCAAAAATTTGCGGTGCATCTTTGCGTTCAAATCCACCACTCTCCGAAAACCACAACGGCAAGGTAAAGTGCCACAACGTAATGAATGGTGTGATGTCTCTTTCTTGTAATGCTTGGAGTACTTCGCGATAATGCTCTATTGCCTCGCTATCAAATTTCCCTTCTTCTGGTTCAATACGAGCCCATTCCACCGAGAATCGATGGGCGTTGTGTCCAAGTTTTTTCGCAATATCAAAGTCCTCTTTGTATCGATTATAGTGGTCGCAGGCTCTACCGCATGCAGGCACTCGCCCCTCTCTAGCTGCTTCAGCCCAGTCACAATTCTCAATACCACCTTCTACTTGGTAGCTGGCTGTAGCTGCGCCCCATAGAAAACCCTTTGGAAATTCTTTCATATGCAAATTCACTGTATCTTACAGATACTGTACACCTTGTCGCTACTTTGCTCCAAGTATTCGCAAAGTTGCTGGCAAGGCCTTGCGAAAGCGTCCCACGCTTTCTCACCCCACAGGAAACCGTTTGGAAATTTTTTGTCAGTCATGAGAGCAGTATAGCAGGCAGGTCTATAGTTTTACTGGAGTTCCACTAAAGCAATTTATAATAGTGGCTCGTTCAGCGTCGATGAAATATCGATACTGATCGCCGGCAATTCTGCCGCCACAACGGTCAGTTGATTCGCTAGAGACTCCTTGAATTGGAAACCCATCAAGAGCGTAGCCAATGGTGGTATTGGCACCAAATACGCCATAGGCACCGACTTCATTATTTCGAATCAGTGACCCGTCGAGCGCAATCCCAATTACATCGCTAGGAATACAAGTGGCTGTACCAGGCGTACTACGGATGGAGAGTTGTGCGAGTATTTCTGTATTGGAGGACGGTAAGGTCCCTTCGGTTGTCTCACCTCCTACCTGTGCAGAACTACGGTACACAATACGCGCCCCTTCCACTTCTTCTATGGTGACACCAGCGGCAGACCAGTTGCCTGTATAAGATTGATAGTTACCACATTGAAGCAATACCTCTTCGTCTGTTTGTATTTCAGAATCTTCTAGAGTGGTGTCTTCTTCCGGAACTGAAGCGGTGAGTATTAATTGCTGGCTGTTGCTGATTTTTTCTCGCATTGCGACCAAACGATCTTGTCGAAGTTGATCATCCATATCTTCTGGACCAACCGACAGCTTTGGTGTGGTCTCAGTCGAAAATGTTGGCGCATTACCGCTAGCAGAAAACAGCGGTAATTGGTTATTAAACTGAAGCTCAATTAGGACTAATGCACCAAACCCGGCGATTACAAGCAATAAAAAATAATTTCTAGTCCGTGGCATGCCTCTATGATAGCAAAGCAGAGCAGGCTTCGCCTGCTCTGCTTCCCCACTTCTTACGCAGCTATTCCGCTACTGCTACTGTGGTTGAAGCTCCAACAGCCGCCGCCACTTGCATGATGAAATCTTCGTAGGTCTCGATATTCATTTTTTCTCCATTGAGGAAGAAAGTTGGTGTGGCATTGACTCCCAACTCTCTTCCCTCATTAGTATCTGATCGAACTTTGTCTTTTAAGATACTTGAGTCTTGGTGACGCTTAAATTCATCAATATCTAGATTTAATTCTTCAGCATATGACTCAAAGAAGCCTTGTGGATTACTGGAGTTTGACCATTGACTTTGATTGCTAAACAAGAGATTCGCGTACGCAAAGAACTCGCCTTGCTGAGCTGCGGCTTCAGCGGCTAGCGCTGCATCATTGGCGTACGGATGAATAGGTAACGGGAAGTGTCGATATTCAAAACGAATACGGTCACCATACACCTCCACCACTTCATCTACTACCGGTTGAAACGAGGCGCAAGCCGGACATTGTAAATCACTGTATTCAACCAACGTGACTTCTGCATCCGGATTACCTAGCACGTGAGAAACTTCTTCTACACCAACATTATTTTGACTATTAACATAATTTGAGTACCAAATTGCTCCGCCAAATAAAACGACTGCGAGCAAACCGGTGATGATCCATGGATTTTTCATATTGCTAAGTGTAGCACGAGCAAGCTGGCATTAAACTATAGACAATTGGGATAAAATGCCGTAGCCTCAATTTATTCATTATGGCGTACAAACCAAACTTTACACGTAAGAAAAAGCGCAATGTTCATGGCGCTACATTTTGGGATAAGGAATACACCAATCCAACTCACTTAAAGCTATCAGCTGCTGAGAGTGGTGATTTACGTCAGTTTACACGCTGGTTTGCGAGGCAAAAGGGTTTGCAGCCAATATTTAAACCAGGCAGTAGCATCATTGATGTTGGTTGTGGTAATGGACGCAATCTCATTTATTTAGCCAAAGAGTTCGGCACAAAAGGGGTTGGAATAGATATCTCATCGGCAGCCATAGCCCAAGCTAAACGTATTACTCAAGAAGAAAAATTACGGATTCAATACCATGTTGGAAGTGCCGGTGAAAAACTCCCTGCTGATGATGAAACTCAGTCTCTAGCGCTTGATATGATGACTTCTCACTTTTTGAATGCTAAAGAACGAACAGCACTACGTGATGAAATTCACCGCGTCCTGATTCCAGGTGGCTATTTTTTCATGAAGACTTTTCTTAAAGACGAAGACCGCCACACTGAGCGCTTACTTCGTGAGCATCCAGGAGAAGAAGCTGGCACTTACATACACCCAGTGATGGGCGTTCCAGAGTATGTGTATAGCGAAGCTGAATTAGTAGAATTCTTACGTGAAAAGTTTCTCATTAGAAAAGTCACTCGGTCTCATCGTCACACCCGCAAGGGTGGTGCTGGCAAGCGTCGAACAATATCTATCTACGCCGAAAAAGATTATTGATTACCTGACTTGTAAATCTTCAGATTCATAGACAGTCCCATATTCTGCTTGAATCGAAGCCGCATCACTAAACAAAATATCTGACGGAGGTTCATATACTGTTTGGTCTACTTGCCAGTCTCTACATTGAGCAGTAATCGCAGTTGATTCAGTTATTGGTTGTTGATTTTGGAGTAGTTCTTTGTTTTCATCAGTCACTTTTACACCATAAAACTCTCCTCCAATCTCTGACCATAAATACAGAGTGGTCAGATCGTCAATTACATAATAAGTGATTTCTCCACCGAGTGATACTTCGTTGGCAGCAACTTCACCGTAATATCGATTATTAGAAAAGTAGTAGGTACCATTTACTGCAGCACCCGATACTTCATCACGATAAGTTACCGTACATTCTTGCGGACTACTGTTGGTGCGCAATTGAGCGAGCGTCGTGGTGGACCCAGACTCAGAAGTGTCTGCTTCATCTTGAGGTACCTCTTCTGGAGTATTTTGAGTATCGGTAGAAGTCAAAAAAAGCGGGCTTAAGTACACATAGCCAACGATCGCTGCCCCGAGTAGAATGATGATGTAAAAAATAGTTTTCATAGGTTTAATATTTTTGTTTGTTTTAACTATTTTACACTAACTACGACCGCTACCATGTCATAATATAGACATGATAAATCACAAGACAGTGATTCACATGATTTATGGCACTGCCCTGCTACTTTTTGTATTGCTCGCCGTCGGACTTAGTGTACTTCTAGAGTCAAAAGCCTATATCTTTAAGAACAACGAATCCGTTATCGAAGCCCCTGCTGAACCTTTCCCTGTCGGAGTGGATCCAAAAAACAAACAAATTAGTGAGCGGTTAATGACTCCTGATTATCAGGACAGTTCTCTTGCTACAAGTATCGGCGACTGGTGGAAAAAAGTTACCAGAGAATTAGTCGGCAGAGACTGGTACCAAAACTTGGCATCACCAATTAGCCGGGTGTTTGTAATATGGCCAGGAGAACGTAAAGAAGAGGTTGCAGAACACATTGGAGGAATTCTTCGCTGGAGTAGTGAGGAACGTCAGTATTTTCTAGAGTTAGTATCAAATGCTGATCCTACACTAAGTGAAGGAAAGTTCTATCCAGGAGAATACGTTGTCCATCGCTACGCCACCCCAGAAGATGTTGCCAGTTTACTAGCAGAAGAATTTAATACTAATATCCTTGAGCGATATACTCCGGCAGTAGAAGAACGAGTCCCTCTAGAACAAGCTCTAATAATTGCCTCACTGCTTGAAAGAGAGGCAAGCGATTTTGAAAACATGCGTGAGGTATCCGGAGTTATCTGGAATCGGCTATTTATTGATATGCCATTACAACTTGACGCTACCCTGCAGTACGCTCGTGGTAGCCAGGCGAGCGAGCGTGAGTGGTGGCCGGTACCGATGCCAAGAGATAAATACATTGATTCGCCTTACAATACATACGCTGAAATCGGCTTACCCCCGACTGCAATTGCCAACCCTTCTCAAGAAGCGGTGATAGCTGCTCTTAATCCGGTACCGACCGAATGTTTATTCTATTTTCATGATGCTCGTGGTAACTATTTCTGTAGCGAAACATACCAAGAACATATTCAAGGATTACGTGCCTCGTATGGGCGAGGCAAATAGTTACGTTAAGCTTCGCTTTTTGCCTGTTCGATTAGTTGTCTAACCTGTTCTAGTGGCACCGCACCGTTGATTGGATATTTCTTTCCACTTGGTCCGATTAGGATTGACCACGGTGTTCCGCGACCGCCAGTCTCTACTGCATTGGCCACATCAGTCTGCACTTCATCCATCAAATCTCCAGCCTCATAACACTCTTGAAATGTCGCTATATCGACTCCAGTCTCTCGGACCAAACTTGGAAGCAACGTTTCGTACGGAGTTGAATCTCCAGCTTCACGAACCGCAAAGTATCCATCAGCAAATGTCCAAAAGGCGTCATCGCCACCGAGTGAAGCTACACATTCGGATGCTAACGCTACTTCAGGGGCTTGGGGGTGCAATTGTGGTAGCGGGAATTGACGGTACACCCATGCTACTTCACCATCATATTCAGATACAACACTTTTCATTGAGGTATGAAAACGACTACAGAAAGGACAGTCAAAGTCAGAGTATTCAACAATAGTTATCGGCGCATCTACATTGCCACGAATATGATCGTCTTCAGATACTGGAGCGACGTTTTCTAGAGCAGCTTCTGCTTCAGCACTATTTATATCGTTTCCTGGTTGCATAGCCGGTTGGCCGGTTGGCGATGATTGACTAAAGTAGAAGCCAGCTCCAATACATATACCCGCGATTACAATCGCGACTGGAGTGTAAAGGTCTTTAATAGCAAAAGTGTTTTTTGGTGAAGTTGATGATTCAGTCATGGTTTTTTATATTACTTCGTAAGCATACCATGATTTATTGAGGCGAATCATTCAGCCTGACCAGACAAATCTGGCTGTAATTCAGTTCGCACCCCATTTAGATACAGTTCTACACCGCTAACGGTATCGAATTGTAAAGCAGTCTCTTCTATCTGAATTTTCGCTCGCGGATTGTCACACACACCAGTTAGGCCAGTTAGTTCTCCTTCAAGATAAATGGAGGCTATACCCTGATCATTCAAGGTCGCTCGATCAAAGCTAAGCGTATCATTTGTCTCTGCAATGAAGTTATACCAACCCATTACATCTGTGGACTCATACGTGAACAAGGTTCGAATGGCGGCATTTAACGGTTGAGTGGTAGCAGGTATGATTTCTTCAACCATAATCACTCTGTCACAACCACGGATTTCTCCGCCAGAATCTGATTCTTGACCATCAAGATTAAGTACAGCAATTTCAATTGTCTTAGTAGCAATAGTCTCTTCATCCCGTTCAAAGGAAAGAGTATTCAAAACAGCCATCAATTCATTTTCGTACTGCTCACTGTTCGCGCCGTACGTAGAATAGGCTACATCTACTGTTAGATTGCTATCTGGGAAAGGTTGATAGGTTATGTGGGTAATATCATCTCCACCAAGCTCTGAACTAGTAGTGTACGTTACTGCCTCGTGACCATTGAACTGGAGCGATTGCACTCTTGATGTAGGACCTTGCTCATCAGCATATGTTTCAAGATTGGCTGATTGGTTTATGGTAAAGGAAGCATAGTACCCATCTGTAATCTCTGTTGCTTCTTCACTATTCGGACCAATATATTTTATTTCATAAATATCATCCTGCACCTCAGTCACAGAAACTTCAGTCGGATAGCGCAATCGCATAGTGGTGTCATTTGTAGTTTCAGCCTGATACGATTGCCAGTTGGACGTCACGCCTCTTTGGTTGTTTGTTTGCTCTTTTTGCTCATCATCAGTTGAAGTATTGTTTTGATCTCCATCAGCAAAACCAAACAATAGGAAGGCTATTCCCCCGATAACAAGTACGAGAATAATAGTAGTAAGTACTGTTTTCATAGCTAAGTAGTGTTACTAGCTGGTAAAGTCGTATGTACGATATAGTATACAATTATACATAATTGTACATTATCCTATTTATAATACAAGTGAAGTAAGACCTTCTCTTTTGCCAAAATAAAACACCCGCCTAGCGGGTGTTTTGAAAGAGAGTAATAAGAGGTTTTAGTTAACCTCAACTTCTACTGTCGTAGTGGCTTCGCCTTCTGCATCAGAATCATCTGAAGATTCATCATCTTCTGAATCATTCATTTCTTCATCGCTGCTAGTAGCAGTTGAAGTAGCGTTCATGTCTACTTCGATGTCATCAAGATTGTCTGGAGCTTCGTCAGCAATATCGTCGATTAAATCATCAACGTTATCATTTGGCTCGTAGTCTTCGTCAGACACCTCAATTACCGCTTCTTGTGAAGCTTCGATAGTGCTTACAAAGGCTGCCGTTAGGGTTCGTCCGCCACTTGAGCGTCGGACAGACTCGCTAGAAGCTGCCGTTTCGTCAACCGCAGTTAGAGTTGCTTGGAAGGTGAGCAAAGTGTTCTTTAGTCGATCGAGTCCTTGTTGGAGCTGCATCTTCTGACTAGTGCTCAATTCTGCATCAGCTGCTGCTGTCATGCTAGTTTCTACCGCATCAAGACGAGTGAAGATTCTGGCCCGAGCATCAGCTGCTTGTTCTGGTGTCATGGTGCCAGCAGCTACTTCAGCTTCAATGCTGGCGAGTTCTGCTTCAAGCGCGTCCAATTCAGTATCGACAGTAAGTTCGTAGTCATTTGACTGATTAGCTAGGTATAGACCACCGATAGCCACTAGTCCTAGTACTACAATAAGTGAAATAATTAGTTTTCCCATAAAAGTAAAATAATTGTAAGTAATGATACGGATGTACCAGTAATTAGAGTAGCTCCAATTATATGAGCTGTCTAGCTATGGTACAGTGCTGCCATGAACAAAAAACTGACAGCCGGCGCATTTATCGCCATTCTTATAGCCATATTTGCCGCTATTGGCATATTTTAGATATGCGATATAGTACTAATGAGCGCTTGAGCGACCATTGCGGCTAGTAGTGTCGGATCAGCATGCCGATGCGAATACCGCGAGTGAGATCTCCTCTTGCTTTGCCTGGTGCCAATAGTCCCGGTAAGAGACGCGACCACTTGAACCGGACATTCTGGTACACGGCGGCCGTAACTACAACGGTCCAGTCGGCCCAAGCGCTCACCCCCACCCGCCACCATAGTGGCGGTTTTTTATATAAAAAGCCACCGCAAGCGGCAGCTGGTGAGAATAAGTGGGTTTAGGCTTGGAAGCTGTTGCTCCCATGTTCAGATGGACTCTCAAGCCACCCTACTCAAGGCTCTGTCGGTCACCCGGTATACAGTCTCACTCATCACCTAGGGGTGAGTTCTTGTTTGACTCTCAAGCGCTGGCCTATTCAAAAGAATCGCCGCGGCGGCCGCTAACGACCACCTTTTGGTCTCTTCCCACTCATTCCCACAATTGAGTTTACTCTTTTAAACTTTTACGTCAATTAGTTTGCCGTCTGAGACAATGCTGGAACTTTTATACATCAGGAAACCTATCCAAAAACCGTTCAGCGTGCGTATAAGTCTTATGGCCCCATTCAGGAAACAGATTCCCAAACACAATTCGCTCTCCATCTTTTCCTGCGATAAACATAACTCTTTCGAATGGATACTGCGGTATAGCTTTTAAAGCTGAATTTATCTGCTCAAATTCATCTTTGGAGATAGATATTTCTCCTCTCATTAATAAAGCTAGGACTCCGCTACCACCTGGAGTATATTTTTTTGGAATCTTAGAGGTTAAATACTCTAAAAGATTCGCTACCCCCTTCTTTTTTGTTAAGAAAAACTTTTTTAACTGAAATGCTGAAGCTTTATGCTTTCCTCTACTCGATAAATCTAAATCTTCCGGAATCAGATAGACATCTATATCATGATCTTCTTCAATTTTGTTCCTGAGGACTTCTACAATGTTTTCATCTTTAGTTAAGGACTCTTTAGCAGGAAGTGCTACTTTTAATTTTTCTCCAGTCTCCTTGGTGTGGAACTTAATCAAAATTAGTGCCAAGCCAAGTTCGTAATCCTTACTCTTATCAATATTTTTGCTACCAGCAAGATACTTTTCTATCTCAGCAGTTGTTAAAATTAGGTAGTCTCGTCTCATATAAAATATCTGACTGAAAGACAGGGATTCAATTCTTACAGAATCTGTGCCGCGTTTGGATATTTTATATCGTACCTCATAAAATATCTCAAACCGCTTCTAAAATGATTTCCCAAATCATTTTAGCCCCAATGTTAAGTGCCAGAAACTTGCATTCCTACTTTCGAGTGAGCGAGCGAAGTAAAAGAAGTATTTAGAATTCACATTCACTGCTGCCGGGCAGGGATTCGAACCCCGGTGACAAGTGCCAGAAACTTGCATCCTACCACTAGATGACCCGGCAGCACTAAATACGAATAGATTTTAAAATACTTTTTTTAGTTCAGAGCGAACACTGAAAGCAAGCTTTGCTTACCACTAAACGATCGGGCAAGGTGTCACTATACTGCCAGATTTGGGTAATGTTTCAAGTCGTTACTTCCCTCCACTTACAGCCTTCACTCGCAGGGTCATAGTCGAGCTTTATCATATGTGTGTTAGGCATTTTTGTAATTTTAATAAACAGCCAAATCATCCGTGATAGTGAAAGCGCTTTGTCATTACATATATGCGCAATTAGCAAACTCATAAATACTGAGTGCGTTACCACTACTACCCGAGCATCTTTTGGGTACGTTGCTAAGTATTCTTTAGTGCGTATGATTCGCTGGCGCACTTGTTTGTATGACTCCCCGGCTAAGGCGGTGTTTTCAAGTCCTAGGAACCAAAGCAAGTAATAAAAGATTGATTGGGGCGAATAATGCGCCCAGCCATAGAGGTACTTGGGTCGCTCTAATTCTACCAAACTGTGCTCTAATTCCAGTGTTAATCCTAGCTCTTCGTTGATGATTCTAGCAGTTTCAATGGTGCGAATCAGCGGGCTGGCGACCAAGTGGGTTGGTTGCAGCTCTACTAGCGCGCTGGTTATCTTTTTAGCTTGTTCTATCCCCTGTTCTGTCAAAGGCGTACTTTCAGCTTGGTGACGGTGCGCTACATTACCACGCGTTTGACCGTGTCGAACTAAATACAATTTCATCTATTTTGTCACTTCAATTAGACCGATTTCTAGAGGTAGCTGTGGGATGGGAGACCGAGCTGTGTCATTCACTGCTTCGAGTAGACGCAAGAGCATGTGTGAATTGATAGCTGAGTCCTCTTCAGCGCATTGTTTTAAGAGAGTGGTCGCACTCTCACCGAAAGCACGAAGAATGTCATCACTTTGTGCTGGTAGGTTGCGCAGCAGAATAATGGCTCGCAAGTGCTCAAGTAGTAATCGACCCAGCAAGCGGATGTCGACAGTGTGGACATCTATAGCTGATAGCGAAGTGAGTGCAGAGGTCGTATCCTTCTGATGCAAGGCAGCAACAATATCTAATAGGATTTGGGATTTTGGAGCGCCAATAATAGTCGCTACTTCGTCAACATCGCCAATGCTATCGCCAGAGGCAAGGATGACCTTTTGGATAATCCCCAACGCATCACGGAACGAACCGTCAGCGGCGAGAGCGATTAAATCAGCAGCTTCTGGTGAAAGACTAAACCCTTCTTTCTTGGCGACATCAATCGCCAGCTTTTGGAGCACTTCTCGGGAGGGTGAATTAAAGCGAAATACTTGGCAGCGGGAAAGAATAGTGTCGAGTAGTTTTTCTTCTTCGGTCGTCGCCAGAATAAATAGTACGTGAGCTGGTGGTTCTTCAAGAGTTTTCAAAAGCGCGTTGAAGGCTTCTTTGGTGAGCATGTGTACTTCGTCGATGATATAGACCTTGTACTTGGATTCGTACGGCAGTGTATGTACAGCTTCTTTTAGTTCACGAATATCATCAATACCACGATTGGAAGCAGCATCGATTTCATACAGGTCATGTTCGGCGGTACCAAGAGCGCTAGCAAATAATCGTGCCAAGGTGGTCTTGCCGGTACCCCGAGTACCAGAAAACAATAAGGCGTGTGGAATAGTATCTTTCGCTATCGCTCCTTCTAGGACAGAGACGATGTGATCTTGGTCTCGCACTTCTTTAAAGCTCTGTGGGCGGTATTTTCGGTAGAGGGCTCCAACTGACATGTTGAGTAGTATAGCAGATTGAAATAAAAAGCGGCGGGACAATTGTCCCGCCGCTTTTTATTTACTTAGTCTTTTTCTTGGCTGCTTTTTTGGTAGTCTTTTTAGTGGCTTTCTTTGCGGCCTTTTTGGCTGTCTTGGTAGTTTTTTTGGCCTGCTTAGTAGTCTTCTTAGCTTGGCGTTTTACTGGTGCAGCTGCTTTTTCGATTTGTTTCCAATGGAGACGCATCTCTTCTGCAAATTCCTTGATGTCTTTTTTACTCGCCTTCTTGGCTGTAGCATAGGCTCCAACCACAGTAGCTACCAGTTCCTCGTATTCGTCTTGTGTCATCTCCTTGGCTTCTTCAAGTTGTTCTAACACATCTGCCTTTGCTTTGAGTGCCCAACTTTTTACCGTTTTTCGGTTCTTGCTGGCGTTGTCGCTCCCATAGAGGAAGTATGCGCCGGCTGCAGCTACTGCTGCGGTGGTGAGCCCGACGCCAATGCCAACATTTTTCATCATTTCGTCGTGTTCTTTGTTTGATTTCTTTTTTGCCATATGTATTTAATTATATAATTAATTATATATTTCTTACACCTCTTTCGAAGTCTTCTTGGTTTTCTTCTTATTAGCTTTAAGAACAAAGCCGATAATACTCGCGACCAGTCCCTGACTAGCAATCAATCTTCGTACTGCTGCCACATCATCAGAAACTATTTCGCTCGCTGATTCAATACGCTCTAAAATAGAACGTATAAGTTTGATTATTTTATATATTTGGAAAAGAACTAGTGCGACGATGAGGGTAAATATCACCACTGCCACACTAGCGATGTAAAAGAATATATTAGCTTGTAGTACTTCATCCATCATTATAAGTGTAACAGCAAAACTTATTGTTTGCTGGAATTAGTCAAAAAATCGTGGACAACCTGCTCGATTTCTTCAGCAGTGTTTTGCTCCATGAGAGATGCACGTAGTTCTGCTGCACCCGCAAATCCATTCACATAGGCTTTGTAGTGCTTTTTCATAATGGCAAAATTCTTGTGCGGTAGTTCCTCTTCGAACAACCTGGTGTGCTCTACCATAATTCGTAATCTCTCAGAGAGTGGCTCAGTACTAATATCTTTATCTGGATGAAATAAAAACGGATTACCAAAAATTGCCCGGCCTAACATCACGCCATCAGCACCAGTTTGTCTCACTTTGTCTTCTGCGTCGCTCAATGAAGTAGCGTCACCATTACCAATAACTAGAGTTTCTGAGTCTAATGAATCACGCAGCGCTACTATTCGCTCTATCCTACTCCAATCAGCGGGTACCTTACTCATTTCTTTTCTAGTCCGGGCGTGGACAGTAAGAACCGCAGGCGTTTCTTCTAGGAGATACGGAATCCACTCATCTATTTGTTCATGATTGTAGCCAACACGCGTCTTTACCGACACAGGCAACTCACCCGCGCCTCGCTTGGCAGCTCTGATAATAGCCTTGGCCACTGTCGGATTTTTTATCATAGCGGACCCGCAGCCTTGCTTCTCAATCGAGCGGTCAGGACAGCCCATGTTGATATCTACCCCATCAAATCCAAGCTCTCTACATAGTGCCGCGGCAGCTTCCATATGTGCTTCATTGCTTGAGAATAGTTGCGCCACTATCGGTCGTTCAGGCTCTGTGTAGGCAAGATCTGCAAGTAGCTTTTTGCGACCTTCTTCTGGTGCCAACGTTAATCCATCAGCCGACACAAACTCAGTCCACGTCACATCTGGACCGCCAATTGTTTCGTCTTTTCTTTCGTGAGCGCTGTACTTGGCAATCATCTGACGAAAAGCGACGTCGGTGACGTCGGCCATAGGTGCAAGAACAAATATGGGTTTCGGAAGATTTTGCCAAAAATTCATAGTTTATAAGCTGGTGTACTGTACCAAACTATCTGGCTTTTTCTAGTGCAAGACTTATTCAGAATCAGTTGAAGTAGCGGTGGTTTCTGTAATGACCTCCTCTGTTTCTTGGTCAGTTGTGACCTCTTCACTAGTGGTGGCACTCATGATAGCTGTGGCAGTACTGTCTCCATTGTCCAAATCTTCTACTGCAATAGCGTCGATAACATCAATAAGGTCTTCTTCTATTGTAGTGGTGGTTTCGTTTACAAATATTTTTTTGCCAAAGCGTAAATCAACATACTTAAACTCCTGTTTTTCTAAATGAGCAAATTCAGCAGAGCCAAGTAACGTCAAGAAATTTTCAACGGTTTCTTCTGGAGACTGCAGCAAAGAGATTTTTAATTCACCGCCTTCTCTCAAAGTAAGGTATGCGTCATCTCCCTGATCAATCTCAACCGCCGACACAGCCCAGTCAGCGGTGTCAAAGAGTTTCAACAGTGATTGGAGTTTCGTAAATTGCTCCGCTTCAATCAGGTGATTGTTCATAGTCGGATCAGAACCGATTTTGAAATAGCGAGTAAAAACGTTTCCTTGTAATTGGGGAGCGGTAGCAAAGGCATATCCAGCATTATCAACAAACAAACAATTGGTATCTTCTCGACCACACCACAGTCCATAAGGTTCATACTCCTCTACTGTCACCATGAGAGACTGGTTAGACAGTTGATCGATGTGCACATCTTTCACACGCGGCACTGAACGTACGGCCGCTTCGATGTCATCTTCAGGATAGGTGTAGCTAAAGGTGCGAGGCACTAGATGAAAATATTCTCCTTCCAAAGAGTCCAGAACAGCAGCTTCAACATCATCCATCGGAATAGTATTACCTCCCTCAGCATCAACCTCAGAAATAGTAACTCTTTCATGATTGGTTATATACCAAACACCCCACAGCAACCCAATGGTAAGCAAGATTATCAACAAACCCACCAAAAGACGTTTGACCAGGTGTGCAGTGGACGGGTTGCGACGTTTTTTGCGACGGCGTTTCATTTTGGAAATAGTAGCACAGGCAAGCGTTGATACAGCATAGTATCGTCTTGAAAGTTGAAGGCTACTCTATCCAATTTGATCTTTTCCGAAATAGTTTTGTAAGACAGGTGGAATAGCAATAGAACCGTCAGCTTGTTGAAAATTCTCCACCATAGATACGAGAATTCGCGGTGTCGGAATAGCGGTACAGTTAAGCGAGTGGGCGTAGCGAAGCTGCCCCTCATCATCACGGTACCGAATGTTAAACCGGCGGGTTTGAAAATCATGGAAATATGAGGCGGAACTGATTTCGCGATAGGTTTTTTCGCCAGGTACCCAGAGTTCGATGTCGTATTTTTTTACTTGTCCTTGTCCTAAGTCAGCGCCGCAATTTAATACAGTTCGATATGGAATATTGAGCGATTCGATAAATTCTTCCGTATTACGGTTGAGTTCTTCGTGATAGCGAACGCTTTCTTCATGAGAAGCTGGACACAGTACAACCTGCTCTAATTTATAAAATTCATGGACTCGAATTAATCCTTTGGTATCTTTGCCGTGACTACCAGCTTCACGCCGATAACACGGAGAAAAACCGAGCCATTTCTTCGGGAGTCCTGATTTTTCAATTACTTCATCTGCGTAATAACCCATCAAAGGTACTTCGCTGGTGCCGGCTAGATAATCGCCGTCTTGCGTCTGGTAGACATCTTCTGCTTCATTGGGAAGATGTCCGGTTCCATACAAATTACTTTTGCGGACGATGCTCGGTGGCAGAACTGGAGTGAAGCCTTTTTGTTGAAAAAAGTCATTAGCATAATTCCAAATTGCCCATGACAAACGAGCGCCATCACCTATTAAAAAATAACCGCGGAAGCCGTGAACCTTTGAGCCACGTTCAAGGTCGAGCATGCCGTGCTTTTCCATTAGTTCGATATGACTCTTTGATTCAAATGAAAACTCTCTATTATCACCCCAGGTACGCAATTCTTCATTGTCAGCGTCACTCTCCCCGTCGGGGACAGTCATGTCGGGGATATTCGGCACTTGCAGCATCAGTGCTTGCCACTCTTCCATGACTGGTTTGAGTTTTTCCTCGAGAGACTGAATGTCTGTTTTGATTGATTGCATATCAGCAATCAATGCTTGTTTTTCTTCAGATGGAGCGGTGGCGATGGTGTCTGAAGCTTGATTTTGCTCAGCCCGCTTCCCTTCTAGCTCGGTCATGATTTCACGCCGACTATCATCGACTTTAACAAGCTGATCTAGATCAATGTCTATTCGCTTTTTTTTGGCTGCCTCTTTAACTAAATCGAGGTTTTCTCTAATAAATTTTATATCAAGCACAGTGGTTCGACTGGTTAGTTATAGTAGGTCGTATTATACACCATTTGTATGGTGTAAATATAAAAAGAAAGGCCCGTCGCGAATTGGTACGAAGGGCCTTGGGGTTTCAGATCTGATGGTAAACATCCACGAACGGTGCGATTCTGCACCAGATTTTGCTAATCAAGCTAATCAATTTTGACTCTTTGGACGAGCCATAACGATAGCGATCGGCGATGATCGTGAATGATGTTCCAGAGGAAGGTATTTAGCTGTCGCAAGCGACGAGCGGATTATGTTTCCTTTGGAACGAAACTTCTTAGATGGGTAAACGAGCGGATGATAACTTCAATCCTATAAAAAAGTGGGTCAAAATTTGAGGTTTACACCCCAAGACTAACGATTTCAAGACTGACGTCACCAACATTATGCAATGCAACTGAATAGACGAGCTGAACAGCGCAAAGCAGTCGTTTGTATTTCCATCTCAAATCATCTGGAAAGAACTCAATCAACCGAAGTTGATTACCCGGACGAGTTCTCAACTTCTGATTCACCTACGCATAATTTAGCAGATAGGCTATTCATTGTCAATGGTACACTGCAAGTAATGGAATTCCCTATCAAAACTCTTCGTAGTAGTGTGTTTCCGGCTCTTCTTAAGGAAATACCCCAACCACCTGAGACGATGTATTATCGTGGCCAACTACCACCTCCCGAGATGACTCTACTCACGGTAGTTGGCTCTCGCAAGTACACAACCTATGGTAAACAGGCAGTTAATGAACTGATTGGTGGACTAAGTGGATATAACATCGGAATAGTCTCAGGCTTAGCGTTAGGGATTGATTCATTAGCCCACGAAGCAGCGCTAAAAAACAATCTATACACATTAGGTATTCCAGGTGGCGGCCTGAATGATAATGTACTCTATCCCAGCCAGCATAAACGGCTGGCCTATCGCATACTTGAAGCTGGTGGATGTCTATTATCTGAGTTTGCCCCAGACTTTAAAGCTACTACTTGGTCGTTCCCTAAGCGCAATCGGTTGCAAGCTGGTATTAGTCACGCCACGCTCCTTATTGAAGCGGCGGAAAAATCTGGCACCTTAATCACCGCTCGCCTAGCCACTGACTTCAATCGTGAGTTGCTAGTGGTGCCCGGAAATATATTCTCTAAAAATTCAGCTGGAGTGCACCAATTTCTAAAGCTCGGTGCAACGCCAGTAACAACAGCGGATGATATTTTGGATGCTTTGAGGATTGAAAAATCCGAATCAGTGAAAGAAATTGAGACCAGTAATCTATCAAGTACCGAAGAAAAGGTTCTCGCTGTACTACAATCACCCTGCCATCGAGACGAATTGTTACGTTCTTTAGATTTACCAGTTTCTGAAGGCAATCGCTTATTAATGGAGATGGAATTGAAAAATTACATCGCTTCTGAACAGAATATATATCGATCTTTATTATAGAAAGCACCCGACAATTAAGTCGGGTGCAAATTCATCAGTTCGGGCGGCTGTGCTACTGGTCGGACATCAGATGCATTACATCCATTGCACCGTGAAGGTAGTTCTTCCCGCGATCCCCGAAGAGTTTCGAGGCTGTGGAAGCAAGTTTCCGAGCAATCTCAGGACTCTGATCATAGAGTGCAGAAATCCATTCTTTCACTTCACTGTCGGCACGCTGGTAACATAGCCTTGTCTCAAGATGTTGGAGCTCCATGACAATCTCTCCTACTTTATCCAAAAAGAACAAACTTATTATATATTAAATATTATTATTGTCAAATAAATTTGACTTTTTCTATTCATGCTAGTATTTGTTACTGCAACTATATATGAATACTTTAGTAATTGTTGAGTCACCAGCCAAAGCCAAGACCTTGGAAAAATATCTCGGTAAGGACTACACCGTTCTCTCATCCGTGGGACACGTTCGAGACTTACCAAAAAGCAATAAGGATGCAGTAGATGTTGAGGCTGGATTTGTCCCCAAATACACCGTTTCTCCTGGTAAACAAGTGGTGATAGATAAATTGAAGCGAGCGGCAAAAAAAGCCGACACTGTGCTACTGGCGTCTGATCCCGACCGTGAAGGTGAAGCGATTGCTTGGCATGTAGCCGAACTCTTGAAAGACACGAACTCTAACCTTAAGCGAGTGGCTTTTAATGAGATTACCAAAGATGCGGTAGTCGAAGCTATCAAGCAACCGCGTGAAATAGATATTGATTTAAAAGAAGCGCAAGAAGCCAGGCGTGTACTTGACCGATTAGTTGGATATGACCTCTCAGGTCTCATCTGGAAGAAAGTACGCTACGGACTATCCGCTGGCCGTGTGCAGTCCCCTGCTCTGCGCATCGTGATGGAAAGAGAGCGAGAAATTCGCGCCTTTGTACCGACAGACTTTTTTGTCCTGACGGCTGATTTGAAGAAATCTTCACTAGTAATGCCATTCACCTGTAGCGAAGAACCAACTGAAGAGAAAGAAGCTGAGCGGATTAAGACCATCGGCGAAAAACATGACTGGAAGGTGACCCAAGTCAAAGAGAGTGAAGTAAAACGCGCACCAAAACCACCCTTTACCACCTCTACCCTGCAGCAAGTAGCCTCAACTCGACTAGGCTTCACTCCGTCCCGCACCATGGGAGCAGCGCAGAAGCTATACGAAGCTGGACATATAACTTATATGCGTACCGACAGCACCACCTTAAGCACCCAAGCAAGTAAACAGATTTTGTCACTAATAAAAAAAGAGTATGGTGAGCAATATGCTGAAAGTAGAAGTTACAAAACTAAAAGCAAGTCAGCCCAAGAAGCTCATGAAGCGATTCGACCCACATCAGTTGATAAAAAATCTGCTGGCAGCACCGCTGATCAAAAAGCTCTGTATGAGCTAATATGGCAACGAACTATGGCTTCCCAGATGGCTGACGCTACCATGAAGCGTACCAAGATAAGTGCCAACGTAGTCGATAGTAAAGAAACTATTCCAGATTTCACAGTAAATGGTTCTCGACTGATGTTTGACGGATGGTTGAAAGCTGATCCCAAAGCACGCGGAGAGGATACTGAGGTACCAAAAATTGCTGATGGAGACAATCTTTCATGTAAATCTGTCTCCATTGAAGCCAAGCAAACCCAACCGCCAAACCGCTACACCGAAGCTGGTTTGATTAAGGAATTAGAAAAACGCGGCATTGGACGCCCTTCTACCTACGCTTCTATCATGAAAACCATCATCGACCGTGGTTACGTCGAAAAAGAAGGTCGGACATTATTGCCGACAGATACTGGCGATGTGGTTTCAAGTTTCTTGGAAGAACATTTCATGGACTACATCAGTGATGACTTCACAAGTGAGATGGAAGATGAACTCGATGATATTGCAACTGGTGAGCGAGAGTACGAAAAAACGCTTCGCGAATTCTACACCCCATTCCAGAAAGCAGTCGCCGCAAAGGAGGATATTGAGAAACTAACCAACCTCGGACCTGGTCCAAAAGAATTTCCTTGCCCAGACTGTAAGGCACCGATGGTGCGTAAACTTGGAAAGAATGGCACTTTTCTATCCTGTTCACGCTATCCTGATTGTGAAGGAGCTCGCTTGATTGACGGGTCATTGATTAAAGATGATGAACCTATCGGACTACATCCAGATACAAAAGAAGAGATTTTTGTCTTGAATGGAAAATACGGACCGTACGTACAACTTGGCGCTACTCCAGAAAAAGGCAGCAAAGCACCGAAGCCACAACGAGCCGCCCTACCAGAAGGCGTATCCCCAGAAGATGTGACTGTTGAAGCAGCAGCTAAATGGTTGACTCTACCAAGAGAACTGGGAGAACATCCAAAAACTGGCGAACCAGTGGTTGCCAACACTGGAAAATTTGGACCATACATAGCTCATGCCGGAGATTATCGCTCACTAAAAGATCCTGATGACCCCTACACCATTACCTTTGAGCGTGCGATGGAAATCTATAGTGAACCAAAACAGCTGCGCAAAGGAGAATCCTTATGTAAAGAACTAGGTATTCACCCAAAGACTCGAAAGCTAGTAAATGTATATGAATCAAAATCTGGCCGTTATCTAAAGAAAGGTTTCAAACGAATCTCTATTCCAGATGATATAAAGACTGACGATATTACCCTTGAGCTCGCAGTTGAGATGCTAAAACAAAAATAGGAAAAGCCGTCGCGCTAGCGCGACGACTTTTTTGATGAGGTAACCTGCTAGGCTGCCAGAATGGCGATTGCGGGAGGTTCGTGTCGACTCAAGCCGACAGCATCCTTCAGCCGGCCAGCAATTTGGAGTTGGCCTGGCTCGGCTTCGATCTGAACCCTCACGTTCTGACCGTACTGCTCGACATGTCCGAACCTCGGACCAGCAATGAATTCAATCGCCGGCTCGGGGTTTGCCTGTGAGCTCGTGACTTCCCAGCCACAACGCCTGGCGGCATTTTCAAGCTTGGTCAAGACAGCGAAACGATCAGTGTCTGGGCCGCAGGTTATTGATGCCTTTGCTTGGCACATTTGTATTCCTCCTCGAGAACAAAAAAATGATCCGAATGGACCGCTTTGTGTTATACCGTGCAAGACCTATTAACGCAAGAACAACTTGTCAGTTCTTGATTATCTCTCTACAATAAAACTATGTACACCGTCACCGAAATTATCGGTCAAATTAAGAGCGCCAATCCAGAAGATAAAGAGCTGATTAAATCAGCGTATACTTTTGCAGAGATTGCTCACAAAGACCACACTCGCTATTCAGGCGAACCATACATGATTCACCTCGCGAGCGTGGGTTACAAGTTGGCGGCTATGGGTATGGCGCCCCAAACCATTGCAGCTGGTTTACTCCACGATACTATTGAAGATACGCCGGTTACCACTGAGGATATTAAAAAAACCTTTGGGGATGAAATTCTATTCTTAGTAGACGGGGTCACCAAATTGAGCTCCGTCCGCTACCACGGTACCGACAGACATAACGAAAGTTTGAGAAAATTGTTCGTTGCTACTAGCCAAGATATTCGGGTGCTGATTATCAAATTGGTTGACCGTCTTCACAACATGGAGACCTTGGAGCATGTACCAACTGAAAAGCAATTGCGTATTGCTCGTGAGACATTAGAAATATACGTCCCTGTAGCACACCGACTGGGTATGGGTCGCTTGCGAAAAGAGCTCGAGGACTTAGCTTTCCCATACGTTTATCCAGAGGAATACCAGAAAGTCCAAAAGGCATTGGCTAGTCGAATCGGCAAGAATCAAGAGTTCATAGAACGAGAACGAAAGGTGCTACAAAAACGCTTAGCTGAAAGTCTTACCTCATTTCATACTCACTATCGCGTCAAAGGATTTTATAGCTTATATCACAAGCTGCGACGCAAAGATTGGGATATCAATTCAGTCTATGACTTGTTAGCGATGCGAGTGGTGGTGGATACAGTCGAGGATTGTTACCGAGTGCTGGGTATTGTACATGAACTATGGCGACCACTACCTAAACGAATGAAAGATTATATTGCCTTTCCTAAACCAAACGGCTACCAATCAATCCACACTACTGTTACCACTCAAAACGGCGTGATTTTGGAGATTCAAATCCGGACCGCTAAAATGCACCGTGAAGCCGAGTATGGTGTCGCTTCGCATATTTTTTATAAACAACCAGTAGTAAGCGATACTCCAGAAAAAGCATCAAAGTTTTCTTCTTTGGTACCGTTGTTGTTCCGACCCTTTAGAAACCGCACTGCAGACACTACCGATGAAGCTTTGGAACAGACTGCTACTGAACCGCATCATAGTAAAATTCCTCGCTGGGTCGCCAATATTGGACACGTCTATACGCACGCTACCACTTCAACTCAAGAATTCGTTGAGGATATGCGTAGTGATTTTTTTACCAATCGAATCTTTGTATTTACACCAATTGGTGACGTAGTTGATTTGCCAGTCGGAGCAACTCCAATCGACTTTGCGTATGCCATTCACTCAGAAATTGGCGATCACACCTCCGGGGCAATAGTGAATCAAAAGCTAGTACAACTTGATACCGAACTGCGAAATGGAGACATTGTAAAAATTGTCACCCGCAAATCAGCCAAACCCACTAGAAAATGGCTGGATTCAACCAAAACGTCTTTGGCAAGACGAAGAATAAAAAACGCACTCGAAGCTACACCGTAAAGTTGGAGATTGAGTATAGACCACTATCCTCGTCTTCCTTCTTTTTATCTTCTTCTTTAGACTCTTGCAGGTCAGTCTGCGCTGGTGCTTGAATCGGTGTTTCTTCTTGATTGTGAGAGGCGTCAGCTTCTGATTGACTCTCAGACTCTTCTGTAACTGACTCAGTCCAGTTGGTAGTCACCATAACCGCCTCGCTCGGTTGGGTTGGGTTAGCAGAATCAGTTTGATTATTAGTGGACGGATTATCTGTTCCTGGCTCGGTGTTATCTGTTTCGCGGTTGTCCGGATTAGAACCTTGCAGATCGACTGCAGGCAGTTGAGCAGTATCTTCTGTGGTCGCAGGTACTGTTGACTCTAGTGGCGTACTAGCGGTTAGACTTGCGATTTGTTCATTCTCATTGTCAGTAGGAGTGGCTTCGGCCAGCTGCTTTTCCTTGTCTCGCATACGCGACAACATTCCTTCTAAATCATCGACTGAGAAGTAATCAATGGTCAGACGTCCGCCAAAATCTGTCTTGAGAATCTGTACTCGAGTTCCCAAGGTTTCAGTGAACTGTTTTTCAATCTCCATCAGTTCTGCATCGGCTTCGGTTGGGGTTTTTTTGCGAACTTTGTCAGTTGCTATGCGACGAGCAATCGTTTCAACTTCTCGTACCGAAAGCTTCTTAAGAAGTAATTCTTCAAACACTGTTTTCATTTCCTCTGGACGATCGTTAAGCATCAGCAATGTCCTAGCGTGACCTTCGGTCAACTCACCTTTCTTTAAAGCTTCAAGAATGTACTCAGGCAAAGCTAGTAAGCGGACTGAGTTTGAAACATATTCTCGACTGCGACCAACTTTTTTTGCTACCTCAGTATGAGAAAGTCCAAATTGTTCTGCTAGTTGCTTAAAAGCGAGCGCACGATCGACGGCATTGAGATCTTCTCGCTGGAGGTTCTCGATAATAGCTAGTTCTAGTTTTTCCTGCTCACTCTCCTCCCCTTCACGAATAATTACCGGTACTTGTGCAATACCCATCAGCCGGCTAGCTCGCAATCGTCGTTCTCCAGCAATTAATTCGTATTCAGTATAAAACGTTCCGTCATCTCGTTGAACCTCATGACGGGTGACAGTGAGGGGTTGTAGAACGCCATACATGCGAATTGATTCACCTAGTTCTTTGAGTTTTGATTCATCAAATTCCCGCCTTGGTTGAAACGGGTTGGGAACGATTTTTTCTACTTCTACCCAATAAATTGAATCTCTCTGAAACGCCATACAATTAACACGTCAATACTGGCCAAGTAATTAACCGACCGAGCACCTCCGTTATGTTGCTAGTTTACCATAGTACTCTCTCCCTCCCTGTTTATAACTTCTCAATTTTCTGCTACACTCCTTCACACAAAATCTGTTTGTAGATTTTATGCCGGAGTGGCGGAATGGTAGACGCGCACGACTCAAAATCGTGTCTCGCAAGGGGTGAGGGTTCAAGTCCCTCCTCCGGCACAAATAATTTGTTTTTGTAGTTGCCTACTGCTATATTCGCAGTAATGAACAAAACAAAAGTCATTGCTGTGGTGGGACCGACAGCGTCGGGAAAGACATCACTAGCTATAGACATAGCGCTCGCCCATTCTGGCGAGGTGATTTCAGTGGACTCACGCCAAGTGTACAAAGGTCTCGATATCGGTACAAGTAAAGTCACAGAACCTGAAATGTCTGGCGTACCGCATCACCTAATTGATATCGCTGCAGTAACTGACACGTATACCGTCACTAATTTTGTAGCTGATGCTAAAAGAGTCACACAAGAAATAATAGAACGAGAAAATCTACCGATTTTTGCCGGCGGCACTTTCTTTTATTTAGATCAATTACGTGGTCTCGCAGGTACAGCTGCGGTGTCACCTAATCCGGTTTTACGGAAAAATTTAGAAACCCTTTCTACTGAAGAACTGACTCAACAAGTAAAGGTAAAAGATCCCAATCGCTTCGCATCAATAGACACTTCTAATCGAAGACGATTGGTACGAGCATTAGAGATTATTGAAGAGCTTGGTGAGGTGCCACCTGTTTCTAATATGAATTCTCCGTATGACTGGCTAGTACTAGGCATAGAGTCAGATACTACAAGTTTGGAGGAAAAATATATCACCCGAGCTAACAAGTGGTTGAAGCAAGGTTTATTAGACGAAGCCGCGTGGTTGGAGCAGTTGGTTGATACTGAGCGATTCCAAGAGTTTGGGTTCGAATATATCTTGGCTCAAAAATTGCTTCACACAGAAATAAATAAGAGCGAATTCATACAGCAATTTATTGAGAAAAATAGACAATATGCCAAGCGTCAAATGACTTGGTTAAAAAAAGACAAAGAGATTAAATGGTTTAAAAATTCTCAAAAGCAAGAAATCTTGGCTGCTGTAGAGAATTTTTTGCACGGCAGAGATGATTGATTTATCTAGCAGTTTCGCCTAGTATAGTACGGCATTACGGGTCTATAGTTTAATTGGCAAAACAGCGGTCTCCAAAACCGCCGTTCGAGGTTCAAGTCCTCGTGGACCCGCATCTTTTGAAAGAGCCGACCCTTGCGGTTGGTTTTTTCTAAAGACTGCCCGAGGCTTGAAAAGGTTAATCAGATATTTTAAAAATACTTGGACTAAAATATCGATAACCTGTACTGAATCTGTAAGCTTCAAGTCCTCGTGGACCCGCAAGAAGTGAGGCTAGTTTTTAAATCATTTTTATATAAATCAGACTGATTTAATTTGTATTTAACGACCTGTTGATGACCAATGAGGTTTGTCGTTAGAGAGATTGTTATAGAACCCATATTTTGACCCATTTTGTTTCAACCAATTGTATGCACCGGTTGTTAACCTAATATCAATTGCTGTACCTAAAGTATGATTTGAACCACCTCCTCCCATTGAACAAGGAACTGCTGCTGTACGCTGAGCACATGAAGCTCTACCATTAACTAATTTACAACCGTTTTGTTTCCATGCAATGTCCTGTTCCTCTGGCGGTCTGTATCCATCCACAATTTTTAAATCAATTCCATCTGCAAGAGCAGCTTTTCTCATTTCTAAAAACCTATCCACTGTATCTACTAAAGCACTTTCAAGACCGCCGATTGTTACTGATGCGGGAAATTCCTTCAACCTTGATTCAGCAATAGGTGTGCAGCGGTTTCCAGAACCACCCGTGGCAACAGCAGCTTCGGGTGAATCCGGATTAACAAAGACATGTTCATCAACATCAATATCATACTTCACTCTCGAGAACTCCGTCTGCTCCGCACACTGAATCTCATTCCACGGGAGGTTGCCATTCACTTTTCCATCGTCACCCAGTAGCGTACGCATGAGAGTGTCGACTGCTACCCAGGCAGCCAGAACGATGATAAAGCCGATGATGGCATTAGTGAAGCTTTTTTTAGCCGCTTCTTTAGCACTTGGATTGCCGCC
>CAXRCZ010000006.1:0-51330 GCA_964229335.1 Minisyncoccia bacterium
TGCAATTTTACTGCGCTAAAAGCTTTTCGCGTAGTTCCATCAGGTCGGCACAAAATTGCTCTGGGGAATAGTGTGGATCAGCACCAGTTTCTACCTCATGAGTAAGGAAGAGGCCTTCTGTAGCAAGCAGAGCTTGCTTACGATCCTGGTTTCCCATAATACTTGCCCAGTGAGCCGCTTTCACAATGGAAATATGTTCCTGAGATCCTAACGCCACTTTTCTCCTTGCCCAGAAAGCCAATTTCGTATCGGCTTGACCACCGAGTTGTTGGGCATATCCCAGACTGGAAGCAAAAGCTTCAAAGCGTGCCTCTGAGCCTTCGGGATATTTGATGCCAGCAAAAAAACCTTCAAACGAAGCAAACCAAATTCCTTCAAATTTGAAAGGTCGGTTTCTGAGCGGGCTCAGCATTCTCGCGATTTCCCGTAGAGTCGCATCTTCATGCTTTGAACGACTATGAATATTCAGTGTTTGTTGGGTCATATTTCATACCTCCAATTACTTCTAGCGCTACTATGCCTATATAAAAAACAGATTGCAAGCGATAAATAGATTGAGTAGTTGAACCTGTCTTGTTATTGTAAATGTATGTTACACCTAAAAATAATTATTGGCAGCACCAGGGAAGGACGCTTTAGCGAAAAGATTGTTCCTTGGCTTGAGAGTGAACTACAGAAAAATGAGAGTTTTACGTATGAAGTACTCGATTTGCGTGATTACGACATGCCATTTTATGACCAGCCAGTTAGTCCTGCTACGGTAGAAAATGGAGAGTATGCACACGAAGTAGTCCGGAATTGGGCAGACAAAATACGCGAAGCCGATGCCTATCTAGTGATTGCGCCAGAGTACAACCATGGCTACACCGCAGTCCTCAAGAATGCGCTGGATTCCGTCTACGCAGAATGGAACAACAAGCCAATCGGCTTTGTATCTTATGGTGGCGTCAACGGCGCTCGCGCGGTAGAGCAATTGCGACAGGTCGCTATTGAACTCCAAATGGCTCCGATTCGCAGCGCGCTACATATGAAGGGCCCATGGAATTTACTCGATGATGACGGCAACTTACCAGACGGAGCCCTTGATGAATACTCCAAAACCTTCCAAGGCGTCATTGCTCAACTCCAAAGCTGGGGCGAAGCGCTTAAAACTGTGAGAGATAATTAATAAAACATATAACTATAAAGGCTGTAGTTGCTTTTATAGGGTATTAATTCAACACAATGAATTATTTTTTCTATAATTTACAGCTGCTCGACAAACTGTCCGTAATTTTCAACCTCCTTGTACTTCACTTCGACGACCTCAAAGTGTTTCTTTGCAGAAGCAATTTTTGCCTGCTCGGTTGGGCGAAGGTTTGACACATCACCCTTTGTTTCAATCACAAAATAGACACGCTCCTTATCCTCACCACCTTGCAAGTCGCGCTTTGTAGTTACAATTGCCCAGTCAGGATTGTATCCACCGATGGGAGTTTCAACCTTGAACCAGTTAGGAAGCTTGATGAAAAGCTTTACGCGCTCGTCAGCATCTAGGTCAACTGCAAAGCTCTTTTCCACCTCCGAGTCATACACAATTGCATCGTAAATAGAGTTTTTTACTGGCTGTGTCGCATCCTTGTAGCTTGGAATGTTCTCAAATTGCTTTACGTCATATTGTTCAGGTAACACCTCATAACGTATCTGTTCAATATAGTCCTTTACTAACTCGGCTTTGATTATTTGTGATACTTCAAAACAGAATCGCTCTGGGTTATTGAGAAAAGCTTTTGCATTACCTGCTTTTGATAGAATCTCAGTGACTGTGTGCCGAGTCAGTTTTGTCTCGTTCTTGATTAGCTCAACACAATCAATAGCACGCTTGGTCTGATTGAGGTCGGTTGTACGTGCGCCAACTACACGGGCACTGATTCCTTCTTTGCTCATCTCAACTCCTGCTCGATTAACCCGCACTTGTGGCCTTGAGATTGAAAGCTTGGCAATTTGCTCTGCACAATTCTCAATAAGTCGTTCACTGTTCACGCTTACCAAATAACGTGTTTTCTTTGAGATTTTGTCCCAGATACCACTAAAGTCCGTATCCTTATCAAAACCTTTTTTGAGTTTTACTGTTGTCTTACGCTTTGCGTTGTGGGGAGTAGGGGCTGATTTGTAGATACCATCTTCCTCGTATTCACCTTGAAGTTGCTGAACATACTCCGCGTAGCTCTCGTTGGCAATAACTGAAAGTAAGTTGATATGGGGCACGAATATACGCTCGCCATCTTGATTAACACAAAGACGCATACCACGCCCAATCTCTTGGCGCTTGCGAACCACTGACTTCGTTTGTCGTAATGTACAGATATTAAAGATGTTCGGATTATCCCATCCTTCCTTGAGAGCAGAGTGAGAGAAAATAAACTCGGTTGGTTCTTCAAAAGAAAGCAAACGTTCCTTGTCTTTCATAATAAGTTCATATGCCTCGTCATTTTGAGAAATAGCACGCTCTTGTTGGAGGTACTCATCACCACGCTTCGCAAAGTATCCTTTATGAACTGTATCTACATCAAGTTCACCAGCGTCATATTCTTTCTTCAAGCGGTTGAACTCACTAACAAAAGTAGAGCGTATGAAGCCGTCTGATTGCACATAATTATCTACCTTATCTATGAAAAAGAGGGAGAGCACCTTGATGTTGTGTTCTTGTAACTGCGCTCGCTTCTCGAAGTGTCGTCTGATTGTTTGTTCAATTTGCTCACGCATCAACTGCTCATGATTGTCATCCACACCTTCTCCTTGAAGTATCTCTACATTGTTGCGAAAGCGTATCTTTCCAACCTGTCCCAAGTCGGGAGCATCAGCATCAAGTGCTTCAACCACATAACCTGCATAGGCATCATTGTTTGTTTTTACCGCCAAGTCGTCACCATCTTTTAATGTTAGTTTCTTTTGCTTCGGCACACCGCCAGCATCTTTTGCCACGGCTTCCACCTTTGCTTTGAGAGTTTTTCCAGCATCAACAGAAATAAGATTCAGTGATGGACGTGATACACCAGAATCATCGTCTGTTACAGAGAACACTTCAATCTTCTTTACCAAACCAAGCTGATAGGCATCAAATGGAGTAAGTTGATACATCAAATTGTACGCATTGCGGTGTGTTGCTGAATACCGAAGTCGAAAGAGTGCGTTGAACTCCTTGAGTTTTTCTGTCGTTGCTTCACCTTCCATATTCTGCGGTTCATCAAGTATCAAAATAGGGTTAGTTCGCTGGATGTAACTGATTGGTTGCTCGCCCTGCATTTGGTCACGTGATGCATAAAGCACGTTAGCATCCTTGTTGAAGGCACCAACAGTCATTACCATAATCTCTATGTTGTTAGAGTCAGCAAAGCGTTTTACTTGTGATATGTTCTTTGATTGGTACTCGTAAAAGCGGTATGGCACATTGTCGTACAAGTCAGAAAAGTGCTCCTTGGTAATGTTGAGCGTCTTGATAACACCTTCACGAATAGCGACAGAAGGCACGAGAATAATAAACTTCTTCCAGCCATACTTTTTGTTTAGCTCAAAGATAGTTCGTAGGTACACATAGGTTTTTCCTGTACCTGTTTCCATCTCTATTGAAAAATCAAAGTCAGGAACAGCCCCACCATTTTTTATCTTGTTTCGCTTCTGAATCTTTTGAACATTAGCGTTTATTTCTTCATCAGAAAGTGTTAGTTCGTTAGGATAAATACCGTACGCCTGCTCCAAAGGAAGTCGTCCCGAAAGATGGAGAGTTGGTACATTCACTACAACACTTTGGCGCTGTGGTTGTCCTTCAAAAATGTCGGTAATTGCGTTTACCGCTTCGAGTTGAAAATCTTGGTTTGCATCAAACTTGAACTTCATATTGTTTTTAGTTCAAGGTTAAGCCCTAAGTTTGCTTTTGCTGTGTCATCAAGGGCAGTGTCAAAACAAATGAAGACCTTGTTTTTGTAATCTTTACGGGTCATTTCAGATACCGTCTTCGCATCAATATTTTTATCGAGACAAAGCATGAGTTCCTGCTCATCACCAGAAATTGTGTAGATTTTATTTTTGCCGAGTTTGCTTTCTTCTATTTTTGAGTTGAGAGATAGACCTTCTTTCACTATGTTTTCGTAGATGAGACTTACTTCGTTAATATCATCAATGAGCTTGCTTTGTTTTGCTCTTTTTAGGTATTCCTCGAAGGCATCTTTGTTTTCCTCCTCGCTTTTCTCTGGGTCAAACTCAAAGGTGTTTTCGGGATAGTTAGATTCTGCCAACTTAAATACTTTGAAGCCCGCATTAACTTTTAATTCTTCTATTATTCTACGTATTCTTTCCTTTGAAATATTCGCTATATTGTTGAACCCTTCTTTTCGAGCGATGCTTCCTTTTGGGGTCTGCTCTGGTAACTGCACAAGAATAAAATTTCTACTCCCTCCATCTTTGAGATTTTGTTCAATTATCGATTGCGCAGTCACGCCAGATCCAGCAAAAAAATCTACTACTAACCCATCTTTATTAGTACCCATTTCGAGCAACCTTTCGATAAGTTCTTTTGGTTTTGAATATTCAAAAACTAGGGAACCGAATATTCGTTCTATTTCTTTGTTTCCGTTTATAGGTATATGTGATATTACCGTTCGTGGTGCGAATTCCTTTTTTTCATTTTTGAATATCTTTTGTCGAGGAACATTTTTATATTCTGGACCACTACCAAAATATATTCTGTCGTCTTTAATTAAGCTTTCCATCTCGTCTCTCGTTACTTGCCACTGTCTTTTCCATATAACTCCTGAGGGGCTCTTAATTTCAAAGTAAAACTCTGATTCTGGGTTTGAACTGTTTTCATCATATGAAACAATTGCTGAAAACCAATCACCGCGAGAATCATTATCAGGATTAGAAAACTTTCCTTTAGGTGATAAGAGTATCTTTCCTAGCTCGCCTCGTGTTCGATCCTTATGCGCAACAAGAATATATTCATGCTCTTTCTTGAACCCGCCACCAGAAGTTCGTTTTACTGTATTACCTTGCTCGTCAACTTTATGCCACACCAACTCATCTATGTTTTCTTCTCCGAAAATCTCGTTCATCATGATGCGAAGGTGATGAACTTCGTGGTCATCAATGCTTACGAAAATAACTCCATCATCGCGCAGGAGACTCCATGCCAACTTTAGTCGAGGATACATCATTGAAAGCCAGTCGCTGTGATAGCGCCCGTTTGTTTCTTTATTCGTTGAAAGTTTATTGCCGTTAGAATCTATCTGTCCTGTTTGTTCCAGGTAGTTTCTTACTGGAGATGCAAAGCTGTCACTGTACACTAAGTCATCACCCCTGTTATACGGAGGGTCAATGTATATCATTTTTACTTTCTCAAAGTATGCTTTTTGAAGAAGCTTCAGCACCTCAAGGTTATCGCCTTCAATAAAGAGATTCTCGCTATCATCAAACTTCACGCTCTCGTCTTTAAAAGGAGTGAGCGTAGCTTTGCTTGGTATCACGACATTCTTGATAGCATTTGATTTACCAGACCAAGTAAAGCCAAACTTTTCTACACCCGCATCAACGTCATCACCAAGTGCCGCACAAAGTTTATCCCAATCAATCTTTTCTTCACTGAATGCTTCGGGAAGTATGCGACGTAGCTCTGCTAGCTTTTCCACTGAAAGATTTGCGGACGTTAGGTTTACTTTTTTATGTTTTGGTTTTGCCATACTATTCGTTTTTTGTTAAGTGTACCAGTTTTTAAGTCTATTTAAAGTAGAAGATATAACAGGAAATTGAAACATGTCTGTGGTCAGTTCAATTCTTACACAAGCAAAGCAGTTTGTTTGCTTCCATCCCACTGCAAAACAAAAAGCGCCAAACGGCGCTAATGTTTTAACAGTGGAGATGGGGAGAATCGAACTCCCGTCCGAGTTAGGGTGTGAAGGTGAGTCTACGTGTGTAGGACATCCTTTGATTTAAAGTACGTAGCTAGAGGATGAGCAAAACACTACGCACTCGAGTTGTCACAAATCTCGCTTACCTATGACAACGGCATAGGTAAGCCAAGTCTCATGGCTATTCTACTCCAACTAGGGTATGAGACGTTTGCTAGCGGAGCATCGCAGCGGCGAGCGAATGGTTACGCTACAGCGG
Organism: Minisyncoccia bacterium; assembly: GCA_964229335.1. Classification (GTDB taxonomy): domain Bacteria; phylum Patescibacteriota; class Minisyncoccia; order Phycocordibacterales; family UBA918; genus OLB19. The sequence goes on from CAXRCZ010000006.1 coordinate 6,142, forward strand.
GTGCGAACCCAAACGAGCGAACGTATGGGCTTGGTACTGCTTTGTTTGCAGATACAAAATGGAACCTTTTTACGAATTGATTGCCAATTTCGACACGCACACATCCGACACGACTAACCGTCGATGCCTGGCATCCCCGCAAAAAATTGAAGACTTTCAATTTTTTACGGGAACGGTGTACTTAATATTTAGATACATGAAGGTGGTGCGGACCGCCGAAGCGGTCCGCTCCTTAGTGTCATGAACCTTACGCCGCAACGGAACGTTGTTTGGCTTCAGCTAGTTCGAGATCGAAGAAGTTGTCTAGGTCAGCGATGACTCGCTGTTCGACATTCTTATCGCCGTCTTCTTCAGCATCAGCGATTGCGCTCATCATGACATTGAGTGTGAGGAAAAGAATTCCTTGACGGTTGAACCGATAGGGAGGGATGTTCATCACCTCATCCATCTTGATCGACAAGTCGATCAGGTCATCGTCTTCTTCAGGGATGATAACACCCCCGGTATCTTCGACTGAATCTTTGCCCATGGCAGCGTGAGCTATCATGGTAGTTACCAGACACAGTCTTTTTCCTTCGGATACTTGCTGTTGCATTTATCTTTCCTCCTTGAACAGTGGCCTCTTCCTCTAGCGAGGTAGGTCCACCTTCATATATCCAAATATTTTAATATGTATTTTTTAACGTACGGTTGATGTCGCGCTTGCTGTCACGCTCTTTGAGCGTTTGACGCTTGTCATACTGGCGTTTTCCGCGCGCAATAGCGACTTCAAGCTTTATTTTTCCAGCATTACTGTACAAGCTAACTGCCACTGCTGTCAAGCGCTCTTTTTCTACTGCTTGCTCTATCTCAGCGAGTTCTTTTTCTGACAAAAGAAGTTTGCGAGGACGCTCGGGGTCATAGCTTTTTGGAGTGTTGGCTGGCTGGTAGGGATTGATGGTGGCGCCTATTAGATAAGCTTCACCACCGCGTACCACCACGTACGCGCTGGTGATATTACCCATACCTTTACGAATCGCCTTTACTTCAAAACCATGCAGCACTAAACCAGCCTCAAAGGTCTTTTTGAGTTCAAAATCAAACGTTGCTTTTTTGTTGCGCATATAAGTGGCCATTGTGCGTACTATAGCGCAAAACGAGGTAAAAGTAAGGTGATTGAAGGCAAAAAAACTAGCAAAATCTCTAGGCATGCGTATAATGCGCAGGTATGAATGAGCCAGAGAAAAAACCAGAAAATATAGAGGAAAATCAAGAAGAAGAGCAGCCAACCCCCGCTCCAGAAAAGACTTCTTCAAACGGGAAGGATACGACTGAGAAAAACCCAGAAAAATTAGCTCCGATACCAAAACCAAAGCGTAATCGGAACCTGAAAGGTGTCGGAAAGAAAATGCCTGTTGGACCGGGAAATTTCTGGAACAACATGCTGACCACGCTGCTGTTACTTATTTTTATCACTGCGATTTTCTCATATATTACCGAAACCAGAAATCAGCCTGACGAAGTCTCTCTGACTGAAGTAGCTGCTCAACTACGAGCAGGCGAAGTTGAGACTATCGTGGTGCGAGGAAATACATTGGAAGTTGAATACACTGACGAGACACGCACTGCGGGGGAAGCCCGCCGAGAAGCTGATGCGTCAGTGACAGAATCTCTCACCAATCTCGGTGTTACCGCCGAAGAACTGAGTGGAGTGAATATTGATGTGCAACAAGAAAGTGGTTTCTTTTACTGGCTGGGACAAGCCGCGCCATTCTTGTTTCCACTATTGTTCCTTGGAATCATTATCTGGTTCTTTACCCGCTCGGTAAAAGGAGCTGGTATGCAAGCGCTTAATTTTGGAACCAGCAAAGCGCGCATGATTGACCCAAATGACACCAACAAGAAGGTGACATTTAAGGATGTGGCAGGAGCCAAGGAAGCCAAGCGAGAACTGGAAGAAATTGTAGACTTCTTGAAACACCCGAAGAAATTCCTAGAAATTGGCGCCGAGATTCCGAAAGGAGTGATGATGATGGGTTCTCCCGGAACTGGTAAAACCTTGCTCGCTCGAGCTGTTGCTGGGGAGGCTGGTGTGCCATTCTTCTCAATCTCTGGATCAGAGTTTGTTGAGATGTTTGTGGGAGTTGGTGCGTCTCGCGTACGCGATCTCTTTCAAATGGCTAAGAAATCGGCTCCAGCTATCATCTTTGTCGACGAGATTGATGCAGTCGGACGAGTCCGTGGTACTGGCGTTGGTGGAGGGAATGATGAACGAGAGCAGACTCTTAACCAAATATTGGTTGAGATGGATGGTTTTGAGCCCAATGCCAAAGTAATCGTGATGGCGGCTACCAACCGCCCAGACGTACTTGACCCAGCGTTACTGCGACCAGGGCGCTTTGATAGAAGAGTCACGATTGATTTACCAGACCGTGATGATAGAAAAGCCATCCTCGAAGTGCATGCCCGTAAGAAGCCTCTACAAGAAGACGTCAACTTTGACATCATTGCTCAACGTACTCCAGGATTCTCAGGAGCAGACTTGTACTCACTAATGAACGAAGGAGCTATCTTGGCTGCTCGTGAAAATCGTAAAAAAGTCAGTCAGTTTGATTTGATTCGCTCAATCGAGAAGGTAATGCTTGGTCCAGAGCGAAAGAGTCATATTCTTTCTAAACATGAAAAATTAGTGACTGCGTATCATGAGATGGGACACGCTCTGGTGGCCTCAGTCTTGCCGTACGCTGACCCGGTACAAAAAGTCTCTATCATCTCGCGCGGACGAGCGGCTGGATATACGCTGAAGTTGCCAGACCAAGACCGACGCATGCACACCAAGAAAGAATTTCTTGATGATATCGCAATGACACTTGGTGGATATGTAACTGAGCAAATGATTTTCGAAGATCTTTCAACTGGTCCAAGTAATGACCTGCAAGTGGTCGCCAGTGTCGCTCGAGACATGGTTACCAAATATGGTATGAGTGAGAAGCTTGGTGCTGTGGCCTTTGAAGGTGGAGGACGACTTGTTGGTGGAGGCAATAATGATGAGCGCAGCTATTCTCCGACAGTCGCCAAACTGATAGATGAAGAAGTATCACGGATTATTGACGAAGGAAAAGCCCGGGCTCGTGAAGTTTTGACAGCGAATATCGATGCACTTCACGCACTCTCCAAGCGACTGGTAGAAGTTGAAACATTAGAGCGAGATGAGTACGAAGCGCTACTTAAAAAACACGGTGTTGAAATCAAAGATGCTTTTAAAGAAAAGTATGGTGAAGAGAGAGGTGGTGACCCAAGCAAAGTAATCGAGATTGCACCAGATAGCGAAGGGAATATTTAAGGGAAAGTCGAAAGGCGTGCTAGTCAGCACGCCTTTCGACTTTTTATTGAGTGAGAGTTTTGCTATAGTTCTCTCACCAACATCCGCCAATAGCTCAGTTGGTAGAGCGCAGAGCTTATACCTCTGTGGTCCTTGGTTCGAGTCCAAGTTGGCGGACAGTATTAGTTGTAATATTCAGCTTGTTTACAACTGCACCCGAGGCGGTGTACTGTGAATAGTGGTGCACCTTTCGCGCCGACTTTCGAGCCAGAGAAGGAGATTGCTTATGCGCTTTACTCAACTCCCATCGAAAGGAGGTGATCAAGTATCTCGTGAGCCAAAAGAGGGTCACGGAGGATAAGGCTTTTCTCCTAAGCCTGGGCCAGCAGCTTTGCTGCTGGCCCTTTTGTCCCTACTCCATATGCAGCACTTCAGCCAGTCGGGCTACCTTCTCGGCAATGAGTGGGAAATCTTTTTCAATATCAGGATGAGTAGCTACCAAATCACGCGCTTCATCGCGCGCCGCTTCAACTAATTTCAAATTTCTAATCGCTTCCATGCCAAGGTCAGATAGTCCTGACTGTTTAGCGCCGTATAGTTCACCACTACCGCGGAATTGCAGATCATACTCAGCCAACTCGAAACCATTCTTGGCAGTAGTAAGTGCCTTAAGTCGTTCTCTGGTTTTATCACTCTTACTTTCCGTCACTGCATAGCAGTATGGTTGATGAGTACCACGGATTACGCGACCACGTAATTGGTGAAGCTGCGATAGACCAAAGCGCTCCGCCCCTTCAATAATGATATTGGTAGCATTTGGTACATTGACACCGACTTCTACTACCGAGGTAGCGACTAAAATATCTATTTTATGCTCAGCAAACTCTTTCATCACCTTGTCTTTTTCGGCCGGAGCCATCTTGCCGTGAAGGATGCCAGTTTTGTATTCAGAAAAAACATCTTTTTTCAAACGTTTTGCCTCGGCAATAACACTCTTGAGTTGGAGGGCGGTAGCGCTGTCTGGGTCTGGTTCTTCAATTCGCGGACATATAACATAGGCTTGCCGACCAGTATCTAATTCTTGCCTAACTTTTTCATACATAGCGTCGGCTTGAGGGGGAGTGACAATCTCAGTAATGACTTGTTTTCTACCAACAGGCATCTCATCTAACAAGCTAATATCAAGGTCGCCGTAGATAGTGAGTGCTAGAGTGCGAGGTATTGGTGTAGCAGTCATTGATAGCAAGTGTGGCAATCGTGCGTCTTTTTTGGCTAGTTTCTTACGCTGATTAGTACCAAAGCGGTGTTGCTCATCGATAATCACATACGCCAAATGCTTGAACTCGACTGATTTATAAATCAGAGCGTGCGTACCAATCACAATTGGCACTTCGCCATTTTTCACCCATTTCAGCAGCTGGGCTTTGGATATCGATGTTGGCTTGGTCGGATCAGACTTGGAAGGGAATTTCATACAACCACTACCGGTAATCAGTCCAATCTGAATCGGTAGATGTTGAAAGTATTCAATAAAACTTTCAAAATGCTGCTTTGCGAGAATTTCAGTCGGTGCCATGTAGGCAACCTGCAAATTACCAAATTCAATCTTCTTGCCGCTTCCTTCTGGTGGTCGCGACGTTGCGACTGCATAGGCAGTCGAAGCAGCCACGGCTGTCTTGCCCGAGCCGACATCACCTTCTAGCAAGCGACTCATGGCGTGCGTGCCGTTGAAGTCATTGAGAATAGTTTTAATAGAAGTGTCTTGCGCTGTCGTGAGGGTAAAAGGGAAGCGGTCGGTGAATTCATCGATATGTTCTTTGGAAGTTTTAAAGGTGTAGGTACTAGCCGCGCTGACCGCTGACCGCTCAATGGCTTTTTGGATTTGGATATAAAACACTTCTTCAAAAGCGAATCGCTTGCGGGCGCTCTTTGTATGTTCGGCTTTCTTAGGGGAATGAATCCAGACCAAGGCCGTCTTTAGCTCTGGTAAATGGTATTTCTTAAGAATTACGGGGGGGATAGGGTCTTTGATTTTATCCAAGGCGCCTTTTTCAAATAATCGCAAGGCGGCGTGATACAACCAACGGCTCGTAACCCCCTTAGTCTCACGGTATACCGGATAAAGTGTTTCATCAGTGTCAGCTGTGTCTTTAAAAATCGAGTCATGCCGGTCGATTGGGAGTGAGTCTAGTAGTTCTACTTCAGGATTTGATAGATATGGCTTATCTGCACTACCGGCTACCTTGCCGACCAGTTTCACGTAGGCGCCATTTTGATACATCTTGGCCATGTATGGCTGGTTGAACCACATGATTTTCATCTTGGCTGAACCATCCTCGACCTGACCTTCGGCAATCGGGCGCTTGCTTTTCCAAGCCTTGCGTGTCTTCAGTCCAGATAGCTGTCCGTAGACAATGGCCTCCTGGCCAGTTTCCAGGCCACCAATTGATTGCACATCACTAATATCTTCGTAGCGAACCGGCAGGTGATAGAGAAGGCCACCAACCGTAGCTATATTGAGTCGTTTCAAGGCTTTGGCGTGTGGTGCGTCAATCCGCACATAGTCAGATAGCGGGTCAGAAAGTTGCATGAGAGCATTGTAGCAAATATTCAATGTCAAACGAAGCTATACTATTGACTTTATGTCAATAGTATGATAACTTCATGAAGTCGCAGTTATGTGACAATAAGTACCACTACATAAAGGAGGTCATAAATTGACCGACAATAATAGTCAGGGCACGGCGCCTAAGCTTCAGTCTCCTCAAGTGTTGAACGAGGGTCAATTTCTCGAAGGAGCCATTAAGTGGTTCAAAGTGGAAGCTCGATATGGTTTCATAATTATCGACTATCACAATGGAAGAGAAGTCTTTCTCCACATTTCGGATGTTCCGGAAGAACTGCGCCATTCTCTCGCTGAGGGGACGCGCGTACGCTTCAAGATGGTTCTCTGGAAAGGGAAGACCAAGGCAACCGACCTCAGTTTGATTGAGGACAAGGAAGTCCAAGCCGCGGCCTGACGTCCCACGCTGGTGTGGGGCGAGTGCGAGCGCTTATGCTCCACACCAGCCAACATCTATTGATAATTGTATCTCTAGGTGTTTTTTAATATTTAATAGTATTGACATAAGTTAATAACTGTGCTACTATATAAAACATAGCCAAAAGGCTAAAAAGTTCTATTCAGAAGGAGAGGTATCATGGCCAAAAAGGCTGTTACAATCGGCAATCACTACATCGGGGAAGTCATCACGTATTTCGATGACAAGGGCTACGGATTCATCCAGCCGCTGGGCGAAAAATACAAAGCCGCTTTTTTCCATGTCTCGCAGATGCTCTTCGGAGATCTGCCGACGGAAGGCGCTCGCTACCACTTCACCGGTATCGAAGGACGTGAAGATCCGGCAGCAGGAGACCTCTTCACCGCCGATGGCGTCACCCCGGAAGATTACTGCCGGCTGGTCGGAGAAGAAGGGTCGTACACGCCGACGGTCGCCCAGGAAGACGAGCTTCGCCGGAATCAAGTCGACAAGAACGACGATGGCGACAAGCTCTTCAAGGTGACGAAGCATAATCGTTTCGCTCATTTCGAAGTTGAGCGTGCCAACAACGGCGGCCGCATCATTCTCAACGGGGTCCATTCGCTGGCAGAAGCGCGGAAGAAGATCGGTAAGACGATCAAGCACCCGGCGACGGCGAATCATGGTCAATCGACCAATGATCCCTCTGTCTCGAAGGGTATGAAGAATGCTCCTTCGAAGAAGAAAGAAGCGGCCTGAGCCTGACCGAGAGGGCGGGCACCGATGGTGCCCGCCCCTCAAACTGCCCAATTCACGGGTGGTTTTTTTGTTGTTCGCGCTGACCTGTCGTATACTGCAACTTCTACACAAAGAAATATGGCTACCAAAAAAACTACGAGCAAAAAGAAACCAGACTACAATAAGCTAGCTCTTATGCTTCATAAGAAGCTACACGGCAAGCTCGAAACCAGTGTCAAAGGTGCTCTTAAAACCAAAACCGACTGGAGTACGATGTACACCCCGGGGGTAGCGGCGGTATGTAGTGCGATTGCCAAAAAACCAGCTACTGCTCGCGATTACACAATCAAGCGCAATACAGTAGCGGTGATAAGTGATGGTTCAGCGGTACTAGGACTTGGTAACTTGGGCGGCGTAGCGTCTTTGCCGGTGATGGAGGGTAAGTGTGCGATTTTTAAAGAGTTGGCTGATGTCGATGCGTTTCCGATTGTGCTTGATACTCAAGATACGGATGAAATCATTGCAGCAGTGAAAGCGATTGCTCCAACTTTTGGAGGCATCAATCTCGAAGATATTTCCGCACCAAAGTGTTTTGAAATTGAAGAAGCGTTAATTAAAGACCTGAGTATCCCAGTCATGCACGATGATCAGCATGGCACAGCGATAGTGGTACTGGCGGCGCTTATCAATGCTAGCAAGGTAGTAAAGAAACAAACTAAATCTCTCAAGGTAGTGATAGTTGGCGCTGGTGCCGCTGGCAAGGCCACTGCAGAACTCTTGGTGAGTTTCGGTATAGCCAATGTAATCGTACTTGATTCAATGGGGGCGATTCATGTTGGGCGTGGTGGTTTGAGTGAGTACAAGGAAGACTTGGCTAAAGTCACTAATCCAGAGCGACTGTCTGGTGATTTGCTCGCATTGTCTAAAGACGCTGACGTATTGATTGGACTATCTGGTCCTGGCTCCATTGCTAGGGTACATATTGAAGAAATGGCTAACAATCCAATTGTATTTGCAATGGCGAACCCAATTCCCGAAATCATGCCGGTTGATGCCAAGCGCGCCGGAGCAGCGGTGATAGCTACTGGCCGTTCTGATTTACCAAATCAGGTAAACAACGCACTGGTTTTCCCAGGCATATTTCGCGGGGTACTAGATAAGGGAGTACAGACCATTACCACCGATATGAAACTAGCTGCAGCTAAAAAAATTGCCGCTATGATTAAAAAACCGACGGCAGATTGCATCATACCGTCGGTCACCACCCCTGGCTTATCGAAGAAAGTAGCGAGCGCAATTACGCGACCATAAACAACACTAGGCTCACTGCCATAATCATCATGCCTGTAATAGCACCAATGATTGAGTGGTGATGTTGTCCATATTTTTGTGCTGCTGGCAACAGCTCATCGAGTGAAATAAATACCATTATCCCAGCTACACCAGCAAAGATAATGCCAAATACCTGGTCGCTAATGAATTGGCTTAAGATAAAGAATCCTAGTATGGCACCAATTGGTTCTGCCAGTCCTGAAGCAAATGAGTACCAAAACGCCTTTAGCCGACTGCCGGTGGCATGATAGACCGGAATAGAAACAGCAATACCTTCTGGAATATTATGAATAGCTACCGCTATGGCGACTGAGATACCAAGTGCTGGATCCTGCAGGGTAGAGAGAAATGTCGCCAGTCCCTCCGGGAAGTTGTGAATCGCAAGAGCAATCGCAGTGAAGGTTCCCATCTTGAGAAGTGCGTTCCGTTCACGCTCTTCTGGGTCATCCATTTCTTTTACGTCATGAGCATCATGGGGATTAGTTTCACCGTGATGCATTAAATGATCGATAATCGCAATCGTAATTACACCTCCAAAAAAGCCAATGGTGGCGTACATGTACCCAAGCCCAGGGTCGCCAAAAGCTTCGGTTAGAGAGACTACAGACTTTTGAAATATTTCAACCAGTGATACATACAACATTACCCCGGCAGAGAGACCGAGCATGAATGAGAGAAATCTTTTGTCTGTGCGTCTGGCAGTAAAAGCTAGGAAACTACCGATACCAGTAGCTAGTCCAGCTCCAAGTGTGACCAGGAACGCGAGAGTAATTGGTTCCATATATAAGTAAAAATAGAAATTAGCTAATAACTAATTATATATTTAATTATATAATTAAATATATAATTCGGGAGGAGTAAGAATCTATGGCTGTTTTATACCACGCACTCTAGTGGAGTGCAAGGTACTTGATCACAAGTAAGAATCATGCGATTTGATTCTGTAATAAAAACAAATCACCCAACAAAGTCAGGTGACCTGTTGGGTGGCTACAGAGCTTCTGCAGGTTGAAACGCGGTGACTGTTGAGGGTACAAAGGCTGGCCGGTTGGTACCCAGGATGGTGCCTTGTGTGTCTAATATAGACAACTTGCCACTCGGGATGTCGACTTCCTTTTTGAGATTGAGTGAAACCCTAACTGGTTGATTGAGACCAATATTTTCCATGAACCTAACGTTGCTGATGTCAGCAACTTGAGAATTTGGAAGCAAACGACTTACTGCATGATCGCAGTGTCCGATACGGTTCATACCATTCATTTTTCCGTCGGGCCAGGAATAGGCGCCGCAATGCATATTGCCAACCACCAGAGCACTGATGAAACTGCCATCGATACTGGTGGTGATATCAACTTCTAACCTACCTCTTTCATTAATTTGCAGAACTGTTTCAGGCTCAATATGAGGGCGTAATTTCTTGGCAACACTCCTCAGATCGTCCTCATCAGTAGCTCCGGCCCGCTTGAGAACTTGGTACAGCTGCTCGTCCTTCTCATTATCTGAAAGTTGCATCTCAAAAATCCTTTCCATTTCTATTCCATGACATTTGTACCATTTACTATGGACAATTCAAGTCTTTGGTAAATCTAGAACTCATTGCAAGTATGTGTTATTCTTCCAGTCACAAATCTGGAGGGTTGGCTGAGTGGTCGAAAGCGCTTCACTGCTAACGAAGTAAGGTCTAAACACCTTCAAGGGTTCGAATCCCTTACCCTCCGCCACGTAAGGACAGGCTTTGATACCCGTCTACAGATGGTACTATTTTCAATATATGAAGAAAAAGATTAGCACAATTAGGAAAGTGTTTGCGCTCATTACGTTGCGTTATTTTAACGTATCAACTCACCGCAAGCGGGTGTTTCGAAGCACCTTTCTTTTGCTGTTGGCGCTTATCTTTATCCAAATATTCAAAGCGTTGATTTTGCCGCCGATTGCGTATCTTAGTGAGCTGATTGCTGTCGCTATCCTGACCGTAATCGTTAATATCTTTTTCAATGTCATCCGGTTGTTTATTGTCTCGAATCACCGAAATCGGCGTGGTATTAGCAAAGAGGAAAGTGACAACTTCACTATTGGCGTAAATGCGCTAGTGAATTCTGCGACGGTGATTGTGGCTATTGTCATTTTCTTTTGGTTCTTTGGGATTGAAGTAAAAAGTTTTCTCAGTTCCATCGCTCTCTTTGCAGTGGCAATAGTTTTGATTTTTCAAGATTTTATTAAGAACTTCTTGTTTGGGTTCAGCATGATGTTTTCTAATGATTATGAGATTGGTGACTATGTCCAGGTTGGCGAGACTCCGAAGGGTGTAATCACTTCGTTGACCTTTTCTAATCTACAAATAAAGACCGAGGCTGGTGCGCTGCTGTATATTCCAAACGCCGTCGTGCGTAATCATCAGGTGGTGAACTTTAGTAAGCTGCGTCCTAAGCACATGGTGATTGAGTTTTTGTTGCCGCGCGAAAAATTTACCATTGTCGAAGAGCTGCAAACCTCCTTGATTGAGACACTCGATACAAAATTTCCAGAGCTATTTGATAGTGCCACTGCAAAAGTCCACGTTCACTCTAGTACCAAAGAAGATATCACCTTCGTTTTTGAAGTTACTAGCAAGAGTGCCAGTCTCAAACTAAAAGAAGAACTAAAACACGCCGTCCAAGCGTTTGCCGTCGAGTATTAAATATAGAGGCCAGGTGTCACGGTGTTTAGTTGTACTGTGCTACCATAAAAATACGACGTGATTAGCAGTTAATTCAAAAAACATATGGACGGTACAAAAATTCTAGCGATTATTATTGCTCTACTGACTGGAGGATATTTACTCCCGTTCTCGGTTGCACTATGGCGCGCACATCCCGAGACAACTAAAATCTTCTTATTAAACCTGTTGCTTGGTTGGACCCTCATTGGATGGGTGATTGCACTTGTTTGGGCACTTCGTTAAAACATTAGTGTAAACACACCTAGTATTTCAGGCACAAAAAGAACCCGCTCGGGTTCTTTTTGTGTAAAGTGATACAAGTGTAATCAAGGTCTGGTATTCTTTAGTTATGACAAAGATTGACTTTCGACACCGACTGCCGCAAGACATGAAAGCTATGATTGAAGGTAGTCGATGCCTCAAAGAAAAATGGGAAGAACTTACTCCATTAGCTCGTAACGAATGGATTTGTTGGGTGACAATCGTGAAAAAAGCGGAAACTAGAAAAGAACATCTAGATAGATTTAAAGAAGAAGTATTAGCTGACCAAAAACGACCATGCTGTTGGCCTGGTTGTCCGCACCGCCGCCCAATTGCAAAAAAATATTTTACTTAGCAAATCCCTAAATATTACTCAGCTATCTCGTCTTGGTAGTCGTTGGTGTATTCCTCGGTAACAATCAATTGCACCGCTTCAGTGACCAAATTCACTACATCTTGGTAATCTTGATCTTGAAGGGATGTCTCAGCATCTTCGACATATTCATTTACTTGGGCTGTTGTGTCAGTTTGGAGGTCATTTTCGGCTAATTCAATGCTGATCTCTATCAGTTGAGTACTTATATATTGTTCGATAGTTTCGTTGTCAGTGGTTAGTAGGCTGGTAACTTCTTCGTCATACATTGCTTCGGCACTGTCGCTATTGTTTTCAAAGTCAGCACGTTGTTCTTGGGTAGCATTTTCTAGAACAATGGTTTCAATCACCATATTCATGGCACTAATATCACCTACGAGTTCGAGAGTGTATAAATCATCAACCTCATTTTCTTCCTTAAGCAGAACTGCTAGTTCATCAACCAGTTCTCGTAATTCAACGTGTGAATCATTCAGCGCAGTCTCGGTAAGAGATAATTGCTCAGCCAGAGTTTGTATTTCTAACAATCTGGTTTCGAAGCGCTCATGTTGGTAGGTGAGTTTGTCTTCCGGACTCAATTTAGTAGCAGCAACCAGTTCTTCTAAAATATTAGTCTTTACTGGATACAATAGTTCTCCCGGTAGACTGTCAGCTGAAGCGAAGTTGGTTCCGATAAATAACACTACTGCTAATGAAGCTGAAGCGAGACTTCGCATCCAAATTGAAGAAAGAGAGAACGGACTTTCTTTTGGATGTTGTTTAGGGGTGTGGAACTGAGCATACGATAGTAGCGTTGATTTCATTTCCTCACGCTCAATAGCTGACAAGCGTATGTTTTTGCCTTTCTCTAACAAATCTTCAGTTGTATTAAAATTGTTTTTCATATGTTCAGGAAGTTGATTCATAGGTTGACTTCAGTTTTTCGAGCGCTCGTTTGAGACGCATCGAGATGGTGGTTTCGTTCTCGTTGAGAATTCCGGCAATTTCAATTACGTCCAAATTATCTATGTATCTCATCACCAGTACTTCACGGTATGAATTCTTGAGTCCATCTAGATACTGCAGTAGTTCTCGATGATTGGCTTCAGCACTTGTATTGGCTGTTTTGTCAATCACATCAAAGCCAGTTTCTTCTACCATGGTTTCATACGAGTACGTGCGCTTGTCAGTACGGATTTCGTTTACAAAAGCATTACGTGCTGCTCGATAGAGCCAGGCTCGTTCGTGTGCAATAGTATTGCCTTTGGAAACATATTGCCACGCACGCATGAAAACATCCTGTGTGAGCTCTTTGGCTCTATCTCTATCACCTAATCGAAGATATAAGTGGCGAAATATAGCGTCGCCATACTCATCGTACAAGTTTTCAAACCATTGAATCATGTCCTCCATAACAATAGACACAGTATGCCTAAAAAACTCACACTTATAAAGGTGCCTGAGTCAAAAATAAAAAGTGTGAGCTTTGTCATCTATCTGTGTCTAAAGAGGTGCGGGAAGGCCGCAATTGCTCCTCGACAATTGAATATTGAATAAAATACACACCGAAACAATGTCGAGGATTGTGGTCATTACATATATATCTTAAACAAAACAAAATCTTATAAAAAATAATTAATTAAAAAACAAAAATGAATCATTCACTAAAAACCAGCTTGACCGCTGGTACCTTGGCACTGGCAGTTATGACAACTGCATTACCAGTGCCAGCTGCGCACGCTCAGAGTACAACTGACTTGCAAGCACAAATCACCGCTCTATTGGCTCAACTGCAACAACTGCAAGCGCAGGCTAACGGGCAATCACAGGTTTCGACGACTATTAATCTAAGTCGAAACTTAAGCATGGGCATGACGGGAGCTGATGTTAAGGAATTGCAACGATTCCTCAACAGCGATGCGGCTACCACAGTAGCTCTATCCGGAGTCGGATCAGTTGGTAACGAGACTACTTACTTTGGACCTGCTACTAAAGCCGCTGTTATTAAATACCAAAACAAATATCGAGCAGAGATTCTCACTCCAGTAGGTCTATCACAAGGTACTGGATTTGTAGGTGCTTCGACTCGAGCACACATGAATAGTCGTGGAGGAACTGGTTCACCAACCACTCCAGACAAACCAACTACACCTGATAATCCGAGCAACCCATTGCAAGGTGAAGGTGAGCTACGCACCATGAAGCTAGATGAAGCTGATGATGACGAAATCCGCGAAGCGGCAGCCGACTCATCAATCGCGGTCATTACCTTGGAGGCAGACAACGGAGATATCATGCTTACCCGTATGGACATCTCACTGGTAGCTGCAAGTGGTAATGACGAGCGCGATCCGTGGGATGTGTTTGAAGACATCTCAATCTGGATTGATGGCGACAAAATTGCTGATAAAAATATTGACAACCGCAATGACTTTCTTAACCGAAATACCGGTACCATTCGTCTTTCGGGTCTAGATATTATTCTTGAAGAAGACGAAGAAGTGGAAGTTATTATTGCTGTTAGTGTGCAAAAGAGCGTCGATGGCGCTGGAAACAACGCTGACTGGACCGTGAGTGTTGATAATCTTCGGTACAAGGATGCTGACAATGTAGTCACTACCGATACCACTACTGGTGACCTCAAAGAAAGTGTTGCCTTTAGTATCGTCGAGCGCGGTGATGGGGAAGAATTGAAGTTTAAAACTCAAGATAATAACCCACAAGAACGAACCGTGGTGGTAGATGACAATAAGCGCACCAACAATGTGACGTTGCTTAGCTACAGTATTGAAGCCCTAGGTGGAGACATTGAGCTAGATAAGCTTTATGTCAACATCCAAACTGGTGCTGCTGTGTTTGATGACGTTGTCTCTGACGTGCGTCTAAAAATCGGCAGCAAAACCTTCAAAAAAGATGACATTGTAACTACTGGTAACTACACTGCCAACAACGTCCTCGTATCATTCGATATCGATAATAAAGTAACTATCGATGAAGATGAAACAGAAGATGTCACGCTGATTGTTGATTTAAAACCAACTACTCGATACAGCAACGGTGAAACTATTATCGCCAACATTACTTCAGCTGAGCGAGATATGACCAAGGCTGAAGGTGATGATGATGTAGATTCATTCTCAGGCGCTGTCAACGGTAAAACTCAAACACTGGTAGCCACTGGAGTCTATGTCCCAACTGAGGGGGTAAAGATGTCAACGAAAACCATTGCCAGAGACGATACCGTCGGTGAGTTCCGTATTGAATTCAAAGTCGAAGCGGTAGAAGGTGATTTCTACATCGCCAGCCAAGCTTCAACTTCAAGCTTGTCTAGCCTCGGAGGTGTGCAGTACACCGTAGATACCACTTCTGGTACTCCGACCGCTTTGGATGCTACACTTGATTCAACCGCTCGCGAACATTCAGACGGAGTATATGTAGTGCGTGAAGGACGATCTGAAACCTTTACCTTGACTGTAACAGTAGACGCGTCTGCGGCTGGTAGTCACCGAGTTGCTTTGAATAGCCTATTATTCTCAAGCAACACTGACGGAGTAACAAACGGAACTACGTACAATATAGTTCCAACCAACCAGTTCCGCACTGGATACCAATTCATTAACAACTAACGTATATAAAAACACCCTAGCCTTCCTAGGGTGTTTTTATATTGAAAAAACAAGCGTAGTCGCTATGCTACTATTTTGGTATGTCAGCTGACTATCGACAGAGTAATCAGTCTAGGTCTAATTCCAGTGGTTTGACTGGTTGGATTATGCACCACTCTGGTGGTTTGATTAGTACTCCCAGTCAAGCCAACGTTATGTTTGTGGTAATAATTCTAATAGCCTTGGGAATTATTTTTTACTTTTTATCTACCACTCAAAATACAGGAGAAATAGTAGCACCAGCTGGAGAAACGGTAGTCTACCCAGCTGACGCACCGCCTCGATTAGAGTAATTCATTTTAATAATATGAAATCGTCTGGAAATAATATAAAAGGTTTCTCGCTCATCGAGCTTTTGGTAGTGATTGCGATTATAGGTATTTTGGCCAGTATCGCGCTCGCGGGACTTAATGAAGCCAGGTCTGTCGCTAGGGATACGTTCCGAGAAGCTTCTTTAAAGCAAATGCAGGTGGCGCTCGAGGCATACCACTCTGTTCATGGTAACTATCCTAGTACTGGAGGTGCATGGTGGGGAGCGAATCAAAACGGCGGCAGTCGAGGAACCACTGGCCCAAATGGTTATATTCCTTGGCTGGCTCCAGATTATATTGCTGAGTTGCCACTCGATCCCTCCGGACAAACTGTCGGTTGGTCTGGATTTCTATACATGTCTAACAGCGTTGACTACAAGTTGTTAAGTCATATCAATGGTCCCGAAAGTTTTCCGGAAGCAGGTGAAGAGTTTTATGATCCCGCACGTCCTACCTGGGCCTGGATGGTGTGTAGTGGAGAGCCGGCGTGTAGTAGTTGGTAGGAGAAATCTTTTCGAGTACATATTATAGTGAAATAAATATGACTCAGCTCAACAAAGCGTTTTTTAATCGGCCGGGAGAAGTGGTGGCTAAGGAACTCCTGGGTAAATATGTGGTGCGTAAAAAAGGACAGAAAGTTTGGTCCGATATGATTACTGAAGTCGAACTTTATGACGGATTTGATGATTTGGCCTCGCATGCCAGCAAGGGTCAGACACAGCGCAATGCGCCGATGTTTGGGCCAGCCGGACATCTATACATTTATCTAATTTATGGCATCCATTTGATGTTGAATATAACTGTGAGAGAAGAGAATTATCCGAGTGCGATATTAATTCGTGCACTCAAGTCAGTGTCTGGACCGGGTCGGGTAGGGAAGCGGTTAGAACTTTCATTAGATATCTCAGGTAAAGCAGCGTCAAAAGAAACAGGCATATGGTTTGAGGATAAAGGAGTTGTGGTTAATAAAATCACCAAAACGCCTCGCATAGGAGTGGATTACGCTGGCGCTGAATGGAGTCAAAAACCACGACGGTATCTGTTAGAAAAGTGGAGTACCTAAATTAGCTCTTTTCGAGCTATACTTACTACTATGAAAAAAACTCATTACGTAGTGCATACTGCCATAATAATTATTGTTGGATACTCTCTTATCTCAGCGACAATTTTGAACAACTGGTCAACAATGTTTGTGTTGACTCTGACTCTAATATTAAGTTTCTTACCAAACATATTAGAAAATAGATATGAGATAGTTTTATCTAAAGGATTGCGCTTCGGAATACTATTGTTTTTGTTCGGTACACTTTTTTTGGGAGAGGTAAATCATTATTACGACACATTTTATTGGTGGGATGCAGTGCTGCACTTTTGGGCGGGTTTTGGTCTTACTTTGCTGGGATTTATCGTTTTGAAAGAAATTTACTCTCAAAGTCAGTTGAAGTCAGTACCACTACTCACTTCTATATTTGGATTTTCCTTCAGCGCTATGTTGTTAGGTCTATGGGAAGTGTATGAATACATTGCTGATAAGCTTGGATTGCCGGAGAATAAAATGCAACCTAGTCTCGAAGACACCATGGTGGATTTGATAGTAGGGTACGTGGCGGGGGCTATAGTAAGTGTTTTTGGGTATAGATATTTGAGACACCGAGAAAAGAACTTCGCAGCGAAAGCGATCGAAGAAAGCAAGCTACACTTGAACGATAAATAAAAAATGCCTCTACGAGGCATTTTTTGCAAGAGAGACAATTTTCTCTAGCTCCTTGTCATCATCAGGAAGTGATTGGACCATTACCCACGGCTTGCGATTTTTGGTAATAATTATCGGTGCTTTTGTGTAGTGGACATGGTCCATCACTTCTTGAAAATGTTTTCGGACTTCTGCAGTCGATCTAATTTTCATATTTTATATTCAGTATTTAATACCGTCAGTATACTAAATAATACATTTTCGTACAAGTACCTCTTTTTGTACAATTAAACAGAGTATAGAGGCTGGTGATTGTAAAGTTTACAAATTTGTACAAATTTACTACAATATAGTTGTTATAAGATAAGAAATGAAACTATGGGTATATTAGCTTGGATTGTATTAGGAGGAATTGCTGGTTGGATTGCATCAATGATTGCTAAAACCAACGCCGAACAAGGAATATTTTTAAACATTGTAGTAGGGATAGTCGGAGGACTATTAGGTGGATTTGTCTTTAGTCTTTTTGGAGGAGCTGGAGTGACCGGATTCAACCTCTACAGTCTCCTAGTGGCAGTTGTAGGAGCAGTAATCTTGCTCTACATCGTGCGACTCGTGAAGCGGGGTTAATACAACCTAAAGGAAACACATAACACAACACACTAATTAAGGTGTTGAAGTTTATTCAATAAAAAATAAAAAAATACACACATACATATGACGGATTCACTAACAGAAAACTATTTAGAAAAATGGAATGCAATGCGAGAAGAGTATCTTGCTAAAGCAGATCGCTTAGAAGCAGAGCAAAAACTCAAAGCAAATGACATGCTAGACAACTTTGGGAAAGAAGTTGAAGCAGCAGGTGAATGGACTGAGGCATCATGGAATGAGTTTACTGCCAAAGTTGATAAGAACTGGCAAGAATTAGCTATCGACATGCAAACCGACGATGATTCTGAGGATGATACTAACGAAGACGAAGACTAACCTAAGAGTAATCATTTTATTACCCATTAATTAAGTAATGTTTATGTATAAACCAAAAATGTACCAAGAAGGAATCGGTGCGATGGGAGCCATTATTATCGCCGCAGTGGTAATAATCGGTGGAGTAGCTGCCGTTGAAATCTATCAAAGCAATACTGCCGAAGTTGAGATGAGCGAAGCAGAGATGCAGGAGCAAATCAATGATGCAAAAGCTGAGGCTGAATCTAGCCTACTATCGCTACGCAGCAGTTTGGCCACTGGGGTATCAACCAATGTTGACGCTACTCTAGACGCTATTGCTGATGTGAGAGCAGAACTAAACGAAGCCTATGCTAACGCTAATGCCGAAGCTCGAGCAGAATTAGATAGTCTTAATATGATGTTTGCACAGCTAGAAGCTGAAGTGCGAAGTGGTTCAGACCAAGCACTTGATACAGCAGCTTCGCTTGTGACTGAGTTGGGTGGAGAAGCTGAAGCTATGCTTGACGCAAGAGTCGATAGCGATATGGACGCATCAATGGATGGTGAAATGAACGGCATGATGGACGAAGATGACAATTCATCAACCACTATGGATGCTGACGCTGACGTTGAAGCGAACACTACAGAAGGTTCAGCTAGTATGACAGGTTCTGCTGAATTGAGAGTGGAATAGTTACGTACACCAATATAAAAACTGCGCGGTACTTACCGCGCAGTTTTTATATTGTCTGATTTGAGTGCTACAATGGCGACATGAGATTTTCTGAAGAAAAATTACAAGTCTTAGAGACAGTCGATCGCGCTTTTGATCTTGGTACAAAAGAAAATTATATTCTCAATCAATTTCTCTTATACTTTAACCTGCTGTTGGTACTTTTTTTGGTGGCCGACTTGATTGAGTATCGTGGATACTTTGTAGGTGAAGAAGGGTTCCATAGTTTGGTAAGAAATACTGAGATAATTTTTGGAATGGTGTTCTTGATGGAGTTCACACTACGCTCGGTGTTTGTGTACATTCCAGATAAAAAATTCTTTTCCTCCTATTCGCTCCTTAACATGGCAGTTATTGTATCTTTGCTAGCTCCGCAATTTATCGGCAACCTGGCAATATTGCGCTTAATCCAGCTATTTAAAATCTACAAGGTCTATAAACTAAACAAAGACAGCAAAAGCTACCATGTAGATATGAAGCAGGTGATTAAAAAGGTGGCGGAACCATTGTCTCCAACCAACATTAGTGCGCGAGTGCGACGCAATAAAGCTGACAATTAGTAGGTAATACATCATTAAGTACAGCCGCAGCTTCTCTTAGAGTAGTTCCGGTAGTAACCACATCATCAACTAGTAAGACGGTGCTGCCAATAGGGATTTTTTGTAGCTTTGATTCATTCACCGCAAATGAGTCTGAGAGATTACGTAGTCTTGCTGACTTGTTTAAGCTGGTTTGGGGTGGGGTGTCTTTGGCTCGCTTAAGAAGCATTATTGAACGCTCTGCCGAACTACATTGGCGAATGATTTCTACCACTTGGTTATAGCCACGCTGCCGCTGCCGAGCAGTGCTAAGAGGAATAGGGACCAGGAGCACCTTATCGGCGGCTAAGCTTTCAATAAAACTATCTAAAAAGGTGGCCAGATACTTAGCCGCCCGGCGATTTTGATAATACTTATTTTCAACTATAAGAGCTTGAATTACTGAATCTTGGTAGGAGGTTAAGGTAAATACTCCTTCGCTCGTCTGGCTGATATGTAAATGTGAAGACATTCGTTCCTCTACAGCACGAATTAACTGCTGGCTTTGCCGCGGCGGAAAAACTATATCGATAAGTGAGATAATTATGTTCATCATGGCAGTAGCAAATGTACTACCCATGCTACTATAATGGGTGTTCAATGGGTATGAAATTTAGTTTTTTATCAAACCTCACACAACAATCTTCATCCACGTATAAGGTGGTAGGAGTTGATATTGGCTCTTCTTCAATTAAAGTTGTTGAGCTACATGATAAAGAGGGGATACTAACCCTCGCGACCTATGGGGAGCTCCAGCTTGGTCCGTATGCTGATAAGTCTATCGGCGAATCAGTAACTGTTTCAGCTAAACAAGAGCAAGCAGCCTTAATCGATATACTCCGAGAGTCTGCGGTGAGTGCCAAAGAGGCTGTGTTTGCAATGCCGTTGTCATCTAGCTTTGTTACCAACGTCAGTTTGGTAGCAGAACCTGACGCAGATCTTTCCCCGCTGGTTAGAATTGAAGCTCGAAAAGTCATCCCTGCATCACTGAGTGAGGTTACTCTGGACTGGGCAGAAGTTAGCAACCCAACCGCTAATCGAGATAAGAGCAGCAATGCTACCCATAAAATTTTAATTGCAGCGATTCAAAACAACGCGCTCGAACGCTTCAAGACACTGATGAAATTTGCCGGACTAAACGAACCGCCAACCGAAATAGAGTGTTTTAGTACCGTACGGAGTTTGTATCGCCGGTCAGATAGTCAGGTAGCAATTATTGATATTGGCTCAGTTTCAACCAAACTATTTATAGCGAATCAAGGATCATTGATGCGAATGCATCGAGTGCGCGCTGGTGGTTCCTATATAACAGAAGAAATTTCTAAAGAATTAAAATTATCTTTTGAAGAAGCGGAGCTAAAAAAACAGACTATTGGCAAAAGTGATACTGACCATGCAACTATCAAAAAAATTCACACCAGCCATTACGAAAGACCACTGCGTGAATTTAAACAAGTGATAGCCGAATACGAAAAGAATAACGATTGTAAAATAGAACGAGTTTACCTCTCCGGTGGTGGGGCAGTGTTTGAGAGCGTATTGCAACAAGTCTCCCAGTCGCTCGAGCAAGATGTTTTGTTAGCCGATCCCTTTAGAAAAGTTGCTTATCCAGCGTTTATGGAGGATACTCTTCATAAGATTGGGCCATCATTTACGGTAGCGCTCGGAGCCGCGTTACGACAGTTTGAATAATTTCTCCACAGTGCCATACCGACTGGCAAAGGCCAGAGCGTATAATTGATAAGTAGATATGGCTGAAGAAAATAATAATTCTTTTATACCTAAGCGAGGTCCGTCTCGCCGATCCCGCTCAGTTCCTGCACGTCAGGTTTACGTTTTCTCATTGGTGAGCTATGTAGTATTCGGGGCAACCTTGGTAGCGGCTGGTGGGCTATTTTTGTACCACCAATACATCGACCGACAAATGGATACCTCGGTATCTGAATTAAACTCTGCTATTGCCAACTTCAGTGAGGAAGAAATGGATCAGGTGCGAGAATTCAACGCTCGACTCATTCATGCAGAGAATCGTCTAAACGCCAGTGTTTCTATAGTAGACATGTTGCTGAGTCTCGAAGACTCGACAGCTAACAGTAGTGAATTTTCTCAATTGACTCTAGAGAGATTCGGTGATGAATCTCTCACGGTGGCCACGGCTAT
Organism: Minisyncoccia bacterium; assembly: GCA_964229335.1. GTDB lineage: Bacteria > Patescibacteriota > Minisyncoccia > Phycocordibacterales > UBA918 > OLB19. Next base: position 27,935 of record CAXRCZ010000006.1, read on the forward strand.
TAGTAGCGACTCTTTTGACTCAGCTGCATTTCAACGAGAATTGTTTGCTAACAACACTATAATTGGAGACGTCACAGTCGACGAGATAACCATCGCGCAAGCGAGTGAGTTGAGCGCGGCAGACACTATTAGCTTTACTGCGGTATTAGACATTCCTTTGACAGCGATACCGTACACTGTGCTCATTGACTCGCTACCGCCAGCCACCAGTACCTCAACTCCAGATGAGACAGAAACCAGCACCAGTACCAGTGCCAGCACAGCCACTACCACACTTCCAGCAACTGAAGAAGAGGGAGGTATTGCTACGAGCACTAATGACACCAGCCTATGATACCTAAAGGACTTTTTGCACAGATTGGATTGTTACTACTTGCGGTCGGTATAATTTTTACTTACATACGACCGACGTTTGAGGAGATTGGGCAGACGCAGGACGAAATTCTTACCTATCAAACTGAAATCGAAAAAGTGACCATGGTAAACCAGAAATTGATGAGTATGGTCGCTACTATAGACAGCACCACTATTGATGACAGACAACGCTTGTTGGCGTACATGCCAAATACCGTCGATATTCTCTTAGTGCCGCGTGACATTCAAACAATTGTAGAGCGGACTGGCGGTATACTCGATAGTGTCTCCTATGATGGAGTTAGAAATGATGAAAGCTCACAAGACAATAGTGGAACAACTAACGCTTATACCAATACGAATCAACAAGCTGCCGGCGGACAATTTGCCAACACCAGTAGTGTGTCTACAGTGAGTGAAAAACCAACCGCCCATGCCTTCAGCGTCTCTTTTGCTGGAAATTATCAGCAAGTCAAAAATTTCCTCTCTGCTTTAGAGACTAATCACTACCCGCTGGAGGTGCATCAACTAACCCTCTCACCAGCGGAAGGAGGTTTTCTCAACGCTGAGCTTGAATTAGTGACATATTCTCATCTTGATCCGAGTCCTCAAGAAGAGTTGCAGCAAACATTTAATAATCAGCCAATGAACATATGAATAATACTGTAAAAAACATTTTTATTGTTGCTGGATTGCTAGCGGTTGCCTACGCAGCCTATTATTTGTACTTACAACGAGAAGCGAGTACATTAGATTCTTCTCCCACTGGTGTATCTAACCAAACTATGATTTCCCAGACTCAAATGTTCATTCAACACCGACGTGAACTCGATGCGATGGATCCAAACTTATCTATATTTGAAGATCCCCGCTTCTTATCATTGATTGATTACACCGAACCAGTAGAAGATCAGCCTGTTGGTCGATCTGATCCTTTTGCGCCACGTACCTATCAAGTAGCTAACTAGCTGGGCATATGGACCCGATACAACAACTCACAGAGCAAGGGGTACTTACTGCCGATGCTGCTTCCAGAGCAGAAGTATTACGTGAAAATGGACAGACATACGAAGAGGTTTTACATGAGGTGGAGGTGCCACGACTTAAGATAAAGGAAGTATTGGCTAAGTACTATCAAGTTCCCACCTATGAAATACCAGAAGGGTTCAATATCACTCAAGAAATATTAAATTATATCCCCCAAGACTCAGCCGTACACTATCGAGTAATGCCGCTCGAGACTGAAGACGGTATTCTCAAGGTCGGAAGTAGTAATCCCGATGATTTGCAGATGCGGGAGGCTTTGAATTTTATTAGTGCTAAGAACAATCTTTCTTATCGCCTCTTCTATCTACTCGATGAAGAAATTACTAAACTCCAAGAATTTTACACTAACTTAAAAGGGGATGTTGGAATGGCACTACAGAATCTCGAAAGTGATCTCGATGCTGAGATAGCTGCTAGCACCAATGAAAGTCAGGAGGAAGAAACCTATGAGCATATTGAAGAAGATGCTCCGGTAACAAAAATTGTAGCCACTATTTTGCGTTACGCGGTGGATGGGAAAGCGTCTGATATTCATATCGAACCAACACCAACTAAAGTAGGAGTGCGGTTTCGGGTTGATGGTGAGTTAGCCACCAGTCTTGAATTACCAAAAAATGTCCATATGGCGGTAGTCGCACGAGTCAAAATTCTTTCCTCGATGCGACTAGATGAACGGCGAAAGCCTCAAGACGGGCGTTTTTCAGCTACCTTCGATGATCGCAAAATAGATTTTCGTGTTTCAGTATTGCCAACCAATCATGGCGAGAAAGTAGTGATGCGTATCTTGGACAACGAAAAAGGCGTCCACTCATTGGAAGAAACTGGTTTAGCGCCAGAAAACCTAGATATCATCAAGCGTATTGTAAAAGAACCATATGGCATCATTCTCATTTCTGGTCCAACTGGCTCTGGTAAGTCGACCACCTTATACGGAATGCTCGGAGAAGTTGATCGTGTGAGTAATAACGTGATGTCACTAGAAGATCCAATCGAGTATTCAATCGATGGAGTTAGTCAGTCCCAAGTTCGGCCGGAGATAGGGTATACCTTTGCCAAAGGACTACGAGCTTCGTTGCGACAAGACCCCGATATTATTATGGTAGGGGAGATTCGAGACAAAGAAACAGCGCAGTTGGCCATTCAGGCTGCGCTTACCGGTCACTTAGTGTTGTCCACCATCCACACCAACAATGCGGTTGGGGTCATCCCGCGATTAATTGATATGGGGGTCGACCCATACCTAATTGCGCCTACTCTTAAGCTTGCTATAGCACAGCGCTTGGCGCGGCGTCTATGTGATGGAACTGGAATCGAAAAACCAATTGATCACAGCACCAATTTGATAATTGACGAAGCTTTCAAGACATTACCGAAAAAATATCATGGCCGCATCCCAGAACGCACAACTATTATGGAACCAGAAAAAACACCCGGTTGTTCAACCGGTATGAGAGGACGAACTGCGGTCAGTGAAGTACTTGAAATAAACGAAGAGATGCAAGAATTAATTTTGCAAAATGCTCCGGAAGAAAAGTTTTTGACCGTAGCTCGGAAAAATGGCTTTGTCAGTATGTTTGAGGACGCAATCATAAAAGCCTTGAAGCACGAAATCCCATTTGAAGAAATGATGGCTTTTAGAAGTCAGGTCGGCAATGAACCAGACTTGCCAGAAACAGAAGTAGATGTCGATAACTCTTCACCAGAACTGCCTCCGACCGATATAATAAAAAGTGATGAAACTCCTACTAATTGATGATGATGCCTTTTTGCGTGACATGTATGCCACTAAATTTTCCGAAGCAGGGCATACTGTAGAAACAGCTGAAAGTGCCGCTGATGGGTTGGCAGTGCTAGAAAAATCACAAGAGTATGACGCTATGCTATTGGACATGATTATGCCCGGTATGACTGGTGTCGAACTCATAAGCACCATCAAGAAAGAATATCCAGATTTACAAACAGCTATGATTGTACTGTCTAATCAAGGTCAGGCTGAAGACGTCGCTTCAGCCAAGCAGGCTGGTGCAGCTGGATACATTATTAAGGCTGAATCGATTCCTAGTGAAGTCGTGAAGAAAGTAGAGTCCCTAGTTAACAAATCCTAGTATATGTCAGTAGATTATCGAAAAGAATTACAAGCCCTGATTGAACTGATAATTCAAGAGAAAGCCTCTGACCTACATTTTTCTGTGGATGCGCATCCAATGGTGCGGGTCTCTAGCAGTTTGATTCCGCTCGTTAAAAAACCAATTCTCACTGATGGTGATGTCGATAGTTTTGCGAAGCTCTTAATGCGCGAAGATCAGTACAAAAGATATCTAGAATATGAAGAAATAGATTTCTCTTACGAAAACGCTGAAGGAGTACGTTTTCGTGGGAATGCATTTTACCAACGAGGCCGTATGGGTATCGCGCTACGTTTGATTCCAAATGTAATTCGCACTCTAGATGAACTTCATCTGCCACCAATCTTGGAAAGTTTTACTCAGCGTAACCAAGGGTTCTTTCTGTGCGTAGGTCCAGTCGGACAAGGCAAATCAACCACTCTGGCCGCCATGGTAAATACTATTAATAAGAATCGGGCTGAACACGTCGTAACCATTGAAGATCCAATTGAGTACGTATATCAAGAAGAGAAAGCTCTAATCGATCAGCGCGAAGTCGGTATTGATACCAAGAGTTTCGAAGCAGCGCTCAATGCTTCGTTCCGTCAAGACGTCGATGTAATTCTTGTGGGAGAAATGCGTAATGCCGAGACAATTGCGGCGGCAGTGACTGCGGCTGAGACCGGGCACTTGGTCTATTCGACACTCCATACCAATGACGCAGCGCAAACCATTAACCGTATTGTCGATAGTTTTCCTGGTAGTCAACAAGACCAGATTAGAGTCCAGCTTGCAGGTTCGCTAATCGCCATCTTTTCTCAACGACTCATTCCACGCATCTCCGGTGGGTTAGTACCAGCCTATGAACTTTTGATAAACAATAACGCGGTCAGTAACTTGATTCGTGAAAATCGAGTACATGAGATTGGTTCAGTGATTGAGACAGGACTTGAGCAAGGAATGATTGACATGAACCGCTCGCTCGCTCGCCTCGTACAGACCGGAGAAATTACAGTTGAGAACGCCTTCCTTTATTCATTTAATCCAAAAGGTCTCGAACGGCTCCTGTAATATTTACGTATGTTGTTTACTTATAAAGCACTCGACAGCACCAACGCGCAGCGGGAGGGAACCGTAGAGGCACCTAGTATTGACGCCGCTATTTCAGCGGTGCAAAAACGCGGATACACCATCATATCAATTGATGAAGTAGCCAAACAGCAAGGATTGTCTGGTCTGGTAAACATTGAATTATCTTTTTTTCAAGGCGTATCAAATAAGGAAATAGTTATTCTATCTCGCCAGATTGCCACCTTATTTCAGGCACAAGTTTCGCCACTACGAATCTTTCGCTTACTCTCGGCTGAGTCAGAAAATGAAAAACTGCGTGTGGTCTTGAATGAAGTAGTCGAAGACCTACAAGCTGGTACGTCTATATCACGCGCATTGGCAGCCCATCCATCAGTCTTTTCAGCTTTTTATGTCAACTTGGTGCGTTCTGGCGAGCAATCTGGTTCACTCGAAAAAGCGTTCGATTATTTAGCCGATTACTTAGACCGCCAGTATGAAATTATTTCTAAGGCTCGCAATGCACTAGTGTACCCAGCCTTTGTTATCTCAATCTTTTTTGTAGTGATGGCCTTGATGCTCACCTTGGTGATTCCAAGTGTGGCGAGGATTTTGACTGAATCTGGTCAAGAATTGCCTATTTATACCAAGCTGGTAATCGGCATTTCTAACTTCATGGTCAACTACATTAGCATCATCTTGTTGCTGATAGCTGGAGGTGGTGCCGCCTTATGGAAGTTCTCAAGAACCGGAGTCGGGAGACGTACTATCGATGAGTTTATTTTATCGATTCCGTATATTGGAGACTTGCAGCGCAAACTACTTCTAACCCGTATTTGTGACAACATGTCTACCATGCTCTCCAGTGGTATCTCAATCGTACAGGCTATTGAAGTAACAGCCGATGTCGTAGACAACCTGGTCTTTAAGGAGATTCTTGAGACCACTCTTGAAGAGGTGCGTGGCGGACGGTCCTTTGCTGATGCAATCGGGGAGTATTCAGAGATTCCCGGAATTCTGTCTCAGATGGCCAAGGTCGGTGAAGAAACCGGTAGTTTAGCAAATATTTTAGAGACGCTTTCAAACTTCTATCGCCGAGAAGTTAATAACGCGGTGGACACTCTAATTAGTTTGATTGAACCAGCGATGATTGTGGCGCTCGGTCTCGGGGTCGGGGTATTGTTGGCTTCCGTGTTGATGCCAATCTATAATCTAACAAGCAACTTCTAAGTTTTCCCCATTTAGAGAAAACACGCGGCAACTGCTTCGTATAATTAAGATAGCCTCACTAAATATAGGTACCTATACTGTGGCACTACTATTTAAGATAATTAGTTTTAAAATATGAAAAAAGTATTACAACGCGGTTTCACTCTCATCGAGCTGTTGGTTGTGATTGCTATCATCGGTATTCTCGCCGCGGTAGTACTCGCTTCTTTGAACGATGCGCGGGATGGTGGTTCGGACGCATCAATTAAACAAACCATGGGTAATATTCGCTCACAAGCTGAGATTTACTACAATAGCGACAGTACCTTTTCTTACACTGACTTGTGTGAGGATGCTGATGTAGAGAGATTACTAGACGCAGCAGCAGCAGGCGGAGCCGATGCTGACGGAGCGCATGCAGATGACGCCGCTGCATCAGCTACTTCTGGTGTATGTAATGACAGTGATTCGGAATGGGCTGCCTGGATGCCTCTAGCAACCAGTGGCGGCTGGTGTATTGATAGCACTGGTTATGCTGGATCAGCCTCTAGCACGGTAATTAGTTCTGGAACTGACTACACTTGTAGCTAAGTTCGATGCAAGGAAAACAAAAAGCGCCTCTAGGCGCTTTTTGTTTTCCACGAGCAAAAAAATAAATTAAAAGGAAAGCACGTATAATATAAATACACCTCGCTATAACGTAGGTTAGTCTGGTTTCTATGTACGCAGCTGATACATGAAAATCAGATATTAATTAATAACGTATTTACAATTATGATCAATAAATTACAACGCGGTTTCACTCTCATCGAGCTGTTGGTTGTGATTGCTATCATCGGTATTCTCGCCGCGGTAGTACTCGCTTCTTTGAACGATGCGCGAGATAGTGGTAACGATGCAGCTATCAAGCAAACCATGAGTAATATTCGCTCTCAAGCTGAAATCTTCTACAACTCAAACAGCTTCAGTTACGAAGGTGTGTGTGCTGATACTGACATCCAACGCTTAGGTGACGCCGCTGCTGCAAATGGCCTTGATGCAGACGATGATATGGGGGTAGGTGACACTACAGTCTCAACTGCTACTGCTGGTATCTGCCATGACTCCGCTAGTGCATGGGCAGTACAGATGCCACTTGCTACGTCTGATAACTGGTGCGTTGACTCTTCAGGTAACGCTCTACAAACCAGTACTCCGCTAGGAAGCAGCGACTACGTCTGTAACTAATCGCAATTTAAAAACTACAAAAAGCGCCGCCAGGCGCTTTTTGTATAACCGCTAAAGCCTAGTAATAGCTACGGTATACTGTAAAGAATGCTATCTACCTTAGAGGTTTTACCAGTTGCGGTACAGATTGCTATGAGTTTTGGATTTGGTGCTATTATCGGCAGCTTTCTCAACGTGGTTATATATCGTTTCAATACCGGTAAATCGTTATCCGGTAACTCACATTGTTTGTCCTGCGGAAAAACACTGCGTTTTTATGAATTGTTTCCAGTAATTTCGTACCTTAGCTTGCGCGGTCGTTGTCGTGGGTGTGGAAGTTTTTTTTCAGCTCGGTACTTAGTGGTAGAGGTGGGAACTGGCACCTTGTTTGCGATTGCACTTATGGTCGCCACTTCGACTTTAGAGGCAGCGTTTCTTTGGTTAATTATCAGTGTGTTAGTGGTAATAGTGGTTTACGACATCAGGCACTACATCATTCCCGACATATTAGTGCTATTGCTGCTCGGTATAATGGCATCCTTGCTGGCGTGGCAATATTGGCAGGGAATAATATCGACCATTTATCTACTGTACGCCGTCTTGGCGGCAGCGATTGCTAGTGGAGTATTTTTCTTGCTGTGGTTTATCTCTAAAGGGCAATGGCTTGGCTTTGGAGATGTCAAACTAGTATTCCCACTCGCGCTCTTAGTTGGTCCAAGTCTTACTTTTTCATTTATTGTGTGGTCGTTTTGGATTGGAGCAATAGTTAGCGTCGGAATACTACTAATGGCAAGTCTATCGAGGGGAAAACTCACCTTACCTTTTTTATCAGGCAGACTTACAATGAAAAGTGCAGTCCCGTTTGCCCCTTTTTTGATAGCCGGCGCTTTATTGGTCTTTTTTACATCGATTGATGTTATTACACTTTTTACATTCTAAAAGTAAGTCACTTACTCGTATAAGCCGTCAGAAATCCGGCAGCCCGGCTGGTTTTGGTTTGATTGAATTAATGGTCAGTATCAGTATCATGGTGCTAATTTCTGCCATTGTATTAGCTCGGCACGGTGCTTTTAACGGTGCTGTACTCCTTAGAAGTCAGACGTACGAGGTGGCTCTGCAACTACGAGAGCTACAGCTAAGCGCAGTTAGTGCTACTAGTATAGCGGGTAACTTCAACACAATATTAGGAGTACAATTCGATACACAAACTCCTCGTACGTTTACTAATTTTAGCGATCAAGACGGTGATTATTATTACGATGCCAACGAAGCGTATGGTCAGCCAGGCACACTTGATCCTCGTTTTGAAATTAGGTCTATTACTGCTACTGGAGACACTGTTTCTGGAACAGGTGTCTCGATAGTATTTGAGCGACCAAACTTCGACGCTAGGTTTTTTGATGTTGGTGGTGAAATTAACGCTTCAAGTATTGAGATTGTGATTGGTCGAGTAGGAGAATCTGGAGTCGGGCCAGAGGTAATACGGACCCTCGAAGTCACTTCTACTGGTCAGATTACTGTACAATAGAGTATATGCGGAAGGTACTTTTACAGCATTTTCTGAAGCTACAAACTTCCAACGTGCGAAACCAGTGTCGGCAGGCAGGTTTTACACTGATTGAAATGATTGTTTCACTGGCCCTGTTTTCGATTGTGGTCGTCGTATCAGTCGGGGCGTTGTTGATGCTGGTTGGTACCAATAACCAGTTGCAAGGTGAGCAGAGTGTCATGACCAATCTCTCTTTTGCGCTCGATAGTATGACGCGAGAATTGCGAACGGGAACTGCCTATTATTGTTTTAGTATGAACTCGCCTTTGAGCGGGGGCGGAGCAGTTAATCTTGATGCGCTTATTGGCGATGCAAAAAATGATTGTCAAAATGGTAATCCAAGCAATCTTCGTTACCACGGAATCATCTTTAAAGAAGCGGGAGACAGTATTACCGGTAATGCCGAGCGAATTGCTTATTACTTTGACAGACAAGAGGGGAGGATTTATCGAATTGTTAGCTCTGCCGCTCCAGAATCAATTGTTTCGTCAGGTATTTTCATCAGAGAGGCAGAATTTGTAGTAACTGGTACTCGTACAGTCGAAGAGGGTGGATTGAATCGGGATATACAGCCGACCATCACTGTATTTATTGAAGCGGCTGAAGGTACTGAGGTTGATGCAAAACCCTACTATATTCAAACCACCATAACTCAACGTTCACTTGATGTATGAAATATAACGTATCAGAAAAAGGTTTTAGTTTAGTAGAGACGCTGGTGGCGATAACGATATTACTGTTGGTCATCATTGGTCCAATGACAATCAGTTCTCGGACGGCACAAAGTACCAGTTTCTCAAGTGAGCAGGTGATAGCATTCTTTTTAGCGCAGGAAGGAGCGGAGCTGGCTCAAAAAGCTCGTGATGATTTATTATTACGTCAGTTTCTCAGCTCTAATGATCCACTGTATTTGAATAACTATTGGTCAATATTTTCAAACCAAAATGGTGCATATAGAGAATGCTACGAACCAGCTGGTTGTGGACTAGAAATCACTGGTAACAATAGCGGATCACTTATTACACCATTAGACTGTGGGACTTTCGACTTGTGCCGTCTGTACCTAGATGAAAGCGCGGGTAATATTAGGTCTCACTATACACACACTAGTACCGCGGGTGATCCTACTATCTTTACCCGAAAGATATTTTTTGACTGGGATGGAATAGACCAAGTGAAAGTGACTTCTCAAGTGACTTGGCAAAGCGGCGTCACTGCAGATGATCAAGAAGTAGCAGTAGAAACATATTTATTCAACATTTATGAAAACTAATTCGAGTCCACAGCAAAAAAAAGGCTTTGCATTACTACTAACGTTGATTGTAGTATCTGTCATTATATCGATTGGTTTGTCTGTGTTGGACTTGTCTATTTTACAGGTGCGACTATCGACTAACTCAAAAGACTCCGAAGTTTCTTTTCATGCGGCAAATGCTGGTATGGAGTGTGCTCAGTATTGGCGGCGAACCGAATCCAATAGAATGGAGGGAGGACAGGCAATTTCTCCCACCTGTTTTGATGCCAATACTTACTCTAACAGTCGTACCACCATCACTTCAGGTGCTAATGGTTCAGCGTATCAATACCGGTATTCTTTCACTTGGCCAGGCTCGGTTCAGCGATGTACCCAGATAAACACCATCGTGATAGCAGCTGCGCTAGATGGGAACGATTTAACTGTCAATAATATGACTTCATATATCCCTGGATATCCAGGTAATACCAGTAGAACCTGTGTGGCTGGAGAGACCTGTACTATCATTTCAGCGCAGGGATTCAACAAAACCTGCGCTGCAGTACAGGCGGCTGACAGTAATGACACCTTCGGTATCGTTTCTCGTGAAGTATTGCTACAATTCTAAACAATGAGTGTAGCTGACGATAAGAAAAGACTAGAAAAATTACGGCAAACCATCGCCTACCACCGAGCTCGGTATCATGAGGATGACGCGCCAGAAATCAGTGATGAGGCCTACGATGCGTTACTTGAAGAGCTTGAGGTATTGGAACATACAATAGAAGGGAAAAGAACAACTGCTGCGACTGTAGGAGGAGAGGTTTCGACGGCGTTTAGTAAAGTCACCCACCAAGTCAGACAGTGGTCGTTTGACAATATCTTTTCTACTGATGAGTTGGTGGACTGGGATGCGCGAATCAGGCGTCAGCTATCAGATATGGATTTACCTAGTGATAAGGTTGCGTATGTCTGCGAGCACAAAATTGACGGACTAAAATTAGTAATTGAATACCAAGCCGGCAAGCTGCACAGAGCAGCCACACGAGGCAACGGGGTGGTTGGTGAAGATGTGACTCATACCGCCGCTACAATTAAGAGCTTACCTCAGACACTTACTCAACCAATCAATCTTATTTGTGTTGGAGAGGTTTGGTTGGGAGAGAAGGAATTTACCCGCATTAACAACGAGCGCGAAAAGAATAGCGAAGCTTTGTTTGCTAATCCACGGAACGCTGCCGCTGGTTCATTGCGACAACTTGATCCTGCAGTCGCCAAAGCTCGTAATTTGTCACTCACCGTCTATGATATTGACCACCTCGGCAACCAAATTTCCGAAAAGCATAAGCCAGAGACGCAAGCAGATGAATTGAAACTATTAAAAAAACTTGGTTTACCCACCAGTCCAGATTCAAAAGTTTGTAACACTGTTGATGAGGTGCAGGAATTTTATACCCACTGGTGTGAGCAGCACGAGACCCTACCATACGGTGTTGATGGAATAGTGTTAAAAGTAAATCAAATCTCCTTGCAGCGAGCGCTTGGATACACTTCCAAAGCCCCACGCTATGGGGTGGCGTACAAATTTCCAGCCGAAGAAGCCACCACTGTAGTGGAAGATATTGCTCTGCAAGTAGGTCGCACAGGGGTAATTACTCCGGTGGCTCACCTACGACCAGTACGAATTGCTGGTTCTGTTGTATCACGAGCAACATTGCACAACGAAGACCAAATCAAACGACTCGATGTAAGAATTGGTGACACAATCGTGTTGCGCAAAGCAGGAGACATTATTCCGGAAATTGTCTCGGTTATTACATCCTTGCGTCCACCAAAAACAGTACCGTTTGTATTTCCTAAAAAAGTTGCTGAGTGTGGCGGAGACGGTAGTATCGAGCGAATTGCCGGCGAATCAGTGTATCGGTGCGTGTCACGCGATTCGGGTGTGTTACAGCGACAACGACTCTATTATTTTGTATCCAAAACTGCCCTTAATATCGATGGAGTCGGTCCGAGAATAATTGACCTGCTGCTAGACCATGGTTTGGTGAGTACTCACGCTGACCTCTTCACATTGACGGTGGGGGACTTAGAGGATTTACCAAACTTTAAAGAAAAATCTGCTCAAAATACTATTGATGCTATTGAAGCTGCTAAAAAAGTGCCTTTATTCAGATTACTTATCGGTCTCTCAATCGATGGTCTGGGTGAAGAAACTGCGCGACTGCTGGCGGATAATTTTGGTTCACTGCCAGCAATTACCACCGCTTCGGTCGAACAGATCAGTGCCATTCACGGAATCGGTGAGGTGGTGGCAGAAGCGGTGGTTGAGTGGTTTAGAGATCCAGCTCACAAAAAACTAGTCGCTGATTTAGTGCCGCATCTAGATATCATAGAACCTGAAACGCTTACTTCAAAAAAACTAAACGGACTTTCATTCGTTTTAACTGGAACACTTACTGAAATGACCCGGAACGAAGCTAAAGATATGATTCGGGCGGCCGGAGGGAAGGTTACTAGTAGCGTATCTCGAAAAACTAGTTATGTAGTTGTCGGTGACGATCCTGGCAGTAAGGCCACAGAAGCAAAAAAACTGTCCGTCCCTCTCCTTGACGAAAAAGAATTTATTGCCCTGATAGCCAAGTAATGCCGGTAATGCTATGATGCCCAATATCAAGCTACCGCGCACAGCGCCGTTATTGGTTGCTAAATATGGAAAAAGAAAATCAAATAACACAAGCCGATATTGCTCATTTAGCTTCACTAGCCCGGATTAGTGTTTCAGAGGCTGAATTAACCTCGTTTGAAACTGAGCTGTCTTCAATCATGAAGTATGTAAGTGAAATCACTACCATCGCAGCTGACGAAACAGATGCCGAGCCGTCGCTCGGAGCGCGCCATAATGTGTTTCGTGAAGATGTGGTAACCAATGAGTCAGGAGAATACACAGAAGCGATTTTGGATGAAATGCCAGCACGTGAAGGTCAGCACTTGTTGGTTAAAAAAATACTATCGCACGATGAATAAACCAACTACAATCAAGGCTTTGCGTGAGGCTTATCTAAATGGTTCGTACACGCCACTACAAGCCGTTACTGATACACTGGCGACCATTAAAGATACTGATACTGACATCAATGCCTTTTTGGCTGTGTACGAGGACAGTATTGAGACGGCTAAAACAGCCACCGAGCAAATAAAAAATGACAAAGACAAAGTACCAGTACTAGCCGGCGTGCCAATAGCAATAAAAAACAATATTCTCATCAAAGGTAGAAGAGCCACCGCCGCGTCAAAAATACTCGAGAACTATACCGCCACCTATGACGCCACAATCATAAAACGACTTAAAGAAGCCGGAGCGATTTTGGTGGGAGCTACCAACTTGGATGAGTTTGCCATGGGTAGCTCAACCGAAAACTCAGCCTTTGGTGTGACCAAAAATCCAACCGACTTCAGCCGAGTAGCTGGCGGTTCTTCTGGTGGTTCGGCGGCAGCGGTGGCTATGGGCGCTGTTCCTGCCGCAGTCGGGACTGATACTGGCGGCTCTGTTCGCCAGCCAGCCGCCTTTTGTGGAGTAGTCGGCTATAAGCCTACCTACGGTGCTGTGTCTCGGTATGGATTGATTGCGATGGGTTCCTCACTAGATCAGGCCGGACCTCTTACTCATACAGTAGCTGATGCAGAGATAATTCACACTGTTATTGCGGGCGAAGATAGCTACGATGCCACTACAATTTTGCCGGATACCTACTCGGTGCCTGCGGTGACAGCTCCGTACACCATCGGTGTCCCGTACAAATTTCTAGAAAGTGGAGTTGATAAGGACGTGATGCAAAACTTCACTGCGCATCTAGAATCCTTAAAGGAAGCCGGACACAAAATCGTGGATATCGACTTACCATTGTTTGAAAAGGGCCTAGCCGCTTACTACATCGTCATGCCAGCGGAAGTATCATCGAATTTGGCTCGCTATGACGGAATTCGCTACGGTTTGTCAGTGGAAGGTAAAGATTTGCTGGAGGTGTATGAGAAAACACGAGCAGAAGGCTTTGGGTCTGAGGTAAAGCGTCGTATTTTACTTGGTACACACGTGCTGTCAGCGGGTTACCATGACGCCTATTACGGAAAAGCCGAAATCGTGCGCCGAAAAATGCGCACCGAACTAAACGATGTCTTTACCCAAGTTGATTTTATTGTGACTCCCACCACACCAACGCCAGCTTTTAAGATAAACGAAAAGTCTGATCCGCTAGCGATGTATAAGCAGGATATATTCACCGTGCCAGTCAATCTCACCGGGGTACCAGCACTTAGTTTTCCGATGGGTACTGTGGAGCGAGACAGTGTAGAGTTACCGACTGGGGTACAATATATAGCACCGCATGGCGGTGACGCTCGTTTGTTTGCGATTGGAAAAGAAATGTACGACGAGCGTCTATAGACACTCATGGAACCTAGTACTCAAGTCGAATACTCAGCCAGCAGCACACCGCTCAACAACTCTGCCTTTGGGATAGATATTTTTTCGCCAATCCTAAATCTCTTCTCATCCTTTGGTGGAGGTGTTTCTGGTGATTTTATAGATTTACTCAGTACTATCTGGTCAATTTTTGCTGTTATATCATTACTGCTATCAATTGTAATGCTAGGACTGTACATTTTCGCCTCAATCCGCCGGTGGCATTATTACACCCTTAATGACATACAACTACGCGAAGCAGAGGCTCTTTTTGAGAGTAAGGTTAAGGGTGTGAATCGAAATTCTCGGATGGATGACATTGTGGCGCATATTGCTTCAGAGAATCCGAATGATTGGAAGTTAGCCATCATCGAAGCAGACGTGATACTAGACAATCTTATGAAAGAGCGGGGATACGCAGGTGCTAGTCTTGGCGAGCGATTGCGCAGCATATCGACCGAACAACTATCCACTCTTAATGACGCTTGGGAGGCCCACAAGATGCGTAACATGATTGCTCACGAAGGAGCTGACTTCGTTCTGACTAAAAGAATGGCCGAAGAAACCATAAATCGTTACCGACGTGTCTTTACTGAATTCGGTATTTTGTAGCCCGGAGCTAGAAACAGACCTAAAACACGTTTTCTAGACAAAAATTTGAGAGATGTTATACTCTTCGCCACGACTTGGTGTGTAGTCGCGAGCATGTCTACGCGAACACAACAGTTGAAATGTGAACAAAAAAGAATATATAGCGGGGTGGAGGAGTGGTACCTCGGGAGGCTCATAGAAATGTGACCTATTACAGTAATGTAGTACGGAAAAATCTTCGAAATTGCTGGAAAACCGTAAGAGCTTTACTTGCCACAACGTGACCTGAGAGGGTGAACGTGACGGCTTCAAAAAAGTAAAGATTCGGCAATCGGCAGCCAAGCCCTTTATCTAGTTGGATAGACGGAAGGTTCAGAGACTATAATGAAGAGTTCCATGCGCGTAGTTTGCGTATGGAACATGGGATAGTCCATGCCCTTGTGAAAACATGGGATCAGCAGAACCTCCAGACCCCGGTTCGAGTCCGGGCCCCGCAACAAATAGTAAAAAGATCGAGACTTATTCTCGGTCTTTTTGCTATTACGGCTGCGGTGGCCAGAGAGCCAACTGCTTGGCTCTTGTCGGACTCGAACCAGCGGAGCCATAATTTTTGCACCTACCCTGGTGCATAAATAGGCGAGCTCGGGGAGGAAGTTCTTATGAGCGTAGCGAATTAGAAACTTGACCCTCGAGTCCGGTTCTTACAGAACCAGTACACCTTTTGGAAAACAAGTTTCTCATAAGGTCTTGCGCCAGTCTCCCAGACTGGCTCACCTCGAAACAAAAAAGAAAAGCCAGCAATAGCTGGCTTTTCTTTTGGGAGAAAGCAGAATTTGTTATAGTGGAGGGTATGAAAAAAATAATCATTATTCTGTTGATTCTGGCGCTCGGTGCTGGAGTCATTTGGTACCTTACTAATAACAATACTACCGAAGACGGAACTCAACCTGAGCAAATTAATATTGAAGAATTAGTAGAAGTTAATCCTGTCTCCCACGCTTCATTCGTAATGACGCTTGATCGTACGGTCATCTACAACGATCCGGTAGGAGACTTAGAATTGTATAGTGCGTATCCACCACCAGACGTAGTGTTGCTGAGTGACATTGATCCAGATCACCTTGATGTAGAAACATTATCAGAATTAGTTAATGAAGATACGCCAATCATCGCACCAGCGGCAGTGGCCGAGCAACTCCCGACTAACCTATCAAGTGAAATAATCGTCCTTGCTAATGGAGACACTACCAAGGTGCAAGGGGTGACAGTGACTGCTATTCCAATGTACAACACTGGTTCTGGAGATGATGTGTATCATCCCGAAGGTCGAGGTAACGGCTACCTGCTAGAGCGTAGTGACGCTCGTGTATATATCGCTGGAGACACAGAAGAGACTCCAGAAATGAGAGATTTAGAGGACATTGATGTTGCCTTTGTGCCGATGAATCTTCCATACACGATGAGTGTTGAGGGTGCAGCTGATGCTGTACTGGAATTTGCTCCACGAGTAGTCTATCCATACCACTATCGCGGCACTGATGGTCTGAGTGATGTCGAACAATTTAAGACCTTAGTAGAGCAAGCGAACGCTGCAATAGAAGTGGTACTAGGAGATTGGTATCCAGAGGAGTCTACAGCTTCTGAGACCGAAAATGATTCAGATGGAGAAAATGTAACGTTCGATATTTCGGGCACTAACTTTGCGTTTGATGTGACTGAAATGAGAGTTAGTGAAGGAGATACAGTTACTGTTAATTTCACTAGTGAAAGCGGATTTCATGATTGGGTAGTTGATGAATTCGGTGCCGCTACTGAGCAAGTAGATACTGGCGGAACCACCTCAGTGACCTTTGTGGCTGATAGAGCTGGAACGTATGAGTACTATTGTTCTGTTGGTAGTCATCGCGACCGCGGTATGGTCGGTACACTGATTGTCGAGTAATTCAGAATCTAGATAAGAATGGCGACAGACAGTAGTATTCTGGCGCTTTTTCTTTTGCTATACTCATCGTATATGCAATGTGTAATTTTAGCGGCGGGAAAAGGAACCCGCTTACGACCTCTTACTGAAACCACTCCAAAACCTCTAGTAAAAGTAGCCGGAAAGCCACTGCTGGATCATATTGTTGAATCCTTACCGAGCGCAGTCAATGAGTTGATTATTGTTACTGGTTATCTTGAAGAAAACATAAAAGAGCACTGCGGCGAGGTCTTCCACGGACGGCAGGTTACGTATGTCCATCAAGCCGAACAAAAAGGAACCGCTCATGCACTGTGGTTGTGCAAGGACTTATTACAAGGTCGTTTCTTGTTTATGTTTGCCGATGATTTGCACGGCAAAGATGATATCGCTCGCGTTACTTCGTATTCGCGAGCGATGTTGACGTATCAAACTGATACGCCAGAACGGTTTGGTATCGTGGTACGTCATCCGGATGGGACTCTGGCAGAGATAATAGAAAAACCTCAACACCCACCATCAAACCTGGCTTCGACTGGAGTCATGGTGCTTGATACTAATTTATTTAACTATGAAGTCAGAAAGGAAATAAATGGTGAATTTTTCTTGACTGACGTGATTCAGGAATATGCTAAAGAATATCCCATGGCAGTGGTTGAACAAAGATTGTGGCTACCAATTGGTTATCCAGAAGATATTGAGAAAGCAGAACAGGTATTGAATCGCCTTTAGAAGTGTAGTACCCTTGTTGCCACACCAATTGCTGACGTAGCTCAGTTGGTTAGAGCGTAGGACTCATAAACCTAAGGTCGGAGGTTCAATTCCTCCCGTCAGCACAAAGAAAACCGCCCATCAGGCGGTTTTTGACTGCTGACGGCGCATTTATCTGGGAGATAAATGCGGAGGAATTGAAAAGGTTGCCAGCATTCTGCGAGCTTGCGAAGCAGAAGGCGACAACCTGTACTGAACATGTAATGTTCAGTTCCTCCCGTCACTAAATCATGCTACACTTTCCATATGCTATACATTACAAACAATCATAGTCGGCGGCGAAGCAAGACTCTCTTTGAGCTCGCTTCTGAATGTTTGTAGAATACACTCCTCGAATTTTTTAAGCGGTCTCAAATGAGACCGCTTTTTGTGTAAGTGCAATGAAAGGAATTTGTAATGAAAGTCTTTGAACTCTCAAACCAAGCAGAAGCGAAAGCTGAGACTTGGATCGAGCAACACAAAAAGGAAAAATGCGGGATGTTTGATCGCCCAATGAGGGGAGAAATCACTGAAAGCCCGATTACATACACTTTTACCGATAGTAGTATTGGCACTCTTGCTTCAGTGTCGTGTGAATGTGGTAAATCAGAGCTTATAAATTTTGAAGATTTGTAAGCTTAACCAATACACTGGCTCGCGTTTGCGCGGGCCAGTTTTTCATAATTAGACGAGGTTCGGTCACAAGTCCAAATCAAAGATTTGGCTCGCGACCCCGACTCAGCGACAAGCCCTCGCTCCGCTCGTCTTGTATACCGCCTCCGTCTTTCGAGTCCCGTCTGGCGCGTACATAGCAAAGTCCCGGTCTTTGCAGACCGGGACCTAACTATGTATGCGCGCCAGACGGGACTCGAACCCGCAGCCTCCCGCGTGACAGGCGGGTGCTCTAACCAATTGAGCTACCAGCGCAAATGTGGGAAAGAGTATAGCCGGTTTACATATTTTTCGCAATAGCTGGAAAAATAAAAGGTGATTTGGTATGCTGTGACGGCTTACAAATGCCATCTTAGCTCAGTCGGTAGAGCGCATCCATGGTAAGGATGAGGTCCGCGGTTCAATCCCGCGAGATGGCTCCAAAAAAGAACCACTCAACAGCATCGCTGTTGAGTGGTTCTTTTGCTATACTCATCCTATGTCAGACTTCGAATCAAGAATCGCCGAGATAGAAGCAGCTATGCTAGAACCATCGTTTTGGAACGACTCGCAGGCTGCGCAAGCGATGATTAAAGAACTCCAGGAACTAAAAGATGCGGCTGAAGGTAAGGGCAAATATGACCGCTTCGATGCGGTGTTCACCATCGTTGCTGGTGCTGGTGGAGACGATGCGGAAGATTTTGCTCGAATGCTGGTGGAGATGTATCAAAAATACGCTGAGAGCAAAGGGTGGAGTGTAGCAATTATTGATAGTAATACCAACGACCATAATGGCTATCGCAATATCACTTTTGAGATACAAGGGAAGGAGGCTTATGGCACATTGCTAAGTGAGTCTGGTGTACATCGTCTAGTTCGTATTTCACCATTCAATGCCAACGGCAAACGCCAAACCTCATTTGTGTTAGTGGAAGTCTCTCCCAAATTAGAAGACCTGGATGCTGAGGTTATTAAAGAGGACGAACTGGAAATAAGCTTTGCTCGATCAGGGGGAGCTGGTGGCCAGAATGTGAACAAACGAGAGACAGCTGTCCGGATTGTCCACACCCCAACCAATATCTCAGTCAATGTCTCTAGCGAACGGTCACAACAACAAAATCGCGAAAAGGCTCTTAAGTTGCTGGCTGGTAAAGTAATTGCTTTTAATGAAGCTCAGCAAAAGCGAGAATTACAAGGCTTATCAGTTGAAAAAAGCCTCAAAATCGAGTGGGGCAACCAAATTAGGTCGTATGTGTTGCATCCATATCAGCTTGTAAAAGACCATAGAACTAACACTGAAGTCCGAAATGTCGACGCTGTATTAGGCGGGGATATCGAGGCGTTTATTACTACTTCTAAGAAATTAGAGTAGCGTGTTATAATCTGACTCATGATTTACTTTGATAAAGTTTCCAAGCTTTACAACGATGGCCGGTCAGCGGCTCTAGAGGAAGTGACTTTTCAAATTGCTCCCAAAGAATTCGTTTCAATTGTTGGACACTCTGGAGCCGGCAAAACTACTTTACTCAAAATGATTATTGCCGAAGACCAACCATCTCACGGTCAAGTATTCTTTGAGTCGCTTGATGTACACAGCATCCCTCGCTCCAAGCTTCCACACTACCGGCGCAAGATTGGAACTGTCTTTCAAGATTTCAAACTCCTAGCTCACAAAAACGCTTACGAAAATATCGCCTTTGCGATGGAGGCTAATGGTCGGACTGACGAAGAGATTGCGGAGAATGTTCCACAAGCTCTCGCTCTAGTAGACCTAGAAGACAAAGCGCGCAATTTCCCACACGAGCTATCAGGTGGAGAAAAGCAGCGAGTAGCCATTGCGCGCGCCATCGTCAATCAGCCAGACTTGATTATTGCGGACGAGCCAACGGGAAATCTTGACCCTATCGCTACTTATGAAATCGTAGAAATTCTACGCAAGATTAACAACCTTGGCACAACTGTAGTGATGACCACTCACAACAAAGGGGTGATAGATGAGATTGACCGCCGTGTCATCACTATGGATGAAGGGCGGATTGTGCGTGATGATGAGAAGGGTAAATATGTTTTGTAATTTATGTTAAGTGGACTTCGTAGAGTAGTAAAAGCCGGAACCATCGGATTTTGGCGTAATGCGTATGTGTCGTTGGCGTCAGTGTTTGTACTGACAGTGACGTTGTTTGTGATTGGGTCAACCATGTTCCTCGACCAGTTGTTGACTAGTTCTTTGCAAACGTTGCAATCGAAAGTCGATATCAATGTCTATTTTGTACCAGATGCTCCAGCCGAAGAGATTGAACGTCTACAAACTGCCATAGAAGCGTTGCCTGATGTTGAAGCGGTTACTTTCACTTCTCGTGAAGAAGCGCTGGAAGAGTACCAAGCCCGTAACCAAAACGACGAGATTGCTATGCAAGCCCTCTCTGAGCTAGACGAAAACCCGCTTGGCTCCAACTTAGCTATTCAGGCATCAGAGACTTCACAGTACGAACAGATTGCTAATTTCCTTGAAGAGCAAAGAGAGCTTGAGCAACCAGGAGTACCGGTAATTGATGAGATTAACTACAATCGAAACCGAGAATCAATTGATAGATTGACCGATATTATCGGAGCAGTCGAACAAGGTAGTTTCTTAGTGATGATGATTCTACTCATCGCGGCCGTGCTAATTACCTTCAATACTATTCGGTTGGCTATTTACACAGCTCGTGAAGAAATTTCTATTATGCGTTTGGTGGGAGCTAGTAACATGTTTATTCGTGGTCCGTTCATGCTACAAGGCTTTATGTACGGCTTTATTGCCGGAGTATTGTGTCTCCTTATCTTCTATCCAATCCTCCTCTGGCTTGGTCCAAAGACCCAAACCTTTTTCGAGTTCAACCTACTGACCTACTATGTAGATAATCTAGGTTACCTGTTCTTGGTACTAGTGGGTATTGGTGTAGTCCTGGGTCTAGTCTCCAGTACCCTCGCCGTAGCTCGGTACCTTCGCACCTAATTTCTTATGAAAAAAGCAGCAACCACAAGAAAGACGTCCCTCAAAAAGACGCCTAAATACCTCTTTGTAGTCGGGGGAGTTATGAGTGGTGTTGGAAAAGGGGTCACCACCTCATCAATCGCTACCTTGCTACAATCTCGCGGTCTCTCAGTCACTGCGCTAAAAATTGATCCATACATCAATGTCGATGCCGGCACCATGAACCCAACCGAACATGGGGAAGTGTTCGTACTGGAAGACGGTCTCGAAACTGACCAAGACATGGGTAATTATGAGCGGTTTCTCAATACTAATTTACCAGCCATCAACTACATGACAACTGGTAGTGTGTATCAGTCAGTCATTCAAAAAGAACGCAATCTAGAATATGGCGGTCGAAATGTACAGGTAGTGCCCGACATTCCAAATGAGGTAATTAGACGTATCAAATTAGCTCAAAAAGCTGCCGATGCGGATGTGGTATTGATAGAAATTGGTGGGACAGTCGGTGAATACGAAAACATTCTTTTTATTGAAGCCATTCGTAGTCTGAAAAGTGATCATCCAGATGATGTGGCGGTAGTGATGGTGAGTTACTTGCCGGTGCCAGGCAGTATTGGCGAAATGAAGACCAAACCGACGCAACATGCCGTTCGTACCTTGGGCTCAAGCGGTGTCATGCCAGACATTATTATTGCTCGCAGTAAGGTATCAATTGATAAAAAACGCAAAGAAAAGATTGCCAAGTTCTGCAACGTGCGACCGGAGCATGTTATATCGGCGCCGGATGTACCTAGTATTTATGATATTCCGCTAGCCTACGAAGTCGACAAACTATCAACCAAAATTTGCAACATACTAGATCTAACGGTCAAAAAATCTCCCAACCTGAGCGCTTGGAAACGCTTTGTCAAAAGCTCAGACACTACTACCGCACCGGTCAAAATTGCTGTGGTAGGAAAGTACTTTAATTCTGGAGACTTCGTTCTGTCTGATGTGTATTTATCAGTACTAGAAGCTATTAAGTTCTCGGCTTACAAGCTCGGTCTCGAGCCACAGATCTCGTATCTCTCGGCCCAAGAGTTTGAAGATAAGAAGCGGCTGAAGGAGCTAAAGAAGTATGATGGTATTTTAGTCCCAGGCGGTTTTGGTACGACAGGAATTACCGGTAAGTTGCATGTAATTGAGTATGCTAGAAAGCAAAAAATTCCATATTTCGGAATCTGTTACGGTATGCAACTAATGGTGCTTGAATATGCCAAGCATGTACTCAAGCTTAAAGATGCCAGTACCGAAGAAATAGACCCTAAAGCCCAACATCTAGTAGTTGGTGTGATGGAAGAGCAAAAAGAAAAAATTGCTAACAAAGACATGGGTGGAAGTATGCGTCTAGGTGCTTGTACAGCAGTACTAAAGAAAGGAACGATACTACGCCAAGCGTACCGCTCGGCAGAAGTGTCTGAACGACATCGACATCGCTATGAAGTAAATAATGAGTACGTGCCGCAGCTGGAAGAAAAAGGATTAATTTTCTCAGCCACTTCTCCGGACGGAGGTTTGATGGAGGCGGTTGAACTACCTGAAAAGGACCATCCATTTTATGTAGGAGTGCAATATCACCCAGAACTACAAGCCAGACCGCTTATCCCACACCCACTATTTACTGCGTTTGTAAAAGCCTCGTACGAGTCAAAATAAGCACTAAACCCATCATTTGAAGGGTAGTGAGCGATGTGTTAAACTTATACAGTTATCAATAATTGTACAAAATCTATGAAAAAAGGATACAAAGACGACATCGAAAAGTTGACCTTAGAAAACACTAATTTCCGCAAAGTACTCTACACCGGAGCTAATATGCAGTTGGTTCTCATGACACTGAAACCAGGCGAAGATATTGGTAGTGAGGTACACCCAGAAAACGATCAATTCTTCCGCTTTGAAGAAGGTTCTGGAAAGGTGGTAATTAACGAGACGGAGTACGATGTAAAAGATGATGATGTAGTAATCGTGCCGGCTGGTGCAGAGCACAATGTAATCAATACCTCTGACAGCGATGCACTAAAGATGTACACCATCTACACTCCACCGCACCACAAAGACCAAATTGTCCGAGCTACTAAGGAAGAAGCAGAGGCCAACGAAGAAGATTTTGACGGAACCACCACTGAATAATCAGTTGGAGTAAAGTAGTAGAGAGTCAAGAAAAAATATGCTAAGGTAGTGGGGGCCC
>CAXRCZ010000007.1:0-126716 GCA_964229335.1 Minisyncoccia bacterium
AGGCAGCCAGAACGATGATAAAGCCGATGATGGCATTAGTGAAGCTTTTTTTAGCCGCTTCTTTAGCACTTGGATTGCCGCCAGAGGTGACGAGACGGAAACCCGCCACCACCATTAGAACTGCAAAGAGTAGCGTTATGATACCGATGAGCCAATCGATGAGGAGATTAGCGAGTTGGACGAAGTTACAGGCGGAGCAGGTGGTGCCTTCACAAACAAAGAATCCAGAACCTTGCGCTATGGCAGGAGCTGGATTAAGGAGGAGAAAAGATGCGAAGCTGAAGATTAGAATATATTGAAAGCCCTTGTATTTCATACCAAAATCATAGCACGCGTGCTTTGCGAAATTGGTTTGGTATGTTATTTTTATCCCACTCGATTACGAGTCTTGTATTTATTTGCGTCGGTGACAGACCAGAGAAAATATAAACTGCTTTATATTTTCTCTGGTCTGTCGCTTGCGACAGAATTGCCGATATTTATGAGGCAATAGGAGGACAATGAAATTGACCATGGAGCTACCGTGCAAAATTAATTGTCCTCATGACGATTATTTTTGCGTCGGTGGCAGAGTGGTCAATTGCATCAGACTGTAAATCTGACGGAGTATTCCTACGGGGGTTCAAATCCCTCCCGGCGCACAAGCACAAAAACAAGCACCTTTTGGTGCTATTTTTGTTTATGTAGTGAGAAGAAATGTGTCTGCGCACATTTCATGGGATTTGAACCAGCGGAGCCATAATTTTCTCGCCTGTCCTAGTGAGAAAATTGGCGAGCTGCGTCCAGCAGTTCTTGTGAGTGTAACGAATTAGAAACTGTGGGATCAATCCCTCCTGACGCATATTTACACAGATATACAAAACCATCTTGACTCCCTACCCCAACCTGCTAATTTAGTATACGGAACACAAACCACCATTCTGGTGAGGTCAATTTGGAGAAGTTCCTATGAAAATGTATCTTTTGATGGCTGCCGCTGTGGCACTGTCCAACATCTCGTTACCTAAGCAATGTAGCGAATCTACTTCGGAAACTGAGCCGGAACTGGAAGCTTCACCTGTAGAGCGTGAAGTCACTGATGAGGTGGCTGAAGCCTATCGTCAACAAATCGAAGCAGCTCAATGGAAGGATATCGGTCCACTCGTAATGAGTGCCCCCAACCCCGAACTCAAAGCCGAAGCGAGGGCTTGCCAACAGAAACTCCGCGACGGCGCCGAGACCTGCGTCACGGAGTAAGATTCTTGCGAATCACACACAAAAGGCCGGCCCATGACTGGGCCGGCCTTTCTGCTTTTCTGTCTACGCAGCTACTTTTTCTTTCTTCTTAGTTATTTTCTTCGCTTTGGTTTTTTTCTTGGTGGATGTCTTGGCTTTGGCGGCCTTTTTGATATCAAAGTCTAGCTCGTCTCCCTTAATAGCAACTTTGACAGTACCACCTTGCAGCACTCCTTCGCCCACCATCATATTCGCAACAGGCGTAAGGATTTTACTCTGAATTACTCTTCGTAGTGGTCGAGCCCCGAACTTTGGATCGTACCCTTCTTTAGCCAAATACTCGAGCACATCATTACTGATTGAGAGTTTGATTTCTTTCTTCTCGAGACGCTTAACGACTTCTGCGACTTGTAGGTCGACGATGTCACGTATAGCTTCAGTAGATAGCAAATCAAATACTACTATCTCATCGAGTCGGTTGAGGAACTCGGGTCGGAAGAATGTTTTCAGACTATCCATTACCTTGTCTTTGGCCTGTGAGTATTGGGCTGACTCGCCTTTATCAGCTGTAAAGCCAAAGTTAGACATGCGGTCGATGTGCTCGGCGCCGATATTTGAAGTCATGATAATGACTGTATTTTTGAAGTTCACTTTTCTACCTTTCGCGTCTGTCAGATGTCCAGAATCGAGCACTTGCAAGAGAATGTTGAAGACTTCTGGATGAGCTTTTTCTACCTCATCAAGCAATACAACAGAGTATGGTCGGTGACGAATTTTTTCCGTAAAACTACCACCTTCATCGTGGCCAACATATCCGGGCGGAGAACCGACTAATTTAGAGACTGAATGCTTCTCCATAAACTCAGACATGTCTACCCGAATCAGTGACTCAGGGTCATTGAACATAAACTCTGCCAAAGCTCGAGATAATTCTGTCTTCCCCACCCCTGTCGGTCCGAGAAATAGGAATGAACCAATTGGCCGATTGGGATCAGCAATACCGGCGCGTGAACGTTTAATGGCGTCGCTGATGCGCTGTACGGCATCATCTTGACCAACCACTTTCTCTTTTAACTCTTCTTCCATTCGCGCTAATTTTTGCACTTCGGCTTCAAGCATGCGTGAGACTGGAATACCAGTCCAGCGAGACACCACGCCGGCAATTTCTTCTTCGGTAACCTCCTCCTTTAATAGTCGCCGACTGTGTTGGAGTTTCTTCAATCGCTTCATTTTTGCTTCCAGTTCTTTTTCCACTCCTGGAATTGTGTCGTAGCGAATTTCGGCTGCTTGAGTTAGGTCTGCACGGGCTTCCGCCGCATCAGCTTCTAAGCGAAGTTCTTCCAACTCTTTTTTAAAGTCACCAATTTCATTCAGTGCTTCACGCTCGTTGTTCCACTTAGTTTCAAGGGTCGCAGTTTTTTCTCGTAATTCTCCAATCTCTGCATCAATCTCCTTGAGTCTTTTTTTAATTTTCTGCGTATTCTCAGCGAGTTCTAGCTCTTTGTTGAGAGCTTCGCGCTCTATCTCTAGCCGCCGCACCTCCCTGTCGGCTACTACCAGCTCTTCTGGCTTGTTTTCTAACGATATACGAAGTGCTGAAGCAGCTTCGTCAATCAAATCGACTGCTTTGTCAGGCAGAAATCTATCGGTGATATAGCGAGAAGAGAGGTTAACTGCTGCGAGAATAGCGTCGTCGGTAATACGGACGCCGTGATACAGCTCATATTTCTCAGCCAGACCACGCAAAATCGCAACGGCGTCTTCTTGGTTTGGCTCATTGACATAGACTGGCTGAAAGCGTCGGGTTAGCGCTGGGTCTCGCTCAATATGTTTTTGATACTCTTTTAGTGTGGTGGCGCCAATCACTCTGATTTCGCCACGAGCCAGAGCTGGCTTCAACATATTACTGGCATCCATCGAGCCATCCGCTTGACCAGCACCCACGATGGTATGTAGCTCGTCAATAAATAAGATGATTTTGCCTGCAGCACTTTCTACTTCTTTCATAACTGCTTTCAGTCGCTCTTCGAACTCACCGCGGAATTTAGTCCCTGCTACTAAGAGTCCTAAATCAAGTGAGAGAATTTCTTTTTCTTTAACTGACTCTGGTACTTGGCCAAGGGCGATTTGTTGGGCTAATCCTTCAGCGATAGCCGTCTTTCCCACCCCTGCTTCACCAATCAATACTGGATTGTTTTTGGTACGTCGAGACAAGATTTGAATTACTCGTTGGATTTCTATGTCGCGACCAATAACTGGATCAACTTTGTTCTCTTGAGCAAGCTTAGTAAGATTGCGAGTGTATTTAGTAAGCGTACGAAACTTCTTTGGCATCTCTGCGTCACTAATATTGTTTTCGCGTAGCTCTTTAATAGTGTCTTGTACTTGTTTTTTCTGAATATTGCTTCGCTGAATAATCTCAGCAGCAGGACCAGGATTCTCAAGAATTGCGACAAATAAATGCTCTACTCCTACGTATGTATCTCCTAGTTGCTCTGCGTACACAGTAGAAAACTCTAGCGCCTTGGCCAGCTCTGGTGTGAGATATAGTTGGTATGATTGAGAAATAGTATTTTGGGTTTCGGGTGTCTCCAAGGCCTCAAGGAGCAAATCGGTAAAGGCAATAATATCGATATCCAAGCGATCAAGCATCACAATCACCGCGCTATCATCTTGCATCGACAAAGCTGTCAGTAAATGGAGAGTGCTGACGTGATTTTGGCCACGTTCAATAGCTAGCTCGTGAGCCTTTCGAATAGCCTCTTTGGCCTTTGAGGTAAAGTTGTGAAAATTCGGCATAACAAAAAATATGTTCGTTGTATAAGTTCTTTCAGCTTATCAGTCAAAACAGTCTTTCCTCCACGCAGTCGTCTCTCTATATTGCAATAGATGACTACGCAAGTCAAAAGAAAAGCCCGCGAATTCTGCGCGGGCTTTCGTAATTGTTGCTTCTTCAACCAACCAATTGATAACAGCGTCCAGAAGTTACCTCAGCGGTAAAAACTGGATTGTTGTAGTAAGTGATTGAATAGATTTTATTATTATATCGAAACACGTACATCCACCACCAACTGGTTCTAGTGAATTTACCTAACGGTATCGACTCAAACTCTTCTTCGGTCACTTCCAAACACCATTCTGGCAGCCGAATCGAGCGGACTTCCTCAGGAATTGCTTCAGCTGGTTGGGGAGCTAAAAAGCACATGGCCAGAGGCAAAAAGATACACATAGTTTGACCTCCGTCCTATAAATAACTGTTCGCTCAGCATATTGCGCCAATTGGCAAAATAAGTCAAAACTTATGGTGTGTAATTGGACATTTTCTCAATATGAGATGTAAGAACAGCTGTAAGGCGTTTAAGGTCTGATAGTTTGGTGTCTGGAGCAAGTGAAATACGTAAGGTCGAGCTGGCGCGAGCTGGTTCATCAGAAATCTCGCGCACTACTACACTTTCTCCCCCGCCCGCGCCAGCACAGGCTGACTTGGTTGATACGGCAAAGCCGTGCTTATCGAGCACTATGGTGGCAAACTCTGTATCATGTCCAGGGATAGAGATGTTTATATTATTGGCTTGGCGCAACTCTCCGACAGCACCGTTTACTATTGCATTAGGAATTTCTTTTTGGATGTAAGCAATCGCTTCATCTCTAGTTTTACTGATAGCCTCCTGATTTTTACGCCAGTTGGATTGAGCCTCGAGAAACGCCACTGCTGCACCGACAATACCGGCCACATTCTCGGTTCCGGGCCGCAATCCATCTTCTTGTCCGCCGCCATAGATAACTGGTTTTAGCGCAACACGAGGTGACCGGAGTAGTAACCCTACTCCTTTTGGTCCATTACACTTCCCTGCATCAAATGTAACTAAATCAGCTTTCATAGCGTCGAATTGACAATTGAGCCATAGAGGAGCCTGGGCAGCATCAACATGAAAAAGTATTTTATTTCCAAACTGCTGTTCTTTTTTTCGTAGTGTCTTTTTAATGGTGTGTAACTTTTGGATACTGCCAATTTCACTATTGGCATACGTTGTGGTCATAAGAACCGTGTTGGCTGAAATTTTCTTTTCCAGCTCTTCTATATCTATTAAACCGCGCTCGTCGACACTGACATACTGTACGGTTACTCCACGCTGAGCTAGCGCTTCAACTGTTTTCAGAGTGGCTGGATGTTCAATTCTAGTAGTTATCACTTCTAGTTCAGACAAATCTTGCCCCTCTTTGCGCGCCGCCATCACAGACCCTCTAATTGCAAGGTTGTTTGCCTCAGTCCCGCCAGAGGTAAACGTGATAAACTCTGGTCGCACCTCAAACGTCCTAGCAATATTCTTTCGTGCTTCTTCAACAGCAGCACTGGCTAATTGTCCTTCGCTATGAATCGAACTGGGATTTGCATACAAATTATCTAGATACGGCTGCATAGCCGCCACAACTTCAGGCAAGAGTGGTGTAGCTGCCGCGTAATCCAGATATATCCTTTTTGGTGCAGTTTTCCAAAACATATATGTTCGCATAATGACACACCTAGAATAACTAGTAAATATCTGCTATACTGCCGCCACTTACACGCTAGAGTCTGCCTTAGTTACAGGCTTTTTTAGTTCGAGAAATTATGGCAAAAAAAACAAAAACAGCAGCTCCCAATGTAATCAAGCGCCACCCCATCGTGGTAGTAATGGGTCATATCGACCACGGAAAATCGACTCTCCTCGACTACATTCGCAAGAGTAACGTGGTAGATACCGAATCGGGCGGTATTACCCAGCACCTTTCAGCGTATGTAGTGGAGCATACGACCAAAGAAGGGAGCGATGAGACTCTGACCTTCCTCGATACTCCAGGCCATGAAGCGTTTCAAAAGATGCGCTTGCGAGGAGCCGATGTGGCAGATATTGCTATCTTAATCATATCGGCTGAAGATGGAGTGAAGCCACAGACATTAGAGGCGCTCGAATCAATCAAACAAGCAGATATTCCTTATATTGTAGCCATCAATAAAATCGATAAGCCTGGGGCTAATATTTCTCAAACTCAGACCAGCCTGATTGAAAACGAAATTTATATTGAGGGAATGGGAGGTGATATTCCTTGGGCAGGAATTTCTGCCAAGACCGGAGAAGGAATTGAGGAGTTGCTAGACCTCGTTAGTCTAACAGCTGACCTTGCCGAACTTACTGGTGACACCAACGCCGCCGCTAGCGGAAAGGTAATTGAGAGTAATCTTGATCCTCGTCGGGGAAATACCGCTACGCTACTAGTAACCAACGGTACGCTTGCTAGCGGTCAATTTGTCGTGTCGGGCACTGCTTACTCACCAATACGCATCATGGAAGACTTCCAAGGAAAAACGGTGAAAGAAGCTGGTCTATCAATCCCAGTGAAAGTCATTGGTTTTAATGAAGTTCCTGAAGTCGGTACCAACTTTCAAGCAGTGAGTAGTAAAAAGGAAGCTGAAGCACTGGTCGAGGAGAACCAAACCGCTAAGGATAACCCGCAACAAGCATATGAGGCTAGTAGCCTGCCGGTGGTGCCAATAGCAATCAAAGCAGATGTGTACGGAACCATTGAGGCCATTCGCCACGAATTAGATAAGTTTGAATCAGATCGAATTATAGTAAAGGTTATTGATAGTAGTGTCGGTGACGTGACTGCCAATGACGTCCAAAATGTCAGTGCAACTCCTGACGCGATTATCGTCGGATTTAATGTAAAAGTAGAGCGGCCGGCCAAAGACCTGGCAGAACGATTAGGGGTAGAGATTAATACTTTCTCAATTATTTACGAACTATCAGAATGGCTTAACACGGCTCTTAAAAACCGCACTCCAAAAAAAGAAGAAAAGATAACTACAGGTTCAGTAAAAATCTTAAAACACTTTAGTACCCAAAAATACACTCACGTTCTTGGTGGACGAATGGACGAAGGAGTAATCAAAATGAATCAACCAGTCAAAATTACTCGTCGTGACATAGAAATCGGTACCGGAGTAATCAAAAACCTGCAGCAAGGTAAGTCTGATGTGAACCAAGTCGAAGAGGGTGAATTTGGTATGCAACTTGAAACCCGTAGCGAAATCGCAGCTGGAGACTATCTCAAGCCATACGATACAGTAATCACCTAACCTATGTCTGAAAGACAAGCTAAAGTAGCACATTTGCTACAGGAGAACGTAGCCAAGTTTGTACAGCAAGAAGCCAATGCTGATCCGTTAATTACTATTACACGGATTGATATTTCGCCTGACTTGAAACGTGCAATAGTTTTCTTCACAACCTTGCCTGACGGTAAGGAGAATGAAGCGCTTATTTTTTTGAAGCGTTCGGGTGGAGATATGCGGCAATATCTAAAAAGCCACACTAAGATAAAAAGAATTCCTCACTTCGACTTCATGATTGATGCTGGTGAACGGCACCGTCAACATATAGATGATGTCTTTCGCCAACTTGAGAGTGAGGATTAGTTAGTTTGTGCTTTGTCACCGCATTATATAAATGCTAAAGTACGGAGCGAATTATTACTGTCCTGGTGGCGAAGTGGTAACGCTGAGGTCTGCAAAACCTCCATGCGCGGGTTCGATTCCCGCCCAGGACTCACGAAAACTAAGTTTTCGTAGGCATGGGTAGATTGTGCCTGCGCACAATCTTTCTGGAATCGAACGGCGGAGACATGGTTCAATTTCCATTCCTAGAAATTGAAACGGTTGAGCCGCGTCTAGCAGTACTTATGAGTGTAACGAATTAGTAACTGTGGGAAGATTCCCGCCCAGGACTCACGAACAAAACATTGTTCGATAGTGCATGCCGGGATGGTGGAATGGTAGACACGAGGGACTTAAAATCCCTTGCCTCTTACAGGGCGTGCGGGTTCGAGTCCCGCTCCCGGCACCAATAGAAAAACTGCCGTTGGGCAGTTTTTCTTTACGTTGACGTCACCAGTTACTAACCAAAATATTCGCTTCGCAAAAATTTTGCTAAGTACTCGCGACCCCGGCTCGCTGGCTTTTTCTCAAGGTTAAGAGAAAAAACATAGCTCCGCCTCGGACAACTAAAAAACTGTGCGCAGGCACAGTTTTTCTTAACGTTGTCCGCCCACTAGGACTTGAACCTAGGACCTTGTGGTTAAGAGCCACCTGCTCTACCAACTGAGCTATGGGCGGAATAGTTGGTGCGCCTGAGTGTACCTCAGTGATATCGATAGTTCAAGCGTATTTTCAACTGGCACTGGTACTAATTGTTTGCTATACTCAGCGCCACATTTACGCGTGAGTGGCGAAATGGTAGACGCGCTAGTCTTAGGAACTAGTGGAGCAATCCGTGGAGGTTCGAGTCCTCTCTCACGCACAAAAAATCCCTGCTTTAATACTAGTATTAAAGCAGGGATTTTGTTTACACCAGCCGAGTTTTCTTAAACTGTTTACGTCCCCGGACGACAGTATTGTAAAACCGCGCTGCTTTCTTTTTTAGAGGCTTGGGTAGTTTGTCAATCAGTTCACACACTTTGCCGCAGTACCCACGCTTATTCTCAACACACTCATCACAACCAATAAATAATGTGTGGCAAATTTGGTTTCGGCAGTGGTAGTGAGTGTCACTCTTGACTTTGCGACACAGGTGACAAGTGGCAATGATTTCCTCGCCGACTCGTTCCCCAAGCCGCTCATCAAATACAAAGTTCTTACCTTTAAACTTATTCGGTAATTGCTTCTCTTTTACCTGGTGCGCATAGTCAATAATCCCGCCTTTGAGGTGTCGCACATCTTTGTAGCCACTATGCTTGAGCCATGCACTGGCTTTTTCACAACGAATACCCCCAGTACAGTACAAAGCAATTTTTTTATCTTTGTGTTCCTTTAATAATTCTGGTGTTTTCTTTAATTCTTCGCGAAAGGTTTCTACCTTCGGAGTAATCGCCCCATCAAAATGCCCTACTTCGCTCTCGTAGCTATTTCGCATATCTACCACTACCGCATCTGGATCATCAAGATATTGATTCATCTCCTCAGCAGTCAGATAGTCGCCAGTATCAGTCACATCGAAACTACTATCATCTAGTCCATCAGCCACAATTTTGTCACGCAGCTTGATAGCCAATTTATAGAACGATGGCGCTTGGCCTTCTTCCACCGCAACTTTGTACGGTACACCAGCTAGTTCTGGCTGGGTTTGTGTCCAAGTATTGAACTCATCCCACTTCTTTTCTAGTACGTTCATTTGGGCGTTGATTCCCTCTTTGGCTACATATATTCGTCCTAGACATTCAAGCTCCTGCCATTTGTCTAATAATCGCTCTCGAAAAGCTTCCGGATTATCAATCTGCACATAACGGTAGAACGAAATCGTTCGTCTAGGTCGGGTATCTTCTGCAGCCGCCTTTCTTTTGTCTTCACGGCTACGCAAATCTCGAGATTTTTTGTTCACGTGGCAAATAGTAGCAAAGATATAGTGACTGGCAAGAAAAATTGCTATATATTGACTTATTTGATAAATATGCTATTATTTTAGGTGGAATGGGGAGGCTCTGCTTCCCCGCTTGTGTTTAACCGCTTGATTGCCCAATCTGGCAAAATACTAGCGTATTGAAAAAGGAATATAGTAATGCCTGACAAAAAAAAGCTCGACGAAGTTGAAGAGAAAACACGTGGGTTAGAAAAAATCTCTGAGATTTTCAAAGAGATTTTTCAGGCCGGCGGAAATCTCTGGATTGCTTACGATTTTATATCGACAGTCTGGGGTGGATCTGAGCCTTCTGAAAAATCATCGCGTGCTGCGAAACTGGCTCATGGCGGTCTCTTTAGTTTCAAAGATGAGATTGCCATGGATGGTATCGAAGCTAAGCTCGACGAGCACGAACGTACCACCCTGCGTAAATTTCGCGAATGGATTGTAACTGGTTACGGTAATGGCTTCCTTGGCTATTTTGCCAGTAAGTTTTACCTTAACCAATTTCGTGCCCTAGTGGTAAGAATGCGGACGCCTGAGAAAGTAACCAAATTAGTATCGACCACTGATAAGAAGGGTGGTAAGAAAACCGAGGAGATTAAAAACCCTCCTGATGATTCTCATTCGGTTGACTTTCTTAAGCGGTTTGCTGCTGTGATTCAAGAAAACAGCAATGATCGATCAGGTGATCGTACAGGTTTTGCAGCCGGTATCTCGTGGCTCAGGCAAAAAAGTATGCCGACGCCAAGCTTTGTGGAGAAAATACGCGAAGCTGATGGTCGTCTGAAAAGAGTCCCAGCCAACTTTGGTGAAAACAATGGAAGCTGGAGTCGCTCGATGCACGAATCGGTTCAACAACTCAAACAACGCCGAGCCGCTCAACCGTGGTGGTACCGCTGGCTTAGTTGGTAATGAAAGGAATTTAATCATGTACGATCCACGTAACTTGCCGGTTCGGGTACATAATCCCAACGAACTGCCGGCTCCACACACTCCAACACAGTCCAACATCATTGAATGGATAGTGGAGCACCTGAAATGGTTGTTGCAGCCGATTTCTTTTATCGCACGTGGTAGCTTGCTGACACTTGTCGGTATGCTGTTGATCATGTGGCTCATCAATCTGGTGTACCACCCGCTCAACTTCATCCCGGCGATAATTGGCCTACTAGCCATCGCGGGTGTGCTCACATCGTCGACAGTGCTCGCACACTCGATTCCAATTGGGGCGATATTTACGTTCCTGAAGGATCGGGATGTAAGCCAAGGAATCGCAAACACGCCTGGCAACCTGGCGAAGGTTGGACTCATCTATCTGCACGTCTTCTCGATGAGCAGTGTGGTGCTTGCCACTTATTCGTTCGGTGAAGCGCCGTTTGCTTTCTGGGGTTTGCTACTGGTGATCGTGGCGTTTACCACTCTCGGACTTGTCTATGGCAAGCGGGGAAACTGGTCGCGACGACTTCAGCTTCTATACCTCACAGGAGCGTTTCTGGCACTGCTCTGGAGCACTTTTGGCATTAGCCTGAATTACAACCTGCCGGAAGAAGTCAGCGATGAGAATGGTGCCGCGGTGGTTATGTACAACCCGGTAACCAAGGAAATCGTACCCGATCTCTCGCCGGCCGACTGCACGGAAACAAAGCCGTGTTATGCCAAGGATGGAGTAGGAGTGAAACTCGAACCGCTTACCACAGAAGAAGCCAACTGGCGAAATCCGAAAGTGGGGGTGGTCAAACTCCTCGAACTGACCGGCTCGCCGTGGTTTTGGTTGGGAGCAATCCTCCTGGCCATCACCATCGGTGCGTTTGTGGTGTACTCGCGTTCCTATATGCGTAGCACCCGCAAGGCGACCGCGCAGATAGGGGGTGGGGCCGGCATCTTGCTGGTTGCGCTGCTGGTGTTCTCCATTTTCGGAGGCCCAGCTGCAGTCAGTGCAGCATCGGTATCTGTTGACCGGACCGGATCGGCAGCTCTCGAAATCTGCGATGATGTCGTGGTGGTTACCACTGACAAAATCGCTGAGGGAATGCAGGTCAACTTCGGTAAGGACTGCATGCTGATGTTCAACCAGAATGAAGTTCCTGAGGGGGTATATCTGGAAAACCTAACCCCTGAAGTGGACTTTTGCGAGGCCACGCGTTGGGCAACCGACGCAGAGTACCCGGCCCAAGAATTCTGGTCGGCACTCTTGGTGCCCCGTCCGGATGGTTTTGGCGATCAGGATGAGATGAACTTTCGAGTTCGTCTCAACACCGACCGCCCGAATCCCTGTTCCTGAGTTCCAGAGTTCTTTACTAAACGCCCCTGCTGCTTTATTGCGGCAGGGGCTTTTCTTATGGACGAAATGCGTTATCGCAGCCTGATTGTGTCGGGTCTTGCGCACAATTAAGCTCATCGTCTAAACCAAATGTAGCTGTGGCTATAGAAAGTATTCCCCAAGCGCTCAGCATTACTACTAAACCAATAATACCGAAGGTAATGTGCCGAATACCATCTGACCGAGCTTGATCATTGTTAGCCTTGAAGATGTACTGCGCACATCCCCAGAGAAAAACCAGGAAAGCTACTCCAGCCAAGATAGCGATAATGGGAAACAGGATTATGTCGTTCAGCTTAGCGACAAAAGTAGCCGCTTCAGTACTGGCTTTTTGTTGAGGAGTCATAATAAAATTTTAGCATGAACAAGTAATAAAAAAGCCCGTACGGGGCTTTTTTGAGTATAAATTGAGTAGTTGTTAGTTACCACCTCCCCTAATCAAATTATCAACTTGTGGAATGTCGTCTAACCGATCTCCTTCAAATCCAGTACTTTCAGCCAGCAAGTTTACCAATCCCCAGAAGATGATAATGATTACAAATCCAAGGAGAGAGTAAATTATAATCTTTTTGCCTTGTTCACGCTTTTCTTCGTCGGCTCCGCCAGCAATGAAGTATCTGAAGACTCCCCAGACAAAGAACAGGAAGGCTACTCCAAGAATAAATGGAATTAGAACATCGTTGATAAATATCAATACTTCGGTAAAGAAGTCTGTGAGCTGACTGTTGTCCGCATCAAATCCTTGTTGAGCAAGAGACAATGATGGTGTAACTAGTAGCGCAAGCGCTAGTAATGTTGAGGTAATTTTTTTCATAAATTTGTAAATATTTCTAACAACGTGGTAACGTTTTATCAATTATATACTAAAACTGGTGGTTTTTCAGTCTACTAAAAAACCAATGTGTATAACAAAACCTATCTCGGTACGTTGACCTGTGGAATATTCTTCAGCCGCTCGCCTTCAAGACCAGAACTACTAGTGAGCATATTAATGAAGCCAAAGAAAATGATAATCACCACAAAGCCAATAGTAGCATTGACCATCAACTTCTTACCTTTCTCTCTTGACTCATCATTAGCGCCTCCAGCGATAAAGTACTGAAACATTCCCCACACAAAGGCTAAAAAGCCGATGCCAATAATAAACGGAATGAGTACATCATTGATAAAAATCAAAATTTCTTGGAGGGTGTTACTCAGTGGCCCGCCAACACCATCCCGAGACTGGGCAAAGGTAATCAATGGTGTCATAAGGACTAGACTAGCAATGGTTATTACTTTTTTCATAGTAAATTAATTATACTTTATCCAAATAAAGAATTTTTGATCAACGCGACAATTCCCCACGTACTGATCATCACCACAAATACCAGTACTGCGATAACTACTAGCCGCCGGCCTTCAGCACGCTTAGTTTCGTCACCACCGTGAATCACCCAAGCATTAATAATCTTCCAAATCACATACACAAAGACGACAGCAAATAACGCTGGGATAAGAATCTCTATAAATCTAAGAATGAAAGCTGCTAATGATTTTATGTCTGTCGGAGTTTCCATGCTTAGGCGCTAAATTGGTCAACCACATTTCCAATAATTTCGGCTATGGCTACAGCGCCGATAATAAGCACTCCTCCAATAACGGCATACGTAAGGGCGCGAGTAGCTTCTTTTACCTTCTCGGCATTACCTTGAGCGGTTACATACTTGAAACCAGCAAAAATAATAAAGAAGACAACTATTGGAGTAGCAATAACTATCAACACATTGAGTAGTGCCACTAATAAATCTTGAATGGAATCGAAGGCAAGTGGGTTAGTCAACGTTTGCGAACCAGCTCCACTATCCCCTTCCGAACCACTAGCTGGCGGTCGACTAGGACTGGTGGGATTAGCTCCTGGGTCTTCTGGTGGTCGACTGGGGCTAGTGGGGTTAGTCTGAGCCAAAAGACTATTCGGAAAAAGTAACAATCCGGCCAGACTCATCAAGCAAACGTGTAGTTGAGAAATGAATTTCATAGGTTAATTATACTGCACTTGTAAACGGTCAATGGCATCCCTCACTGCATCACTAACATCAAAACGGTTTTCAACAATATCCCTAACCATGGTAGAGAAAATATCTCGACTGGCTTCAATCTCGGGATTGAGCCAACCGTAAGTCACAGGGGCAACTGAGTAAGCAGTACGCCCGTACGTATCATTGCTACCGGTAGCTACCGAACTACGATGCGCCGGCACAATGTCGTTATCAATCGCAATTCTAGCTGCTACAGCTGGACTCGAGAGGATGTTCATTACCGCGGCTGCGCCTGCAATATTATCTGAGGCCCGTAGTAGTCCTAGTCCGTAAAAGGTTCCGTAGGTGCGGCGTACAGTGGCTGAAGCGCCTTGTGGCACTTCGGCCACTCCAAAGCTGAGATTTGGGTTGAGCTGCTCAATTTCTACCCCTTCGCTAGCGTAGCCAAAGTAAAGCAAGAGATCTTCGGCCAGGAAATGTTGCCGATCTTCTGGCAGAGACCGGTTCCATGAATATAGTGTGTTAGAAGGCCGGCTAAATCGAGTATAGAAATCAGCCGCTGATTGCAATGGTCGACCAGAGCCTGACACAGATGTGTCTAATAGCACTGAATACTGTCGACCATCTTCGAGCACCATTTCACTCCCACCTTGGAGTAGCAGCGTCGATACAATACCATGCGCGTTGCGAATATTCTCATATTCACCCATAGCTACTACACTGCGCATAATCTGTCGATTGGCATCACGCTCGATTAGAGCTGGTACATATTCATTTACAAGCTGCTCCCAAGTGGCAGGCGCATTGAGAAATCCAGCGTTCGCTAGCAGAGCTCGGTTCCAATACAGCAGTAAGGGATCGACAGCGATTGGATAGGCGTACAACCCATCGTTAAGAGCAAATATTTGCGCACCGTCGATATAAGTATCGATAATGTCGCGTCTTGGGAATGAATCGTAGGTAATTGGACGCAAACGACTGCGCATGCTGACCAATTGTTCGTGCGGCACTAGTAACAAGTCCGGTCCTCGACCATCAGCGAGAGCATTGACAAGTTGATTTTCTAATTCTTCAGCAGCTATTTGCCGATAACTTACATCACTGTATTCGTCTTGAGCATCAGCTAATTCTTGCAATAATTCATACATTCTCTCGCCATCTAGAGTTCCCCAGATGACTACTGTACCTACTGTCACCTCCCCACGGTTACTGTTTTGAAAGTTTGCCAAGAGAAGCAGAGCCACTGCGGCCAATAGCGCAAATCCTAGTATTAAAGCTAATTCAAATGGACGGAGTTTCATATCTTTTTAAAGGCTAAGCCATAATGATGCTCACCAGCGTCAAATTCTCGCTCTAAGACAAAACCATTTTGTTCAAACAGAGCTGTCGCAATAGCCGCATCAACCACATCATCCGGTCGCGGCCCCAGTCCCTTGAAGGATTCGGTCCAGTCAATTACAAACAAATTGCCGCCAGTACGCAGTACCCGAGCTATTTCGCTCACTGCTGTTTTTTTGTCTTCTAGTAAAAACAAGGTATTAACTAACACCCCCACATCCAGCGACCCTTCGGGTATTGCCACCCCTTCGGCATGTTCTAGGTCACACCACAATACTTGTACATTGAACCAGTTTTCGGTTCTGGATTTCTCAGCAATAGCATCTACCAGTGGTCGTTGGATTTCGCAGGCGTAGACTCGACCACTCTTACCAGCTCGAGCTGAGAGGGCCGGTAAGAAAAATCCGGAACCAGCACCAAAATCAGCCACCTGGTCTCCAGGTTTAATATGAAAATGAGATGCCACCGCCTCCGGCGCTACAAATCTGCCGCTAGTATTCATCCCTTACATTATATAGTACAGACGTGGTACTGGACTCCGGCGCTGTGTAAAGCCAGTACTGATAGAGATTTGACTACACAAACACAATTGAAGCAATTGAGTCTCCGGCCCGCATCTTCATCACTTTGACTCCTTGCGTATCACGACCGAGGGTTGGGACTTGTTTGAGTGGTAGTTTAATTACCTGTCCTTTCTGACTCATGATGACTAATTCGCCTTCGGCTCGCTCTTCCTGACTGAGGACGATAGCTCCAACTACCTTACCGGTCTTTTCGGTTACTTTGACGGTTTTGACCCCTGAGCCACCGCGTTTTTGAGTTTTGTATTCTTTAGCTGGCGTTGATTTCCCAAAACCATTTTCAGTGACCACTAATATTTCGCGGTCTTTTTCGGTTTTCTTAAATACGTCGGCTGACACAATCGTATCGCCTTTAGACAGTTTCATAGCCCCTACTCCGGCAGCAGTACGGCCCATTTGGCGCACATCGGCTTCGGTAAAGCGGATTGACTGACCATTTTTACTAATGAGTGACACCTCATCTCCCTTACCAACAAATTTGGCAGCAATTAGAGAGTCTTCTGGCTTGAGCTTGATAGCGATGAGTCCACTTCGACGCACGTCCTTAAAGGCAGCTGCGTCGCTCTTTTTCGCCACCCCATTTTTGGTCA
Source organism: Minisyncoccia bacterium (assembly GCA_964229335.1). Taxonomy (GTDB): domain Bacteria; phylum Patescibacteriota; class Minisyncoccia; order Phycocordibacterales; family UBA918; genus OLB19. The sequence goes on from CAXRCZ010000007.1 coordinate 16,501, forward strand.
CCATCATCAGACTCCACTCGCCATCCCATTCTTCTTTACGGACTGCCAATACTGAAGTTACTTGTTCTTCAGACTGTAGTGGCAAGAAGTTCATAATTGACTTGCCCTTGGTAGCTCGTCTTCCTTCTGGGATTTCGTACATTTTACTCTGATAGACCTTCCCAGCATTGGTGAAGAAGAGTAAGTCACTATGGGTAGAGGTAGTAAGGAGGGTGGTCACCATGTCTTCTTCCTTGGTGTTGAGATCAACTACACCGACCCCTCCCCTTCGTTGGGTTTTGTATTCTGACGGATTAGTACGCTTTACATACCCTCCTTTGGTGAGCACCAACACGCTCTCTTCATCAGGAACCAAGTCTTCTGGGTTGAGTTGCTTGACGCCGCCTTTGACAATTTTGGTTCGACGATCATCGCCAAATTTATCAGCCACTTCCATCAGCTCGTCTTTGACGATGGTCATCATCTTGGCCTTACTCTTGAGGATAGCTTCAAGTGATTTGATGAGTTTTTGTACTTCAGCCAGCTCGTCTTCAATCTTTTTGCGTTCTAATCCAGCAAGTTTCTGGAGCCGCATGTCAAGAATAGCTTGAGCTTGAATGTCTGAGAATTTAAACTCTTTCATCAACTGCGCATGTGCGGTCGGCACATCTTTGGCAGCTCGAATTAGCTTGATGATTTTATCGATATGGTCGAGGGCCTTTTTGAGTCCGAGCAAAATATGCTCGCGGTCTTTGGCTTTATTTAAATCGTATTCGGTACGGCGCCGAATCACCTCAGCTCGGTGTTTAATGTACTCTTGGAGAATTACTTTAAGAGATAGAGTTTGCGGAATACCATCCACCAGTGCCACCATGTTGTAATGGAACGTGTCTTCGAGTTGAGTGTGTTTGTAGAGTTTGTTGAGTACTGTTTGTGGTTGTGAACCGGACTTCAGGTCAATCACGACACGAATATCGCTAGTTGATTCATCGCGCATTTCTTTGATGCCTTCAATTTTTTTCTCACGGACTAGGTTGGCAATCTTTTCTTGCATGTCCGCCTTATTGACTCGATACGGTAGTGACGTGATGATGATTGAAAACGAACCACGCTTGTCTTCGACAATCTCGGTTTCACCACGCACCACTACCCCACCCCGACCGTTGGCGTAGGCGTGCTTGATGTCTTTTTGGTTAAAGGCAATCGCTCCGGTTGGAAAATCTGGCCCTTTGACATGTTGAAGCAAATCGTCGGTACTCGCGTCAGGATCATCGATGAGGTGGGCAGTGGCGTTAACTACCTCTCGCAGGTTGTGTGGCGGTATGTTAGTAGCCATCCCGACTGCAATACCAAGCGAGCCTAGGAGTAATAGGTTGGGCACTGCAGCTGGCAGGACCTCTGGTTCTTTCTTTGTACCATCAAAGTTAGGTCGCCAATTAACGGTGTCTTTTTCTAAATCCCGCAACAACTCTTCCGCTACCTTAGACATCTTGGCCTCGGTATATCGATAGGCCGCAGCTGAGTCACCATCAATCGAACCGAAGTTTCCTTGACCAAGTACCAATGGATAGCGAGTAGAGAAATTTTGTGCCAACTTCACCATCGCTTCATATACAGCGCTATCTCCATGTGGGTGAAAACTACCGAGTACATCTCCCACAACCGTCGCAGATTTCTTAAACTTCGCGCCTGAAGTCAGGCCATTTAGACGCATTGAGTAGAGGATTCTACGGTGCACTGGCTTGAGACCGTCACGTACATCTGGCAGGGCGCGCGAGGTAATCACCGACATCGCGTAGTCCAAATACGCCGTTTCCATTTCGGTGGTAATACTTTGATCGATAATCCGATCTTCTTCTGGTGGAGTGTCGTTCACTACGGTTTTTTTCGGCATAACAGATCGTCGTTTTGGGTGAAAATAACTAGGCTAGTATAGCACATTCATACTAGTTTTATGAACTAGTTGCTGTGCTGGTGGCAATTCGAACCTCTCGTCTTTGCTCCAGTGAAACGCTACTTGGCGAGGTAGTCGAACGATTATAGATAGTTGAAGAAGCATTTGGTGTTGGCGCAGGTTCACTTTCCTGATTCATCATTGGTAAATCGCTGGTTCGTTCTTTAATTTGATTGATGAGACCTGAGAAAGCACCGGCTGGCTGGATATCGTTACTGACTTCTGCCAGCATTGAAAACTGAGTATGGGATACCGCCAACCAGCCAGCAAAAATGACAGCTGTCACTCCGGCAGCACTCGCAAATGCAATACGATCACGTGCCTCTTTGGGTTTTTGTCTCGCCTTTTCGATAAGATCACGCATGTCGTATCTCTATAATTAACTTTTTAGTACCACCACATCTCCACTCATGGTGGCGAGATCTTTTCGCTTGATGGTGAGTTTTTCTACAGACTTTAATTTTTCTTCCCCTTCTTCTTTAAGAAATGATTGCAACGCAGCGGCATCATACTGCATTGGAATGACTGCCTTGGCTTCTAGTTTGACTGCTAGTTTACTGGCTTGAGGTACTTCTAATAAGTCTCCTCCACCAATTGGTAAGAATAGGATGTCGATATCTCCGAGTTCACTAAGAATCTTTGGGTCAATATCAGGCTCTCCAAGTGCACCAAGAAATACAATATTCATTTCTTCCAGTCTTACCTGATAAATGGTGTTGAAGGTCTCTTGTTTGTCGTAGGTGGTTTTTACCCCGTACCCGCGAGCGGTTACGGTGCCGATTTCGTATTCGCCGGGATTATCAACTACAAACGGTTGTTTAGAACCGTGAGTCACCTGCTCAACTCCGTTATAGTCTGGGTGCCACAACGATACGAACACGATATCTGAGCCAAATTTGCTTTCTGGTAATTTTGATTTTTTTGAAACAGGGTTAAACGCTAACGTGGTATCACCAAACGATACTTTAAAACACTGTCCTCCGTGATATGTAATAACCATAGTGTCACTAGTATAAAGCAGTGCAGGCGGAAAACGAAGTTTTCAGCGGCGTCTGGTGTTGCATATACATGTCATTTATCCACAAAATTATTTTTAATATTTATTTGACTTATTATATATACTATGATATAGTAAAGTTTGAATTCGTTCCCTATCAACTACAGTATGGAGGTTTGAAATGCCTGCTTTGAGAGACGCTGTGAATGGTCAATTCATCGATACCAACTTCGGTCTCAGTGAAGACGACGAAAGCTCCGAGTACGAACTTTCGACGGATCAAGTCAGCATCTACGAGCTGGCACCATCGAATGACGACGAGGAAGATTTCGACCACACGTTCGACGAAGAACTGGAGCAGACCGTCATGTCTTCGCTGCTCCTCGGCAGCGATTATGACTGGGATGACGGCTTGCAGGTCGACATCAAAGACTGGCTTCACAAGCGCTACGGCGACGTAATCCGTCTCAATGACGAGTTCGGTTACCAGACCCAGACGCCACCCGCGTTCTACGGTCGGAACCGCACCAATGTCGGCATTCTTCCTGAGGAAGAAGTCTTCAGGCGCGAATGCCGTCCTGCGTTTCGCAATCAGCGCGGCTATGGAGCTCAGCGGGCTCCCAAGTGGCAACGTGGATGGACCGGACGCACGCGCCGGATGCACCGCCAACGGTACTACTACCTCTGAAGAGGTTACGGCCGCACGGATCTTAGATTCGTGCGGCCTTCATGTTTATATAGACAAAAAAATATTTTTTGGTATATTTGCTAGCACCTTTTAGGTATTAATAGTTTCTAGCGGCACACGTTTAACCCCGCGCTCACGGACAATGGCCACGAGCGACAGTTGCGCGGACGCGTGTCGTCGGAAGTAAAGCAAATATATAGTATGTCAGAAGCAACTACCGTTGCGTCTTCAAACGCCACCATCACCGGAGGCGATTCAGCCAACATCATGCAGCATTTCCTAGCTGACACACCAGCCCCACTTGAAGCTGGACAAATTGTCGAAGGAACTGTATCAGCTGTTGGACGAGCTAAGGTATATATCGATATCCTTCCCTACGGAACCGGTATTATCTATGGTCGTGAGTACATGAACGCTCGTGATATTCTTCGCAAAGTTTCAGTTGGTGACACCATTGCCTCAAAAGTGGTCGAACCAGAAAACGAAGACGGATACATCGAATTATCACTCAAGGAAGCTCGCCAAGCCCTCATTTGGGGTGAAGCTGAAGAAGCTGCCAACCGTGGCACAGTAATGAGCCTTGAGGTTAAAGAAGCTAACAAAGGCGGACTTATTATCGAATGGCAAGGAATTCAAGGATTCTTACCGGCCTCACAGCTATCATCTGAGAATTATCCTCGGGTAGCTGATGGTGACAAGGACAAAATCCTAGTCGCTCTTAACGAGCTGGTTGGACAGCACCTGTCAGTCGCTATCATCACCGCTGACCAAAAAGAACACAAACTTATCTTCTCTGAAAAGAGCCAGCAAGAAAAAGAAGAAAAAGGTGAAAAAGTGAACAAGTACGATGTTGGTGAAGTGGTCAAAGGTGAAGTCACCGGTGCAGTGGACTTTGGTATCTTTGTAAAACTTGAACCAGGCCTCGAAGGACTGGTACATATCTCTGAAATTGATTGGGGTCTAGTAGAAGACACCAAGTCTCTCTACAAAGTAGGTGATCAGATTGAAGTGAAAGTGATTGAAGTGAAAGATGACAAAATCTCACTCTCAATCAAGCAACTGAAAGAAAACCCTTGGGTGTCTGCTTCTAAGAAGTACACCAAGGATGAAGTAGTGGACGCGGTTGTTATCAAGTACAACAAACATGGTGCACTGGCTTCTATCGAAGAAGGCGTAGCTGGATTGGTACATGTTTCTGAATTTGAATCAGAAGAACAACTCAAAGAGACCTTGTCGCTTGGCGGAGTGTACAAATTCAAAATTACTTTGTTCGAACCAAACGAACAGAAGATGACGCTATCTTACAAAGAAGCCCAGGCGAACTCTTAAAAATCGACAATTGAGTTGTTGGCTGGCACTGTAATCTTTCTCACCGTACAACCTAGTACGACTCGAAAAATTTCAGCTGGCCTCCTAAGCACTTGTCTGATTTTGAAACGCTCTCAAGACACAAAAATCCGCCTCGGCGGATTTTTTTGTGGTCCACTATCTCATTTTCATGACTTCTTCGTATATAGTTGGAGAATACCGTTTAACTGCTGCTATGATTTGTTCAAGCCACTTAACCTCTTCGTCAAAATGCTCTTCTGAAAAACGAAAGAAGAGGAAAGCTTTCTCTTCTTCGGTCAAGCGTGACCAATCGCCCCATTGCACTAACTTACTCTCATTAGCATACGCTTCGACTGCGGTCACTGGAAAATCCATTGCTTTTCCAAAACTAGCATGATCTCCTTTTCCAGTAGCATCAAGAGCTTCATGTAAATCTTCCATTGTAGCACCAATAAAAAAGCGCGTTTCAATTAAACCGTGCTCCTCATGAGTACTGTGACGATTGAAAAAGACCCCTAATTCAGACAACATTTCTTCTGTGTAGTTAGCCTCTGATTCTGATACCTCAAATTCTCCAGCTTTTTTTATATTTAATGCAACGGCTAAAATAATTACTTTAGCTTGATGTGTAATTTCATATAACTTCTCAAGTTTTTTTATACCACTCAAAAATTCTGGAGACTCTCGATAAGTAATCCAATTTTCTTGTCTATTGTTGGGGTATGTTTCAAATCTCTCCATATGATTAATTGAATCTGTTCATCGCGACTTCGGGGCCGTTTTTTAGTATCTCCTGAAGTGCTTTATAAGTCTTTTCCAACACTTCATTGAGCTGCTTTTCCTCTTTCTTGCTAAATGGCTTGAGTACGAAACTTTCGAGCACCCTTCCCCCTCGCGGTCGCTTGACTTCGCCAGTCCAAAAACTAGTGGGAGCTATGCCGATACGAATTCTAATAAAATCTTTGCTGCCAAGCTTTGAAATGATGGATTTGATGCCGTTGTTACCACCATCACCCCTACCCTTACCAATTTTAATCGTACCAAATGGCAAGTCCACATCATCGTGAACAACAATTAAATTCTGAATCTCATCCTTCGAGACAAATTTTGCCACCGCTGAGCCAGAGTTATTCATATATGTGTCAGGGTATATGAGCTTCACTGATACTCCGCTAATACTACCTTCAGTCAGGTGGGCACTATTTTTCTTCTCGTGCACCAAAGCCGGTAGTGAGGCCTGTTCTCTCATGTAATCCAGCAGCATCCAGCCAACATTGTGACGGGTTTCTTCATACTTTGTACCTGGATTCCCTAGTCCTACGATGTAATGCATTCTTAAAACAATAGCATGTTGTTTAGTGTTTTCGGAGGGCGGTGTTGGGTCGGCGCTGTGATTGGAATCTCGCGGAGCAATCTAAGATTGTGAGCGGAGAACTCGATTCGTGTTCTAAGCACAGTGCCGACCCAATCACTTCAGAGTAATTTAACTAATAGTAGTTGATGTTGTACTTTCTTTACAGCTCACTACAATCATATTCTTCCTAGAGAAGTCGAATCTGATTAAGTGCCTGTATAAGTACTTGCTTTAACTGTCGGCAACGGAACAGACTTCCTTTGCCGCTCGCTACAGCCAAAATATCCCTTGAGAGGTCGATTCTGGCTAAGCGCCGGCATAAGCAAAATTTAGTCGCAACTTTGTTGCTCGTGATTTTGCTTAATTTGTTTTACCTTCTAAAATTTCGTATAATAATAAAAATCATCTTCTCATGGCGTTATTTTCTCAACAACCCTCCACTGATCTTTCTACCGACACCACCAAACCGGAGAAGAAGGAGCATCCTCTCGCAGAAATTGTCCGCTTTTCTATCATCGCCATTATTATCGTAGTCCCGATTCGGTTATTTATTGCTCAACCATTTATTGTCTCTGGCGCATCTATGGAAGAGACATTTTATACCGGTGAGTATTTGATAATTGATCAAGTAACTTACCACTTTGATGAGCCTGCTCGCGGTGAAGTAATCATATTCCGCTACCCCCGTGATCCATCAAAATTCTTTATTAAGCGAGTGATTGGCTTACCAGGAGAAACCATTTCAATCATTGATAACGAAGTGACAATATCTAATCAAAATTCACCCAATGGCTTTGTACTAGACGAACCATACATCGCTCAAATGACACCGACCGCTCCATTCACTACCACCCTCAGTGAAGATGAATATTTTGTGATGGGTGATAATCGTGATAAAAGCTCTGACTCTCGCACCTGGGGACCACTGGAAGAGGATAAGATTATTGGCAGAGCGTGGGTACGACTGTTTCCGCCTCAGTCATTTGAGTTTTTTCCAGGCGCCATTACTAGCGTAACTAATACCTCTAACTAATATGTCTTACTCTCCAACAGATTTCCTTAAAACTGCTCGCCAAGTGGCTGAACACTTTGGATTTCGGGAGGCTGAGCAACTCAAAAAAGAAACTGAGTGCAAAGAGTGCACTGTCACCCTTCCCCATTCAGTCACTGGTCTTAATAAGCGTGTTGATGAACAAAATGGTTTGTTGAGTTCGGGACTAGTTACCTACTGTGAAGACCAGCTTCATGCGTTTGATCGACCGGTTCTCTTTTACTCTATTGCCCAAACCCCACGAACCGGTGAAGCGGCGGTAATCTTTCATGTCTTCAATGCTGAAAAAAGCATTGCTGAAGCCTTACTCATTCAAACTGCCCGTGCTTTAGCTACTGACCTCGGCCACACTGAACACTCAGTGCGAATTAATTCACTTGGAGACCGAGATTCAGTCGCGCGATATACGCGCGAGTTGACTAATTTCCTTAAGAAACGAATGGACACTATGTCGTCTGAGGCTCGTGAGTTAATGAAAGAACACCCTCTGCGTGCCCTGAGTCAACTCATTAAGGAAAATCATGAACTGGCCCAGCGTTCACCTAACCCTCTAGAATACTTGAGCGATCCGAGCCGCAAGCACTTTCGAGAGATCATTGAATTTCTCGATATGAGTGACACTCCATATGAGATAGACCCAAAGATGATGGCTCACCATGAATGCTACTCAGACGCTATTTTCTCTATCGACTTGCTAGGCGAAGACGAGCCGCCGCTAACTATCCAAGGCGGTCGATTTGACGAATTTGTTCACCGCAACACGCACGCTCGCACACCTGCCGCTGGTGTAGTGGTGACCCTTAAAAATTCCAAGACCCCTGCTCGACTACCTCGTATAAAAAGTATCACCCCAGCGGTATATGTAGTTCACCTCGGCTTTGGACCAAAAATCCGCAGTTTGCTGCTGATAGACGCTCTTAAACAAGCTGGTGTGCCTGTCTTTCACGACCTAACGTCTGATTCATTATCAGCGCAGCTGCGCGATGCGGAAAACAAAGGGGTGAAGTACTCCATCATTATCGGGCAAAAAGAATTTGTCGAAGATACAGTGATACTGCGCGATATGGACGCTCGAAACCAGGAATTTGTTAATATGCACGAAGCTGTCAAACGCCTGCGCCGAAAAAGTAGTGTGACGCTCTAAATAGTCTTGCTAATCTCGGCGAGTGATGCTATGCTCTTGCGACCTATGGCAACCAATGTTGAAGTAACAAAAAACAATAATGAGAGTAGCGCGAACGTAATTCGTCGCTTTACAAAGCGTGTACAAGGCGCCGGGATCATTCCTAAAGTGCGAAATAATCGCTACCACTCTCGCAACAAGAGTCGCAATGTACAACGCACTGCTAAACTCAAAAAACTGGAGAAACGTGATCGATACGAAAAACTCGTAAAGCTAGGCAAGATTCAAGATTTTCGTTCTCGCCGGTAAAACCAAAAACCGCGCCGTTAGCATCTGCTCACGGCGCGGTTTTTTAGTAGTGTATAATAACATTTGCTATGTCTAATTCTGTCACCGTCTCAGCTACCGTCTCCGACTATCCGGTGTGGCCGTATGAAGCAATCAAAAACGAAATCCTTGGCCAGCGTTACGAGCTATCTCTTACCTTCATTGGCCGCGACCGTGCCGCCACTTTAAATAAAAAATACCGGAACAAAGACTACATTCCAAATATACTCTCTTTCCCTCTAGATGAAAAAGTGGGCGAAATATATATTTGTCCAGACATTGCCAAGAGAGAGGCTACTAAGTTTTCCCTCACTCCCAGAGGACATGTCGCTTTCTTATTTATCCACGGTTGTCTGCATTTGAAAGGACATGACCACGGGGATACAATGGAAAAACAAGAGCAAGCGTATTTGCGTAAGTTCAAAATTACATAATCTATGGCTGATCAAATCATCACTGGTATCGATATTGGAACCTACCACATTAAAGTGGCAGTGGCTCGTGTGGTTAAAAATCAGTCAGGGTCACAAAAACCTGAAATCATTGCCACTGGCCTATCAGAAAGCCGTGGTCTAAAAAATGGCTACATACTACAACCAGGCGAGGTATCACGTAGTCTCAAAGCTGCCCTCACTCAAGCCGAAAGAACAGCTGGAATTAGCATTAAAAAGGCTCATGTAGCAATTGGTAGTATTGGTCTTGAAGAAATTTACTCTCACGGCGAAATCATTCCGACCCGAGCAGATTCCGAAGTGACATCCACTGACACTGAAAAGTTAATGCAGGATAGCGAGGAACGCGTCCTTGACCATATTCCTAATCGCCGCATCCTGCATGGAATTCCGCTTCGATACACCATCGACGGCACTGAAGTCTTGGGTCGACCGCAAGGTCTCAAGGGTACCAAGCTCGAGGTTGATAGTTTGTTCATTACTACCTACGAACAGCATGTGAATGATTTAATTAGCACCATCGAAAACACCGGTGTATACGTAGAAGATGTCATCGCATCCCCGCTTGCTGCCAGCTTTGTACTGCTCTCCAAAGCCCAAAAGAGAGCCGGGTGTGTACTAGCTAACATAGGGGCTGAAACAACCTCAGTGGTAGTATTTGAAGAATCCACCCCCATCTCTCTCAAAATTTTTCCAGTCGGGAGCGCTGACGTTACCAACGACCTAGCGCTTGGCTTGCGAGTACCACTAGAAGAAGCTGAGAAGATAAAACGCGGTGCTATGACGAGCGCAACGTTTTCCAAAAAGAAAGTAGATGAAATTATTACCGAACGATTGAAAGGAATATTTGACCTGGTAGAAAATCATCTCAAACATATCAAACGTGACGGTCTGTTGCCAGCAGGAATTATTATGACAGGCGGTGGTGCCTCTCTACCTCAAACGGTTGATGTCGCTAAAGAGACCCTATCTCTACCAGCAAGGACAGCGAATTTAGAAATAGGTAAAGGAAAAAATGTCAAAGGACGCGATGTGTCATGGGCGGTAGCATACGGATTGTGTATGTGGGGTGCCAGTGACACTGCCGATACCTCAGCTATCGGAGTAGTTAAAAAAACCAGACACAATCTGTTAGCTTGGCTTAGTCAATTCCTACCATAAACTAACTTTAGATAGTAAAAGTCAATTACACGAATGTGAGATATGTCAATAGGATGACAGGTCTTTTTTGTTTGTGTATGATAGATGATGTTACTAGCTACGAACACGACTGATGGGTGGTGAGTAGGTGAAAAATAATCTTCAGTATGGAACAAATTAAATCAGACGTAGAGTCATTTGCACGTATAAGAGTCGTTGGTGTCGGCGGCTCTGGAAAGAACGCCGTGAACCACATGGTGAACTCAAAAGTTAAAGGAGTGGAATTTATTGCAGTAAACAGTGACGCCCAAGACTTACATCACTCGCTAGCTAAGAAAAAAATTCACATCGGTAAGAACCTCACCCGCGGTCTAGGAGCTGGTGGTAACCCTGACATGGGTCGCCGCGCTGCTGAAGAAACTCGAGAAGAAATCGCCAACGCCATCAAAGGATCAGATATGATCTTCATCACTGGAGGAATGGGTGGAGGTACCGGTACCGGATCTGCTCCCGTCGTAGCTAAAATCGCTCGTGAAAGTGGTGCTCTCACTGTTGGTGTAGTGACTAAACCATTCTTATTTGAAGGCCAAGAGCGTATGCGTCTTGCTTTGCAAGGAATCGAAGAACTGAAGAAAGAGGTTGATGCACTCATCACCATCCCTAACGATCGCTTGCTAGCAATTGTAGACAAGGAGACCACTGTTAAAAACGCGTTTGAGCAGTGTGACAACGTTCTACGTCAAGCGGTAGAAGGTATCTCTGACCTGATTACCATGCCAGGTATCATCAATGTCGACTTCGCTGACATCCGCAGCGTAATGGAAAATGCCGGCTCAGCCTTGATGGGTGTAGGTATTTCTTCTGGCGACAAGCGTGCTGAGGAAGCTTCTCGAGACGCTATTAACTCTCCCCTATTGGAAGTTTCGATTACTGGAGCGAAAGGTGTTCTATTCGCCATCGCTGGTGGAGATGATCTTGGTATGCTCGAAATCCAAGACGCGGCACGGGTAATCACTGAATCAATTGATTCTCAAGCAAAAGTTATCTTCGGAGCAATTCGTGACGAGAAGTTGAAGAAGAATGAAATCAAAGTCACCGTTATCGCTACTGGTTTCCCTGACGAAACTCTCAACACCGGTGGCATGCATATCTCTCGCCGAGCTCCGATTCAAGAGGATGATGAAGATATAGAGATTACACCAACCAAAGGAAAGATATTTAACTCTCTACCAAAGAAAGCTGAGGAAACACCAGCTCCAGCAGCAAACACTAATCAGTCTTCACGTCCAGAAATTCCCAAACGTGAACCAAAACCAGTCGACGCGAGTGAAGACTCTGATGAAGAGGACGATTGGGGGGCGGTACCCGCATTTCTGCGACGAAGTAAGCTGAAATAAGGGTACCGCCAAGCGCAGCGATGTGAGGAGCGGCTCTATCCCGCAGCGACGAGAAGCGAGCTGGGGTCGCGAGTACTTAGTGCTCGCAACTAACGAAGTTAGTGAAAACACTTAGTAACTTGTGACCGGTACCAGCGTTCTAAAAACTACAATTTATCTTCCCAACAGAAACCATCTAGACTACTAGGTGGTTTCTTCATTAGATTGCCCTACTCTGGTATGATGGTGGACACCTTACGAGTAAGAAATTAATGATGTACGATTTGATAATTATCGGTGGTGGACCAGCGGGTTCTGCAGCCGCCGTATACGCTTCCCGCAAACAACTACGCACCCTTATGGTTACAAAGGAATGGGGTGGACAGAGTATCGTCTCTCCTGATATCCAAAACTGGATTGGTAGTCCTTCTATTAGTGGTAGCGAATTGGCCGACTCCCTTAAGAAACATGTCGAAACCTACGCAGAAGGCATTGTAGACATTGTTTCTGACCAACTAGTCACCGACCTGACTTCTGATGGCGATACTGCGACAGCGACTCTATCAGACGGTACAGAGCACTCTGCCTCTGCAGTTCTTATTGCTACCGGCTCAAATCGACGTCGACTTGATGTACCTGGAGCTGACAAATTTGAGCACAAGGGTGTGACATACTGTGCCAGCTGTGACGGTCCTCTCTTCGCTGGTCAAGACGTAGCAGTGATAGGCGGCGGTAACGCTGGATTTGAGACCGCCGCTCAGCTTCTAGCCTATACTAAGAGCGTGACGCTATTGCACCATAGCGACGAGTTTAAAGCCGATCCAGTTACTATCGAAAAGGTACTAGCTCATGAAAACATGCGTGGCATCACCAACGCCAACACTCTTTCTATTGAAGGAGACAAATTTGTCACTTCACTCACCTACGAAGACACTTCGACAGGCGAAAAAGAAACCTTACCAGTAGCTGGTGTGTTTGTGGAGATTGGGATGATTCCCAATACTGACTTTGTTGGTGACACAGTAGAACTGGATGAGTACCAACGCATCAAGATTGACCCATGGACACAGCAAACCAATGTGAAAAATATTTGGGCAGCTGGTGATTGTACTAATATCCACTACCACCAAAACAACATCTCTGCCGGCGACGCCGTCCGCGCCCTCGAAGACATCTATGTCAACCTCAAAGCTAAATAAGATTGAAGAAACCAAAAACTATTACAATGAGCGTGCTGAAGATTGGGCTCGTGTAAAGACTAATAGTTTTTACCATGAAAAAGAATTCTCTAAATTCGCGAGTCTACTCCCGGAAAAGTCTGAAATTCTAGATATAGGATGCGCTAACGGTAGTCTCGTACCACTTTTCTTTGGTATCGGCCGACATCTGGAATACCACGGTATTGACATCAGTGAATCATTTTTAAATATTGCTAGAAGAAGATATCCTCAACTTTGTTTCGAATTGGGAAACATTGCTGATATTGCTTCTCTACCAAACAAGACCTTTGATGGTTTTCTTGCTACCGCAGTACTTATGCATGTGCCACTTGAGCAATGGAATCAGATGTTTAGTAACATTGAAAAAATGATGCGGTCTGGAGCGGTAGGATATCTTTCGTTTCCATCCCAGCACCCCTCTGGAGACAAAGAAAATGAAGATCCTCGACAATTCACTATCCTTAACCCTACTCAGCAAAAGCAATATATAGCGGACCGAGGCTGGCAGATTATTCATTCCGGAATACAAGATGGATATTCAGTGAAAAGTATATGGAATTGGTATATCGTAAAACTACCATAAGCAAAAGCGCCCAAAGGGCGCTTTTGCTGTACAACGTAGAGCTTTGGCCTGCACGCATTGTCCGTAGCCTCGGAACAAAGTATTAAATACTTCACCACCGCGCAAACCTATACCTAGCATCGCACACAGGGTTCATGAGTCAATAAGCTACCGAAATAGCTATAAATATAGTTCGCTGTGGAAAAACTGTGAGCAACTATGTACAAAACTTTTGTATAACCCTGTCATTAACCCTGCGTATAAATGCCATTTTTAGCACTGTGAGAATTCGAGAAAGCTAGCATTTTTTGCCAGATTTGTTATTATGCTGCGCACGTTTTCACAACGTAGTCCATGGTCCCATCGTCTAACGGCTAGGACGCCAGGTTTTCATCCTGGAAATCGGAGTTCGATTCTCCGTGGGATCACACATATATAGAAAATACGTGAGGAAACACCCTCACGTATTTTCTATATCGAGTTTTTATTCTCTTAAAGTAACTCCTTAAAAGCCTCAACAAAAGCTGGAATATCGTCTGGCTTGCGGCTAGTAACCAACATACCGTCAGTAACAACTTCTTCGTCTACCCAGTTAGCTCCAGCGTTTTCTAAGTCTGTGCGGAGTTATGGCCATGAAGTAACTCTCTTGCCTGCTACCGCATCAGCTTCGATTAATGTCCAGGGACCATGACAAATGGCAGCGACTGGCTTATTGGCGTCAATAAAATGACGAATAAACGCAACTGCGTGGCTGTGAGTGCGCAGTATATCAGGGTTGGCCACTCCCCCTGGCAACACCACGCCATCGTAGTCATTGGCATCACTACCCTCAATCAACTGATTCACAGTGACTGAGCCGGCATCATGAGCTGCTTGAATTTCTCCTTCTTCAATCGATAATACTGTTACTTCGTGTCCGGCTTCTTCTAATGATTCTTTTGGTTTTGTAAGTTCTGAGTACTCAAACCCGTTGGTAGCAACAATAGCAATTTTTGACATATATTATTTATTTGATTAGTTAGAATATCGTAATTGAGCTGTCTCTAATATCTTGCGTTTCTCTTCAGCATTTTCTTCTCCAGCCACTGAAGCTGGATCAGCTGGGTCAAGATCTTCTTGATAATGTTCGTTAATTAATTCAGCAATATCATCGACTGAGTGTTCGACAAAATTTCCGTATTCAATGATTTCTACTGGAATATGGTCTGGATTGATTAAGTTTTCTTCGATTAATCCTTTGTAGTGTTCTGGTTCTAAGACCAGTATCTTGTCCGGATTAATCTTCTTGACCGCTTCACTCAGCTCCCCACCAATAGCGTTGAGGTAGCGGTCCAGGTTTCGTTTGTCGTCAGTTTCTTTAGGATAACCGGAACCAAGGTTTTCACCATCACTTGAGCTCCAAAAGAACCCTTCGTCATCACTGTGAGTCGGCGGATGTTCAGCTACATAATCAAGAAGATGTAGCTGATTATCTTTAATTTGAAATAATTTTCCGTGTTCCTTGGCAGACACTGCTACCAAGGTGTTGTTTAAGTTTGAATGATTGATTTTTGTAGACATGCTCTAATTATAACAAATATATATTATTGTACAAATTATACTAATTTTATACAAAAAGGCGGAGGATATTCAGTCCCCCGCCCTTTCATTCACACTTTCGCTTCTTGCCTATTGATAACAATCGTCAAGACCCAGGCTGCTAGCACTGCTAGGAAACTCCCAGTCAAAATACCCACCTTGGCACTGGCAATCAATTTTTCATCGTTGAAAGCCAGATTGTTGATGAACAGAGCGACTGTTAGTCCAATCCCAGCCAAAGCTCCAAGTCTGGCCATAGCCAGTTTGCCGAACGGGATTGCGTCTGGGTTGCGACGTTGGATGAGCCAGAGTGCACCAGCCACGCCTGCAATCTTGCCGACAAAAAGACCGATTGCAACACCGCTGGCCACGTCAGCTTGGATGCCTGACTCGACCAACTCGCGTACGTTTATACCGAGATTAACGAACGCAAACAAGCCGAGGATGGTTGGCAGAAACCAGGTTGCAAACACCCGTTCGATGCGCTCTGAAGTTGATTCTCCAGATTCATCAAACGGAGCCGCTACCCCAGCGACGACACCCGCCAAGGTCGGATGAATACCCGCCTTATAAAACAGATACCAGAGGAGTAGTGCCCCAATGAGGTAAATGCCTTTGTAGGGAGTTTTCGGTCCGAAGCCGAGCCAGAGCAGAACGACCGAAACCAGTATGCCGTACAGCAAAAAGGTCAGGTCGATCTGGTCGGTGTAGAACACCGCGATGACGAGAATGCCGAAAACATCATCCACCACCGCCAAGAGCAGCAGGATAGTTCGTTGCGTCTTGTCGACTTTCAACACCTCGGCGAAGAGAAGCGCAAACGCAATATCAGTCGCCATCGGAATGCCGAAGATAGTCGAGGCGTAGTCGGGAGCGATCACCGCCGACAGAATTGCTGGCAAGCAGACGCCACCAGCAGCTGCGATGAACGGCACTGATGCACTCGACACACTCGGAAACTGACTGAGCTCACGTCTGACTTCTGTCCCCACGACGAGGAAGAAGAACATCATGAGAAAGTCATTGACGAAAAAGTGCACATCCGGTTGACCCGATATAGTGACTGACCCCATCGTCAGACCGAAATTCAGCACCCCATGAACAATGTCGTGGTACAAGTGCGACCAGCCGAGCACGACTACGCCGATGTTTGCCAGAATGAATCCTGCAGGACCCCACGTAATCATCCACGGAAGGTGGTTGGTGAGCCACTGAATCGGCAGCGGAACATTTTCATTTATTTGAGCAGACAATTAAGCCTCCTTTGTAGATAGTGTGTGAATGTGAAAGAACAGGCATCCGTCCGGATACTTCTTCATTCACATCCGGTGAAGGCGCTACAATAACACCTAAATTTAAGGCTGTACAGATAGAGGCGACCAATTGGTCGCCTCTCTAACTACTCTTCATCGGTGAGAAATCCTCCGGCCTGATGCTCCCAGAGTCTTTGGTAGATACCACCCTGCTGTGAGAGTTCTTCATGCGTACCATCTTCAACAATCTGCCCTTCTTCGAGCACAATGATTCGATCCATTTTACGCAAAGTAGAAAGTCGGTGAGCTACTGCAATTACAGTTTTTCCTTCCATCAATTCTTCTAATGCCTTTTGAATTGCCACTTCACTTTCACTATCGAGGGCTGAAGTCGCTTCATCAAGAACTAATATCGGTGCATCTTTTAACATAGCTCTAGCAATGGCAACACGCTGTTTTTGACCACCCGAAAGCTTCACTCCTCTCTCCCCAACCAATGTCTCATAGCCATTCGGCAAAGTAGTAATGAAGTTGTGAGCTTGAGCTTTTTTCGCAACTGCGATGATTTCTACCTCAGTAGCACCAGGCTTGCCATACGCAATGTTGTCTCTAATAGAGCGATGGAACAGAAGTGGCTCCTGTGGTACTACCGCAATATGCTCTCGGAGTGAATCTTGAGTCACTATAGCTATGTTATGACTGTCGATATTGATTGAACCTGCGCTGACATCGTGCTGACGTAATAGGAGCGAAACAAAAGTCGTCTTTCCAGCTCCCGAATGCCCCACTAAACCTAGTCTCTGGCCCGCTGGTATCTTAAGATTAAAATCTTTAAAGACCGGCACGCCTTCATAATCAAACGAAACATAGTCCCATGAGATATCTGCCCTATCAATTTTAAGAGACCGGGCTCTTGGATCATCTTCTATTTCGATTGGTAATAATGTTTGCTCCAAACCTTCTTGAATTTCTCCGTATAATCTTACAAATTGATTGATAGAGCCTCCGATAAAAGTAAGGGTACCAACAAGATTAAAAACCAGAGCTGAAACTAAGACAAAATCTCCGGTAGTAACATTACCGGCTTGCCAGTTCAATACTAAAACAAGCATCATGAGAAATATACCAACCGTGATGACAACCCCATTAGCAACAAGAATCCATTCACTAATACTCCACTGTTTCAAATCTGCACTTCTTACGTCGTCGGCATGAGCTGACACATCTTCTAGCTCACTTGTACTGCGAGTGTATTGTCGTGTGGCAGCAATATTAGTTAATAGGTCAACGGTATAACCTTTGAGCTTAGTCTTTTTCTCTGCCCAGGAGACTACGTGAGGTCTACGTATTCGAGCCAAATATACATTCAGTGGTACCAGAATCAACAGCATAACAGTGAAGACACTCCCGGCTATCACGTGGGTTGTAAAAATCAAAAAACCAGAAAAAACAAAACTAAGAAGTGTTGGTACATGACGCCAAAGAATCTGGTCTGAAAGATCAGTAATCCCATCAGAGGCGTTTGAGACTTTACTCGAAACCGAACCTGCAAAACGATTGGCAAAATATGTGTGGCTATGTTGCACTACATGGCGGTATAAAACTCGGTAGGATCTGGCTTGTAACCTGGTAATCCAACGCATCCCGGTGAATCCACTCAAACGCCAAAACATTGACTCAAATCCGATTAAAACCGGCACTGCCATGACTAGCCAAAATACCAATTGTTGTTGCTCGGAAGTTTCGGCTATAAGCGCATTGTCTACAATAAGTTTTAAAGTGTATGGCACAGCCAATCCCAACAGTTGAGCAATTACAACCCAGGCCAGCGAAAGTAAGGCGATATATCGAAATGGCCTAAGGATGTATAAGCCATAGCTTAGTGGGGTTTTTGGAATGTCTCGTTGTTGCTTGATTTGAGCCATAATAATTTGATGATTTTAACATTATTACACGACATTTGATGCTAATTGATGTATCTTGATAAATATGAACCCAGAACAAGCGGCTATAAGAAATCTAGATAGAAGAAAGCGAACTGATGATATACAAGAAGCAGCCGATAAACTATTGAGAAATTCGGAACATGTTCATCAGATACTCAATGAATTAGCATTTCAACCAGAAGATTTTTCTAACCTCTATGGCGCCGACAGTATCAAAGATGACCTTAGGTATGTAAGAAACCGTCATGAAGATTTCCGGGACAGTGATCGAGTAGCTGTTACAGAAGATTTAACACGCGGCGACATCAGGAAACTAGCTGAGCGAGTAGAATATGAAGTGATTCGAGGGATTAATGCCGGACACTGGTTTGAAGGTATGGGAGCACACAAGACGTCTGAGTATGACGATATCAAAAATGGCGTTGATATCGTTCTTGAAACACTAGAAGGAAACTCATATGGTCACCTTGGACTAGGTGTTGATGTAACCTTCTCAAAAGATGTGCTTGCTAAATTTAGACGAATTAAAGATGAGATAGATGCCTACGACGGCAAGGACAATAGATTGGCAGTGGTTAAATACTTTTCTTCCGAAAACACGGGTGTTAGAGGTGAGCTGCACAGTATGGCTCGTGCAGTAGTGGCTGTTGATTTGCCAATGTTGCGTGACATGACCAGACTGAAAGACGCTGATGCTCTACATGACCACATATCTAAGCACGTCACAATTTTAGAAATTGTAGAGCAGCTGACTACTTTCATCGAGTATGCCAACGAGAAAAATCCAGCTGCTGCAAAGCATCTTCAGCGTTCATTAGATTTCGTGAGGAGTATCGCGGATAAACTGGACTCTGAAAGAAAGGTTGAACAATCAGAATATTTAAAAAATCGTCGTGCTGACGAGGCAATCGAAGAAGGTTTGGCTTTGTTCAGATAATAAGTATACTAATAGCCACCTATTTGTCCGGTTAGCTCAGCTGGTAGAGCGCTACATTGACATTGTAGAGGTCACAAGTTCAAGTCTTGTACCGGACACAAAATTTTAAATATTTTTAGTAGCTATTTTAGCCGCTGTAATTGCACCTTCTTTTGAATCACACACAAACAAGAATCCACCCTTATGACAAAATTGGGCCCCTTCAATTCCACTGACATTAATTAATTCTTGATTGCTGAGACCTGCCCAAGAAGAAGGAAATTTGACCCTGGTTTCAAATGATTCACCTCTTACAGGTACAGTGCTAGCCCTCCATTTTGTTGAATCATTAGGAGAAGGTGAGACCACCACTAAAGGCTCTTCGTATTCATTAAATAATCCTCTGCTGATCGATTGTGGTGAGACTATGATACTTTTATCAGTTGCGGCTATATACAATTCCTCAGCTTTCTTTTTTTCTTCTTCAATGTGTTCTCCATGCTTTATTATTCTTTCCACATAACACCGAGCAAAATCAACCGCTTGTAGAAATGCTTCATAATATTCAACGTCTGTTGCAATACCGATTGGGTGATACGATGACACGACTGCATACAACTCAGTTGGTTTTACTCCAATTTCGTTGACTTTATACAACTCTAAACCGTTATCTCCAGCGTCAATTGGTTGCACCAATGTCTCTTCTATATGACTGGCGATAGACTCATCAACCAATTGTTGCGAATATTCTTTCCATACCAAACCGAAAGCGGCATAAGGAATACTGTTAGGTCGAACTGGGCCATCTGTTTGATGGTGATCAAACCTATTTGATTGTGGATCATATACTCCACCTACATCCACTACAATGTCTGCACTAGTAATGATGGATTCTTCTCTGGTGCGAATAATTTCTATCTCTTCTTTGCCGTACACTAATTGGAGTGTTGCAATGGCAAACACTTCATCGCTGTGGAAGCTTCCGTTATGAGTTACTACAGTTTTCATTTGCATTTGACGATACCATAGTTTTGCCAAGCCAGTAAGCATTATATATAGTACTAAAATGCGAATCCTTTCGATTGAGACATCATGTGACGAAACTGCTATTAGTTTGATAGAAGCAACTGGTGAGTTTCCGCACGCTACCTACGAAATACTAGGAAATTGCTTATGGAGCCAGGTGGATATTCACCGTGAATACGGTGGCGTGTTCCCTCGTCTGGCTAAACGAGAGCATGTTGCCACTATCGTCCCAATTCTAAAAAACACCCTAGAAGAAGCTGATGAGCTACACACCGATTCAATCGACATAGAAAGTACTAAAGAACAAGCGGTGAGGAAGATTCTGGAGCGTGAGCCTGGACTGGCTGATTCACTACTTGAATTTGCACGTAATCATTCACTTGTCGAAATAGACATTATTGCTGTCACCAATGGTCCTGGCTTGGAGCCTGCGTTGTGGGTGGGAGTGAACTTTGCTCGCGCACTGGCACTCTTGTGGAATATTCCGGTAGTTCCAACCAATCACATGGAAGGACACGTATTAGCTAGTGTGTACGATAGCGATCGTGATGACCAGCTCTCAGACATCACCTTCCCTGCTATCAGTCTGCTTATTTCTGGTGGACATACCGAGCTCATAGCCATGGATGATTGGCAAAGCTACAAAAAAGTTGGCCAAACGAGAGACGATGCGGTTGGCGAAGCGTTTGATAAAGTCGCTCGTTTACTCGGACTTCCCTATCCCGGTGGACCTGAAATTGGCAAACAAGCCAAGGTTGCCAGAGTAAACAACTTACCAGCTTTTGCTGACTTACCGAAGCCAATGTTGCAGTCTGGTGACTTGGATTTTTCGTTTTCAGGCTTAAAGACGGCCGTGCGCTATGCAGTGCAGGAGAAAGAATTGAGCGAGACTGACATACAAGCAATCGCTAGAGATTTTGAAGATGTGGTGACAGAAGTGCTCATAAAGAAAACTGCTGCCGCAAGTAAACAAACTCAAGCCAAAACTCTGATTGTTGGCGGTGGAGTGAGTGCCAATCAACACATCAAGCACGAATTTGAAAAATATTTCTTAGAGCATTTACCCGATGTCACTGTGTACTTTCCAGCGCCTTCCCTATCTACTGATAACAGTATAATGATTGCTTTAGCTGGCCACGCGAGAGCCGGCAGTGCGATTGCACCGGACGCATCGGATGTTATCCGCGCTGATGGAAATAAATCATTGGCGTAATGAATAACTTCAATCTAGCTTCTTTTCATGCTACCATCGCTTAATATATGAGTGAAAACAAGCCTCAAATACCGGAGATATTTTTATCTCCTTACAATCCAGATGAACACGAAAGTGCGCTGTATGACGCTTGGGAAACATCTGGCTATTTTAATCCTGACACCTGCATCGAGAAAACTGTGTCTGATGAAAAAAAGGATCCTTTTTCTATTGTTCTCCCCCCACCAAATGTAACCGGGACGCTTCACATGGGGCACGCGGCTATGCTTGCCATCGAAGATATTCTTGTTCGATATAACCGCATGCAAGGACGACCAACTCTTTGGGTACCAGGCACCGACTCTGCAGCTCTGGCTACGCAGAGTAAGGTTGAAAGCATTATCTACAAAAAAGAAAAGAAGCGTCGAGATGAAATTGGACGCGAAGAACTTCTAAAACAAGTTGCTGCTTTTGCCGAAGAGAGTAAGGAAACTATTATCGACCAAACCAAGCGCATGGGCGCCAGCATGGATTGGAGTCGTTACGCTTACACCCTAGACGAAAAACGATACAACGCAGTTACTGAGGCTTTTATCCGAATGTACAACGATGGATTGATTTATCGCGGGGCCAGAATAGTTAATTGGGATCCGGCCATGCACACGACAGTGTCAGATGATGAAGTGGCGTACGTGGAGCAAACTGATCCGTTCTACTATTTCAAGTATGGCCCTTTCACTATCGGTACAGTTCGTCCAGAAACCAAATTTGGCGACAAATACGTGGTGATGCACCCGGATGACAAACGCTATTCACAATACAAACACAAACAAGAAATTGAAGTGGAATGGATTAATGGACCAATTACCGCCACTATCATAAAAGATGAGGCTGCAGACCCTGAAATGGGTTCAGGTGTGATGACAATCACCCCGGCGCACTCTCTAGTCGATTTTGAAATTGCTGAGCGGCATAGTCTTGACTACGAACCAATCATTGATGAGCGAGGTTGTTTGTTAGATATTGCCGGAGACTTTGCTGGCATGCATATTAAGAAAGCTCGCCCTCTCTTGGTGGAGAAGATGCAAGAAAAAGGACTAGTTGAAAAAATTGATGAGCAGTATGTTCATAGCATTGCTACCAATGAACGTGGAGGTGGCGTGATTGAACCACAAATCAAAGAACAATGGTTTATTGATGTGAACAAGACGTTCACCATGGGTGAATCGAGTATTCCTGGTATCAACCAAGGTGATCAGGTATCACTCAAACAACTCATGCTGGCTGCAGTTGAGAACGGCGGAATCGATATCTTTCCAGATAGATTCAAAAAAATCTATTTCCACTGGATTCACAATCTGCGTGATTGGTGTATCTCACGGCAAATCTGGTATGGCCACCGGATTCCCGTTTGGTACAAGGGTGACGAGAAAACGGTATCAAAATCTTCCCCCGGCGAGGGCTGGACACAAGACCCAGATACGCTAGACACGTGGTTTTCATCGGGATTATGGACCTTCTCAACCTTAGGCTGGCCAGAACAAACCGAAGATTTGAAACGCTATCATCCCACCACTGTACTTGAGACCGGTTACGACATCATTTTCTTCTGGGTTGCCAGAATGGTATTGATGAGCACGTATCTATTAGGAGAAGTACCATTTAGGAACGTATACTTGCACGGATTAGTCCGAGACGAAAAAGGGCAAAAGATGAGCAAGTCACTCGGAAATATCATTAACCCAATTGAGATGATTGATAAATATGGCGCTGACGCCACTCGCCTATCACTCATCATTGGTGCTGCCCCAGGCAATGACATGCCACTTAATGAAGACAAAGTTCGTGGTTATAAGAAATTTGCTAATAAAGTATGGAATATTAGTCGCTTTGTGCTGACCTCAATTGCTGATACCGACTGGGCACAATCTCCAAACCTAAGTGAACGTGATAATGAAATTCTTACTGACTTACAAAACACGGTTGATGAAGTAGCCAACGATATCGAGTCATTCAACTTATACCTTGCAGCTGATAAAGCCTATCACTATGTCTGGCACGAATTAGCTGACAATATTCTTGAAGAATCAAAGCCGATACTTAATGGCGAGGATAATGAAGCTAAACGCGCTCGTCAGGAGGTACTCAAAGAATGTTTGACCAAATCACTCAAAATGCTCCACCCATTTATGCCGTATGTCACAGAGACAATCTGGCAAAATGCACCCGAAGAAATGAAGCAGAGAGAATTTCTGATGATAGAAAGCTGGCCGACTAACTAAGTAGAACCATATAAACAGCACGGCGTCCAAATGGTGCCGTGCTGTTTGTTACAATAAACAAACAATGGATCCTTCGTACGTTGCCATCGCGCTATTGGCTGGACTTGTCCCTGCTCTTTTCTGGCTATGGTTTTGGTTGCGTGAAGATAAAGAGCATCCGGAACCATATTTATTGGTAGCACTAAGTTTTTTGGCAGGAATGCTAGTGGTACCAATTGCACTACCCTTGCAAAAATACGCTATTGATATATATGACGGAAAAACAGTGGTGCTCGTCTGGGTCATACTGGAAGAACTTCTCAAATATGCCGCCGCTTTGATAGTCATATTATGGAACAAAGAAGTGGATGAACCAATAGATATGGTCATTTACATGATAACCATCGCACTTGGCTTTGCAGCGCTTGAAAACGCCTTGTTCATCTTTAATCCGCTGATTAGCGGTGCGTACCTTGACTCTGCCCTTACTGGTAGCTTCCGATTTGTCGGCGCTACCCTCTTACATGTGCTAGCTTCAGCTACTGTAGGTGTATTCTTAGCTTTTGCATATTACAAGAGTCGATGGACTCAGATGTTGTTTGGAATGGTTGGGTTATTCATTGCTATCGTATTGCATGCCTTATTTAACTTTTTTATAATGAATGCAAGCGGAGAAACTATTTTAGGAGTTTTTCTCGTCGTGTGGATGGGAGTAATACTTCTCTTTTTCCTATTTGAAAAAATAAAACGCATCCGACGACCAGCCCGTCGATTACGATAAGTACCTATGAAAAAACCCTCATTTTTAGAAAGAATAACTGGCAGCAGCCAATCAGACGACTATGATCGTGTCTTGGATGATTCTCATCACTTTGGCGACGATGATGCCGACATGGATTTAAATGTCTCTTTTTCTGATGATGCTGATGAAGAATGGGAGGACTCTGTTTCAAGCAACGAACCGCGTGAGGGTGAGTTGCCGGTAGATATGTATCAAACAGACGACGATATTGTAATTCGAGCTCTAGTAGCTGGTGTTAGTCCTTCTGACTTAGATATCTCAATCACCCGCGATATGGTTACTATCCGTGGCTCAAGAGAAGAGTTCCAAGAGGCTCACGACGATAGTTATTTCCACAGAGAATTATTTTGGGGTAGTTTTTCTCGTACCCTACTCCTACCTGAAGAAGTGGCTATTGATGAAGCTGACGCCCAAGAAAAACACGGTCTCTTAGAAATAAAGCTACCAAAACTCGATAAGCACCGCACCACGCAACTCAAAGTGAAAGCGGGTAGTAAATAACCAGTATCCTTACTAGGAATCGGGGTCAAGTTTCTAAACTCACTTCGTTCGTTAAGAACTTCCTCCCCGGACTCGCTGACAAGCCCTCGCTACGCTCGTCTTGTGTACCAGCTCCGTCTTTCGATTCCTAGTAGTGTACTACCAACAGCAACGCCCTGAACGCGTTCGTGTTCAGGGCGGCTGATTGGTGTCCTCACTAGGAATCGAACCTAGATTTGCTCCTTAGGAGGGAGCCGTTTTATCCATTAAACTATAAGGACAATTAATTTTCCTAGAGTAGCACAAAGTCACTATAATCAACTACTCTTTTGCTATACTGGTAACTATGTCGGATAAAAATAAAATACCCGAAGTAGAGTGTCGGCACACTGAAGAATTGGAGGAAATGATAACTGAGAACAAAGAGCTCTTATCTAAAAACAATCAGTTACTAAACAAAATCCATCGGAGTATGGTGTGGGGATTCTGGTTACGTATCCTATGGGTAGCTATAGTATTAGGATTACCTTTCTTGCTGTATTACTATCTCTTAGCACCTTACTACGAATCATTTCAGGACACTTTTGAGGTATTCGGTATTGATATCAATCAATTGGAGTTTTAGCGTATAAGTAGATTGAATTAATTGTAAAAATCGGTACAATAGCGAGCACTCCTTAGTTGTGGAGTAAAATAAATACCTAATGCTCAGGTAGCTCAGTTGGTTAGAGCACTGGTCTGAAGAACCAGGTGTCGGCAGTTCGAGTCTGCCCCTGAGCACAAAAAGAGACGGCTTTTCTGCCTCACAAAAATACCGCTCACCTGAGCGGTATTTTTGTATTCCAAGCTTTCGAGAAATCTTAGTCAGATTCTCAAGTCATGAAATATCGTTGGTTTCTAAGACTTTCTCAGTTCGAGTCTTCTCATATGTCGACAGAACCTCTTCCAGTCGTCCTTCTCGCTGCAGTCGTATGAAGATTGTGGCGCAAATATCGATGTATTCTTCCAGCCATTCGTCGTGAGTCATCAGAATAAGATAGCTCTCCTGAGTCACGGCACAAGTTGACAGATTCACGATATGTGATTGAATTCAGGTAGGTTTTTCCTGGGTTAACCACCCGCCACTCAAAATGAGCTGGCGGAAGCTGGCTCGGGAGATGTTCAATGAAGACTGCAACACAATCGACCTTCCCGACCTGGAAAACAGTCACGGTCGGGAATCTCGGAAGCGCTCAAGAAGCTCGCAAACGCCTCGAAGATGCTGGCATCAGGATCGGCGACTGGGGTGACGATATTCTCGAACGGGCTACCTTCGAGGATACGGAAACTCCGCTCGACCTGGTTCGGGTGTTGGTCAAAGAGCTGGGACTGGAAGACGGTGCGACCACAGCGCAGATTTACGCTGCTGCCGAAAGTCACAACCTCTCGCTCTGCCCTGCCGAAGCGGCCCCGCAGCTTTGGCTACATGACCACGATCTGTTGCCCCGTGGCGAATGGTCGCTTGTGGCAATGGAAACCATCGTGGACTCGGGAGGCGATCGTAACGTGTTCCGCGTGGTATGCGACGACTTCGGGCGCTGGATCTACGCTCGTAACGGTCACCCCGACCGCAGGTGGGACAGCAACGTTTCTTGGATGTTCGTTCGTAATCCCAAGTAGCTATTGCTAGCTACCGCAGACCCTCGATGCATTCGTGCATCGAGGGTTTTTATGTACGGTCGCGCTGAGAGAGTCGCTCTTACGCGACATCAGCAATCGGCGGCTCAACAGAGTCGTCGTTTGCGTTTTGGAGTGGTTCGAGTTGCTTGATAGAGTGAAGGACTCTCAGATCAAAAGTTCGAGAATTGTCCCGTGCATCTGCACAAAGAAACCCCGCCCTTGGCGGGGTTTTGACTGCTCAGGGAGCAAGCAAACTGCTTTGCTTGCGTGCAGACTCGAACGCCGGAACGATGTTTTCAGCTCATTACCTGGAGCTGAAAACGAGCGAGGCGTGTCCCGCGGCACTTGCTGAATTGAGTATCTTGATACTCAATTCAGCCTTGTGACCGCCAGGACGAGTCAATGTCCCTAAGCAATATTTTGAGCATCACGAACAAATATACTTAGTAACTCGTGACCGAGTCTGCTCCTTCTTTTAGATAAGAAACTAATGTGATTTAGCAATATTACTTGACAGTTCGTTATTTTAGTGTATTATTTAGATAGTTTATAGCACCCTAAAAATTGGAGGCGCAGATGGGTCTTGAAATGATTGGCATTATGCCTTATGGAGAATACAAGAATTTCTGCCGCTCGCTCCAGTCACTTTTGGATCGAGCTCACATTAAAGATGAGGCTGTGATGTTCTGTCCAGCCTGTACCGGAAAGCAAGCCAGCTATGATACTGCAGAACACTACATCATCAAGGCGAACTTCTCGAACCACATCGTCATTCACGATATCGACAAAATACAACGAGCTGCTGCTCATCTTGCTGAAATCAGGGCTCGTACCATCGTCCTTGTTGGATGTCGTGTGCCTGAAGGTGAGCCTGGTTCCGATGTCGACTTCAACTTCGGTATGGCGGTAGGGTCGATCCGGCACCTTCCTAAAGGTGTCTATATTGCTCTCAACGGAGCTGTCGTACCTTGGCGCGAATATAGCCCAAACTAAAACACCTACGCGCAAGCGGGAGACTCATCCGCTTCGGTGGGTGTTTTCTCTTATTTTTCACTGTAACAAAAAATCACCGCGTTAATGCATGCATTAACGCGGTGATTTTATTATCTCTATAAATTATTCTATCTCCAGTAGTTCTTTTAGCTTTGGTTCATCAAACCCGATAAGAACATCATCCCCTATTCGTATCACTGGCACTCCCATTTGACCAGTCATTTCAATCATTTCTTCACGTTTTTCAGCATCAGCGGCTACATCGTGTTCGGTATACTCAATATTGTGATCCTTGAAAAATTCTTTCGCTGACTGACAAAAATGACAAACTGGGGTGGTGTAAATTGCTACTTCCATAAATATGAGTTTATATCTTAACTGCTATAGTATACCAAATTTACCGAGACGCCGTAAGCGACTTATCGCCAGAATTCGTACCATTTTCTCTCTTCGGTTTGAGCCTCTAGGGGCAGTATTACATTTGCTCCCTGGTCATTTTCAGCGTCTACTATCACCACTACTTCTTCTTCAGGTAGGGCCACATCAAACTGTCTTCTCATTTCCGCCTCCATTCCGCGGTCATCTTTGAGGTATTTTACTTTTTCTTCTAGTTCTACCTTGCGGGTTTGTAGTTCCTCTACTTCTCGTTCAGCTTCAGCTCTGCGGTCTGACATTTGATCAGCAATGTTGTACCTCGTATAGGCACTCATAGCCACCAGAACGGCCAGTATCAGCAAAAATATTCTGGTATAGACAGAAGTTAGAACAGCTCTGATTTTCCGTTTTTGGTAAAAATCAAACATGAATGAGCAAATGAGTGTGATAACACGAATATTGCGAATTTATGCCGGCGTTTAGCCAGAATCGACCTATCAAGGGAGATTATGGCTGTAACGAGCGGCCAATATAATCTTTCGCAGACATAAATCTGTGTGGAAAGACACACCACTACTATACTACCATCAACCCTTAAAATTATTAGTATCTTCAGGTAGAATAGAGCGTATGAGTATACTATTTCATAAACGTGGCAAGAAAGCGGTGAAGTGGGTTTGGATTGTGTTTGCAGCCATTATCGCAATCAGCATGATTTTTGCCTATTCTGGTGGTGTAGGAGCGGTGTAAATCTAATCATCCTTCAACATACCCATAAACACAGATGGTGGGATGTGGACTTTACCACGGGCTAGAGCTTTTTGTTTACCTTTCTTTTGCTTTTCTCGAAGCTTCATTTTTCGAGTAATATCACCACCGTAGAGACCGGCTGTCACGTCCTTTCGTAGGGCTGAGAGCTTTTTAGTGGCAATAATTTTACCCATGACCTTAGCCTGAATTTTGGTCACAAACTGCTGTTGCGGCAGAGCTTTGTACAACTTGTCGACAATCGCTTTAGCTTCAGTATCAGCTCGAGACATGCCGACTACTCGAGAGAACGCTGGTACTATTTCTTCTGCTACCAACACGTCCAACTTAGTAACGCTGGCTGGCCGTATTTCTGCAATCTCATAAGAAAAAGAGGCGTATCCGCTGCTAGCATTCTTCAATCTATCAAAGAATCCTCTCATAAGTTCGCGAAGTGGCATTTCAATCGACAAGAGGGTGCGGCCATCACTAAATACCTCAGTATCTATCACGGACCCTTCGTGCTCATATAACAAAGTAAGAATGTTACCCATATAATCACTTGGCATCAGTATCTGGCCCAGTACCCAGGGTTCTTTAATACTGGCTTTTTCTCCATGTTCAGGAAACCGAGTAGCAGCATAGATTTCTTCGGTTTGCCCATCAGGCCAAGTCACCTCGTAGGAAATAGATGGTGCGGTAATAATAATCTCAATCGCAAACTCGCGTTTCAAGCGCTCGGTAATTATCTCCAGGTGAAGCATCCCCAAGAATCCACATCTGAAACCTCGACCTAATATACCCGACGACTCTTCCTCAAAAGAAAGCGATGAGTCGGATAATTTAAGGCGCTCTAGAGCTTGTCTCAAACTTGTAAACTCATCTTGGTTTTCTGGAAAAATAGACGCCCAGACCACTGGTCTTGCTAGCTGATGACCAGACAAAGGTGCTACTTCTGATTTATTAGGAATCAAGGTGTCCCCCACACTTGCCACACCGGGCTCTTTAATACCGGTGACTATATAGCCGATTTGTCCGGCTGTCAGTTCTGATTGTGGAGCTTCTTCGGGCTTGACCACACCCACATCCAAAGCCGTGAAAGATCGTTTACTGGCAGCAAATTGCAGTACATCGCCTTTTTTGACCGAACCATCAAACACTCGCATAAACACGATGATGCCGCGATGGTTGGAGTATTGAAAATCAAAAATTAATCCTCTATATTCCGACATTAGCGGTTCCCGTGGGGCTGGAATAGTTGCGCATATAGCCTCGAGTAGCTCTGGCACACCTTCACCAGTCTTTCCCGATACTAGTAGTATGTCCTCTTTATTACAATCCAACAATTTTGTCACTTCTTCCCCTACTTCATCAGGGCGAGCGTGTGGCATGTCGGTCTTAGTGAGAACTGGGATGATAACTAATCCAAGCTCCTTGGCCATTTGCAGCGTGGTCAGAGTTTGGGCTTGTATACCTTGGGTACTGTCTACCAACAGTAAAACACCCTCGACTGCTTTTAGTGCTCGAGAAACTTCATAGGAAAAATCGATGTGTCCGGGTGTATCAATTAGATTCAATTCAAATTCTCCCGAATCATTTTGATACTGCATAGAAACGGGCTGCATTTTGATAGTAATGCCACGCTCACGCTCCAGCTCCATTGAATCCAAAACCTGGGCTTTCATTTTTCGGTCTTCTACCGTTTTTGTCGCCTCTAGCATTCTATCTGCGAGAGTACTTTTTCCGTGATCTATGTGAGCAATAATGCTGAAATTTCTGATATTTTTCATAACAAGAGTGACATCCTAGCCGATGACAGTGGCTTTACTCTACCTGAGAATATAAAAATTACTAGAGTCGTTCTGGTTCAGGAGCGATGACGTCTGTTTTTAGAATCTTTGACTTAAATGAATAGTAGATTTCCTGTAGTTCTGGTGCTCTAAGTACATAGTATGTTAGTGCAGAACCGACGATTCCGGCGACCCCAGCTACCAGCCCTTGTAGTGAAATACCAATAAAGGTGTTTTGATTGATACCGTCTACCACAAACGTCAGACTGGCGTAGGCGATGATACCACCCACCATACTGGCTAGAATTGCCTTTAAGGTAAGCTTATATAGCGGACGATAACTAATCCCAAAAGTTTTTCGAGACAAGAATACTAACATCACTAGCTGTAGTAGTTGACTCACTGTAAAGGCAAAAGCAAGGATGAGTACCTCTGCTCCAATAACATCTTGCAAACGGAACATATCTCTAAGTGCTATTTGCCAAGCCGGCTGAGTCACATAAAAATCAACTAACAAGAAAGCTGTGATAATTGCTAATCCTGAAGAAATACTAGCCACTAAAAATGGCACAAGTGTGCGTCCGCCAGCATAAAACGCTCGAAACAAAAGTAACAAGATAGCTTGTGCAAATAACGATATAACGAACACTGCTAACACTGCAGCTGTCAATCTTGTGTCTGCCCAATCAAACGCGCCACTACCGAGTAATACACGTACAATCTGCGCTCGTAACACCACAATCAAGACCATGATAGGAATTGACCAAAATATTATGTGCCGCAGTGCAGTCAAAAGATGTAAGTTAAACTCTTTAGTCTTCCCTTTTGCCAACATACGGGACAGTGTGGGAAATGCTGCTACTGAATAACTCATACCAATAACCGCCAGTGGCACGGATTGCAAATTAAAAGCGAACTGGAATACCGACACAGACCCCGCTGCCATGGTGGTTGCGATACCAATTAAAAGCAATAAAACCAATTGATTTACGGATAAAGTAAGTCCGCGTGGTATCGCTACGACTAGAATTTCTTTGATTAACTTCCATTCAATTTTATGCTGCCAGGTAAATCGATACTGGCTTGTAACCACAAATGGAATCTGTATTGCCAAATGCCCCAAAGCACCAATAACAACACCGAGCGCTAGTCCAGCCAACCCAAAGAATTGGTAAAACACTGTGATACCGATAATAATTCCTAGGTTATAAAATAACGGACTGATAGCATACAAGACGAACCGATGTCCGATTTGGGTAACCACCCCACACAGACT
Organism: Minisyncoccia bacterium; assembly: GCA_964229335.1. Classification (GTDB taxonomy): domain Bacteria; phylum Patescibacteriota; class Minisyncoccia; order Phycocordibacterales; family UBA918; genus OLB19. Next base: position 48,347 of record CAXRCZ010000007.1, read on the forward strand.
GGATAGTCCCAAGAAGAAGGCCTGCAAGAGTAATATTTGTAGTAAAACTGTCAGTGTACCCGCCTCAGTGGCCAAACCGGGAAATATGTATGGTACATACCATGGCGCAGTGATTGCCAATACCCCAGCCACAACGCTGAAACCAATCAAGAATAACGAGAATACTTGACTGATAACAGCAACACCAGCCGCGATACCGTTCTTTTCTTCGGCTCGATTAACAAACGGTAGCAAAACATATACAGACAGTATCGAGGCAAATAATACGTACAATAAATCTGGTATACGAAAGGCAGCGTAATATATATCAAGTTCAGGACCAGCGCCGAATATATGCGCTAACAACCTATCTCTTACTATCGCGAGTAGCTGTGAACCAATAGCAAACAGGGCCAGGATATACGCGGCTTGATGTAAGCCGCGTATTTCTTTATACATGAGATCAAAAACTCTGCGTACCATACCGCTTCCTACTGAGCACCTGCTTCACCCGAACTTGCGTTAGTGTTGATAGGAGAAATAACGTTTGATTCTGGAACCTCATCAGTCACCACCCCATCAGCAGTCGCAGCGCTGTCATTTTCATTAATGGGAGATTCTAATCCTTGGGTTGCAGCCGGTAGAGTACCGGTAGTCTCTAGTTGAACTATAAGAGCAGCTAGTTCTTCGTTTTCTTCATTCGTAGACTGGACGATTCTTAGCTCTTCGAGTGCTGCTTCAACTTGTTCTGCTGCCACATATGCCATCGCTAACATATAGCGAGCATTCGCAAAGCTGTTGTCACGAAGTAGGGCTTCTTGATACGCGGCAATAGCTTGATCATATTGTTCGTTAGCTGCCAAGAGAATTCCTAATTGGTAGTAACGAGTCGGATTGTTTGGTTCAAGTGTTACTACTTGGGTAGTGGCAGCAATAGCAGATTCAATATTACCTTCTTCAATATCTAACTGTGCGAGCAAGAACAGTGCATCGACATAATTTCTCTTTAGAGTCAGCGCATTGGCGATTTCTTCACGAGCCAACTCAGTATTGCCGGCTCGAGATGCAACCACCGCAGAGGCTAGATCGTACCCTGGATCTTTTGGATCTCGCTCTTGTGCTGACGCCAAAGCAGCATCGGCGCGTTCTTTGGCGCCTTCTAGGCCAGCCTGATCAAGAAGATAGTACACATCAGCCAACAATGCGTAGCCAGTAGGGTCAGTCGGATCGTTGGTGATTATTTGTTCGGCCAAGACAATTGCTTCTTGTGCAGTTTCTGCAAAGTTGTTTTGATCAGCCTCGGTTGGTTCTTCAATAGCCGTCAGGCTTTGCATCACTGATAGCTTTAGCTGTGCCAGACCAGCTAAAAATTGATTGTCATTGAATAGCATATAGGCACGTTCCACACTGCCTTCGAATTCTTCAACTGATTCTGAGACCACTTGGCCGCGAGTAAATTCGTATTGGGCTGCATATTGTTGACCAACAAAGAACAATAGTACGACTGAACCAACCACCAAAATGACAGTAATTGCCATCAATAAGAATCCTTGTCGCCGACTGCCTATAAGCGGAATAGTTATTGCGGTAGCCGGCATGAGTGCCCCGTACGCAACGAAGGATAGTCCAGTAAACAAAGCGGTTAGCAATAAGATAGCTGCTCCTGGCACATATACATACGTCACTCCCCACAGCAGCAGCGATGCCACAAAAGTGACTGTTCCGAAAAAATACCAGAACTGGTCACGAATTTGAGTTTTAATTAACATTTGATACCCCATCAATAGATACGCTAGATGAAACGTAATAAAGGCTACGCCGCCTAGTGCACCAAGTGTGATAAAGTAGGTTGGAACGAAACCAAAGCCAGCTGTAAAGTCAACATTCCAGAAGTTTGTGTCATTGATACTACGATCCTTATGGAGACGCCACATATCAGCAAAGCGATTCGGACCGCTTCCTAATAGGAGGTTGTCTTGATAGGTAGCTCGCGCAATATCCGCTGTAGCAGAGAGCGAAGGGCGAACTTCAATGTAATCAATATTGGTGGCTTGGGATACCACACTGCCAGCATAATTTCCTGCTATCACAAACACAGCACTAACTACACCAATAACTAGTGACAATATGATTAACAAAAGCGAACGAGTAGTAGTCGACGGAGTTTCGTCCTCATGACCAAACAATGTGTCTCGTGACAATAGATAGATAAGTAGTAATAAAGAAAAGAAACCTACACCCAACCAAATATAGAAGAAGTTCACCACTGCGAGTACCAGCAAGCTAGCCACACAAAGACACGCTAATAGACTTTTAGTCCACATTTTAAGTGGTAGTTGCAACAGAGCAACTAGAGACAAAATAATGGTCACACCAGCAAACACCGCCAAGTCATTTAGTCCTCCAAGCGGTGAGACAGTGACGTCACCAAAGCTATTAAGTGGCAAGACTGGCCCGGCAAAAAACCGAACGAGATTGTAAATTATCAACACTCCTGCGCCAATTAGTAGCGCCAATAAAGCTTGTAGGCTCATTATTTTTGAGCGTTGCAATACCAAAGTTGTCGTAATAACTAACGCTAACAATAGCAAGAAGCCAGTGGTATGGATTTCGAAATATGACCCAACTAAAGAATCTTGTATGTCACCGGACAAAAGAGCACTCACGAGCGCAATACCCGCAATTCCCCAAAAAATAAAGTACGGTAATGGCAATACCGGTCTCACTTGTGAGTAACGTAAAGCAGACAAACTAGCAATAACAACAATAGTTAGTGACAGACCAGTTGCTAGAATTACTTTGTCAAAACCAAGCGACGCATACAGCCCTGGCACAAAAAACAATGGCAATAAGAAAGCCAGTGCCACCACTAGATACTGAGTGATTCTATGTAACGTTTTTCCCAACTTATCGTCCTTTTTCGGTTCACTTTGAACTGGTTTCTCTGGTTCTTTCGGTGCTTCGCTTTGAAACGAACGCGGGATAAAAACATTTTGGTTTGCCATATAAAAATTATTTAAAACACTATTGTTGCCTCCTATAGACTCAGTCTATCATATAGTAAAAGCAGCTCTTGCGAGCTGCTTTTTTGCACATAAGCCGAATTCTGTCGTAGCCTCACTTTTTGTACGTATTTAGTGTCTAAACACACACAAAAAGTGAGGCTAGGATGGTCATATATCTTGAATATCAATTACTCGATATTTCATGCGGCTCTCTTTTGCCATGAGACAAAAGCACGGCCTTGCACGCAGGTAAGGATTTAGCCGTTTCACCTCTATAATTTCTTATAGAGCTATTCCCGAAGGAACTCACTTTCTTTCGATTGTGACGTCTCTGCTCGCACCTCTTTTAGTCAAAGACTAAATGACGGGTGTTACCCGCTACCCGGCTACTAGATAATCTAGTGCGTGTTCGGACTTTCCTCCCAAACTATCCAATTGTGGTTCACAATTTACTAGCTTAGGCGACCATCGTGCCTGCATAGTATGCAACGTTTTATACTATTATGCAAGTTTTTAGCAAAAACATACCCTTCGGCACAATATGGGATAACATCATCATTCCAAGACAATAGTTACTTGGTCAGTCTTTGTAATATTATTACTTGCCACAAACCCTGCATTCGCTTCAATTACATACCAAGCTGGTGTTGGCGAAGAAAAAGATTCTGGAAAGGTCTCTGGTGAAATATTTTCTTCTATATGGGTAATGCTCCCTTCTTTGTCTACCCATATGATATCAAGTGGGTATTGCATGTCTTTCATCCATATCGAATGGCTGCCAGCAGCACCAAAAGCAAATAATTTTACCAAGCCCTCAGGTAAATATGGTGTATCAGAGAGGCCTTTTATTCGTTCTGGTAACGAATCGGCTACGGATGCTGCAACGGTAGTTGGCCCGATAACTATTGGAACTGTAGTAGGATAGTAAACCCGCCAGTTAGATTGATCGGTAGTGTCCGTTTCTTCTGACGGCAGTGGTTGTTCATACTCACCTCGAGCAACAGCATCGCGTACTGCAGCGCTCTCCTTTGTGACTGCGTAATACAGCGCTCCTCCCCCACCCAAAATAGCTAGGAGCAAAGCTACCATTACCACTCTCTCGGCAATCTTCATGTCACTAGTATACCACTATGTCCTTACAACAGAATTAACGTTGCTAGTCCAAACAACAATAAGAGTCCGCACACATCAGTGATAGTGGTGATAAATATAGTCGATGTTGCAGCTGGGTCATACCCCAAATTCTTCATTAGTAGTGGCACAATTGCACCGGCTACTGCTGCTATAGCATGAGCAATTATCAAAGCTAATCCTACTACTATTCCTAATAATGGTTCTCCGTTCCACAACCACGAAATAACGGCGACTATAGCCCCGATAATCACACCATTAAATCCGCCAGCGATAAACTCTCTTACAATAGCTGGTCCAGCAGATTGCAATGACACCGTGCCAAGAGTTAAGCCTCGAACCATAATGGCAAAAGACTGAGTTGCAGCATTACCGCCCATACCAGCCATAATTGGAATGTACACTGACAAAATGGTCAGGGTGTCGAGCGTATCTTGGAACAGCAAAACTACTGCCCCGGCCCCAAAAGCAGTTAGTAAGTTGAGTATCAACCACCGATAGCGGTGTGAGACTTTTTTACCCACTGAATCAAACGGTCGCTCGCTATCATCAACTCCAGCGAAATCATAGAGTGCTTCAGCTGGTAATTCTCCAAATAGTGACTTCATCGTATCAGCGTATATGATGCCGATAATGCTGTTGTCGTGGTCTTGTACCACTACCTTTTTATTTTTAGTGGTGACCAAATGATCGACGATTTTGGCCGGTTCGGTTTGATAAGAAATAGTACTTATCGGATGTACAAAATTTTTTAACTTAGCATTATTTCTTTCTCGCACTAACGTCGCAAACGTCACCTCCCCAATCAAATCGCCGTGCTCATGCACCAGTAGTTCCGGATACTTTCCTGTTTCTTCGTAATGACTCTCAATTAAGTCAGCCGCTTGGGCCAGTGTTTTGTCACCAGACACAAACAAGTAATCGAAATTAATCAGGGACAGCGTAGCTTGTGGATGAAACCGCAAAAAATATTCGGCTTTTTCTCTCACCTCTCCTTTTAATTTTCGTACAATACGAACCCTTCTTTTAACATTCTTCAGACGAGCCAGAGCTTGTTCGGCGTGACGTAAGTCAAGATTATCAAGTAATTCGACTATTTCGTGATCATGAAGATGTCGCAAGATAGACTGCTGCACATACGGTGAGAGTAATTCAAATACCGCGCTGCGCTGAGACTGCGGTAGATTCTGCAGCATCTTTATCCGTTCCTGTGGGTGGTATGTAATAGCGTGAGCGATTGCTTGAAGGGACTCGGACATTACCAATAAGTATACCAAGTCCTTATTGGAGTATATGAAGAAAACGCGCTAGACGTGTGCAAAGCAATCTATTCAATTATTTCGATAGTGGCTGAGGCGCGTAATTCAGTGATGAGTTCGTTTATGATTTCTTGTTGTTTGGTATTTTGAACTTCTAGTTCAACTTGGTCCCGCACTTCCTGAAGTGGAGGTAGGCCAGCTTCTTCTCCACCAGCGGCTGTGTAGTACTCATTTATTTCTTCTTCAGTTACTGTGATTTCTCTTTCAGCAAAGACTGCGTCGAGTACTTTTTGGATAGCGAGCTCACTGCGAATATCTGACTCCAAGGTCTCCATACTCACTCCGAACTCTTCCATTCTTTCAGCCAAAACTTCTTCGCCACCAACCTGTTGTACTAGTGCGTCTAAGCGTGCTTGCACCTCTTCATCTGTAACTGTCACTCCTCGACGTTCAGCTTCTTGTCGAAGCAACTCTGTGTTAATCAAGACTTCAAGCGCTTGATCGCGAAGACCTTGTTGCACTTGAGGATCATTTTGATCAATTCCCTGTGAAGCAGCTCCGGCAGACAACTGTTCGATACTAGTGTCTAACTCATATTGAGAAATACTTTGTCCATTAACCAATGCGACAGTGACTTGCTGTGACTGCATGGTCAAAATTGAATCAAATAGGCCGGTGTCGGTTTTACCTTGCTTTTCCATCACATACAACAACCCCAACGCTAGGATAATTAGTACAATCGCCGCTATAGCATAATACATCCAAGCCGGTTTTTTGGTACCGGACTCAACTGGAGTAGCTACTGGTTCAGTAGCTGTGGTAGTGGTTTCTTTTTGGTCTGAATTATCAGAAGGATTCATAGTAATAGGTAAATTATTGGTTAGTTACCTGCTAATTCTACACTACATGAGTAGCGAGACAAAATAAGTTATTTCAAATAGCTATCAAAATAAATGGCGTGGCAGGTATAGCCACCTGGATTTTTTATCAAATAGTCTTGGTGATAGTCCTCAGCTGGATAAAATGCCGTGAAGGGCTCAAGGCTAGTAACAACTGGATCGGACCAGCGTTCAGACTGGTTTACAATAGCAATCATTTCTTGAGCTATAGCCTTTTCTTCTTGGTTTTGGTAAAAAATGGCTGAACGGTAAGAAGTACCTTTATCATTACCTTGCTGATTTAATGTGGTGGGATTATGAATTTGAAAGAAAAAATCTAACAACTCCTTGTAAGAGAGTTCTTCAGGATTATATGTAATCTCTACTGCCTCAGCGTGGCCGGGGTGATTTTGGTAGGTCGGATTGGTATTTGTTCCGCCTGTATAGCCAACTTCAGTATCAACCACTCCTTTTTGGGTGTGGATGAGGTCTTCGAGTCCCCAGAAGCATCCTCCCGCCACTACAGCTTTTTTTATCATATATAGAAATATAGCATCTCTTACTCCTTACAGGAGCCGTATACCTTGTCGCTACTTTACTTCATGCTTTGCAAAGTAGCTGGCAAGGTCTTACGAAAGCGTCCTCCAGCTAGTACGGCTTTCTTATACATAAGAATGACTACTTTCGCATAGCAAACACCGGAACAAAAAGCTACTCATCAAATTCCCTAATTTCGTTGAGGTCGAGAATGCCTTCACGATGCAACTGTTCCTGTATCTGACCAGCTTTCAGATATCCATGACGAGTGACCCGCATGATATCTTCGATAGTACCTTCCTTGCCACTATTGACGAGATACCATTTCACACGAGCGTATTCGTTTTCACTGTAGAGAAGCTGTTGTCTCATACTATTTCATCATACCCTACCTACCGTTCAGCAGCTGTCAGCTTTTGCAGCAAACTGTGATTAGCTGATATTTACATATTATTTAAATGTGTTAGAGTACAGACGCTTTTGAAATCTGTGTAGGGCTCTCAAGCTGCAGATACTGTTTAGTTTCTCCATTTATTACCTGCACCGCCCTTACACCTTTGGTGTATAAATCACCATACTCACTAATATGACAAACACTCGACCCCGTCGAAGTGGCGGTAGCCAATTTCGACGTCGTAAAAATAATGCTAGCCAAAACAATCGAAGACGTTACTCGAGCTCTTCTTCTCGTACTCGGACCCGAACCTCAAAACGCCGTCAAATGCCGTCTTTTGACCCGACTCAGTTTATCAACCGCAATCCTGTAGAGGTAGCAGAGGAAGTATACGTACCAAAATCACAATTTTCTGCCCTACCCCTTACCGCAACTCTGAAAAAAGCCATCAAAACAATGGGATTAATTGATCCAACCCCTATTCAAGACCAAGTAATACCAGAAATCTTGCAAGGAAAGGACGTGGTGGGTCTAGCCGAAACTGGTACTGGAAAAACAGCTGCGTTTCTGATTCCTATGATTGAACGCAAGCTATCAGACAATCAAAAAACTACTCTCATTCTCACTCCGACTCGAGAATTAGCAATCCAAATTGAAAATGAGCTTAGATTACTCAGCAAAGGTTTCCCGATGTACTCAACAGTATGCGTCGGTGGTACCAGTATTGCGCCGCAAATCCGTGGTCTTAAGCGAAAAAATCAATTCATTATTGGTACGCCAGGCAGAGTCAAAGATTTAATAGATCGTCGGTTGATGCCGCTAAAGACTATTGATTCAGTAATACTTGATGAAGCTGATCGTATGTTGGATATGGGATTTATTCATGATATGCGCTATATCTTGGATTTACTTCCACCCAAACGACAGACTCTTTTCTTCTCCGCCACTATGGATGATAAGACCGCTGGTCTGATAAAGGATTTTATGGACAATCCTGTGACTGTCTCGGTAAAGAAAAAGGCCGTGACTGACAGCATCGAACAAGATGTTGTGTCGTATATCGGTGATCAAAAGTTTGATACTTTGCTTGAGCTTTTGAAAAAAGACGAGCTGCGCAGAGTAATTATCTTTGGCGCAATGAAACACCAAGTGGAAAGAATCGGCTCCCAGATTAACCAAAACGGAATCACTGCCGAATCAATCCACGGTAACAAAAGTCATAGTCAGAGACAGCGTGCTCTCAAGCGCTTTAAGAGTGGTCAAGCCAAAGTACTAGTAGCTACCGATGTAGCTGCTCGTGGAATCCATGTCGACAGTGTTAGTCACGTCATCAACTACGACCTACCTAATACTTTCGAGGACTACGTACACCGTATTGGACGAACTGGTCGAGGTAAAGAGCGCGGAAAGGCTCTAACGTTTATTCCGGCCACTAACTAGCGGCGCAGGCGTGATCGTTCGTTTTCTTTGAGTAGTTGCTTACGCAAGCGAATACTTTCTGGACAGACTTCTAGATACTCATCTTCCTGCATAATTTCCAAACCTGTCTCAATCTTCAGTGGTCGGTGCGGAGTAAGTGAAACGTTGTCGTCACTACCTGAGGCACGCATGTTGGTGAGCTGTTTGCCTTTAGTCGGGTTTACCGCCATTTCTTCACCTTTGTTGGTGTTGCCGATAACCATCCCTTCATACACTTCGGTACCCGCGCCAATATAGAGCTCGCCACGGTCCTGCAAACCAGCCAATGCAAAGCCGAGAGCTTTTCCTGTAGTCATCGATGTCATTGAGCCAACTTGGCGTTTTTTGATTTCTCCGGCATGTGGACGGAATTCAATGAACCGTGAAGATAGAATTCCCTCTCCTTTCGTATCAATAATAAATTGGTTTTTATATCCCAATAGACCGCGGGTAGGACCTTCGAATATAAGTCGAACTTGGTTCTCATGCGGAACCATGTTTTGCATAATAAAACCACGATTGCTAAGACGTTCAATCACTGATCCTTGGTATTCGCTCGGGATATCAATAATCGCTTCTTCAAATGGCTCAAGAGTCTGACCATTCTCTTCCCGGAAAATAACTTTTGGTTGAGAAACTGACAGTTCATATCCCTCACGCCGCATATTTTCAAGCAAAATTGCAATGTGCATTTCACCCCGACCTTTTACGACATACGCGTCACCTGTTGCCTGCTCTACTTGCAAACCAACATTGATTTCTAACTCCTTTTCTAACCGCTCACCAATCTGTCGACTAGTAACATACTTACCTTCTCTTCCAGCAAAAGGCGAAGAGTTGACTAAGAAGGTCATACTTACGGTTGGTTCATCAACCTCAATTGCTGGTAGTGGTTCTGCTTCATCAGTATCGGTAATAGTGTCACCGATATTTATTTTTTCGAGCCCCGCTATCAAAACGATATCGCCAGCAAACGCTTCTTCAACCTCTACTTGTTGCACTCCTTTGTAGCCAGATAGTTTGACGATTTTTCCTTTGTAGGACTCCTCGCCTTTATGCTTTACAATCACTGATTGACCTTTACTCACCTTACCCTCGTAAATTCTCGCTACCGCTAGTCGTCCTAAAAAGTTATCGTACCCGAGGTTGAATACTTGAGCTCGGAGTGGGTCGTTTTCGGTATATCCTTTGGCGGCTGGAACATGTTCGAGAATTGTATCGAGTACTGGAGAGAGGTCTGTCATTTCGTCAGTCAGATTTCGCTTAGCCACCTTGTCTCTACCGACAGCGTACACTACTGGGAATTCGCTTTGTTCATCGCTGGCGCCAAGCTCCCAGAAGAGTTCTAGTACCTGCTCTTCGCACTGATCAGGATTGGCTGCTGGCTTATCAATCTTGTTGATAATCACAATCGGTTTGTGTCCGAGTTCAAGAGATTTTTTTAATACAAATCTAGTTTGCGGCATTGGCCCTTCCTGCGCGTCTACCACCAGCAAAACGCAGTCAATACTACGCAAAATACGCTCAACCTCAGACCCAAAGTCCGCGTGGCCGGGTGTATCAATAATGTTGATTTTTGTATCTTTATAGTCAACAGAAGTGTTTTTGGCATAGATGGTAATACCTCGTTCTTGCTCTAACGCGTTGTTGTCCATCGACGCATCCCCTTCTCTGGCACCAGTAAACTCCATCAAACCATCGGTAAGTGTAGTTTTACCGTGGTCTACGTGAGCGATAATAGCGATATTGCGAATTTCTGATTGTTGCATAAGTAAAAAATAAATACGCCTGGTAGGCGTGGTTGATGTCTGAAGAGTACGCGTAAAAGTCTATTTGGTCAATTACTAAGACTTGTCTTTGGCACGTGTTTTACCAAGTTGACTAAGAGCATACACCACTAGCGTCCACACAATAACCGAGAGAATCATCGCCACCAACCACAGCAGTGGTGACCACATACCAAATGGAATCCCGGTCAAGAAACTCATCAGCACCAGCGGCCAGGCTAAAATTGTTCCGAATGTCGTAGAGATTTGTAATCCAATAAATATTCCGGCAACTGGAGTGAGTAAGCCAAGCAAGATTCCAGCAATATAATGACTTTTTTTCATACTACCTATAATACCTATTATAGTACAATATATCTAATCGACTATCACCTCAACAGCGTCTGGAAACGAGTTGTAGCCCTTGGCTCGCATACTTGCGCCATACGCACCAACATCATAAATACGTATCTCGTCGCCAATCTCTGCTTTATTTAACATTCTCGGTTCGATTTCTTCTGGGTCACCGGGAGTAGGGGTGAAAATATCACCCGACTCGCAGTTGTGTCCTACCACAATGTATTCTTTAGTTTCATCATCATTATTTATCACCTCGATTTTATGTTGAGCGCCGTACATAGCTGTACGCAAAAAATCATTCATACCAGTATTGATTCGCAGAAAAGTGAAGCCGTCGGCTCCAGTATCGACAATATCGTCGACAGTTGCTACCAAGGTGCCGGCATGCGCAATCAGGTACGTACCAGGTTCAATTTCAAGCCGTAACTCTCTGCCAGTTTCAGCTGCAAAGTTCTCTAACTTGCTAGAAAAGAGCTCCATTATTACCGACATATCAGCCTCTTTCTCAGTATCATATCGATGCACTTTGAAACCACCTCCGATATCGAGCGCGATGACATCGGGTAATTGCGTGGCAATCGAAAGCGACCGATCCATCACCTCTCCCCACACTTTGGGATCTGAACCTGACCCAACATGGATATGTAGGCGATCAATGATCACATCATTTTCTTTGGCTAGTGCTAGAGCTTCGGGAATATATTCGTACCAAAGTCCAAACGCTGAGGTTGCTCCCCCGGTACTGGTGCGCTTGTTATGCCCCACCCCCATATCAATATTAATCCGTATCCCAACAGTATCAGGATGATTGGCGGCGGCAATAAAATCTCTCAGTTGTCGCATCGAGGTGGCCACATAGAGCACTCCTTGCTCAAGTAATTCAGCAAGATTAGGAGTTGACTGCTGTGAAGATAGCGAAATCTTATTACCCTCGATACCCATTTCTAATAACTCATCTGCTTCATAACTTGAACTGGCATCAAACTCAACACCTGCAGTATCAATGAGTTTTATTATTTCTGGATGTGGATTGGCTTTAACGGCGTAGCGAGTCGTCAAGCCAAATGGAGCTTCTAGACTAGTTAGTTCTTGTAGTCGTCGCTGTATTATTAATCGACTGTATTCGTAACGCGGAAGTGCTGTAGACATTACTCGTAAATTATCAAACTTAAATATTAGACACGAATAAACTCGTCAACTTCTGGGAGCGGCATAATTTCTTTACCATTCTTTACCTTACCTTCCTCAAACGGAAATACACTTATACTTCCATCTAATTCTAGATAGGCATATTCGACCTCTCCAATATTTCTCACTCCATTCTTTCTTAGTTCGGATTCTAGTTCAGCTTCAGTAAAGTTTTCAGTTTCCAACGCATGCTGAATTATTTGCCCATTTTTTACTAACAAATTTGGCCTACTATTAATAAATTTTTCGAAAGGTGACCACTTGAGTTTTAATCTCGAAGTACCAAACTGCAACGTAATCACTGTCATAATAATTAGTGCTGCATAAATTATTGCTACAGATGGATAAAACATTACATCTCCCACCGCTGAACCGAGCGCTACAATTAGTAACATCTCAACTGGAGTCATTTGTTTACGCGCTTTTTTTCCTCCTGCTCTCAGAAACACTAAGGCAAAGATATAAATAACCAGAACTCTAAAAGTAATTTCTAACAAGAATACCCATTCACTTTCACCAAAAATTGTTTGTGTTAGATCAAATGTAACTACCGGATCCATGAAATTTTCTAATTAATACGTGTAACGATTACTACAATATGTATGTATAGTATCTTATTTTTCTTTTTTTCGCTTACGATAGCTGCGTCTGGTTTTTTAAAATGGTATGGTTTCTTAATGGATTGGATCTATCAGTCATATTCAGATGTGCCACAAATACTGTTCTCAGTAATAGTATTTACTTCGATAGTAGTACTTTATACAAGAATCGTTGGTCTTCGAAGTTTTTCTAAAATGTCTAGCTTTGATTTTGCCATCACAGTAGCGTTTGGTTCTATACTAGCTTCTGTGGTAATCGCAAAAGAACCTAAGATATTCCAAGCTGCAGTAGCTATGGGTGGTTTATATTTGTTTCAATACGTACTGTCATTTATAAAAGTGAGGAATAAATGGTTTGCTACCTTGATTGATAATGAACCGATTTTACTAATGAATAATCAAGGTTTTTTAGAAGACAATTTAAAAAAAGCCCGAGTTACTAAAGATGAAGTCAGAGATAAACTACGCAAAGCTAACGTGCTTCAACTCTCAGAAGTAAGGGCTGTAGTTTTTGAAACTACTGGTGATATTTCTGTATTACACAGTACATCCGACAGAAAAATAGATAGTGAAATTACAGCCAACGTAAGAGATAAACATTTAATTCAATAACTAGCCGTCTGGGACAATGTTGGAACTTTTTTAGCTAAGAAATCGGCTTAATTTCTACTCCACTATCTTTATACTCCCGGTATTCTTCCTTGGTTTCTCTCGAATCTACTGACTTACAATAAAACACTTCGTCACCAAAAGAAGACGGTACATCCCACAGCTTATGTTTAATAACAGCTCCCCACATCCACTTAGAGAGAACGATGTCATCAGATTTCATTATTCCCCCATGAGTAATATTTTCTCCTCCGTCTTTATAGAACACCAGATCTCCAGGTTCTGGATTATTTGTTGCTACAAGAATATTCTTACTAAATAGATGTTTTATAAATTCTTGCTGTACAGGATTGTTTCCTCCAAGGAACTCTGGATCTTGCTCAAGTCCAAAAGCGAATACGAAACAATTATAGTTTATTAAGTATGCTGGTGGTGGGGCTACTATTGTTAACTCCAAAGGAAGACGAGATCGAATATATGCTTCAAATTCATCCGGTACCCACCACTTTCTTCCTTCTTCCTCTTCAATTAGTTCTGTGAGTTCCTCTCTGTCTTTTTTGTTCATATGAAGAGTATACCTTGATCAAGAAGTCGAACTAAATATAGCTGAAATATCGGTGCTAGCCGTCTGGGACAATGTTGGAACTTTTCTGGGGTTATGATAACTTACTCACAGGAGGACACCATGCACGAACAATCAAGCTCTTACGCAATGTGTTAACAGATTCTCAACCATCCTCGGTTCAAGGACTCGGACGCTCATGAGCGTTCATCTCTCTACAATAAATTGTCAGGGATGACATTTTCTGAACTCGCTGAAGAGCGAAAGAAAATTGGTCTACTGACTTATGAAGATTAATTTGCGTCACCTCTTTAACAGGAGGTGGCTTTTTTACGAGCTACCGGACAGGGACGATGTTGGAACTTTATTGGCCAGCCGCTTCTAGAGCAGCAAGTGCATATCGTTGAGTTTCTGGTCGCATTCTCTCATCTTTTTCTAACAAATCATCTAGGTCTACTCTGGTGCACCATCTGTATTCTGTATCCATACTGTCTTCTTCTTGTGGATTGATTTCTCTAGAATCAGACCGTGCTGCAAATACTAAAGAGGAGTGGTCGTGTACCTCGTTTATTTTATGACGATTCATAAACAATGGTGGGACAAGGTCTTTATTTGTTTCAGTATCTGTTTGAGTCCAATTTTTAGGACCAATCAAAGTAACTTTTAGACCTGATTCTTCCCAAGCTTCTCGTACCGCAGCTTCGTTTGCATCTTCGCCGGGATCAATATGCCCTCCTGGCGTACCCCAATAGTTGTACTTTTCATGCAACCTCAGTAGTACAGCATCTCCATTTACTATGAAGGTATCTACGCAGAGGTCTAGGTAGTAATTTATATGTGCCATACATGAAAGTATAGCAAATTACTGGACAGGGACTCGGTCAGGAGTCGATTATTTTCATGAATGAAAATATATCGCTCACGACCCTGGCTCGAAACTCCAGTCCCCCAGACTGGTTTTCTCCGCCTTTCTCGTCCCAGTGCTCGGTATCCATAACGATAAATTGCGATAGCAAATGCTATCGCAGTTTAATCGTGGCTACCGGACAGGGACTCGAACCCCGATCGCTTGGACCAAAACCAAGTGTCCTACCATTAGACGATCCGGTAAAATATTTCATTACCAACGATTTACTAACGGGAGGACGCGCAGTGTCCATACTGTCGAGCTAAGTGAGGGTCTAAAGAAAATATGTTTTCTTTAGACCGAACGTGCGCTGACAGCAAGCTTTGCTTACCATTAGACGATCCGGTAATTTTGTAAAATATAGGTACGTACTTTGGTACGTACCAAAGTACGTACCTATATTTTACAAAATTACCGGATCGTCTAATGGTAAGCAAAGCTTGCTGTCAGCGCACGTTCGGTCTAAAGAAAACATATTTTCTTTAGACCCTCACTTAGCTCGACAGTATGGACACTGCGCGTCCTCCCGTTAGTAAATCGTTGGTAATGAAATATTTTACCGGATCGTCTAATGGTAGGACACTTGGTTTTGGTCCAAGCGATCGGGGTTCGAGTCCCTGTCCGGTAGCCACGATTAAACTGCGATAGCATTTGCTATCGCAATTTATCGTTATGGATACCGAGCACTGGGACGAGAAAGGCGGAGAAAACCAGTCTGGGGGACTGGAGTTTCGAGCCAGGGTCGTGAGCGATATATTTTCATTCATGAAAATAATCGACTCCTGACCGAGTCCCTGTCCAGTAATTTGCTATACTTTCATGTATGGCACATATAAATTACTACCTAGACCTCTGCGTAGATACCTTCATAGTAAATGGAGATGCTGTACTACTGAGGTTGCATGAAAAGTACAACTATTGGGGTACGCCAGGAGGGCATATTGATCCCGGCGAAGATGCAAACGAAGCTGCGGTACGAGAAGCTTGGGAAGAATCAGGTCTAAAAGTTACTTTGATTGGTCCTAAAAATTGGACTCAAACAGATACTGAAACAAATAAAGACCTTGTCCCACCATTGTTTATGAATCGTCATAAAATAAACGAGGTACACGACCACTCCTCTTTAGTATTTGCAGCACGGTCTGATTCTAGAGAAATCAATCCACAAGAAGAAGACAGTATGGATACAGAATACAGATGGTGCACCAGAGTAGACCTAGATGATTTGTTAGAAAAAGATGAGAGAATGCGACCAGAAACTCAACGATATGCACTTGCTGCTCTAGAAGCGGCTGGCCAATAAAGTTCCAACATCGTCCCTGTCCGGTAGCTCGTAAAAAAGCCACCTCCTGTTAAAGAGGTGACGCAAATTAATCTTCATAAGTCAGTAGACCAATTTTCTTTCGCTCTTCAGCGAGTTCAGAAAATGTCATCCCTGACAATTTATTGTAGAGAGATGAACGCTCATGAGCGTCCGAGTCCTTGAACCGAGGATGGTTGAGAATCTGTTAACACATTGCGTAAGAGCTTGATTGTTCGTGCATGGTGTCCTCCTGTGAGTAAGTTATCATAACCCCAGAAAAGTTCCAACATTGTCCCAGACGGCTAGCACCGATATTTCAGCTATATTTAGTTCGACTTCTTGATCAAGGTATACTCTTCATATGAACAAAAAAGACAGAGAGGAACTCACAGAACTAATTGAAGAGGAAGAAGGAAGAAAGTGGTGGGTACCGGATGAATTTGAAGCATATATTCGATCTCGTCTTCCTTTGGAGTTAACAATAGTAGCCCCACCACCAGCATACTTAATAAACTATAATTGTTTCGTATTCGCTTTTGGACTTGAGCAAGATCCAGAGTTCCTTGGAGGAAACAATCCTGTACAGCAAGAATTTATAAAACATCTATTTAGTAAGAATATTCTTGTAGCAACAAATAATCCAGAACCTGGAGATCTGGTGTTCTATAAAGACGGAGGAGAAAATATTACTCATGGGGGAATAATGAAATCTGATGACATCGTTCTCTCTAAGTGGATGTGGGGAGCTGTTATTAAACATAAGCTGTGGGATGTACCGTCTTCTTTTGGTGACGAAGTGTTTTATTGTAAGTCAGTAGATTCGAGAGAAACCAAGGAAGAATACCGGGAGTATAAAGATAGTGGAGTAGAAATTAAGCCGATTTCTTAGCTAAAAAAGTTCCAACATTGTCCCAGACGGCTAGTTATTGAATTAAATGTTTATCTCTTACGTTGGCTGTAATTTCACTATCTATTTTTCTGTCGGATGTACTGTGTAATACAGAAATATCACCAGTAGTTTCAAAAACTACAGCCCTTACTTCTGAGAGTTGAAGCACGTTAGCTTTGCGTAGTTTATCTCTGACTTCATCTTTAGTAACTCGGGCTTTTTTTAAATTGTCTTCTAAAAAACCTTGATTATTCATTAGTAAAATCGGTTCATTATCAATCAAGGTAGCAAACCATTTATTCCTCACTTTTATAAATGACAGTACGTATTGAAACAAATATAAACCACCCATAGCTACTGCAGCTTGGAATATCTTAGGTTCTTTTGCGATTACCACAGAAGCTAGTATAGAACCAAACGCTACTGTGATGGCAAAATCAAAGCTAGACATTTTAGAAAAACTTCGAAGACCAACGATTCTTGTATAAAGTACTACTATCGAAGTAAATACTATTACTGAGAACAGTATTTGTGGCACATCTGAATATGACTGATAGATCCAATCCATTAAGAAACCATACCATTTTAAAAAACCAGACGCAGCTATCGTAAGCGAAAAAAAGAAAAATAAGATACTATACATACATATTGTAGTAATCGTTACACGTATTAATTAGAAAATTTCATGGATCCGGTAGTTACATTTGATCTAACACAAACAATTTTTGGTGAAAGTGAATGGGTATTCTTGTTAGAAATTACTTTTAGAGTTCTGGTTATTTATATCTTTGCCTTAGTGTTTCTGAGAGCAGGAGGAAAAAAAGCGCGTAAACAAATGACTCCAGTTGAGATGTTACTAATTGTAGCGCTCGGTTCAGCGGTGGGAGATGTAATGTTTTATCCATCTGTAGCAATAATTTATGCAGCACTAATTATTATGACAGTGATTACGTTGCAGTTTGGTACTTCGAGATTAAAACTCAAGTGGTCACCTTTCGAAAAATTTATTAATAGTAGGCCAAATTTGTTAGTAAAAAATGGGCAAATAATTCAGCATGCGTTGGAAACTGAAAACTTTACTGAAGCTGAACTAGAATCCGAACTAAGAAAGAATGGAGTGAGAAATATTGGAGAGGTCGAATATGCCTATCTAGAATTAGATGGAAGTATAAGTGTATTTCCGTTTGAGGAAGGTAAGGTAAAGAATGGTAAAGAAATTATGCCGCTCCCAGAAGTTGACGAGTTTATTCGTGTCTAATATTTAAGTTTGATAATTTACGAGTAATGTCTACAGCACTTCCGCGTTACGAATACAGTCGATTAATAATACAGCGACGACTACAAGAACTAACTAGTCTAGAAGCTCCATTTGGCTTGACGACTCGCTACGCCGTTAAAGCCAATCCACATCCAGAAATAATAAAACTCATTGATACTGCAGGTGTTGAGTTTGATGCCAGTTCAAGTTATGAAGCAGATGAGTTATTAGAAATGGGTATCGAGGGTAATAAGATTTCGCTATCTTCACAGCAGTCAACTCCTAATCTTGCTGAATTACTTGAGCAAGGAGTGCTCTATGTGGCCACCTCGATGCGACAACTGAGAGATTTTATTGCCGCCGCCAATCATCCTGATACTGTTGGGATACGGATTAATATTGATATGGGGGTGGGGCATAACAAGCGCACCAGTACCGGGGGAGCAACCTCAGCGTTTGGACTTTGGTACGAATATATTCCCGAAGCTCTAGCACTAGCCAAAGAAAATGATGTGATCATTGATCGCCTACATATCCATGTTGGGTCAGGTTCAGATCCCAAAGTGTGGGGAGAGGTGATGGATCGGTCGCTTTCGATTGCCACGCAATTACCCGATGTCATCGCGCTCGATATCGGAGGTGGTTTCAAAGTGCATCGATATGATACTGAGAAAGAGGCTGATATGTCGGTAATAATGGAGCTCTTTTCTAGCAAGTTAGAGAACTTTGCAGCTGAAACTGGCAGAGAGTTACGGCTTGAAATTGAACCTGGTACGTACCTGATTGCGCATGCCGGCACCTTGGTAGCAACTGTCGACGATATTGTCGATACTGGAGCCGACGGCTTCACTTTTCTGCGAATCAATACTGGTATGAATGATTTTTTGCGTACAGCTATGTACGGCGCTCAACATAAAATCGAGGTGATAAATAATGATGATGAAACTAAAGAATACATTGTGGTAGGACACAACTGCGAGTCGGGTGATATTTTCACCCCTACTCCCGGTGACCCAGAAGAAATCGAACCGAGAATGTTAAATAAAGCAGAGATTGGCGACGAGATACGTATTTATGATGTTGGTGCGTATGGCGCAAGTATGCGAGCCAAGGGCTACAACTCGTTTCCAGACGCTGTTGAGGTGATAGTCGATTAGATATATTGTACTATAATAGGTATTATAGGTAGTATGAAAAAAAGTCATTATATTGCTGGAATCTTGCTTGGCTTACTCACTCCAGTTGCCGGAATATTTATTGGATTACAAATCTCTACGACATTCGGAACAATTTTAGCCTGGCCGCTGGTGCTGATGAGTTTCTTGACCGGGATTCCATTTGGTATGTGGTCACCACTGCTGTGGTTGGTGGCGATGATTCTCTCGGTTATTGTGTGGACGCTAGTGGTGTATGCTCTTAGTCAACTTGGTAAAACACGTGCCAAAGACAAGTCTTAGTAATTGACCAAATAGACTTTTACGCGTACTCTTCAGACATCAACCACGCCTACCAGGCGTATTTATTTTTTACTTATGCAACAATCAGAAATTCGCAATATCGCTATTATCGCTCACGTAGACCACGGTAAAACTACACTTACCGATGGTTTGATGGAGTTTACTGGTGCCAGAGAAGGGGATGCGTCGATGGACAACAACGCGTTAGAGCAAGAACGAGGTATTACCATCTATGCCAAAAACACTTCTGTTGACTATAAAGATACAAAAATCAACATTATTGATACACCCGGCCACGCGGACTTTGGGTCTGAGGTTGAGCGTATTTTGCGTAGTATTGACTGCGTTTTGCTGGTGGTAGACGCGCAGGAAGGGCCAATGCCGCAAACTAGATTTGTATTAAAAAAATCTCTTGAACTCGGACACAAACCGATTGTGATTATCAACAAGATTGATAAGCCAGCAGCCAATCCTGATCAGTGCGAAGAGCAGGTACTAGAACTCTTCTGGGAGCTTGGCGCCAGCGATGAACAAAGCGAATTCCCAGTAGTGTACGCTGTCGGTAGAGACAAGGTGGCTAAGCGAAATCTGACTGACGAAATGACAGACCTCTCTCCAGTACTCGATACAATTCTCGAACATGTTCCAGCCGCCAAAGGATATACCGAAAACGACCCACTCCGAGCTCAAGTATTCAACCTCGGGTACGATAACTTTTTAGGACGACTAGCGGTAGCGAGAATTTACGAGGGTAAGGTGAGTAAAGGTCAATCAGTGATTGTAAAGCATAAAGGCGAGGAGTCCTACAAAGGAAAAATCGTCAAACTATCTGGCTACAAAGGAGTGCAACAAGTAGAGGTTGAAGAAGCGTTTGCTGGCGATATCGTTTTGATAGCGGGGCTCGAAAAAATAAATATCGGTGACACTATTACCGATACTGATGAAGCAGAACCACTACCAGCAATTGAGGTTGATGAACCAACCGTAAGTATGACCTTCTTAGTCAACTCTTCGCCTTTTGCTGGAAGAGAAGGTAAGTATGTTACTAGTCGACAGATTGGTGAGCGGTTAGAAAAGGAGTTAGAAATCAATGTTGGTTTGCAAGTAGAGCAGGCAACAGGTGACGCGTATGTCGTAAAAGGTCGGGGTGAAATGCACATTGCAATTTTGCTTGAAAATATGCGGCGTGAGGGATATGAACTGTCAGTTTCTCAACCAAAAGTTATTTTCCGGGAAGAGAATGGTCAGACTCTTGAGCCATTTGAAGAAGCGATTATTGATATCCCGAGCGAATACCAAGGATCAGTGATTGAACGTCTTAGCAATCGTGGTTTTATTATGCAAAACATGGTTCCGCATGAGAACCAAGTTCGACTTATATTCGAAGGTCCTACCCGCGGTCTATTGGGATATAAAAACCAATTTATTATTGATACGAAAGGAGAGGGAATTCTATCTTCACGGTTCATTGAATTCCGTCCACATGCCGGAGAAATCAAAAAACGCCAAGTTGGCTCAATGACATCGATGACTACAGGAAAAGCTCTCGGCTTTGCATTGGCTGGTTTGCAGGACCGTGGCGAGCTCTATATTGGCGCGGGTACCGAAGTGTATGAAGGGATGGTTATCGGCAACACCAACAAAGGTGAAGAAATGGCGGTAAACCCGACTAAAGGCAAACAGCTCACCAACATGCGTGCCTCAGGTAGTGACGACAACGTTTCACTTACTCCGCACCGACCACTGAAGATTGAGACAGGTTTGGAAATTATGCAGGAAGATGAGTATCTAGAAGTCTGTCCAGAAAGTATTCGCTTGCGTAAGCAACTACTCAAAGAAAACGAACGATCACGCCTGCGCCGCTAGTTAGTGGCCGGAATAAACGTTAGAGCCTTTCCGCGCTCTTTACCTCGACCAGTTCGTCCAATACGGTGTACGTAGTCCTCGAAAGTATTAGGTAGGTCGTAGTTGATGACGTGACTAACACTGTCGACATGGATTCCACGAGCAGCTACATCGGTAGCTACTAGTACTTTGGCTTGACCACTCTTAAAGCGCTTGAGAGCACGCTGTCTCTGACTATGACTTTTGTTACCGTGGATTGATTCGGCAGTGATTCCGTTTTGGTTAATCTGGGAGCCGATTCTTTCCACTTGGTGTTTCATTGCGCCAAAGATAATTACTCTGCGCAGCTCGTCTTTTTTCAAAAGCTCAAGCAAAGTATCAAACTTTTGATCACCGATATACGACACAACATCTTGTTCGATGCTGTCAGTCACGGCCTTTTTCTTTACCGAGACAGTCACAGGATTGTCCATAAAATCCTTTATCAGACCAGCGGTCTTATCATCCATAGTGGCGGAGAAGAAAAGAGTCTGTCGTTTGGGTGGAAGTAAATCCAAGATATAGCGCATATCATGAATAAATCCCATATCCAACATACGATCAGCTTCATCAAGTATTACTGAATCAATAGTCTTTAGCGGCATCAACCGACGATCTATTAAATCTTTGACTCTGCCTGGCGTACCAATAATGAATTGATTTTTTCGCTTAAGACCACGGATTTGCGGCGCAATACTGGTACCACCGACGCATACTGTTGAGTACATCGGGAAACCTTTGCTGAGTAATCTAAGCTCATTTTCAATTTGGATTGCTAATTCTCGAGTCGGAGTGAGAATGAGAGTAGTTTTTTGATTGTCTGATAGCTTGCGTTCAATCATAGGAATCAGAAACGCAGCTGTTTTTCCAGTACCAGTTTCGGCTAGACCCACCACGTCCTTTCCTTGCAAGATTTCTGGTATTACTTGGTCTTGAATAGGGGTTGGATCAATTAATCCCATTGTTTTGATGGCTTTTTTCAGAGTTGCGGTAAGGGGTAGGGCAGAAAATTGTGATTTTGGTACGTATACTTCCTCTGCTACCTCTACAGGATTGCGGTTGATAAACTGAGTCGGGTCAAAAGACGGCATTTGACGGCGTTTTGAGGTTCGGGTCCGAGTACGAGAAGAAGAGCTCGAGTAACGTCTTCGATTGTTTTGGCTAGCATTATTTTTACGACGTCGAAATTGGCTACCGCCACTTCGACGGGGTCGAGTGTTTGTCATATTAGTGAGTATGGTGATTTATACACCAAAGGTGTAAGGGCGGTGCAGGTAATAAATGGAGAAACTAAACAGTATCTGCAGCTTGAGAGCCCTACACAGATTTCAAAAGCGTCTGTACTCTAACACATTTAAATAATATGTAAATATCAGCTAATCACAGTTTGCTGCAAAAGCTGACAGCTGCTGAACGGTAGGTAGGGTATGATGAAATAGTATGAGACAACAGCTTCTCTACAGTGAAAACGAATACGCTCGTGTGAAATGGTATCTCGTCAATAGTGGCAAGGAAGGTACTATCGAAGATATCATGCGGGTCACTCGTCATGGATATCTGAAAGCTGGTCAGATACAGGAACAGTTGCATCGTGAAGGCATTCTCGACCTCAACGAAATTAGGGAATTTGATGAGTAGCTTTTTGTTCCGGTGTTTGCTATGCGAAAGTAGTCATTCTTATGTATAAGAAAGCCGTACTAGCTGGAGGACGCTTTCGTAAGACCTTGCCAGCTACTTTGCAAAGCATGAAGTAAAGTAGCGACAAGGTATACGGCTCCTGTAAGGAGTAAGAGATGCTATATTTCTATATATGATAAAAAAAGCTGTAGTGGCGGGAGGATGCTTCTGGGGACTCGAAGACCTCATCCACACCCAAAAAGGAGTGGTTGATACTGAAGTTGGCTATACAGGCGGAACAAATACCAATCCGACCTACCAAAATCACCCCGGCCACGCTGAGGCAGTAGAGATTACATATAATCCTGAAGAACTCTCTTACAAGGAGTTGTTAGATTTTTTCTTTCAAATTCATAATCCCACCACATTAAATCAGCAAGGTAATGATAAAGGTACTTCTTACCGTTCAGCCATTTTTTACCAAAACCAAGAAGAAAAGGCTATAGCTCAAGAAATGATTGCTATTGTAAACCAGTCTGAACGCTGGTCCGATCCAGTTGTTACTAGCCTTGAGCCCTTCACGGCATTTTATCCAGCTGAGGACTATCACCAAGACTATTTGATAAAAAATCCAGGTGGCTATACCTGCCACGCCATTTATTTTGATAGCTATTTGAAATAACTTATTTTGTCTCGCTACTCATGTAGTGTAGAATTAGCAGGTAACTAACCAATAATTTACCTATTACTATGAATCCTTCTGATAATTCAGACCAAAAAGAAACCACTACCACAGCTACTGAACCAGTAGCTACTCCAGTTGAGTCCGGTACCAAAAAACCGGCTTGGATGTATTATGCTATAGCGGCGATTGTACTAATTATCCTAGCGTTGGGGTTGTTGTATGTGATGGAAAAGCAAGGTAAAACCGACACCGGCCTATTTGATTCAATTTTGACCATGCAGTCACAGCAAGTCACTGTCGCATTGGTTAATGGACAAAGTATTTCTCAATATGAGTTAGACACTAGTATCGAACAGTTGTCTGCCGGAGCTGCTTCACAGGGAATTGATCAAAATGATCCTCAAGTGCAACAAGGTCTTCGCGATCAAGCGCTTGAAGTCTTGATTAACACAGAGTTGCTTCGACAAGAAGCTGAACGTCGAGGAGTGACAGTTACAGATGAAGAGGTGCAAGCACGCTTAGACGCACTAGTACAACAGGTTGGTGGCGAAGAAGTTTTGGCTGAAAGAATGGAAGAGTTCGGAGTGAGTATGGAGACCTTGGAGTCAGATATTCGCAGTGAGCTCGCTATCCAAAAAGTACTCGACGCAGTCTTTGCTGAAAGAGAAATCACAGTAACTGAAGAAGAAATAAATGAGTACTACACAGCCGCTGGTGGAGAAGAAGCTGGCCTACCTCCACTTCAGGAAGTGCGGGACCAAGTTGAACTAGAAGTTCAAAATACCAAACAACAAGAAATCATAAACGAACTCATCACTGAATTACGCGCCTCAGCCACTATCGAAATAATTGAATAGATTGCTTTGCACACGTCTAGCGCGTTTTCTTCATATACTCCAATAAGGACTTGGTATACTTATTGGTAATGTCCGAGTCCCTTCAAGCAATCGCTCACGCTATTACATACCACCCACAGGAACGGATAAAGATGCTGCAGAATCTACCGCAGTCTCAGCGCAGCGCGGTATTTGAATTACTCTCACCGTATGTGCAGCAGTCTATCTTGCGACATCTTCATGATCACGAAATAGTCGAATTACTTGATAATCTTGACTTACGTCACGCCGAACAAGCTCTGGCTCGTCTGAAGAATGTTAAAAGAAGGGTTCGTATTGTACGAAAATTAAAAGGAGAGGTGAGAGAAAAAGCCGAATATTTTTTGCGGTTTCATCCACAAGCTACGCTGTCCCTGATTAATTTCGATTACTTGTTTGTGTCTGGTGACAAAACACTGGCCCAAGCGGCTGACTTAATTGAGAGTCATTACGAAGAAACAGGAAAGTATCCGGAACTACTGGTGCATGAGCACGGCGATTTGATTGGGGAGGTGACGTTTGCGACGTTAGTGCGAGAAAGAAATAATGCTAAGTTAAAAAATTTTGTACATCCGATAAGTACTATTTCTTATCAAACCGAACCGGCCAAAATCGTCGATCATTTGGTCACCACTAAAAATAAAAAGGTAGTGGTACAAGACCACGACAACAGCATTATCGGCATCATATACGCTGATACGATGAAGTCACTATTTGGAGAATTACCAGCTGAAGCACTCTATGATTTCGCTGGAGTTGATGATAGCGAGCGACCGTTTGATTCAGTGGGTAAAAAAGTCTCACACCGCTATCGGTGGTTGATACTCAACTTACTAACTGCTTTTGGGGCCGGGGCAGTAGTTTTGCTGTTCCAAGATACGCTCGACACCCTGACCATTTTGTCAGTGTACATTCCAATTATGGCTGGTATGGGCGGTAATGCTGCAACTCAGTCTTTTGCCATTATGGTTCGAGGCTTAACTCTTGGCACGGTGTCATTGCAATCTGCTGGACCAGCTATTGTAAGAGAGTTTATCGCTGGCGGATTTAATGGTGTGATTATCGGGGCTATAGTCGCCGTTATTTCGTGGTTGTGGAACGGAGAACCATTATTAGGAATAGTAGTAGGATTAGCTTTGATAATTGCTCATGCTATAGCAGCAGTAGCCGGTGCAATTGTGCCACTACTAATGAAGAATTTGGGGTATGACCCAGCTGCAACATCGACTATATTTATCACCACTATCACTGATGTGTGCGGACTCTTATTGTTGTTTGGACTAGCAACGTTAATTCTGTTGTAAGGACATAGTGGTATACTAGTGACATGAAGATTGCCGAGAGAGTGGTAATGGTAGCTTTGCTCCTAGCTATTTTGGGTGGGGGAGGAGCGCTGTATTACGCAGTCACAAAGGAGAGCGCTGCAGTACGCGATGCTGTTGCTCGAGGTGAGTATGAACAACCACTGCCGTCAGAAGAAACGGACACTACCGATCAATCTAACTGGCGGGTTTACTATCCTACTACAGTTCCAATAGTTATCGGGCCAACTACCGTTGCAGCATCCGTAGCCGATTCGTTACCAGAACGAATAAAAGGCCTCTCTGATACACCATATTTACCTGAGGGCTTGGTAAAATTATTTGCTTTTGGTGCTGCTGGCAGCCATTCGATATGGATGAAAGACATGCAATACCCACTTGATATCATATGGGTAGACAAAGAAGGGAGCATTACCCATATAGAAGAAAATATTTCACCAGAGACCTTTCCAGAATCTTTTTCTTCGCCAACACCAGCTTGGTATGTAATTGAAGCGAATGCAGGGTTTGTGGCAAGTAATAATATTACAAAGACTGACCAAGTAACTATTGTCTTGGAATGATGATGTTATCCCATATTGTGCCGAAGGGTATGTTTTTGCTAAAAACTTGCATAATAGTATAAAACGTTGCATACTATGCAGGCACGATGGTCGCCTAAGCTAGTAAATTGTGAACCACAATTGGATAGTTTGGGAGGAAAGTCCGAACACGCACTAGATTATCTAGTAGCCGGGTAGCGGGTAACACCCGTCATTTAGTCTTTGACTAAAAGAGGTGCGAGCAGAGACGTCACAATCGAAAGAAAGTGAGTTCCTTCGGGAATAGCTCTATAAGAAATTATAGAGGTGAAACGGCTAAATCCTTACCTGCGTGCAAGGCCGTGCTTTTGTCTCATGGCAAAAGAGAGCCGCATGAAATATCGAGTAATTGATATTCAAGATATATGACCATCCTAGCCTCACTTTTTGTGTGTGTTTAGACACTAAATACGTACAAAAAGTGAGGCTACGACAGAATTCGGCTTATGTGCAAAAAAGCAGCTCGCAAGAGCTGCTTTTACTATATGATAGACTGAGTCTATAGGAGGCAACAATAGTGTTTTAAATAATTTTTATATGGCAAACCAAAATGTTTTTATCCCGCGTTCGTTTCAAAGCGAAGCACCGAAAGAACCAGAGAAACCAGTTCAAAGTGAACCGAAAAAGGACGATAAGTTGGGAAAAACGTTACATAGAATCACTCAGTATCTAGTGGTGGCACTGGCTTTCTTATTGCCATTGTTTTTTGTGCCAGGGCTGTATGCGTCGCTTGGTTTTGACAAAGTAATTCTAGCAACTGGTCTGTCACTAACTATTGTTGTTATTGCTAGTTTGTCTGCTTTACGTTACTCACAAGTGAGACCGGTATTGCCATTACCGTACTTTATTTTTTGGGGAATTGCGGGTATTGCGCTCGTGAGTGCTCTTTTGTCCGGTGACATACAAGATTCTTTAGTTGGGTCATATTTCGAAATCCATACCACTGGCTTCTTGCTATTGTTAGCGTTAGTTATTACGACAACTTTGGTATTGCAACGCTCAAAAATAATGAGCCTACAAGCTTTATTGGCGCTACTAATTGGCGCAGGAGTGTTGATAATTTACAATCTCGTTCGGTTTTTTGCCGGGCCAGTCTTGCCACTTAATAGCTTTGGTGACGTCACTGTCTCACCGCTTGGAGGACTAAATGACTTGGCGGTGTTTGCTGGTGTGACCATTATTTTGTCTCTAGTTGCTCTGTTGCAACTACCACTTAAAATGTGGACTAAAAGTCTATTAGCGTGTCTTTGTGTGGCTAGCTTGCTGGTACTCGCAGTGGTGAACTTCTTCTATATTTGGTTGGGTGTAGGTTTCTTTTCTTTATTACTACTTATCTATCTATTGTCACGAGACACATTGTTTGGTCATGAGGACGAAACTCCGTCGACTACTACTCGTTCGCTTTTGTTAATCATATTGTCACTAGTTATTGGTGTAGTTAGTGCTGTGTTTGTGATAGCAGGAAATTATGCTGGCAGTGTGGTATCCCAAGCCACCAATATTGATTACATTGAAGTTCGCCCTTCGCTCTCTGCTACAGCGGATATTGCGCGAGCTACCTATCAAGACAACCTCCTATTAGGAAGCGGTCCGAATCGCTTTGCTGATATGTGGCGTCTCCATAAGGATCGTAGTATCAATGACACAAACTTCTGGAATGTTGACTTTACAGCTGGCTTTGGTTTCGTTCCAACCTACTTTATCACACTTGGTGCACTAGGCGGCGTAGCCTTTATTACGTTTCATCTAGCGTATCTATTGATGGGGTATCAAATGTTAATTAAAACTCAAATTCGTGACCAGTTCTGGTATTTTTTCGGAACAGTCACTTTTGTGGCATCGCTGCTGCTGTGGGGAGTGACGTATGTATATGTGCCAGGAGCAGCTATCTTATTGCTAACCGCTTTGTTTACTGGACTATCCTTCGTTGCGTACGGGGCACTCATGCCGGCTACCGCAATAACTATTCCGCTTATAGGCAGTCGGCGACAAGGATTCTTATTGATGGCAATTACTGTCATTTTGGTGGTTGGTTCAGTCGTACTATTGTTCTTTGTTGGTCAACAATATGCAGCCCAATACGAATTTACTCGCGGCCAAGTGGTCTCAGAATCAGTTGAAGAATTCGAAGGCAGTGTGGAACGTGCCTATATGCTATTCAATGACAATCAATTTTTAGCTGGTCTGGCACAGCTAAAGCTATCAGTGATGCAAAGCCTGACGGCTATTGAAGAACCAACCGAGGCTGATCAAAACAACTTTGCAGAAACTGCACAAGAAGCAATTGTCTTGGCCGAACAAATAATCACCAACGATCCGACTGACCCTACTGGCTACGCATTGTTGGCTGATGTGTACTATCTTCTTGATCAGGCTGGCCTAGAAGGCGCCAAAGAACGCGCCGATGCTGCTTTGGCGTCAGCACAAGAGCGAGATCCAAAAGATCCAGGGTACGATCTAGCCTCTGCGGTGGTTGCATCTCGAGCCGGCAATACTGAGTTGGCTCGTGAAGAAATCGCCAATGCGCTGACTCTAAAGAGAAATTATGTCGATGCACTGTTCTTGCTCGCACAGTTAGATATTGAAGAAGGTAATATTGAATCTGCTATTGCTGCCACTACCCAAGTAGTAACACTTGAACCAAACAATCCGACTCGTTACTACCAATTAGGAATTCTCTTGGCAGCTAACGAACAATATGATCAAGCTATTGCCGCGTATCAAGAAGCCCTACTTCGTGACAACAGCTTTGCGAATGCTCGCTATATGTTAGCGATGGCATATGTGGCAGCAGAACAAGTTGAAGCAGCACTCGAAGAGCTAAGAATCGTCCAGTCTACGAATGAAGAAAACGAAGAACTAGCTGCTCTTATAGTTCAACTAGAGACTACCGGTACTCTACCGGCTGCAACCCAAGGATTAGAATCTCCCATTAATGAAAATGACAGCGCTGCGACTGCTGATGGGGTGGTGACTGATGAGGTTCCAGAATCAAACGTTATTTCTCCTATCAACACTAACGCAAGTTCGGGTGAAGCAGGTGCTCAGTAGGAAGCGGTATGGTACGCAGAGTTTTTGATCTCATGTATAAAGAAATACGCGGCTTACATCAAGCCGCGTATATCCTGGCCCTGTTTGCTATTGGTTCACAGCTACTCGCGATAGTAAGAGATAGGTTGTTAGCGCATATATTCGGCGCTGGTCCTGAACTTGATATATATTACGCTGCCTTTCGTATACCAGATTTATTGTACGTATTATTTGCCTCGATACTGTCTGTATATGTTTTGCTACCGTTTGTTAATCGAGCCGAAGAAAAGAACGGTATCGCGGCTGGTGTTGCTGTTATCAGTCAAGTATTCTCGTTATTCTTGATTGGTTTCAGCGTTGTGGCTGGGGTATTGGCAATCACTGCGCCATGGTATGTACCATACATATTTCCCGGTTTGGCCACTGAGGCGGGTACACTGACAGTTTTACTACAAATATTACTCTTGCAGGCCTTCTTCTTGGGACTATCCAGTCTGTGTGGGGTGGTTACCCAAATCGGACATCGGTTCGTCTTGTATGCTATCAGTCCGTTATTTTATAACCTAGGAATTATTATCGGTATCACAGTGTTTTACCAATTCTTTGGGTTGGCTGGACTAGCGCTCGGTGTTGTTATTGGTGCTTTGGGGCATTTGGCAATACAGATTCCATTTGTGGTTACAAGCCAGTATCGATTTACCTGGCAGCATAAAATTGAATGGAAGTTAATCAAAGAAATTCTAGTCGTAGCGATACCACGCGGACTTACTTTATCCGTAAATCAATTGGTTTTATTGCTTTTAATTGGTATCGCAACCACCATGGCAGCGGGGTCTGTGTCGGTATTCCAGTTCGCTTTTAATTTGCAATCCGTGCCACTGGCGGTTATTGGTATGAGTTATTCAGTAGCAGCATTTCCCACACTGTCCCGTATGTTGGCAAAAGGGAAGACTAAAGAGTTTAACTTACATCTTTTGACTGCACTGCGGCACATAATATTTTGGTCAATTCCTATCATGGTCTTGATTGTGGTGTTACGAGCGCAGATTGTACGTGTATTACTCGGTAGTGGCGCGTTTGATTGGGCAGACACAAGATTGACAGCTGCAGTGTTAGCAGTGTTCGTTATATCGTTATTTGCACAAGCTATCTTGTTACTTTTGTTTCGAGCGTTTTATGCTGGCGGACGCACACTTGTGCCATTTTTAGTGGCTAGTATTTCTTCAGGATTAGCAATTATCACAGCTTTCTTGTTAGTTGATTTTTATGTGACTCAGCCGGCTTGGCAAATAGCACTTAGAGATATGTTCCGTTTGCAAGATGTTATTGGAGCAGAGGTACTCATCCTTGCTTTTGCCTTTACAGTGAGTCAACTACTACAGCTAGTGATGTTAGTATTCTTGTCTCGAAAAACTTTTGGGATTAGTTATCGTCCGCTATATAAGCTTACCTTAAAGGCAATTCTAGCCAGTATGGTGGGTGGTATCATCGCCTACGCCAGTCTGACGTTTGTGGTAGACGGTATCAATCAAAACACCTTTATTGGTATTTCACTACAAGGGCTGGTAGCTGGGGTCGCCGGAATCGTCGGTTCTGCACTAACATACTATGTACTTAGAGCACCAGAACTACAGGAAATCTACTATTCATTTAAGTCAAAGATTCTAAAAACAGACGTCATCGCTCCTGAACCAGAACGACTCTAGTAATTTTTATATTCTCAGGTAGAGTAAAGCCACTGTCATCGGCTAGGATGTCACTCTTGTTATGAAAAATATCAGAAATTTCAGCATTATTGCTCACATAGATCACGGAAAAAGTACTCTCGCAGATAGAATGCTAGAGGCGACAAAAACGGTAGAAGACCGAAAAATGAAAGCCCAGGTTTTGGATTCAATGGAGCTGGAGCGTGAGCGTGGCATTACT
The DNA here is from genome assembly GCA_964229335.1 of Minisyncoccia bacterium. GTDB lineage: Bacteria > Patescibacteriota > Minisyncoccia > Phycocordibacterales > UBA918 > OLB19. The sequence continues at coordinate 79,806 of CAXRCZ010000007.1, forward strand.
ATCAAAATGCAGCCCGTTTCTATGCAGTATCAAAATGATTCGGGAGAATTTGAATTGAATCTAATTGATACACCCGGACACATCGATTTTTCCTATGAAGTTTCTCGAGCACTAAAAGCAGTCGAGGGTGTTTTACTGTTGGTAGACAGTACCCAAGGTATACAAGCCCAAACTCTGACCACGCTGCAAATGGCCAAGGAGCTTGGATTAGTTATCATCCCAGTTCTCACTAAGACCGACATGCCACACGCTCGCCCTGATGAAGTAGGGGAAGAAGTGACAAAATTGTTGGATTGTAATAAAGAGGACATACTACTAGTATCGGGAAAGACTGGTGAAGGTGTGCCAGAGCTACTCGAGGCTATATGCGCAACTATTCCAGCCCCACGGGAACCGCTAATGTCGGAATATAGAGGATTAATTTTTGATTTTCAATACTCCAACCATCGCGGCATCATCGTGTTTATGCGAGTGTTTGATGGTTCGGTCAAAAAAGGCGATGTACTGCAATTTGCTGCCAGTAAACGATCTTTCACGGCTTTGGATGTGGGTGTGGTCAAGCCCGAAGAAGCTCCACAATCAGAACTGACAGCCGGACAAATCGGCTATATAGTCACCGGTATTAAAGAGCCCGGTGTGGCAAGTGTGGGGGACACCTTGATTCCTAATAAATCAGAAGTAGCACCTTTGTCTGGTCATCAGCTAGCAAGACCAGTGGTCTGGGCGTCTATTTTTCCAGAAAACCAAGATGAGTTTACAAGTTTGAGACAAGCTCTAGAGCGCCTTAAATTATCCGACTCATCGCTTTCTTTTGAGGAAGAGTCGTCGGGTATATTAGGTCGAGGTTTCAGATGTGGATTCTTGGGGATGCTTCACCTGGAGATAATTACCGAGCGCTTGAAACGCGAGTTTGCGATTGAGATTATTATTACCGCACCATCTATTTCCTACGAGGTGACTTGGCCTGATGGGCAAACCGAAGAAATCTATGCTGCTACTCGGTTTCCTGAACATGGAGAAAAAGCCAGTATTAAAGAACCCTGGGTACTGGGCCAGATACTGATGCCAAGTGATTATATGGGTAACATTCTTACTTTGTTATATGAGCACGAAGGGTCCGTGATAGATACTGAGGTATTTAGTGATGGCCGCACCCTCTTGTCGATTGAAATGCCACTTCGCGAACTTATGAGAGGATTCTTTGATAGATTGAAGAATGCTAGCAGCGGATACGCCTCTTTTTCTTATGAGATTGCAGAAATACGGCCAGCCAGCGTTACTAAGTTGGACGTGTTGGTAGCAGAAGAAATAGTACCAGCGTTCTCTCGAGTAGTCGGCATGTCTCGAGCTGATACTGAAGCTAAAGCGATTGTCGACAAGTTGTACAAAGCTCTGCCGCAACAGCAGTTTGTGACCAAAATTCAGGCTAAGGTCATGGGTAAAATTATTGCCACTAAAAAGCTCTCAGCCCTACGAAAGGACGTGACAGCCGGTCTCTACGGTGGTGATATTACTCGAAAAATGAAGCTTCGAGAAAAGCAAAAGAAAGGTAAACAAAAAGCTCTAGCCCGTGGTAAAGTCCACATCCCACCATCTGTGTTTATGGGTATGTTGAAGGATGATTAGATTTACACCGCTCCTACACCACCAGAATAGGCAAAAATCATGCTGATTGCGATAATGGCTGCAAACACAATCCAAACCCACTTCACCGCTTTCTTGCCACGTTTATGAAATAGTATACTCATACGCTCTATTCTACCTGAAGATACTAATAATTTTAAGGGTTGATGGTAGTATAGTAGTGGTGTGTCTTTCCACACAGATTTATGTCTGCGAAAGATTATATTGGCCGCTCGTTACAGCCATAATCTCCCTTGATAGGTCGATTCTGGCTAAACGCCGGCATAAATTCGCAATATTCGTGTTATCACACTCATTTGCTCATTCATGTTTGATTTTTACCAAAAACGGAAAATCAGAGCTGTTCTAACTTCTGTCTATACCAGAATATTTTTGCTGATACTGGCCGTTCTGGTGGCTATGAGTGCCTATACGAGGTACAACATTGCTGATCAAATGTCAGACCGCAGAGCTGAAGCTGAACGAGAAGTAGAGGAACTACAAACCCGCAAGGTAGAACTAGAAGAAAAAGTAAAATACCTCAAAGATGACCGCGGAATGGAGGCGGAAATGAGAAGACAGTTTGATGTGGCCCTACCTGAAGAAGAAGTAGTGGTGATAGTAGACGCTGAAAATGACCAGGGAGCAAATGTAATACTGCCCCTAGAGGCTCAAACCGAAGAGAGAAAATGGTACGAATTCTGGCGATAAGTCGCTTACGGCGTCTCGGTAAATTTGGTATACTATAGCAGTTAAGATATAAACTCATATTTATGGAAGTAGCAATTTACACCACCCCAGTTTGTCATTTTTGTCAGTCAGCGAAAGAATTTTTCAAGGATCACAATATTGAGTATACCGAACACGATGTAGCCGCTGATGCTGAAAAACGTGAAGAAATGATTGAAATGACTGGTCAAATGGGAGTGCCAGTGATACGAATAGGGGATGATGTTCTTATCGGGTTTGATGAACCAAAGCTAAAAGAACTACTGGAGATAGAATAATTTATAGAGATAATAAAATCACCGCGTTAATGCATGCATTAACGCGGTGATTTTTTGTTACAGTGAAAAATAAGAGAAAACACCCACCGAAGCGGATGAGTCTCCCGCTTGCGCGTAGGTGTTTTAGTTTGGGCTATATTCGCGCCAAGGTACGACAGCTCCGTTGAGAGCAATATAGACACCTTTAGGAAGGTGCCGGATCGACCCTACCGCCATACCGAAGTTGAAGTCGACATCGGAACCAGGCTCACCTTCAGGCACACGACATCCAACAAGGACGATGGTACGAGCCCTGATTTCAGCAAGATGAGCAGCAGCTCGTTGTATTTTGTCGATATCGTGAATGACGATGTGGTTCGAGAAGTTCGCCTTGATGATGTAGTGTTCTGCAGTATCATAGCTGGCTTGCTTTCCGGTACAGGCTGGACAGAACATCACAGCCTCATCTTTAATGTGAGCTCGATCCAAAAGTGACTGGAGCGAGCGGCAGAAATTCTTGTATTCTCCATAAGGCATAATGCCAATCATTTCAAGACCCATCTGCGCCTCCAATTTTTAGGGTGCTATAAACTATCTAAATAATACACTAAAATAACGAACTGTCAAGTAATATTGCTAAATCACATTAGTTTCTTATCTAAAAGAAGGAGCAGACTCGGTCACGAGTTACTAAGTATATTTGTTCGTGATGCTCAAAATATTGCTTAGGGACATTGACTCGTCCTGGCGGTCACAAGGCTGAATTGAGTATCAAGATACTCAATTCAGCAAGTGCCGCGGGACACGCCTCGCTCGTTTTCAGCTCCAGGTAATGAGCTGAAAACATCGTTCCGGCGTTCGAGTCTGCACGCAAGCAAAGCAGTTTGCTTGCTCCCTGAGCAGTCAAAACCCCGCCAAGGGCGGGGTTTCTTTGTGCAGATGCACGGGACAATTCTCGAACTTTTGATCTGAGAGTCCTTCACTCTATCAAGCAACTCGAACCACTCCAAAACGCAAACGACGACTCTGTTGAGCCGCCGATTGCTGATGTCGCGTAAGAGCGACTCTCTCAGCGCGACCGTACATAAAAACCCTCGATGCACGAATGCATCGAGGGTCTGCGGTAGCTAGCAATAGCTACTTGGGATTACGAACGAACATCCAAGAAACGTTGCTGTCCCACCTGCGGTCGGGGTGACCGTTACGAGCGTAGATCCAGCGCCCGAAGTCGTCGCATACCACGCGGAACACGTTACGATCGCCTCCCGAGTCCACGATGGTTTCCATTGCCACAAGCGACCATTCGCCACGGGGCAACAGATCGTGGTCATGTAGCCAAAGCTGCGGGGCCGCTTCGGCAGGGCAGAGCGAGAGGTTGTGACTTTCGGCAGCAGCGTAAATCTGCGCTGTGGTCGCACCGTCTTCCAGTCCCAGCTCTTTGACCAACACCCGAACCAGGTCGAGCGGAGTTTCCGTATCCTCGAAGGTAGCCCGTTCGAGAATATCGTCACCCCAGTCGCCGATCCTGATGCCAGCATCTTCGAGGCGTTTGCGAGCTTCTTGAGCGCTTCCGAGATTCCCGACCGTGACTGTTTTCCAGGTCGGGAAGGTCGATTGTGTTGCAGTCTTCATTGAACATCTCCCGAGCCAGCTTCCGCCAGCTCATTTTGAGTGGCGGGTGGTTAACCCAGGAAAAACCTACCTGAATTCAATCACATATCGTGAATCTGTCAACTTGTGCCGTGACTCAGGAGAGCTATCTTATTCTGATGACTCACGACGAATGGCTGGAAGAATACATCGATATTTGCGCCACAATCTTCATACGACTGCAGCGAGAAGGACGACTGGAAGAGGTTCTGTCGACATATGAGAAGACTCGAACTGAGAAAGTCTTAGAAACCAACGATATTTCATGACTTGAGAATCTGACTAAGATTTCTCGAAAGCTTGGAATACAAAAATACCGCTCAGGTGAGCGGTATTTTTGTGAGGCAGAAAAGCCGTCTCTTTTTGTGCTCAGGGGCAGACTCGAACTGCCGACACCTGGTTCTTCAGACCAGTGCTCTAACCAACTGAGCTACCTGAGCATTAGGTATTTATTTTACTCCACAACTAAGGAGTGCTCGCTATTGTACCGATTTTTACAATTAATTCAATCTACTTATACGCTAAAACTCCAATTGATTGATATCAATACCGAATACCTCAAAAGTGTCCTGAAATGATTCGTAGTAAGGTGCTAAGAGATAGTAATACAGCAAGAAAGGTAATCCTAATACTATAGCTACCCATAGGATACGTAACCAGAATCCCCACACCATACTCCGATGGATTTTGTTTAGTAACTGATTGTTTTTAGATAAGAGCTCTTTGTTCTCAGTTATCATTTCCTCCAATTCTTCAGTGTGCCGACACTCTACTTCGGGTATTTTATTTTTATCCGACATAGTTACCAGTATAGCAAAAGAGTAGTTGATTATAGTGACTTTGTGCTACTCTAGGAAAATTAATTGTCCTTATAGTTTAATGGATAAAACGGCTCCCTCCTAAGGAGCAAATCTAGGTTCGATTCCTAGTGAGGACACCAATCAGCCGCCCTGAACACGAACGCGTTCAGGGCGTTGCTGTTGGTAGTACACTACTAGGAATCGAAAGACGGAGCTGGTACACAAGACGAGCGTAGCGAGGGCTTGTCAGCGAGTCCGGGGAGGAAGTTCTTAACGAACGAAGTGAGTTTAGAAACTTGACCCCGATTCCTAGTAAGGATACTGGTTATTTACTACCCGCTTTCACTTTGAGTTGCGTGGTGCGGTGCTTATCGAGTTTTGGTAGCTTTATTTCTAAGAGACCGTGTTTTTCTTGGGCGTCAGCTTCATCAATAGCCACTTCTTCAGGTAGGAGTAGGGTACGAGAAAAACTACCCCAAAATAATTCTCTGTGGAAATAACTATCGTCGTGAGCCTCTTGGAACTCTTCTCTTGAGCCACGGATAGTAACCATATCGCGGGTGATTGAGATATCTAAGTCAGAAGGACTAACACCAGCTACTAGAGCTCGAATTACAATATCGTCGTCTGTTTGATACATATCTACCGGCAACTCACCCTCACGCGGTTCGTTGCTTGAAACAGAGTCCTCCCATTCTTCATCAGCATCATCAGAAAAAGAGACATTTAAATCCATGTCGGCATCATCGTCGCCAAAGTGATGAGAATCATCCAAGACACGATCATAGTCGTCTGATTGGCTGCTGCCAGTTATTCTTTCTAAAAATGAGGGTTTTTTCATAGGTACTTATCGTAATCGACGGGCTGGTCGTCGGATGCGTTTTATTTTTTCAAATAGGAAAAAGAGAAGTATTACTCCCATCCACACGACGAGAAAAACTCCTAAAATAGTTTCTCCGCTTGCATTCATTATAAAAAAGTTAAATAAGGCATGCAATACGATAGCAATGAATAACCCAACCATTCCAAACAACATCTGAGTCCATCGACTCTTGTAATATGCAAAAGCTAAGAATACACCTACAGTAGCTGAAGCTAGCACATGTAAGAGGGTAGCGCCGACAAATCGGAAGCTACCAGTAAGGGCAGAGTCAAGGTACGCACCGCTAATCAGCGGATTAAAGATGAACAAGGCGTTTTCAAGCGCTGCAAAGCCAAGTGCGATGGTTATCATGTAAATGACCATATCTATTGGTTCATCCACTTCTTTGTTCCATAATATGACTATCAAAGCGGCGGCATATTTGAGAAGTTCTTCCAGTATGACCCAGACGAGCACCACTGTTTTTCCGTCATATATATCAATAGCGTATTTTTGCAAGGGTAGTGCAATTGGTACCACTAGCATTCCTGCCAAAAAACTTAGTGCTACCAATAAATATGGTTCCGGATGCTCTTTATCTTCACGCAACCAAAACCATAGCCAGAAAAGAGCAGGGACAAGTCCAGCCAATAGCGCGATGGCAACGTACGAAGGATCCATTGTTTGTTTATTGTAACAAACAGCACGGCACCATTTGGACGCCGTGCTGTTTATATGGTTCTACTTAGTTAGTCGGCCAGCTTTCTATCATCAGAAATTCTCTCTGCTTCATTTCTTCGGGTGCATTTTGCCAGATTGTCTCTGTGACATACGGCATAAATGGGTGGAGCATTTTGAGTGATTTGGTCAAACATTCTTTGAGTACCTCCTGACGAGCGCGTTTAGCTTCATTATCCTCGCCATTAAGTATCGGCTTTGATTCTTCAAGAATATTGTCAGCTAATTCGTGCCAGACATAGTGATAGGCTTTATCAGCTGCAAGGTATAAGTTGAATGACTCGATATCGTTGGCTACTTCATCAACCGTGTTTTGTAAGTCAGTAAGAATTTCATTATCACGTTCACTTAGGTTTGGAGATTGTGCCCAGTCGGTATCAGCAATTGAGGTCAGCACAAAGCGACTAATATTCCATACTTTATTAGCAAATTTCTTATAACCACGAACTTTGTCTTCATTAAGTGGCATGTCATTGCCTGGGGCAGCACCAATGATGAGTGATAGGCGAGTGGCGTCAGCGCCATATTTATCAATCATCTCAATTGGGTTAATGATATTTCCGAGTGACTTGCTCATCTTTTGCCCTTTTTCGTCTCGGACTAATCCGTGCAAGTATACGTTCCTAAATGGTACTTCTCCTAATAGATACGTGCTCATCAATACCATTCTGGCAACCCAGAAGAAAATGATGTCGTAACCGGTCTCAAGTACAGTGGTGGGATGATAGCGTTTCAAATCTTCGGTTTGTTCTGGCCAGCCTAAGGTTGAGAAGGTCCATAATCCCGATGAAAACCACGTGTCTAGCGTATCTGGGTCTTGTGTCCAGCCCTCGCCGGGGGAAGATTTTGATACCGTTTTCTCGTCACCCTTGTACCAAACGGGAATCCGGTGGCCATACCAGATTTGCCGTGAGATACACCAATCACGCAGATTGTGAATCCAGTGGAAATAGATTTTTTTGAATCTATCTGGAAAGATATCGATTCCGCCGTTCTCAACTGCAGCCAGCATGAGTTGTTTGAGTGATACCTGATCACCTTGGTTGATACCAGGAATACTCGATTCACCCATGGTGAACGTCTTGTTCACATCAATAAACCATTGTTCTTTGATTTGTGGTTCAATCACGCCACCTCCACGTTCATTGGTAGCAATGCTATGAACATACTGCTCATCAATTTTTTCAACTAGTCCTTTTTCTTGCATCTTCTCCACCAAGAGAGGGCGAGCTTTCTTAATATGCATGCCAGCAAAGTCTCCGGCAATATCTAACAAACAACCTCGCTCATCAATGATTGGTTCGTAGTCAAGACTATGCCGCTCAGCAATTTCAAAATCGACTAGAGAGTGCGCCGGGGTGATTGTCATCACACCTGAACCCATTTCAGGGTCTGCAGCCTCATCTTTTATGATAGTGGCGGTAATTGGTCCATTAATCCATTCCACTTCAATTTCTTGTTTGTGTTTGTATTGTGAATAGCGTTTGTCATCCGGGTGCATCACCACGTATTTGTCGCCAAATTTGGTTTCTGGACGAACTGTACCGATAGTGAAAGGGCCATACTTGAAATAGTAGAACGGATCAGTTTGCTCCACGTACGCCACTTCATCATCTGACACTGTCGTGTGCATGGCCGGATCCCAATTAACTATTCTGGCCCCGCGATAAATCAATCCATCGTTGTACATTCGGATAAAAGCCTCAGTAACTGCGTTGTATCGTTTTTCGTCTAGGGTGTAAGCGTAACGACTCCAATCCATGCTGGCGCCCATGCGCTTGGTTTGGTCGATAATAGTTTCCTTACTCTCTTCGGCAAAAGCAGCAACTTGTTTTAGAAGTTCTTCGCGTCCAATTTCATCTCGACGCTTCTTTTCTTTTTTGTAGATAATGCTTTCAACCTTACTCTGCGTAGCCAGAGCTGCAGAGTCGGTGCCTGGTACCCAAAGAGTTGGTCGTCCTTGCATGCGGTTATATCGAACAAGAATATCTTCGATGGCAAGCATAGCCGCGTGCCCCATGTGAAGCGTCCCGGTTACATTTGGTGGGGGGAGAACAATAGAAAAAGGATCCTTTTTTTCATCAGACACAGTTTTCTCGATGCAGGTGTCAGGATTAAAATAGCCAGATGTTTCCCAAGCGTCATACAGCGCACTTTCGTGTTCATCTGGATTGTAAGGAGATAAAAATATCTCCGGTATTTGAGGCTTGTTTTCACTCATATATTAAGCGATGGTAGCATGAAAAGAAGCTAGATTGAAGTTATTCATTACGCCAATGATTTATTTCCATCAGCGCGGATAACATCCGATGCGTCCGGTGCAATCGCACTGCCGGCTCTCGCGTGGCCAGCTAAAGCAATCATTATACTGTTATCAGTAGATAGGGAAGGCGCTGGAAAGTACACAGTGACATCGGGTAAATGCTCTAAGAAATATTTTTCAAATTCGTGCTTGATGTGTTGATTGGCACTCACTCCACCGCCAACAATCAGAGTTTTGGCTTGAGTTTGTTTACTTGCGGCAGCAGTTTTCTTTATGAGCACTTCTGTCACCACATCTTCAAAATCTCTAGCGATTGCTTGTATGTCAGTCTCGCTCAATTCTTTCTCCTGCACTGCATAGCGCACGGCCGTCTTTAAGCCTGAAAACGAAAAATCCAAGTCACCAGACTGCAACATTGGCTTCGGTAAGTCAGCAAAAGCTGGTAAGTTGTTTACTCTGGCAACCTTGGCTTGTTTGCCAATTTCAGGTCCACCGGGATAGGGAAGTCCGAGTAAACGAGCGACTTTATCAAACGCTTCGCCAACCGCATCGTCTCTCGTTTGGCCAACTTTTTTGTAGCTTTGCCAATCATCCATGGCTATGAGCTCGGTATGTCCACCAGAAATAAGCAGACTGATAGCAGGGAAGGTGATGTCTGAGAGCTGGTCATCACGATCGCTATCGTACACACTAGCTAATACGTGTCCTTCCATGTGATTGGTTGGAACTACCGGAATATTCCACAAGAGTGCCAGTGCGCGAGCAAAGTTCACTCCCACCCACAACGCAGGCTCCAAGCCAGGACCATTGGTGACAGCAATAATGTCTATTTCGACAAGTGAATGATTACGTGCAAATTCAAGTAGTGAATCAGCCAGTCCAGGCTCACGCTCCAGAATCTTCCTCACCGCTTGTTCTTTAGTACTTTCTATGTCGATTGAATCGGTGTGTAGCTCATCAGCTTCTTCTAGGGTGTTTTTTAGAATTGGGACGATAGTGGCAACATGCTCTCGTTTAGCCAGACGAGGGAACACGCCACCGTATTCACGGTGAATATCCACCTGGCTCCATAAGCAATTTCCTAGTATTTCGTAGGTAGCGTGCGGAAACTCACCAGTTGCTTCTATCAAACTAATAGCAGTTTCGTCACATGATGTCTCAATCGAAAGGATTCGCATTTTAGTACTATATATAATGCTTACTGGCTTGGCAAAACTATGGTATCGTCAAATGCAAATGAAAACTGTAGTAACTCATAACGGAAGCTTCCACAGCGATGAAGTGTTTGCCATTGCAACACTCCAATTAGTGTACGGCAAAGAAGAGATAGAAATTATTCGCACCAGAGAAGAATCCATCATTACTAGTGCAGACATTGTAGTGGATGTAGGTGGAGTATATGATCCACAATCAAATAGGTTTGATCACCATCAAACAGATGGCCCAGTTCGACCTAACAGTATTCCTTATGCCGCTTTCGGTTTGGTATGGAAAGAATATTCGCAACAATTGGTTGATGAGTCTATCGCCAGTCATATAGAAGAGACATTGGTGCAACCAATTGACGCTGGAGATAACGGTTTAGAGTTGTATAAAGTCAACGAAATTGGAGTAAAACCAACTGAGTTGTATGCAGTCGTGTCATCGTATCACCCAATCGGTATTGCAACAGACGTTGAATATTATGAAGCATTTCTACAAGCGGTTGATTTTGCTCGGTGTTATGTGGAAAGAATAATAAAGCATGGAGAACACATTGAAGAAGAAAAAAAGAAAGCTGAGGAATTGTATATAGCCGCAACTGATAAAAGTATCATAGTCTCACCACAATCGATCAGCAGAGGATTATTTAATGAATACGAAGAGCCTTTAGTGGTGGTCTCACCTTCTCCTAATGATTCAACAAAATGGAGGGCTAGCACTGTACCTGTAAGAGGTGAATCATTTGAAACCAGGGTCAAATTTCCTTCTTCTTGGGCAGGTCTCAGCAATCAAGAATTAATTAATGTCAGTGGAATTGAAGGGGCCCAATTTTGTCATAAGGGTGGATTCTTGTTTGTGTGTGATTCAAAAGAAGGTGCAATTACAGCGGCTAAAATAGCTACTAAAAATATTTAAAATTTTGTGTCCGGTACAAGACTTGAACTTGTGACCTCTACAATGTCAATGTAGCGCTCTACCAGCTGAGCTAACCGGACAAATAGGTGGCTATTAGTATACTTATTATCTGAACAAAGCCAAACCTTCTTCGATTGCCTCGTCAGCACGACGATTTTTTAAATATTCTGATTGTTCAACCTTTCTTTCAGAGTCCAGTTTATCCGCGATACTCCTCACGAAATCTAATGAACGCTGAAGATGCTTTGCAGCAGCTGGATTTTTCTCGTTGGCATACTCGATGAAAGTAGTCAGCTGCTCTACAATTTCTAAAATTGTGACGTGCTTAGATATGTGGTCATGTAGAGCATCAGCGTCTTTCAGTCTGGTCATGTCACGCAACATTGGCAAATCAACAGCCACTACTGCACGAGCCATACTGTGCAGCTCACCTCTAACACCCGTGTTTTCGGAAGAAAAGTATTTAACCACTGCCAATCTATTGTCCTTGCCGTCGTAGGCATCTATCTCATCTTTAATTCGTCTAAATTTAGCAAGCACATCTTTTGAGAAGGTTACATCAACACCTAGTCCAAGGTGACCATATGAGTTTCCTTCTAGTGTTTCAAGAACGATATCAACGCCATTTTTGATATCGTCATACTCAGACGTCTTGTGTGCTCCCATACCTTCAAACCAGTGTCCGGCATTAATCCCTCGAATCACTTCATATTCTACTCGCTCAGCTAGTTTCCTGATGTCGCCGCGTGTTAAATCTTCTGTAACAGCTACTCGATCACTGTCCCGGAAATCTTCATGACGGTTTCTTACATACCTAAGGTCATCTTTGATACTGTCGGCGCCATAGAGGTTAGAAAAATCTTCTGGTTGAAATGCTAATTCATTGAGTATCTGATGAACATGTTCCGAATTTCTCAATAGTTTATCGGCTGCTTCTTGTATATCATCAGTTCGCTTTCTTCTATCTAGATTTCTTATAGCCGCTTGTTCTGGGTTCATATTTATCAAGATACATCAATTAGCATCAAATGTCGTGTAATAATGTTAAAATCATCAAATTATTATGGCTCAAATCAAGCAACAACGAGACATTCCAAAAACCCCACTAAGCTATGGCTTATACATCCTTAGGCCATTTCGATATATCGCCTTACTTTCGCTGGCCTGGGTTGTAATTGCTCAACTGTTGGGATTGGCTGTGCCATACACTTTAAAACTTATTGTAGACAATGCGCTTATAGCCGAAACTTCCGAGCAACAACAATTGGTATTTTGGCTAGTCATGGCAGTGCCGGTTTTAATCGGATTTGAGTCAATGTTTTGGCGTTTGAGTGGATTCACCGGGATGCGTTGGATTACCAGGTTACAAGCCAGATCCTACCGAGTTTTATACCGCCATGTAGTGCAACATAGCCACACATATTTTGCCAATCGTTTTGCAGGTTCGGTTTCGAGTAAAGTCTCAAACGCCTCTGATGGGATTACTGATCTTTCAGACCAGATTCTTTGGCGTCATGTACCAACACTTCTTAGTTTTGTTTTTTCTGGTTTTTTGATTTTTACAACCCACGTGATAGCCGGGAGTGTCTTCACTGTTATGCTGTTGATTCTGGTACCACTGAATGTATATTTGGCTCGAATACGTAGACCTCACGTAGTCTCCTGGGCAGAGAAAAAGACTAAGCTCAAAGGTTATACCGTTGACCTATTAACTAATATTGCTGCCACACGACAATACACTCGCAGTACAAGTGAGCTAGAAGATGTGTCAGCTCATGCCGACGACGTAAGAAGTGCAGATTTGAAACAGTGGAGTATTAGTGAATGGATTCTTGTTGCTAATGGGGTTGTCATCACGGTTGGTATATTTCTCATGATGCTTGTTTTAGTATTGAACTGGCAAGCCGGTAATGTTACTACCGGAGATTTTGTCTTAGTTTCAGCTCTGGTTTTTAATCTTGTTGGTACCCTTACTTTTATCGGAGGCTCTATCAATCAATTTGTAAGATTATACGGAGAAATTCAAGAAGGTTTGGAGCAAACATTATTACCAATCGAAATAGAAGATGATCCAAGAGCCCGGTCTCTTAAAATTGATAGGGCAGATATCTCATGGGACTATGTTTCGTTTGATTATGAAGGCGTGCCGGTCTTTAAAGATTTTAATCTTAAGATACCAGCGGGCCAGAGACTAGGTTTAGTGGGGCATTCGGGAGCTGGAAAGACGACTTTTGTTTCGCTCCTATTACGTCAGCACGATGTCAGCGCAGGTTCAATCAATATCGACAGTCATAACATAGCTATAGTGACTCAAGATTCACTCCGAGAGCATATTGCGGTAGTACCACAGGAGCCACTTCTGTTCCATCGCTCTATTAGAGACAACATTGCGTATGGCAAGCCTGGTGCTACTGAGGTAGAAATCATCGCAGTTGCGAAAAAAGCTCAAGCTCACAACTTCATTACTACTTTGCCGAATGGCTATGAGACATTGGTTGGGGAGAGAGGAGTGAAGCTTTCGGGTGGTCAAAAACAGCGTGTTGCCATTGCTAGAGCTATGTTAAAAGATGCACCGATATTAGTTCTTGATGAAGCGACTTCAGCCCTCGATAGTGAAAGTGAAGTGGCAATTCAAAAGGCATTAGAAGAATTGATGGAAGGAAAAACTGTAATTGCAGTAGCTCACCGACTTTCTACTTTGCGTAAAATGGATCGAATCATTGTGCTCGAAGAAGGGCAGATTGTTGAAGATGGTACGCATGAAGAACTCTCACAGCAGGGTGGTATCTACCAAAGACTCTGGGAGCATCAGGCCGGAGGATTTCTCACCGATGAAGAGTAGTTAGAGAGGCGACCAATTGGTCGCCTCTATCTGTACAGCCTTAAATTTAGGTGTTATTGTAGCGCCTTCACCGGATGTGAATGAAGAAGTATCCGGACGGATGCCTGTTCTTTCACATTCACACACTATCTACAAAGGAGGCTTAATTGTCTGCTCAAATAAATGAAAATGTTCCGCTGCCGATTCAGTGGCTCACCAACCACCTTCCGTGGATGATTACGTGGGGTCCTGCAGGATTCATTCTGGCAAACATCGGCGTAGTCGTGCTCGGCTGGTCGCACTTGTACCACGACATTGTTCATGGGGTGCTGAATTTCGGTCTGACGATGGGGTCAGTCACTATATCGGGTCAACCGGATGTGCACTTTTTCGTCAATGACTTTCTCATGATGTTCTTCTTCCTCGTCGTGGGGACAGAAGTCAGACGTGAGCTCAGTCAGTTTCCGAGTGTGTCGAGTGCATCAGTGCCGTTCATCGCAGCTGCTGGTGGCGTCTGCTTGCCAGCAATTCTGTCGGCGGTGATCGCTCCCGACTACGCCTCGACTATCTTCGGCATTCCGATGGCGACTGATATTGCGTTTGCGCTTCTCTTCGCCGAGGTGTTGAAAGTCGACAAGACGCAACGAACTATCCTGCTGCTCTTGGCGGTGGTGGATGATGTTTTCGGCATTCTCGTCATCGCGGTGTTCTACACCGACCAGATCGACCTGACCTTTTTGCTGTACGGCATACTGGTTTCGGTCGTTCTGCTCTGGCTCGGCTTCGGACCGAAAACTCCCTACAAAGGCATTTACCTCATTGGGGCACTACTCCTCTGGTATCTGTTTTATAAGGCGGGTATTCATCCGACCTTGGCGGGTGTCGTCGCTGGGGTAGCGGCTCCGTTTGATGAATCTGGAGAATCAACTTCAGAGCGCATCGAACGGGTGTTTGCAACCTGGTTTCTGCCAACCATCCTCGGCTTGTTTGCGTTCGTTAATCTCGGTATAAACGTACGCGAGTTGGTCGAGTCAGGCATCCAAGCTGACGTGGCCAGCGGTGTTGCAATCGGTCTTTTTGTCGGCAAGATTGCAGGCGTGGCTGGTGCACTCTGGCTCATCCAACGTCGCAACCCAGACGCAATCCCGTTCGGCAAACTGGCTATGGCCAGACTTGGAGCTTTGGCTGGGATTGGACTAACAGTCGCTCTGTTCATCAACAATCTGGCTTTCAACGATGAAAAATTGATTGCCAGTGCCAAGGTGGGTATTTTGACTGGGAGTTTCCTAGCAGTGCTAGCAGCCTGGGTCTTGACGATTGTTATCAATAGGCAAGAAGCGAAAGTGTGAATGAAAGGGCGGGGGACTGAATATCCTCCGCCTTTTTGTATAAAATTAGTATAATTTGTACAATAATATATATTTGTTATAATTAGAGCATGTCTACAAAAATCAATCATTCAAACTTAAACAACACCTTGGTAGCAGTGTCTGCCAAGGAACACGGAAAATTATTTCAAATTAAAGATAATCAGCTACATCTTCTTGATTATGTAGCTGAACATCCGCCGACTCACAGTGATGACGAAGGGTTCTTTTGGAGCTCAAGTGATGGTGAAAACCTTGGTTCCGGTTATCCTAAAGAAACTGACGACAAACGAAACCTGGACCGCTACCTCAACGCTATTGGTGGGGAGCTGAGTGAAGCGGTCAAGAAGATTAATCCGGACAAGATACTGGTCTTAGAACCAGAACACTACAAAGGATTAATCGAAGAAAACTTAATCAATCCAGACCATATTCCAGTAGAAATCATTGAATACGGAAATTTTGTCGAACACTCAGTCGATGATATTGCTGAATTAATTAACGAACATTATCAAGAAGATCTTGACCCAGCTGATCCAGCTTCAGTGGCTGGAGAAGAAAATGCTGAAGAGAAACGCAAGATATTAGAGACAGCTCAATTACGATATTCTAACTAATCAAATAAATAATATATGTCAAAAATTGCTATTGTTGCTACCAACGGGTTTGAGTACTCAGAACTTACAAAACCAAAAGAATCATTAGAAGAAGCCGGACACGAAGTAACAGTATTATCGATTGAAGAAGGAGAAATTCAAGCAGCTCATGATGCCGGCTCAGTCACTGTGAATCAGTTGATTGAGGGTAGTGATGCCAATGACTACGATGGCGTGGTGTTGCCAGGGGGAGTGGCCAACCCTGATATACTGCGCACTCACAGCCACGCAGTTGCGTTTATTCGTCATTTTATTGACGCCAATAAGCCAGTCGCTGCCATTTGTCATGGTCCCTGGACATTAATCGAAGCTGATGCGGTAGCAGGCAAGAGAGTTACTTCATGGCCATAACTCCGCACAGACTTAGAAAACGCTGGAGCTAACTGGGTAGACGAAGAAGTTGTTACTGACGGTATGTTGG
The DNA here is from genome assembly GCA_964229335.1 of Minisyncoccia bacterium. GTDB lineage: Bacteria > Patescibacteriota > Minisyncoccia > Phycocordibacterales > UBA918 > OLB19. The sequence continues at coordinate 96,111 of CAXRCZ010000007.1, forward strand.
TTACTAGCCGCAAGCCAGACGATATTCCAGCTTTTGTTGAGGCTTTTAAGGAGTTACTTTAAGAGAATAAAAACTCGATATAGAAAATACGTGAGGGTGTTTCCTCACGTATTTTCTATATATGTGTGATCCCACGGAGAATCGAACTCCGATTTCCAGGATGAAAACCTGGCGTCCTAGCCGTTAGACGATGGGACCATGGACTACGTTGTGAAAACGTGCGCAGCATAATAACAAATCTGGCAAAAAATGCTAGCTTTCTCGAATTCTCACAGTGCTAAAAATGGCATTTATACGCAGGGTTAATGACAGGGTTATACAAAAGTTTTGTACATAGTTGCTCACAGTTTTTCCACAGCGAACTATATTTATAGCTATTTCGGTAGCTTATTGACTCATGAACCCTGTGTGCGATGCTAGGTATAGGTTTGCGCGGTGGTGAAGTATTTAATACTTTGTTCCGAGGCTACGGACAATGCGTGCAGGCCAAAGCTCTACGTTGTACAGCAAAAGCGCCCTTTGGGCGCTTTTGCTTATGGTAGTTTTACGATATACCAATTCCATATACTTTTCACTGAATATCCATCTTGTATTCCGGAATGAATAATCTGCCAGCCTCGGTCCGCTATATATTGCTTTTGCTGAGTAGGGTTAAGGATAGTGAATTGTCGAGGATCTTCATTTTCTTTGTCTCCAGAGGGGTGCTGGGATGGAAACGAAAGATATCCTACCGCTCCAGACCGCATCATTTTTTCAATGTTACTAAACATCTGATTCCATTGCTCAAGTGGCACATGCATAAGTACTGCGGTAGCAAGAAAACCATCAAAGGTCTTGTTTGGTAGAGAAGCAATATCAGCAATGTTTCCCAATTCGAAACAAAGTTGAGGATATCTTCTTCTAGCAATATTTAAAAATGATTCACTGATGTCAATACCGTGGTATTCCAGATGTCGGCCGATACCAAAGAAAAGTGGTACGAGACTACCGTTAGCGCATCCTATATCTAGAATTTCAGACTTTTCCGGGAGTAGACTCGCGAATTTAGAGAATTCTTTTTCATGGTAAAAACTATTAGTCTTTACACGAGCCCAATCTTCAGCACGCTCATTGTAATAGTTTTTGGTTTCTTCAATCTTATTTAGCTTTGAGGTTGACATAGATGTCTTCGAGGGCGCGGACGGCGTCGCCGGCAGAGATGTTGTTTTGGTGGTAGTGGATATTAGTACAATCACCAGCTGCCCAAATATTTTTCACATTGGTTTGCTGTGTCCATGGGTCAATCTTGATGCGTTGGTACTCATCCAGTTCTACTGTGTCACCAACAAAGTCAGTATTGGGAATCATCCCAATCTCCACAAACACACCAGCTACTGGTAAGGTTTCTTTTTCGCCTGTCGAAGTGTCTTCGTAGGTGAGTGAAGTGACAAATTTGTCTCCTTCAATAGAAAGAGTGTTGGCGTTGGTGATGCCACGCATGTTTTCATGAGCTAGTACCTTTTCGATAGTAACTGGATCGGCTTTAAACTCGTCGCTATGGTGCAATAGCGTCACGCTCTTAGTATAGGCTAGAAGCTGAGCGGCGGTCTCAAATCCAGCGTTACCGCCGCCTATCACTGCTACGTCTTGACCAGCGAAGAGAGGACCGTCACAGCTGGCACAGTATGTCACACCCTTGTGCTCAAATTTGTCAGCTCCAGGTACATCAAGTCGACGTCGATTTGAGCCGGTAGCAATAAGAACTGCAGAGGCAGAGTGCTCTGTACCGTCTGATAGAGTCGCTGTCGCAGTATCGCCATCAGAAGTCAGGTCGGTGACTAGTTGGTCAGAAACAATGTCTACAATGCCTTCTGCGTAGGTTTCGACATGTTTCTTAAGGGAGTCGGCCAATTCGCTACCACTAATAGAAGGACTACCAATCCAGTTTTGGATATCAGGAGAGACGATACTCTGTCCACCCCATTCCTTTGTAACCATAAGGGTGCGTAGTTGTTTGCGGGAAGCGTATACGGCGGCTGCAGAACCCGCTGGTCCACCACCGATAATTATCAAATCGTACATCATTAATTTCTTACTCGTAAGGTGTCCACCATCATACCAGAGTAGGGCAATCTAATGAAGAAACCACCTAGTAGTCTAGATGGTTTCTGTTGGGAAGATAAATTGTAGTTTTTAGAACGCTGGTACCGGTCACAAGTTACTAAGTGTTTTCACTAACTTCGTTAGTTGCGAGCACTAAGTACTCGCGACCCCAGCTCGCTTCTCGTCGCTGCGGGATAGAGCCGCTCCTCACATCGCTGCGCTTGGCGGTACCCTTATTTCAGCTTACTTCGTCGCAGAAATGCGGGTACCGCCCCCCAATCGTCCTCTTCATCAGAGTCTTCACTCGCGTCGACTGGTTTTGGTTCACGTTTGGGAATTTCTGGACGTGAAGACTGATTAGTGTTTGCTGCTGGAGCTGGTGTTTCCTCAGCTTTCTTTGGTAGAGAGTTAAATATCTTTCCTTTGGTTGGTGTAATCTCTATATCTTCATCATCCTCTTGAATCGGAGCTCGGCGAGAGATATGCATGCCACCGGTGTTGAGAGTTTCGTCAGGGAAACCAGTAGCGATAACGGTGACTTTGATTTCATTCTTCTTCAACTTCTCGTCACGAATTGCTCCGAAGATAACTTTTGCTTGAGAATCAATTGATTCAGTGATTACCCGTGCCGCGTCTTGGATTTCGAGCATACCAAGATCATCTCCACCAGCGATGGCGAATAGAACACCTTTCGCTCCAGTAATCGAAACTTCCAATAGGGGAGAGTTAATAGCGTCTCGAGAAGCTTCCTCAGCACGCTTGTCGCCAGAAGAAATACCTACACCCATCAAGGCTGAGCCGGCATTTTCCATTACGCTGCGGATGTCAGCGAAGTCGACATTGATGATACCTGGCATGGTAATCAGGTCAGAGATACCTTCTACCGCTTGACGTAGAACGTTGTCACACTGCTCAAACGCGTTTTTAACAGTGGTCTCCTTGTCTACAATTGCTAGCAAGCGATCGTTAGGGATGGTGATGAGTGCATCAACCTCTTTCTTCAGTTCTTCGATTCCTTGCAAAGCAAGACGCATACGCTCTTGGCCTTCAAATAAGAATGGTTTAGTCACTACACCAACAGTGAGAGCACCACTTTCACGAGCGATTTTAGCTACGACGGGAGCAGATCCGGTACCGGTACCTCCACCCATTCCTCCAGTGATGAAGATCATATCTGATCCTTTGATGGCGTTGGCGATTTCTTCTCGAGTTTCTTCAGCAGCGCGGCGACCCATGTCAGGGTTACCACCAGCTCCTAGACCGCGGGTGAGGTTCTTACCGATGTGAATTTTTTTCTTAGCTAGCGAGTGATGTAAGTCTTGGGCGTCACTGTTTACTGCAATAAATTCCACTCCTTTAACTTTTGAGTTCACCATGTGGTTCACGGCGTTCTTTCCAGAGCCGCCGACACCAACGACTCTTATACGTGCAAATGACTCTACGTCTGATTTAATTTGTTCCATACTGAAGATTATTTTTCACCTACTCACCACCCATCAGTCGTGTTCGTAGCTAGTAACATCATCTATCATACACAAACAAAAAAGACCTGTCATCCTATTGACATATCTCACATTCGTGTAATTGACTTTTACTATCTAAAGTTAGTTTATGGTAGGAATTGACTAAGCCAAGCTAACAGATTGTGTCTGGTTTTTTTAACTACTCCGATAGCTGAGGTATCGGCAGTGTCACTGGCACCCCACATACACAATCCGTATGCTACCGCCCATGACACATCGCGTCCTTTGACATTTTTTCCTTTACCTATTTCTAAATTCGCTGTCCTTGCTGGTAGAGATAGGGTCTCTTTAGCGACATCAACCGTTTGAGGTAGAGAGGCACCACCGCCTGTCATAATAATTCCTGCTGGCAACAGACCGTCACGTTTGATATGTTTGAGATGATTTTCTACCAGGTCAAATATTCCTTTCAATCGTTCGGTAATAATTTCATCTACTTTCTTTTTGGAAAACGTTGCGCTCGTCATAGCACCGCGTTTTATCTTCTCAGCTTCTTCTAGTGGTACTCGCAAGCCAAGCGCTAGGTCGTTGGTAACGTCAGCGCTCCCGACTGGAAAAATTTTGAGAGAGATGGGGGTGGATTCTTCAAATACTACCACTGAGGTTGTTTCAGCCCCTATGTTAGCTAGTACACACCCGGCTCTCTTTTGGGCTTTGGAGAGCAGTACAAAGCTGGCAGCAAGCGGGGATGCGATGACATCTTCTACGTATACACCGGTGTTTTCGATGGTGCTAATTAAATCATTCACATGCTGTTCGTAGGTAGTAATGAACAAACTATCAACCTCGAGCTTGGTACCCTTGAGACCTTGCGGTCGACCCAAGACTTCAGTGCCGTCGATGGTGTATCGAAGCGGAATTCCATGCAGGATGCGGCGATTAGGAATATGGTCAAGGACGCGTTCCTCGCTATCCTGCATTAACTTTTCAGTGTCAGTGGATGTCACTTCGGAATCTGCTCGGGTCGGAATGATTTCGCCGTGAGAGTAAATTTCTTCAAGACCAATACTACCAATTGCTACATGAGCCTTTTTAATGCTAATTCCAGCTGTTCTTTCGGCTTGAGTGAGGGCAGCTTTGAGACTACGTGATACCTCGCCTGGTTGTAGTATGTAGCCATTTTTTAGACCACGGCTTTCTGATAGGCCAGTGGCAATGATTTCAGGTTTTTGTGACCCTGACTGATTTTTAACCACACGAGCCACTGCCACTTTAATGTGGTAGGTTCCAATATCGATACCAGTGATGATTTGATCAGCCATAGATTATGTAATTTTGAACTTACGCAAATACGCTTGCTCTTGTTTTTCCATTGTATCCCCGTGGTCATGTCCTTTCAAATGCAGACAACCGTGGATAAATAAGAAAGCGACATGTCCTCTGGGAGTGAGGGAAAACTTAGTAGCCTCTCTCTTGGCAATGTCTGGACAAATATATATTTCGCCCACTTTTTCATCTAGAGGGAAAGAGAGTATATTTGGAATGTAGTCTTTGTTCCGGTATTTTTTATTTAAAGTGGCGGCACGGTCGCGGCCAATGAAGGTAAGAGATAGCTCGTAACGCTGGCCAAGGATTTCGTTTTTGATTGCTTCATACGGCCACACCGGATAGTCGGAGACGGTAGCTGAGACGGTGACAGAATTAGACATAGCAAATGTTATTATACACTACTAAAAAACCGCGCCGTGAGCAGATGCTAACGGCGCGGTTTTTGGTTTTACCGGCGAGAACGAAAATCTTGAATCTTGCCTAGCTTTACGAGTTTTTCGTATCGATCACGTTTCTCCAGTTTTTTGAGTTTAGCAGTGCGTTGTACATTGCGACTCTTGTTGCGAGAGTGGTAGCGATTATTTCGCACTTTAGGAATGATCCCGGCGCCTTGTACACGCTTTGTAAAGCGACGAATTACGTTCGCGCTACTCTCATTATTGTTTTTTGTTACTTCAACATTGGTTGCCATAGGTCGCAAGAGCATAGCATCACTCGCCGAGATTAGCAAGACTATTTAGAGCGTCACACTACTTTTTCGGCGCAGGCGTTTGACAGCTTCGTGCATATTAACAAATTCCTGGTTTCGAGCGTCCATATCGCGCAGTATCACTGTATCTTCGACAAATTCTTTTTGCCCGATAATGATGGAGTACTTCACCCCTTTGTTTTCCGCATCGCGCAGCTGCGCTGATAATGAATCAGACGTTAGGTCGTGAAAGACAGGCACACCAGCTTGTTTAAGAGCGTCTATCAGCAGCAAACTGCGGATTTTTGGTCCAAAGCCGAGGTGAACTACATATACCGCTGGGGTGATACTTTTTATACGAGGTAGTCGAGCAGGGGTCTTGGAATTTTTAAGGGTCACCACTACACCAGCGGCAGGTGTGCGAGCGTGCGTGTTGCGGTGAACAAATTCGTCAAATCGACCGCCTTGGATAGTTAGCGGCGGCTCGTCTTCGCCTAGCAAGTCGATAGAGAAAATAGCGTCTGAGTAGCATTCATGGTGAGCCATCATCTTTGGGTCTATCTCATATGGAGTGTCACTCATATCGAGAAATTCAATGATCTCTCGAAAGTGCTTGCGGCTCGGATCGCTCAAGTATTCTAGAGGGTTAGGTGAACGCTGGGCCAGTTCATGATTTTCCTTAATGAGTTGACTCAGGGCACGCAGAGGGTGTTCTTTCATTAACTCACGAGCCTCAGACGACATAGTGTCCATTCGTTTCTTAAGGAAATTAGTCAACTCGCGCGTATATCGCGCGACTGAATCTCGGTCTCCAAGTGAATTAATTCGCACTGAGTGTTCAGTGTGGCCGAGGTCAGTAGCTAAAGCACGGGCAGTTTGAATGAGTAAGGCTTCAGCAATGCTTTTTTCAGCATTGAAGACATGAAAGATTACCGCCGCTTCACCGGTTCGTGGGGTTTGGGCAATAGAGTAAAAGAGAACCGGTCGATCAAACGCATGAAGCTGGTCTTCACAGTAGGTAACTAGTCCCGAACTCAACAAACCATTTTGTTCATCAACACGCTTATTAAGACCAGTGACTGAATGGGGAAGGGTGACAGTGCACTCTTTGCACTCAGTTTCTTTTTTGAGTTGCTCAGCCTCCCGAAATCCAAAGTGTTCAGCCACTTGGCGAGCAGTTTTAAGGAAATCTGTTGGAGAGTAAGACATATTAGTTAGAGGTATTAGTTACGCTAGTAATGGCGCCTGGAAAAAACTCAAATGACTGAGGCGGAAACAGTCGTACCCACGCTCTGCCAATAATCTTATCCTCTTCCAGTGGTCCCCAGGTGCGAGAGTCAGAGCTTTTATCACGATTATCACCCATCACAAAATATTCATCTTCACTGAGGGTGGTAGTGAATGGAGCGGTCGGTGTCATTTGAGCGATGTATGGTTCGTCTAGTACAAAGCCATTGGGTGAATTTTGATTAGATATTGTCACTTCGTTATCAATGATTGAAATGGTTTCTCCTGGTAAGCCAATCACTCGCTTAATAAAGAATTTTGATGGATCACGGGGGTAGCGGAATATGATTACTTCACCGCGAGCAGGCTCATCAAAGTGGTAAGTTACTTGATCAATTATCAAATACTCACCGGTATAAAATGTCTCTTCCATAGATGCGCCAGAGACAATAAATGGTTGAGCAATAAATAACCGAATCGGGACTACGATAATAATGGCGATGATAGAAAAGCGGACAATTTCTGCGAGAGGATGCTCCTTCTTCTCCGGTTTGGTGGTGTCGGTAGAAAGATCAGTGGAGGGTTGTTGAGAAAATAACGCCATGAGAAGATGATTTTTATTATTATACGAAATTTTAGAAGGTAAAACAAATTAAGCAAAATCACGAGCAACAAAGTTGCGACTAAATTTTGCTTATGCCGGCGCTTAGCCAGAATCGACCTCTCAAGGGATATTTTGGCTGTAGCGAGCGGCAAAGGAAGTCTGTTCCGTTGCCGACAGTTAAAGCAAGTACTTATACAGGCACTTAATCAGATTCGACTTCTCTAGGAAGAATATGATTGTAGTGAGCTGTAAAGAAAGTACAACATCAACTACTATTAGTTAAATTACTCTGAAGTGATTGGGTCGGCACTGTGCTTAGAACACGAATCGAGTTCTCCGCTCACAATCTTAGATTGCTCCGCGAGATTCCAATCACAGCGCCGACCCAACACCGCCCTCCGAAAACACTAAACAACATGCTATTGTTTTAAGAATGCATTACATCGTAGGACTAGGGAATCCAGGTACAAAGTATGAAGAAACCCGTCACAATGTTGGCTGGATGCTGCTGGATTACATGAGAGAACAGGCCTCACTACCGGCTTTGGTGCACGAGAAGAAAAATAGTGCCCACCTGACTGAAGGTAGTATTAGCGGAGTATCAGTGAAGCTCATATACCCTGACACATATATGAATAACTCTGGCTCAGCGGTGGCAAAATTTGTCTCGAAGGATGAGATTCAGAATTTAATTGTTGTTCACGATGATGTGGACTTGCCATTTGGTACGATTAAAATTGGTAAGGGTAGGGGTGATGGTGGTAACAACGGCATCAAATCCATCATTTCAAAGCTTGGCAGCAAAGATTTTATTAGAATTCGTATCGGCATAGCTCCCACTAGTTTTTGGACTGGCGAAGTCAAGCGACCGCGAGGGGGAAGGGTGCTCGAAAGTTTCGTACTCAAGCCATTTAGCAAGAAAGAGGAAAAGCAGCTCAATGAAGTGTTGGAAAAGACTTATAAAGCACTTCAGGAGATACTAAAAAACGGCCCCGAAGTCGCGATGAACAGATTCAATTAATCATATGGAGAGATTTGAAACATACCCCAACAATAGACAAGAAAATTGGATTACTTATCGAGAGTCTCCAGAATTTTTGAGTGGTATAAAAAAACTTGAGAAGTTATATGAAATTACACATCAAGCTAAAGTAATTATTTTAGCCGTTGCATTAAATATAAAAAAAGCTGGAGAATTTGAGGTATCAGAATCAGAGGCTAACTACACAGAAGAAATGTTGTCTGAATTAGGGGTCTTTTTCAATCGTCACAGTACTCATGAGGAGCACGGTTTAATTGAAACGCGCTTTTTTATTGGTGCTACAATGGAAGATTTACATGAAGCTCTTGATGCTACTGGAAAAGGAGATCATGCTAGTTTTGGAAAAGCAATGGATTTTCCAGTGACCGCAGTCGAAGCGTATGCTAATGAGAGTAAGTTAGTGCAATGGGGCGATTGGTCACGCTTGACCGAAGAAGAGAAAGCTTTCCTCTTCTTTCGTTTTTCAGAAGAGCATTTTGACGAAGAGGTTAAGTGGCTTGAACAAATCATAGCAGCAGTTAAACGGTATTCTCCAACTATATACGAAGAAGTCATGAAAATGAGATAGTGGACCACAAAAAAATCCGCCGAGGCGGATTTTTGTGTCTTGAGAGCGTTTCAAAATCAGACAAGTGCTTAGGAGGCCAGCTGAAATTTTTCGAGTCGTACTAGGTTGTACGGTGAGAAAGATTACAGTGCCAGCCAACAACTCAATTGTCGATTTTTAAGAGTTCGCCTGGGCTTCTTTGTAAGATAGCGTCATCTTCTGTTCGTTTGGTTCGAACAAAGTAATTTTGAATTTGTACACTCCGCCAAGCGACAAGGTCTCTTTGAGTTGTTCTTCTGATTCAAATTCAGAAACATGTACCAATCCAGCTACGCCTTCTTCGATAGAAGCCAGTGCACCATGTTTGTTGTACTTGATAACAACCGCGTCCACTACTTCATCCTTGGTGTACTTCTTAGAAGCAGACACCCAAGGGTTTTCTTTCAGTTGCTTGATTGAGAGTGAGATTTTGTCATCTTTCACTTCAATCACTTTCACTTCAATCTGATCACCTACTTTGTAGAGAGACTTGGTGTCTTCTACTAGACCCCAATCAATTTCAGAGATATGTACCAGTCCTTCGAGGCCTGGTTCAAGTTTTACAAAGATACCAAAGTCCACTGCACCGGTGACTTCACCTTTGACCACTTCACCAACATCGTACTTGTTCACTTTTTCACCTTTTTCTTCTTTTTCTTGCTGGCTCTTTTCAGAGAAGATAAGTTTGTGTTCTTTTTGGTCAGCGGTGATGATAGCGACTGACAGGTGCTGTCCAACCAGCTCGTTAAGAGCGACTAGGATTTTGTCCTTGTCACCATCAGCTACCCGAGGATAATTCTCAGATGATAGCTGTGAGGCCGGTAAGAATCCTTGAATTCCTTGCCATTCGATAATAAGTCCGCCTTTGTTAGCTTCTTTAACCTCAAGGCTCATTACTGTGCCACGGTTGGCAGCTTCTTCAGCTTCACCCCAAATGAGGGCTTGGCGAGCTTCCTTGAGTGATAATTCGATGTATCCGTCTTCGTTTTCTGGTTCGACCACTTTTGAGGCAATGGTGTCACCAACTGAAACTTTGCGAAGAATATCACGAGCGTTCATGTACTCACGACCATAGATAATACCGGTTCCGTAGGGAAGGATATCGATATATACCTTAGCTCGTCCAACAGCTGATACAGTTCCTTCGACAATTTGTCCAGCTTCAAGTGGGGCTGGTGTGTCAGCTAGGAAATGCTGCATGATGTTGGCTGAATCGCCTCCGGTGATGGTGGCGTTTGAAGACGCAACGGTAGTTGCTTCTGACATACTATATATTTGCTTTACTTCCGACGACACGCGTCCGCGCAACTGTCGCTCGTGGCCATTGTCCGTGAGCGCGGGGTTAAACGTGTGCCGCTAGAAACTATTAATACCTAAAAGGTGCTAGCAAATATACCAAAAAATATTTTTTTGTCTATATAAACATGAAGGCCGCACGAATCTAAGATCCGTGCGGCCGTAACCTCTTCAGAGGTAGTAGTACCGTTGGCGGTGCATCCGGCGCGTGCGTCCGGTCCATCCACGTTGCCACTTGGGAGCCCGCTGAGCTCCATAGCCGCGCTGATTGCGAAACGCAGGACGGCATTCGCGCCTGAAGACTTCTTCCTCAGGAAGAATGCCGACATTGGTGCGGTTCCGACCGTAGAACGCGGGTGGCGTCTGGGTCTGGTAACCGAACTCGTCATTGAGACGGATTACGTCGCCGTAGCGCTTGTGAAGCCAGTCTTTGATGTCGACCTGCAAGCCGTCATCCCAGTCATAATCGCTGCCGAGGAGCAGCGAAGACATGACGGTCTGCTCCAGTTCTTCGTCGAACGTGTGGTCGAAATCTTCCTCGTCGTCATTCGATGGTGCCAGCTCGTAGATGCTGACTTGATCCGTCGAAAGTTCGTACTCGGAGCTTTCGTCGTCTTCACTGAGACCGAAGTTGGTATCGATGAATTGACCATTCACAGCGTCTCTCAAAGCAGGCATTTCAAACCTCCATACTGTAGTTGATAGGGAACGAATTCAAACTTTACTATATCATAGTATATATAATAAGTCAAATAAATATTAAAAATAATTTTGTGGATAAATGACATGTATATGCAACACCAGACGCCGCTGAAAACTTCGTTTTCCGCCTGCACTGCTTTATACTAGTGACACTATGGTTATTACATATCACGGAGGACAGTGTTTTAAAGTATCGTTTGGTGATACCACGTTAGCGTTTAACCCTGTTTCAAAAAAATCAAAATTACCAGAAAGCAAATTTGGCTCAGATATCGTGTTCGTATCGTTGTGGCACCCAGACTATAACGGAGTTGAGCAGGTGACTCACGGTTCTAAACAACCGTTTGTAGTTGATAATCCCGGCGAATACGAAATCGGCACCGTAACCGCTCGCGGGTACGGGGTAAAAACCACCTACGACAAACAAGAGACCTTCAACACCATTTATCAGGTAAGACTGGAAGAAATGAATATTGTATTTCTTGGTGCACTTGGAGAGCCTGATATTGACCCAAAGATTCTTAGTGAACTCGGAGATATCGACATCCTATTCTTACCAATTGGTGGAGGAGACTTATTAGAAGTACCTCAAGCCAGTAAACTAGCAGTCAAACTAGAAGCCAAGGCAGTCATTCCAATGCAGTATGATGCCGCTGCGTTGCAATCATTTCTTAAAGAAGAAGGGGAAGAAAAATTAAAGTCTGTAGAAAAACTCACCATCAAGCGAAAAGATCTCGCCACCATGAGTGGAGATGTGGTGGTACTAAAAAGTTAATTATAGAGATACGACATGCGTGATCTTATCGAAAAGGCGAGACAAAAACCCAAAGAGGCACGTGATCGTATTGCATTTGCGAGTGCTGCCGGAGTGACAGCTGTCATTTTTGCTGGCTGGTTGGCGGTATCCCATACTCAGTTTTCAATGCTGGCAGAAGTCAGTAACGATATCCAGCCAGCCGGTGCTTTCTCAGGTCTCATCAATCAAATTAAAGAACGAACCAGCGATTTACCAATGATGAATCAGGAAAGTGAACCTGCGCCAACACCAAATGCTTCTTCAACTATCTATAATCGTTCGACTACCTCGCCAAGTAGCGTTTCACTGGAGCAAAGACGAGAGGTTCGAATTGCCACCAGCACAGCAACTAGTTCATAAAACTAGTATGAATGTGCTATACTAGCCTAGTTATTTTCACCCAAAACGACGATCTGTTATGCCGAAAAAAACCGTAGTGAACGACACTCCACCAGAAGAAGATCGGATTATCGATCAAAGTATTACCACCGAAATGGAAACGGCGTATTTGGACTACGCGATGTCGGTGATTACCTCGCGCGCCCTGCCAGATGTACGTGACGGTCTCAAGCCAGTGCACCGTAGAATCCTCTACTCAATGCGTCTAAATGGCCTGACTTCAGGCGCGAAGTTTAAGAAATCTGCGACGGTTGTGGGAGATGTACTCGGTAGTTTTCACCCACATGGAGATAGCGCTGTATATGAAGCGATGGTGAAGTTGGCACAAAATTTCTCTACTCGCTATCCATTGGTACTTGGTCAAGGAAACTTCGGTTCGATTGATGGTGACTCAGCTGCGGCCTATCGATATACCGAGGCCAAGATGTCTAAGGTAGCGGAAGAGTTGTTGCGGGATTTAGAAAAAGACACCGTTAATTGGCGACCTAACTTTGATGGTACAAAGAAAGAACCAGAGGTCCTGCCAGCTGCAGTGCCCAACCTATTACTCCTAGGCTCGCTTGGTATTGCAGTCGGGATGGCTACTAACATACCGCCACACAACCTGCGAGAGGTAGTTAACGCCACTGCCCACCTCATCGATGATCCTGACGCGAGTACCGACGATTTGCTTCAACATGTCAAAGGGCCAGATTTTCCAACCGGAGCGATTGCCTTTAACCAAAAAGACATCAAGCACGCCTACGCCAACGGTCGGGGTGGGGTAGTGGTGCGTGGTGAAACCGAGATTGTCGAAGACAAGCGTGGTTCGTTTTCAATCATCATCACGTCACTACCGTATCGAGTCAATAAGGCGGACATGCAAGAAAAGATTGCCAACCTAGTCCGTGAGAAAAAAATTGAAGGCATCAAAGAAATGCGCGATGAATCAACTAGCGATATTCGTGTCGTGATTGACCTGAAGTCCGGTTCACAACCACAAACAGTACTCAACAAACTCTACAAACACACTCAACTCGAAGACACGTTCCATTACAACATGGTGGCACTGGTGGATGGTATTCCGCAAACTCTATCTCTTAAAGTAATTCTCCAAGAGTACATTAAACACCGAGCTGAGGTGATTCGGCGCCGTACCGAATACGATTTAAATAAAGCCAAAGACCGCGAGCATATTTTGCTCGGACTCAAAAAGGCCCTCGACCATATCGATAAAATCATCAAGCTAATTCGAGCTGCCAAAGATGTGCCGACCGCACATGCGCAGTTGATGAAAGAGTTTAAATTCTCAGACATTCAAGCTCAAGCTATTCTTGACATGCGGCTCCAGAAACTTGCTGGATTAGAACGCAAAAAGATTGAAGACGAGCTGGCTGAAGTACAAAAACTCATCAAATCACTTGAAGCTATCCTCAAGAGTAAGGCCAAGATGATGACCATCGTCAAAGACGAGCTGATGGAAGTGGCTGATAAATTTGGCGATGATCGTCGAACCAAAATTGTCAAAGGCGGCGTCAAGCAACTCAACCCAGAAGACTTGGTTCCTGATGAAGAGAGCGTGTTGGTGCTCACCAAAGGAGGGTATGTAAAGCGTACTAATCCGTCAGAATACAAAACCCAACGAAGGGGAGGGGTCGGTGTAGTTGATCTCAACACCAAGGAAGAAGACATGGTGACCACCCTCCTTACTACCTCTACCCATAGTGACTTACTCTTCTTCACCAATGCTGGGAAGGTCTATCAGAGTAAAATGTACGAAATCCCAGAAGGAAGACGAGCTACCAAGGGCAAGTCAATTATGAACTTCTTGCCACTACAGTCTGAAGAACAAGTAACTTCAGTATTGGCAGTCCGTAAAGAAGAATGGGATGGCGAGTGGAGTCTGATGATGGTGACCAAAAATGGGGTGGCGAAAAAGAGCGACGCAGCTGCCTTTAAGGACGTGCGTCGAAGTGGACTCATCGCTATCAAGCTCAAGCCAGAAGACTCTCTAATTGCTGCCAAATTTGTTGGTAAGGGAGATGAGGTGTCACTCATTAGTAAAAATGGTCAGTCAATCCGCTTTACCGAAGCCGATGTGCGCCAAATGGGCCGTACTGCTGCCGGAGTAGGGGCTATGAAACTGTCTAAAGGCGATACGATTGTGTCAGCCGACGTATTTAAGAAAACCGAAAAAGACCGCGAAATATTAGTGGTCACTGAAAATGGTTTTGGGAAATCAACGCCAGCTAAAGAATACAAAACTCAAAAACGCGGTGGCTCAGGGGTCAAAACCGTCAAAGTAACCGAAAAGACCGGTAAGGTAGTTGGAGCTATCGTCCTCAGTCAGGAAGAGCGAGCCGAAGGCGAATTAGTCATCATGAGTCAGAAAGGACAGGTAATTAAACTACCACTCAAACAAGTCCCAACCCTCGGTCGTGATACGCAAGGAGTCAAAGTGATGAAGATGCGGGCCGGAGACTCAATTGCTTCAATTGTGTTTGTGTAGTCAAATCTCTATCAGTACTGGCTTTACACAGCGCCGGAGTCCAGTACCACGTCTGTACTATATAATGTAAGGGATGAATACTAGCGGCAGATTTGTAGCGCCGGAGGCGGTGGCATCTCATTTTCATATTAAACCTGGAGACCAGGTGGCTGATTTTGGTGCTGGTTCCGGATTTTTCTTACCGGCCCTCTCAGCTCGAGCTGGTAAGAGTGGTCGAGTCTACGCCTGCGAAATCCAACGACCACTGGTAGATGCTATTGCTGAGAAATCCAGAACCGAAAACTGGTTCAATGTACAAGTATTGTGGTGTGACCTAGAACATGCCGAAGGGGTGGCAATACCCGAAGGGTCGCTGGATGTGGGGGTGTTAGTTAATACCTTGTTTTTACTAGAAGACAAAAAAACAGCAGTGAGCGAAATAGCTCGGGTACTGCGTACTGGCGGCAATTTGTTTGTAATTGACTGGACCGAATCCTTCAAGGGACTGGGGCCGCGACCGGATGATGTGGTTGATGCGGCTATTGCGACAGCTCTGTTTGAACAAAATGGTTTTGTCTTAGAGCGAGAATTTGACGCTGGTGAGCATCATTATGGCTTAGCCTTTAAAAAGATATGAAACTCCGTCCATTTGAATTAGCTTTAATACTAGGATTTGCGCTATTGGCCGCAGTGGCTCTGCTTCTCTTGGCAAACTTTCAAAACAGTAACCGTGGGGAGGTGACAGTAGGTACAGTAGTCATCTGGGGAACTCTAGATGGCGAGAGAATGTATGAATTATTGCAAGAATTAGCTGATGCTCAAGACGAATACAGTGATGTAAGTTATCGGCAAATAGCTGCTGAAGAATTAGAAAATCAACTTGTCAATGCTCTCGCTGATGGTCGAGGACCGGACTTGTTACTAGTGCCGCACGAACAATTGGTCAGCATGCGCAGTCGTTTGCGTCCAATTACCTACGATTCATTCCCAAGACGCGACATTATCGATACTTATATCGACGGTGCGCAAATATTTGCTCTTAACGATGGGTTGTACGCCTATCCAATCGCTGTCGATCCCTTACTGCTGTATTGGAACCGAGCTCTGCTAGCGAACGCTGGATTTCTCAATGCGCCTGCCACTTGGGAGCAGCTTGTAAATGAATATGTACCAGCTCTAATCGAGCGTGATGCCAATCGACAGATTATGCGCAGTGTAGTAGCTATGGGTGAATATGAGAATATTCGCAACGCGCATGGTATTGTATCGACGCTGCTACTCCAAGGTGGGAGTGAAATGGTGCTCGAAGATGGTCGACAGTATTCAGTGCTATTAGACACATCTGTGTCAGGCTCTGGTCGACCATTGCAATCAGCGGCTGATTTCTATACTCGATTTAGCCGGCCTTCTAACACACTATATTCATGGAACCGGTCTCTGCCAGAAGATCGGCAACATTTCCTGGCCGAAGATCTCTTGCTTTACTTTGGCTACGCTAGCGAAGGGGTAGAAATTGAGCAGCTCAACCCAAATCTCAGCTTTGGAGTGGCCGAAGTGCCACAAGGCGCTTCAGCCACTGTACGCCGCACCTACGGAACCTTTTACGGACTAGGACTACTACGGGCCTCAGATAATATTGCAGGCGCAGCCGCGGTAATGAACATCCTCTCGAGTCCAGCTGTAGCAGCTAGAATTGCGATTGATAACGACATTGTGCCGGCGCATCGTAGTTCGGTAGCTACCGGTAGCAATGATACGTACGGGCGTACTGCTTACTCAGTTGCCCCTGTGACTTACGGTTGGCTCAATCCCGAGATTGAAGCCAGTCGAGATATTTTCTCTACCATGGTTAGGGATATTGTTGAAAACCGTTTTGATGTTAGTGATGCAGTGAGGGATGCCATTGACCGTTTACAAGTGCAGTATAATTAACCTATGAAATTCATTTCTCAACTACACGTTTGCTTGATGAGTCTGGCCGGATTGTTACTTTTTCCGAATAGTCTTTTGGCTCAGACTAACCCCACTAGCCCCAGTCGACCACCAGAAGACCCAGGAGCTAATCCCACCAGTCCTAGTCGACCGCCAGCTAGTGGTTCGGAAGGGGATAGTGGAGCTGGTTCGCAAACGTTGACTAACCCACTTGCCTTCGATTCCATTCAAGATTTATTAGTGGCACTACTCAATGTGTTGATAGTTATTGCTACTCCAATAGTTGTCTTCTTTATTATTTTTGCTGGTTTCAAGTATGTAACCGCTCAAGGTAATGCCGAGAAGGTAAAAGAAGCTACTCGCGCCCTTACGTATGCCGTTATTGGAGGAGTGCTTATTATCGGCGCTGTAGCCATAGCCGAAATTATTGGAAATGTGGTTGACCAATTTAGCGCCTAAGCATGGAAACTCCGACAGACATAAAATCATTAGCAGCTTTCATTCTTAGATTTATAGAGATTCTTATCCCAGCGTTATTTGCTGTCGTCTTTGTGTATGTGATTTGGAAGATTATTAATGCTTGGGTGATTCACGGTGGTGACGAAACTAAGCGTGCTGAAGGCCGGCGGCTAGTAGTTATCGCAGTACTGGTATTTGTGGTGATGATCAGTACGTGGGGAATTGTCGCGTTGATCAAAAATTCTTTATTTGGATAAAGTATAATTAATTTACTATGAAAAAAGTAATAACCATTGCTAGTCTAGTCCTTATGACACCATTGATTACCTTTGCCCAGTCTCGGGATGGTGTTGGCGGGCCACTGAGTAACACCCTCCAAGAAATTTTGATTTTTATCAATGATGTACTCATTCCGTTTATTATTGGCATCGGCTTTTTAGCCTTTGTGTGGGGAATGTTTCAGTACTTTATCGCTGGAGGCGCTAATGATGAGTCAAGAGAGAAAGGTAAGAAGTTGATGGTCAATGCTACTATTGGCTTTGTGGTGATTATCATTTTCTTTGGCTTCATTAATATGCTCACTAGTAGTTCTGGTCTTGAAGGCGAGCGGCTGAAGAATATTCCACAGGTCAACGTACCGAGATAGGTTTTGTTATACACATTGGTTTTTTAGTAGACTGAAAAACCACCAGTTTTAGTATATAATTGATAAAACGTTACCACGTTGTTAGAAATATTTACAAATTTATGAAAAAAATTACCTCAACATTACTAGCGCTTGCGCTACTAGTTACACCATCATTGTCTCTTGCTCAACAAGGATTTGATGCGGACAACAGTCAGCTCACAGACTTCTTTACCGAAGTATTGATATTTATCAACGATGTTCTAATTCCATTTATTCTTGGAGTAGCCTTCCTGTTCTTTGTCTGGGGAGTCTTCAGATACTTCATTGCTGGCGGAGCCGACGAAGAAAAGCGTGAACAAGGCAAAAAGATTATAATTTACTCTCTCCTTGGATTTGTAATCATTATCATCTTCTGGGGATTGGTAAACTTGCTGGCTGAAAGTACTGGATTTGAAGGAGATCGGTTAGACGACATTCCACAAGTTGATAATTTGATTAGGGGAGGTGGTAACTAACAACTACTCAATTTATACTCAAAAAAGCCCCGTACGGGCTTTTTTATTACTTGTTCATGCTAAAATTTTATTATGACTCCTCAACAAAAAGCCAGTACTGAAGCGGCTACTTTTGTCGCTAAGCTGAACGACATAATCCTGTTTCCCATTATCGCTATCTTGGCTGGAGTAGCTTTCCTGGTTTTTCTCTGGGGATGTGCGCAGTACATCTTCAAGGCTAACAATGATCAAGCTCGGTCAGATGGTATTCGGCACATTACCTTCGGTATTATTGGTTTAGTAGTAATGCTGAGCGCTTGGGGAATACTTTCTATAGCCACAGCTACATTTGGTTTAGACGATGAGCTTAATTGTGCGCAAGACCCGACACAATCAGGCTGCGATAACGCATTTCGTCCATAAGAAAAGCCCCTGCCGCAATAAAGCAGCAGGGGCGTTTAGTAAAGAACTCTGGAACTCAGGAACAGGGATTCGGGCGGTCGGTGTTGAGACGAACTCGAAAGTTCATCTCATCCTGATCGCCAAAACCATCCGGACGGGGCACCAAGAGTGCCGACCAGAATTCTTGGGCCGGGTACTCTGCGTCGGTTGCCCAACGCGTGGCCTCGCAAAAGTCCACTTCAGGGGTTAGGTTTTCCAGATATACCCCCTCAGGAACTTCATTCTGGTTGAACATCAGCATGCAGTCCTTACCGAAGTTGACCTGCATTCCCTCAGCGATTTTGTCAGTGGTAACCACCACGACATCATCGCAGATTTCGAGAGCTGCCGATCCGGTCCGGTCAACAGATACCGATGCTGCACTGACTGCAGCTGGGCCTCCGAAAATGGAGAACACCAGCAGCGCAACCAGCAAGATGCCGGCCCCACCCCCTATCTGCGCGGTCGCCTTGCGGGTGCTACGCATATAGGAACGCGAGTACACCACAAACGCACCGATGGTGATGGCCAGGAGGATTGCTCCCAACCAAAACCACGGCGAGCCGGTCAGTTCGAGGAGTTTGACCACCCCCACTTTCGGATTTCGCCAGTTGGCTTCTTCTGTGGTAAGCGGTTCGAGTTTCACTCCTACTCCATCCTTGGCATAACACGGCTTTGTTTCCGTGCAGTCGGCCGGCGAGAGATCGGGTACGATTTCCTTGGTTACCGGGTTGTACATAACCACCGCGGCACCATTCTCATCGCTGACTTCTTCCGGCAGGTTGTAATTCAGGCTAATGCCAAAAGTGCTCCAGAGCAGTGCCAGAAACGCTCCTGTGAGGTATAGAAGCTGAAGTCGTCGCGACCAGTTTCCCCGCTTGCCATAGACAAGTCCGAGAGTGGTAAACGCCACGATCACCAGTAGCAAACCCCAGAAAGCAAACGGCGCTTCACCGAACGAATAAGTGGCAAGCACCACACTGCTCATCGAGAAGACGTGCAGATAGATGAGTCCAACCTTCGCCAGGTTGCCAGGCGTGTTTGCGATTCCTTGGCTTACATCCCGATCCTTCAGGAACGTAAATATCGCCCCAATTGGAATCGAGTGTGCGAGCACTGTCGACGATGTGAGCACACCCGCGATGGCTAGTAGGCCAATTATCGCCGGGATGAAGTTGAGCGGGTGGTACACCAGATTGATGAGCCACATGATCAACAGCATACCGACAAGTGTCAGCAAGCTACCACGTGCGATAAAAGAAATCGGCTGCAACAACCATTTCAGGTGCTCCACTATCCATTCAATGATGTTGGACTGTGTTGGAGTGTGTGGAGCCGGCAGTTCGTTGGGATTATGTACCCGAACCGGCAAGTTACGTGGATCGTACATGATTAAATTCCTTTCATTACCAACTAAGCCAGCGGTACCACCACGGTTGAGCGGCTCGGCGTTGTTTGAGTTGTTGAACCGATTCGTGCATCGAGCGACTCCAGCTTCCATTGTTTTCACCAAAGTTGGCTGGGACTCTTTTCAGACGACCATCAGCTTCGCGTATTTTCTCCACAAAGCTTGGCGTCGGCATACTTTTTTGCCTGAGCCACGAGATACCGGCTGCAAAACCTGTACGATCACCTGATCGATCATTGCTGTTTTCTTGAATCACAGCAGCAAACCGCTTAAGAAAGTCAACCGAATGAGAATCATCAGGAGGGTTTTTAATCTCCTCGGTTTTCTTACCACCCTTCTTATCAGTGGTCGATACTAATTTGGTTACTTTCTCAGGCGTCCGCATTCTTACCACTAGGGCACGAAATTGGTTAAGGTAAAACTTACTGGCAAAATAGCCAAGGAAGCCATTACCGTAACCAGTTACAATCCATTCGCGAAATTTACGCAGGGTGGTACGTTCGTGCTCGTCGAGCTTAGCTTCGATACCATCCATGGCAATCTCATCTTTGAAACTAAAGAG
Source organism: Minisyncoccia bacterium (assembly GCA_964229335.1). Taxonomy (GTDB): domain Bacteria; phylum Patescibacteriota; class Minisyncoccia; order Phycocordibacterales; family UBA918; genus OLB19. The sequence goes on from CAXRCZ010000007.1 coordinate 116,716, forward strand.
ACCGCCATGAGCCAGTTTCGCAGCACGCGATGATTTTTCAGAAGGCTCAGATCCACCCCAGACTGTCGATATAAAATCGTAAGCAATCCAGAGATTTCCGCCGGCCTGAAAAATCTCTTTGAAAATCTCAGAGATTTTTTCTAACCCACGTGTTTTCTCTTCAACTTCGTCGAGCTTTTTTTTGTCAGGCATTACTATATTCCTTTTTCAATACGCTAGTATTTTGCCAGATTGGGCAATCAAGCGGTTAAACACAAGCGGGGAAGCAGAGCCTCCCCATTCCACCTAAAATAATAGCATATTTATCAAATAAGTCAATATATAGCAATTTTTCTTGCCAGTCACTATATCTTTGCTACTATTTGCCACGTGAACAAAAAATCTCGAGATTTGCGTAGCCGTGAAGACAAAAGAAAGGCGGCTGCAGAAGATACCCGACCTAGACGAACGATTTCGTTCTACCGTTATGTGCAGATTGATAATCCGGAAGCTTTTCGAGAGCGATTATTAGACAAATGGCAGGAGCTTGAATGTCTAGGACGAATATATGTAGCCAAAGAGGGAATCAACGCCCAAATGAACGTACTAGAAAAGAAGTGGGATGAGTTCAATACTTGGACACAAACCCAGCCAGAACTAGCTGGTGTACCGTACAAAGTTGCGGTGGAAGAAGGCCAAGCGCCATCGTTCTATAAATTGGCTATCAAGCTGCGTGACAAAATTGTGGCTGATGGACTAGATGATAGTAGTTTCGATGTGACTGATACTGGCGACTATCTGACTGCTGAGGAGATGAATCAATATCTTGATGATCCAGATGCGGTAGTGGTAGATATGCGAAATAGCTACGAGAGCGAAGTAGGGCATTTTGATGGGGCGATTACTCCGAAGGTAGAAACCTTTCGCGAAGAATTAAAGAAAACACCAGAATTATTAAAGGAACACAAAGATAAAAAAATTGCTTTGTACTGTACTGGGGGTATTCGTTGTGAAAAAGCCAGTGCATGGCTCAAGCATAGTGGCTACAAAGATGTGCGACACCTCAAAGGCGGGATTATTGACTATGCGCACCAGGTAAAAGAGAAGCAATTACCGAATAAGTTTAAAGGTAAGAACTTTGTATTTGATGAGCGGCTTGGGGAACGAGTCGGCGAGGAAATCATTGCCACTTGTCACCTGTGTCGCAAAGTCAAGAGTGACACTCACTACCACTGCCGAAACCAAATTTGCCACACATTATTTATTGGTTGTGATGAGTGTGTTGAGAATAAGCGTGGGTACTGCGGCAAAGTGTGTGAACTGATTGACAAACTACCCAAGCCTCTAAAAAAGAAAGCAGCGCGGTTTTACAATACTGTCGTCCGGGGACGTAAACAGTTTAAGAAAACTCGGCTGGTGTAAACAAAATCCCTGCTTTAATACTAGTATTAAAGCAGGGATTTTTTGTGCGTGAGAGAGGACTCGAACCTCCACGGATTGCTCCACTAGTTCCTAAGACTAGCGCGTCTACCATTTCGCCACTCACGCGTAAATGTGGCGCTGAGTATAGCAAACAATTAGTACCAGTGCCAGTTGAAAATACGCTTGAACTATCGATATCACTGAGGTACACTCAGGCGCACCAACTATTCCGCCCATAGCTCAGTTGGTAGAGCAGGTGGCTCTTAACCACAAGGTCCTAGGTTCAAGTCCTAGTGGGCGGACAACGTTAAGAAAAACTGTGCCTGCGCACAGTTTTTTAGTTGTCCGAGGCGGAGCTATGTTTTTTCTCTTAACCTTGAGAAAAAGCCAGCGAGCCGGGGTCGCGAGTACTTAGCAAAATTTTTGCGAAGCGAATATTTTGGTTAGTAACTGGTGACGTCAACGTAAAGAAAAACTGCCCAACGGCAGTTTTTCTATTGGTGCCGGGAGCGGGACTCGAACCCGCACGCCCTGTAAGAGGCAAGGGATTTTAAGTCCCTCGTGTCTACCATTCCACCATCCCGGCATGCACTATCGAACAATGTTTTGTTCGTGAGTCCTGGGCGGGAATCTTCCCACAGTTACTAATTCGTTACACTCATAAGTACTGCTAGACGCGGCTCAACCGTTTCAATTTCTAGGAATGGAAATTGAACCATGTCTCCGCCGTTCGATTCCAGAAAGATTGTGCGCAGGCACAATCTACCCATGCCTACGAAAACTTAGTTTTCGTGAGTCCTGGGCGGGAATCGAACCCGCGCATGGAGGTTTTGCAGACCTCAGCGTTACCACTTCGCCACCAGGACAGTAATAATTCGCTCCGTACTTTAGCATTTATATAATGCGGTGACAAAGCACAAACTAACTAATCCTCACTCTCAAGTTGGCGAAAGACATCATCTATATGTTGACGGTGCCGTTCACCAGCATCAATCATGAAGTCGAAGTGAGGAATTCTTTTTATCTTAGTGTGGCTTTTTAGATATTGCCGCATATCTCCACCCGAACGCTTCAAAAAAATAAGCGCTTCATTCTCCTTACCGTCAGGCAAGGTTGTGAAGAAAACTATTGCACGTTTCAAGTCAGGCGAAATATCAATCCGTGTAATAGTAATTAACGGATCAGCATTGGCTTCTTGCTGTACAAACTTGGCTACGTTCTCCTGTAGCAAATGTGCTACTTTAGCTTGTCTTTCAGACATAGGTTAGGTGATTACTGTATCGTATGGCTTGAGATAGTCTCCAGCTGCGATTTCGCTACGGGTTTCAAGTTGCATACCAAATTCACCCTCTTCGACTTGGTTCACATCAGACTTACCTTGCTGCAGGTTTTTGATTACTCCGGTACCGATTTCTATGTCACGACGAGTAATTTTGACTGGTTGATTCATTTTGATTACTCCTTCGTCCATTCGTCCACCAAGAACGTGAGTGTATTTTTGGGTACTAAAGTGTTTTAAGATTTTTACTGAACCTGTAGTTATCTTTTCTTCTTTTTTTGGAGTGCGGTTTTTAAGAGCCGTGTTAAGCCATTCTGATAGTTCGTAAATAATTGAGAAAGTATTAATCTCTACCCCTAATCGTTCTGCCAGGTCTTTGGCCGGCCGCTCTACTTTTACATTAAATCCGACGATAATCGCGTCAGGAGTTGCACTGACATTTTGGACGTCATTGGCAGTCACGTCACCGACACTACTATCAATAACCTTTACTATAATTCGATCTGATTCAAACTTATCTAATTCGTGGCGAATGGCCTCAATGGTTCCGTACACATCTGCTTTGATTGCTATTGGCACCACCGGCAGGCTACTAGCCTCATATGCTTGTTGCGGGTTATCCTTAGCGGTTTGGTTCTCCTCGACCAGTGCTTCAGCTTCCTTTTTACTACTCACTGCTTGAAAGTTGGTACCGACTTCAGGAACTTCATTAAAACCAATGACTTTCACTGGGATTGATAGACCAGCTTCTTTCACCGTTTTTCCTTGGAAGTCTTCCATGATGCGTATTGGTGAGTAAGCAGTGCCCGACACGACAAATTGACCGCTAGCAAGCGTACCGTTGGTTACTAGTAGCGTAGCGGTATTTCCCCGACGAGGATCAAGATTACTCTCAATTACCTTTCCGCTAGCGGCGGCGTTGGTGTCACCAGTAAGTTCGGCAAGGTCAGCTGTTAGACTAACGAGGTCTAGCAACTCCTCAATTCCTTCTCCGGTCTTGGCAGAAATTCCTGCCCAAGGAATATCACCTCCCATTCCCTCAATATAAATTTCGTTTTCAATCAGGCTGGTCTGAGTTTGAGAAATATTAGCCCCAGGCTTATCGATTTTATTGATGGCTACAATATAAGGAATATCTGCTTGTTTGATTGATTCGAGCGCCTCTAATGTCTGTGGCTTCACTCCATCTTCAGCCGATATGATTAAGATAGCAATATCTGCCACATCGGCTCCTCGCAAGCGCATCTTTTGAAACGCTTCATGGCCTGGAGTATCGAGGAAGGTCAGAGTCTCATCGCTCCCTTCTTTGGTCGTATGCTCCACTACATACGCTGAAAGGTGCTGGGTAATACCGCCCGATTCGGTATCTACCACGTTACTCTTGCGAATGTAGTCGAGGAGAGTCGATTTTCCGTGGTCGATATGACCCATTACTACCACGATGGGGTGGCGCTTGATTACATTGGGAGCTGCTGTTTTTGTTTTTTTTGCCATAATTTCTCGAACTAAAAAAGCCTGTAACTAAGGCAGACTCTAGCGTGTAAGTGGCGGCAGTATAGCAGATATTTACTAGTTATTCTAGGTGTGTCATTATGCGAACATATATGTTTTGGAAAACTGCACCAAAAAGGATATATCTGGATTACGCGGCAGCTACACCACTCTTGCCTGAAGTTGTGGCGGCTATGCAGCCGTATCTAGATAATTTGTATGCAAATCCCAGTTCGATTCATAGCGAAGGACAATTAGCCAGTGCTGCTGTTGAAGAAGCACGAAAGAATATTGCTAGGACGTTTGAGGTGCGACCAGAGTTTATCACGTTTACCTCTGGCGGGACTGAGGCAAACAACCTTGCAATTAGAGGGTCTGTGATGGCGGCGCGCAAAGAGGGGCAAGATTTGTCTGAACTAGAAGTGATAACTACTAGAATTGAACATCCAGCCACTCTGAAAACAGTTGAAGCGCTAGCTCAGCGTGGAGTAACCGTACAGTATGTCAGTGTCGACGAGCGCGGTTTAATAGATATAGAAGAGCTGGAAAAGAAAATTTCAGCCAACACGGTTCTTATGACCACAACGTATGCCAATAGTGAAATTGGCAGTATCCAAAAGTTACACACCATTAAAAAGACACTACGAAAAAAAGAACAGCAGTTTGGAAATAAAATACTTTTTCATGTTGATGCTGCCCAGGCTCCTCTATGGCTCAATTGTCAATTCGACGCTATGAAAGCTGATTTAGTTACATTTGATGCAGGGAAGTGTAATGGACCAAAAGGAGTAGGGTTACTACTCCGGTCACCTCGTGTTGCGCTAAAACCAGTTATCTATGGCGGCGGACAAGAAGATGGATTGCGGCCCGGAACCGAGAATGTGGCCGGTATTGTCGGTGCAGCAGTGGCGTTTCTCGAGGCTCAATCCAACTGGCGTAAAAATCAGGAGGCTATCAGTAAAACTAGAGATGAAGCGATTGCTTACATCCAAAAAGAAATTCCTAATGCAATAGTAAACGGTGCTGTCGGAGAGTTGCGCCAAGCCAATAATATAAACATCTCTATCCCTGGACATGATACAGAGTTTGCCACCATAGTGCTCGATAAGCACGGCTTTGCCGTATCAACCAAGTCAGCCTGTGCTGGCGCGGGCGGGGGAGAAAGTGTAGTAGTGCGCGAGATTTCTGATGAACCAGCTCGCGCCAGCTCGACCTTACGTATTTCACTTGCTCCAGACACCAAACTATCAGACCTTAAACGCCTTACAGCTGTTCTTACATCTCATATTGAGAAAATGTCCAATTACACACCATAAGTTTTGACTTATTTTGCCAATTGGCGCAATATGCTGAGCGAACAGTTATTTATAGGACGGAGGTCAAACTATGTGTATCTTTTTGCCTCTGGCCATGTGCTTTTTAGCTCCCCAACCAGCTGAAGCAATTCCTGAGGAAGTCCGCTCGATTCGGCTGCCAGAATGGTGTTTGGAAGTGACCGAAGAAGAGTTTGAGTCGATACCGTTAGGTAAATTCACTAGAACCAGTTGGTGGTGGATGTACGTGTTTCGATATAATAATAAAATCTATTCAATCACTTACTACAACAATCCAGTTTTTACCGCTGAGGTAACTTCTGGACGCTGTTATCAATTGGTTGGTTGAAGAAGCAACAATTACGAAAGCCCGCGCAGAATTCGCGGGCTTTTCTTTTGACTTGCGTAGTCATCTATTGCAATATAGAGAGACGACTGCGTGGAGGAAAGACTGTTTTGACTGATAAGCTGAAAGAACTTATACAACGAACATATTTTTTGTTATGCCGAATTTTCACAACTTTACCTCAAAGGCCAAAGAGGCTATTCGAAAGGCTCACGAGCTAGCTATTGAACGTGGCCAAAATCACGTCAGCACTCTCCATTTACTGACAGCTTTGTCGATGCAAGATGATAGCGCGGTGATTGTGATGCTTGATCGCTTGGATATCGATATTATTGCCTTTACCGATTTGCTCCTTGAGGCCTTGGAGACACCCGAAACCCAAAATACTATTTCTCAATCATACCAACTATATCTCACACCAGAGCTGGCCAAGGCGCTAGAGTTTTCTACTGTGTACGCAGAGCAACTAGGAGATACATACGTAGGAGTAGAGCATTTATTTGTCGCAATTCTTGAGAATCCTGGTCCTGCTGCTGAGATTATTCAGCGAAGCAATATTCAGAAAAAACAAGTACAAGACACTATTAAAGAGCTACGCGAAAACAATATTAGTGACGCAGAGATGCCAAAGAAGTTTCGTACGCTTACTAAATACACTCGCAATCTTACTAAGCTTGCTCAAGAGAACAAAGTTGATCCAGTTATTGGTCGCGACATAGAAATCCAACGAGTAATTCAAATCTTGTCTCGACGTACCAAAAACAATCCAGTATTGATTGGTGAAGCAGGGGTGGGAAAGACGGCTATCGCTGAAGGATTAGCCCAACAAATCGCCCTTGGCCAAGTACCAGAGTCAGTTAAAGAAAAAGAAATTCTCTCACTTGATTTAGGACTCTTAGTAGCAGGGACTAAATTCCGCGGTGAGTTCGAAGAGCGACTGAAAGCAGTTATGAAAGAAGTAGAAAGTGCTGCAGGCAAAATCATCTTATTTATTGACGAGCTACATACCATCGTGGGTGCTGGTCAAGCGGATGGCTCGATGGATGCCAGTAATATGTTGAAGCCAGCTCTGGCTCGTGGCGAAATCAGAGTGATTGGCGCCACCACACTAAAAGAGTATCAAAAACATATTGAGCGAGACCCAGCGCTAACCCGACGCTTTCAGCCAGTCTATGTCAATGAGCCAAACCAAGAAGACGCCGTTGCGATTTTGCGTGGTCTGGCTGAGAAATATGAGCTGTATCACGGCGTCCGTATTACCGACGACGCTATTCTCGCAGCAGTTAACCTCTCTTCTCGCTATATCACCGATAGATTTCTGCCTGACAAAGCAGTCGATTTGATTGACGAAGCTGCTTCAGCACTTCGTATATCGTTAGAAAACAAGCCAGAAGAGCTGGTAGTAGCCGACAGGGAGGTGCGGCGGCTAGAGATAGAGCGCGAAGCTCTCAACAAAGAGCTAGAACTCGCTGAGAATACGCAGAAAATTAAAAAAAGACTCAAGGAGATTGATGCAGAGATTGGAGAATTACGAGAAAAAACTGCGACCCTTGAAACTAAGTGGAACAACGAGCGTGAAGCACTGAATGAAATTGGTGACTTTAAAAAAGAGTTGGAAGAACTTCGCTTAGAAGCTGATGCGGCGGAAGCCCGTGCAGACCTAACTCAAGCAGCCGAAATTCGCTACGACACAATTCCAGGAGTGGAAAAAGAACTGGAAGCAAAAATGAAGCGATTGAAGAAACTCCAACACAGTCGGCGACTATTAAAGGAGGAGGTTACCGAAGAAGAAATTGCCGGCGTGGTGTCTCGCTGGACTGGTATTCCAGTCTCACGCATGCTTGAAGCCGAAGTGCAAAAATTAGCGCGAATGGAAGAAGAGTTAAAAGAGAAAGTGGTTGGTCAAGATGATGCCGTACAGCGCATCAGCGACGCCATTAAACGTTCACGCGCCGGTATTGCTGATCCCAATCGGCCAATTGGTTCATTCCTATTTCTCGGACCGACAGGGGTGGGGAAGACAGAATTATCTCGAGCTTTGGCAGAGTTTATGTTCAATGACCCTGAGTCACTGATTCGGGTAGACATGTCTGAGTTTATGGAGAAGCATTCAGTCTCTAAATTAGTCGGTTCTCCGCCCGGATATGTTGGCCACGATGAAGGTGGTAGTTTTACGGAAAAAATTCGTCACCGACCATACTCTGTTGTATTGCTTGATGAGGTAGAAAAAGCTCATCCAGAAGTCTTCAACATTCTCTTGCAAGTGCTCGATTCTGGACATCTGACAGACGCGAAAGGTAGAAAAGTGAACTTCAAAAATACAGTCATTATCATGACTTCAAATATCGGCGCCGAGCACATCGACCGCATGTCTAACTTTGGCTTTACAGCTGATAAAGGCGAGTCAGCCCAATACTCACAGGCCAAAGACAAGGTAATGGATAGTCTGAAAACATTCTTCCGACCCGAGTTCCTCAACCGACTCGATGAGATAGTAGTATTTGATTTGCTATCTACTGAAGCTATACGTGACATCGTCGACCTACAAGTCGCAGAAGTCGTTAAGCGTCTCGAGAAGAAAGAAATCAAACTCTCAATCAGTAATGATGTGCTCGAGTATTTGGCTAAAGAAGGGTACGATCCAAAGTTCGGGGCTCGACCACTACGAAGAGTAATTCAGAGTAAAATCCTTACGCCTGTTGCGAATATGATGGTGGGCGAAGGAGTGCTGCAAGGTGGTACTGTCAAAGTTGCTATTAAGGGAGACGAGCTAGACTTTGATATCAAAAAGGCCGCCAAAGCCAAGACATCCACCAAGAAAAAAACCAAAGCGAAGAAAATAACTAAGAAGAAAGAAAAAGTAGCTGCGTAGACAGAAAAGCAGAAAGGCCGGCCCAGTCATGGGCCGGCCTTTTGTGTGTGATTCGCAAGAATCTTACTCCGTGACGCAGGTCTCGGCGCCGTCGCGGAGTTTCTGTTGGCAAGCCCTCGCTTCGGCTTTGAGTTCGGGGTTGGGGGCACTCATTACGAGTGGACCGATATCCTTCCATTGAGCTGCTTCGATTTGTTGACGATAGGCTTCAGCCACCTCATCAGTGACTTCACGCTCTACAGGTGAAGCTTCCAGTTCCGGCTCAGTTTCCGAAGTAGATTCGCTACATTGCTTAGGTAACGAGATGTTGGACAGTGCCACAGCGGCAGCCATCAAAAGATACATTTTCATAGGAACTTCTCCAAATTGACCTCACCAGAATGGTGGTTTGTGTTCCGTATACTAAATTAGCAGGTTGGGGTAGGGAGTCAAGATGGTTTTGTATATCTGTGTAAATATGCGTCAGGAGGGATTGATCCCACAGTTTCTAATTCGTTACACTCACAAGAACTGCTGGACGCAGCTCGCCAATTTTCTCACTAGGACAGGCGAGAAAATTATGGCTCCGCTGGTTCAAATCCCATGAAATGTGCGCAGACACATTTCTTCTCACTACATAAACAAAAATAGCACCAAAAGGTGCTTGTTTTTGTGCTTGTGCGCCGGGAGGGATTTGAACCCCCGTAGGAATACTCCGTCAGATTTACAGTCTGATGCAATTGACCACTCTGCCACCGACGCAAAAATAATCGTCATGAGGACAATTAATTTTGCACGGTAGCTCCATGGTCAATTTCATTGTCCTCCTATTGCCTCATAAATATCGGCAATTCTGTCGCAAGCGACAGACCAGAGAAAATATAAAGCAGTTTATATTTTCTCTGGTCTGTCACCGACGCAAATAAATACAAGACTCGTAATCGAGTGGGATAAAAATAACATACCAAACCAATTTCGCAAAGCACGCGTGCTATGATTTTGGTATGAAATACAAGGGCTTTCAATATATTCTAATCTTCAGCTTCGCATCTTTTCTCCTCCTTAATCCAGCTCCTGCCATAGCGCAAGGTTCTGGATTCTTTGTTTGTGAAGGCACCACCTGCTCCGCCTGTAACTTCGTCCAACTCGCTAATCTCCTCATCGATTGGCTCATCGGTATCATAACGCTACTCTTTGCAGTTCTAATGGTGGTGGCGGGTTTCCGTCTCGTCACCTCTGGCGGCAATCCAAGTGCTAAAGAAGCGGCTAAAAAAAGCTTCACTAATGCCATCATCGGCTTTATCATCGTTCTGGCTGCCT
>CAXRCZ010000008.1:0-60187 GCA_964229335.1 Minisyncoccia bacterium
TCAAAAATCCGGTCGGTATTTTGCACCTAACCTACTCTCCTACTCTTTATCTTGCTTGTCTTCGCTTTCTTCTACTTCTGCTTCATGAACAGTAGTTTCATCCTCTTTTTCTGTTGTAGAGGCGTCTTCTGAAGCTGTTTCGGCTGACTGTTCAGCTGCTTTTTGCATAACTTCGCCTATTTTCTGTAGTGAACCAGAAAGATTTTCAATTGCGCTGTCGATAGCAGCTTTGTCTTCCCCAACTTTCGCTTCTTGTAATTCTTTTATTTTTGAATCGATTTCTTCCTTTACATCATCTGGAACTTCTTTCTCATGGTCTTTAATTGCTTTTTCAGCGGTGTAGATCATTTGTTCGGCATGATTACGACTCTCGATTAAGTCTTTTTTCTTTTGGTCTTCAGAAGAATGCTCTTCCGCTTCCTTCTTCATGCGTTCAATATCATCTTCACTTAGGCCTGAGTTTGCTTCGATACGAATTGACTGTTCTTTACCAGTTGATTTGTCCTTGGCTGTTACATTCAATACACCGTTACTGTCGACGTCGAAGGTTACTTCTACTTGTGGTACTCCGCGTGGTGCTGGTGGAATACCATCGAGAACAAATTTACCGAGCGATTTGTTATCCGCTGCCATTGAGCGCTCACCTTGAACGATATGAATTTCGGTCGAAGTTTGATTGTCGGCGGCGGTAGAAAATACCTGTTGTTTCTTAGTTGGGATATGGGTATTTTTTTCAATCAATTTAGTGTTTACTCCCCCCATGGTTTCAATACCAAGAGAAAGTGGAATAACGTCTACTAGAGTAATGTCTTGCACGTCACCTTGGAATATACCCGCTTGAATAGCCGCTCCAAGAGCTACCACCTCGTCTGGGTTGATAGAGCGATTTGGTTCCTTGTTGAAGAGTTTTTTAGTGGCTTCTTGAATGGCGGGCATTCTGGTCTGTCCCCCCACTAAGATGATTTCATCAATGTCATCTTTACTTACTCCAGCTGCTTCTAGTGCTCGTTTGGTGATTTCAATTGACTTGTCGACATATTCAGAAGCTATTTCTTCTAGCTTGGCTCGAGTCAATTTGATATCAAGGTGCAGCGGACCATCTGAGCCTTGTGAGATAAACGGGATGTTGATATCAGTCTCAGTTGTAGATGAGAGTTCCAATTTTGCTTTTTCAGCCGCTTCATCGAGGCGTTGTAGGGCCAATTTATCTTTGCCGAGGTCTACTCCATCAGATTTCTTAAATTCGGCAATGAGATGTCGTACGATTCCCTGATCAATATCACGACCACCCATGTGCGCATCACCGTCGGTAGCTTGTACTTCAACTACATCGTCCCCAACTTCCAGTACGGTTACGTCAAAAGTACCGCCACCGAAGTCGTAGACAACGATTTTCTCATCTTTCTTTTTGTTAAACCCATACGCCAGTGCAGCCGCGGTAGGTTCATTGATAATGCGCTTTACCTCAAGGCCAGCAATCTTCCCTGCATCTTGGGTCGCTTTTCGTTGTGAGTCGTTAAAATACGCTGGTACAGTAATCACTGCTTCGGTGATTTTTTCACCTAACTTTGCTTCAGCGTCTTGCTTTAGCTTGGTGAGGATCATAGCTGAAACTTCCTCCGGTCGGTAGTCTTTACCGTCCATTTCAACCATGGCACCGTCATCACTTCCCTTCTTTACTTCATACGGGACAATTTCCTTGTCTTTCTGGACAGCCTTATCTTCGTAGTTATGCCCCATAAAGCGTTTAATACCGTAGATGGTATTGGTCGGATTGGTAACAGCTTGACGCTTAGCAATTTGCCCCACCAAACGTTCCTTAGTCTTAGAGATAGCTACAATTGAAGGGGTGGTTCTGGTACCCTCTGCATTTTCAATAATAGTTGGTTCACCAGCTTCAATCACAGCCATCGCTGAGTTAGTTGTTCCTAAGTCTATACCTAAAATTTTTGCCATAAATGATATGTGTGTAGATTAATTTTGATAAATTCCAGTAGTTACACGAGCTGGTCTAATGACTTCTGTCTTTCCGTCTAGAGTGATTTGATATCCACTTTGGACAATAGACACAACTGTATCTTCTAATTTCTTATCTGCTACTTCTTCTGTTCCAACTGCTTCGTGCAGATTTGGATTGAATGCTTCGCCAATAGGGTCAATTTGTTCAACACCATAGCTTCTCATCAGATTTTTGAGTTGAGAATGAATACCCTCAACCCCCTTTCGCCATGACTTGTCAGCTTTTTCCCAGGCTTCAGTATCGCTCATGGCCATTTGGAAGCTGTCGACTATAGGGAGAAGCTCTTCTATGTGTTGCTTTTTAGCCCGAACCTTATCTCGCGCCCGTTCTTCTTCAAGGCGCTTACGAGCATTTAAGAAGTCGGCTTTAGCTAATTGCAACTCATCTTGTAATTTTTGCTTGTCCTCGACGGCTGTTTTCAGTTGATCACGTAGCTTTTTTATTTTGTCGGCTGCGCGATCTTCTATTTCTTCTAATTCAGTTTCTTCGTTATCAATTTCTTCGTTGGTGACATCAATTTCAATGTCGGATTCGTTATTTTCGTTCACCATACGCAAGTATTATAAATCGAAAGTAAGTTTGAGTCAAAACTGCTCGCAATATTAATTGCTGAGAAAGAACCTTATCTCGATAGAGAACTGCGCCGAATGATCAGGAATTCTTATTGTATTATTGCCGTGACAGTAATCGAATTCAGAATGCCTCATGGAGATGAGGCTCCGCTTCCGTGCGAATGGGTAGTTGTCTACGAGATAGACTCGTGACCAGAAACTATCTGGCAAGACATCTGAAAAGCCTCGCTAGTATAAACATTGCGCGGTTTTTTGCTTGCTTCATTTAATCCCTGCTTTAATACTAGTATTAAAGCAGGGATTAATTTTAATTTTCTTTATTTTATCTAAACGGAAAACATTTAGTGAAGTACGAGGCATACAAGAAAAAAAGCTCCAAGTGGGACTAGGTTGTCCAGTACGGAGCTTTTTTCGAAGTGTAACGAAGTAATTCGTAAATATTTACCGTTTAGACCAAGCTGGACGTTTGCGAGCCTTCCGCAATCCAAACTTCTTGCGTTCAACAGAACGAGGATCTCGCTTGAGGAAGCCAGCAGATTTGAGTGGACTTCGTCGTTCAGTCTTTTCTTTTACTAACGCACGTGCGATACCGAGTCGAATTGCTTCAACTTGTGCTGTCATACCTCCTCCGGTGACATGAGCAGAAATTGCATAGTGCTCAATACCCGCATCTTCTGTCTCTAATACAGACATGAGGTTCTTTTGCTGTGAGGCGTAAGAAAAGAATTCTTCAAATGGTTTATCGTTAACTATGATTGAAGTCTCTTTGGCTGGAGTCAAACGCACGCGTGCAGTAGCGGTCTTTCGTCGACCGATTCCTTCGATATAGGTTGTGTTCTTACTTGTAGCCATAGACTATTCAGTTACAGTTAATTGTTTTAATAATGGTTTTTTATGTTTGTTGTTAGGCAGCATTCCAGCTACTGTTCGACGCACTACTTCACTATAACCAAGTCGATTAGCTAAATGATTCAAGGTTTCGGTCTTTCGTCCTCCTGGGTATCCAGAGTAGCTTTGGTAAATTTCCGATTCCTTTTTTTCCGGAATATCCATTTTGCTCGCATTATCAATCTGCACCTTTACATCTGACTTGATGTGACGAGCGTAATCAGCAGTATTTTTACCAAGCAGAACTGAAGCAGCTTCAGTAGCAACTTTCCCCAGTCTCTTTCCGGTAGCGTCGATTGTATATGTTTCTGTGTTTGTTTTTATTTCCATATGTCTATTCTACAAAAGAGATAACTGCTTCTTCCCTACCTGGTGAAGTCGCGCCTAGTTTTACTAATCGAGTGTATCCACCATTTCGTTCGGCAAATTTTGGAGCGATTTCAGTAAACAACTTTTGTAATGTTACAGCTTGTGGTTGACCTAACCGAGAAGCTACTAACCTTCGATTTGCAACAGTATCATTCTTTGCTGTAGTCACTAAGCGTTCAACAAATGGTTGTAGTTCTTTTGCTTTTGCCTTGGTAGTTTTGATTTGACCATCTCGGATTAGAGACACTGCTAGGCCACGCAAAAGAGCTGTGCGTTGGTTGCGCGGTCGTGAAAGTGTTCGGTTTTTACTAGCGTGTCTCATAGGTAAAATAATTATTGATCAAGAGATAGATCGTATGAAGATAGTATTTCTTCGATTTCTTCTAATGCTTTCGGTCCAACTCCGTCGAGCGCAAGAATATCATCTTTTTTCTTTCGCACAAGACCTCCGATAGTTCGGATACTGGCTGTTTCTAGCGCTTCGAGTGTTCGTGGACTAAGGTCAAGAGTTTCGATTCTAGTTTTTAGTACTTCTGGATCTGGTTCAGAGACTTCCTCACTCTCTGTTTTTGGCTCATCAACCTCTTTACTTGGTTGTTCTTCTTCTTGAAAACCAATCACTGCCTTTAACTGGTGAATCATTATTTCGATAGCTCGTTCAAGTGCTTCTCGTGGTGAGTATGTCCCATCTGTTTCAAGAGTGATTCGAAGACGGTTATAGTCGGTTCGGTCACCAACACGCATGTTTTCTACTTCGTAGTTTGCCCGGCGGATTGGAGTAAACACAGCGTCAAGAGCGATGGCTCCAATTTCTGTCTTGTCTTTCTTATGTACTTCACGTGGTACATAACCAAGTCCTTTTTCTACCGTAATTTCCATTTCAAGCTTTGTGGTCTTGTTGGTAATTTCTGCAATATGTTGTTCTGGGTTAAGAATTTCGACTTGAGATGGTGCTTCAATATCAGCAGCTGTGACCATCCCGGTCCCAGATTTCTTGAGAGAGATTGTAATCGGTTCATCGCTATGAGATAGCAAACGAACTCTTCGAAGGTTCAAAAGGATGACGATAACGTCTTCTTTCACACCAGACATTGTTGAAAACTCATGGTCAACACCATTTATCTTTACTTGTGTTATTGCTGCTCCAGGAAGAGATGAGAGAATGATTCGACGAAGTGAGTTTCCTAGTGTGTGACCATATCCAGGATAAAGACCATCGATTTCAAAAGTACCTCGATTATCTTCTTCTTGTACTACTCGTGGTTTTGATGGCAGTGTGACGTTTGTTTCCAACATAGACGGATATTATTTATATTATTAATTTCTATCGGCTATAGAATTCCATTACTTGCTCGGGATCAAAGAGCGTCTCGGCCGGATTGTAAACTGGCTCCCCTTTCATGGTACCGCTAAGTTGCTTGACATCAAAGCTAAGCCATGTTGGTACTGCAACAGCTTCATGTGAGTCAGAAAGATTTACAAACAATCCATTACCCTTACTTCCTTCACGAACTGAAATAATGTCGTTTACTCGTACCTTGTGAGAAGGGATAGTAAGCTTTCTTCCATTAACACATATGTGACCATGAGAAACTATTTGTCGAGCTAATCGACGGGTTTTGGCTAGGCCAAGACGATAAACAACATTATCTAAACGACTTTCTAGACGATTCATCAAGAAACTGACAGTTTGATGTCCTTCTCTTGCAATCGCCTCATCTACATAGCGGCGTAGTTGCTTCTCAGTAATGCCGTAGGTAAACCGCATTTTTTGCTTCTCAATGAGTTGTCGTTTGTAGTCACTCATTTGTCCTGGACGACGACCTCCTCGACGACCTCCTCTCGCTGCTGACAATTCAAACTTTTGAGTTTGTGTCTTTTCGAAGATTGGCGCTCCTAGACGTTTTGCAATTTTAAATTTTGGTCCTATTTTCATACAAATATTGTTTTATACGCGTCTAGCTTTCTTAGCTCGGGGTCCGTTAAATGGAACTGGTGTTTTGTCAGTAATCTTAGTAATAGCAATTCCTTTACCAGCAAATGCACGCAACGCTGATTCTCGACCAGCACCGACGCCACGCACTACCACTTCGGCCTCTTTCATACCCATTTGCTGCGCTTTTTCGCCAATTATTTCTCCAACTTTCGCAGCAGCAAAAGGAGTGCTTTTACGAGACCCTTTAAATCCTAGAGCTCCGGATGAGGCCGCCATAACCGCGTTACCTTTTGGATCACACAGTGTTAGTAGCGTGTTATTGAAGGTTGCGAGCACATTTAACTTACCAGAAGCCAACTTACGCTTAGGAATGCGATTTAGAGCTCTTGAGGTTCCGGCTACGTCAGAACCTCCACTTTTTTTCATTATTCGTTTCTTACCCATATGTCAGTACGATAGTAATTAATAATTAAATTCTAGGTTTTCTCTAGCTTACGTCGACCGCTACCCATAGTCTTCTTAGCTCCTTTGAGAGTACGAGCATTGGTTTTGGTTCGTTGTCCGCGTGCTGGTAGTCTTTTCGCGTGTCGGCTACCTCGATATGAATCAATGTCTTTAAGACGCTTGATGTTAGCGGCAACTTCTCGTTTTAGCTCACCTTCAGTGCGAAAAGAGTCAATTTTATCCCTGATGGCGTTTTCTTGTTCAGTTGATAGATCTGAAGGTTTGGCAGTTGGCTCAATATTCAAATCTTCTAAGATTGTATAGGCACGTGAAAGACCAATACCGTAGATTGCAGTGAGTGCATACGGAAGCTGTTTGCTATCAGGAAGGTTAATACCAGAAATTCTCATAGTTTTGATTGCTATCCTTGGCGTTGCTTATGGCGAGGCTTACGCTTATTAATTACGTACACTACCCCGCGTCGTTTGACGATTTTATCATCGGGACTAATTTTTTTTACGGATGAGCGTACTTTCATGAATATAATAAATTAAATGCGTTTAGTGATTCGAGCCTTACCTCCGTATGGATCGATTACCATACCGACAGTGTCACCTACCAATACCCGAATGCGGAACTTGCGCATTCGTCCTGATAGATATGCAAGGACCATATCTTCTTTACCCTCTACATTGACACGAAAAAGAGTATTTGGAAGAGCTTCTTCCACTACTCCATATACGAGGTCGTCCTTGACAGCTGATGAACTCTCTTGATCCATTAAACGAGGGTGAGTCTAGCAAATTGTCTTGCTAGCGTCAATAGCAAATCTGCGATATATCCACATTTCGCTGCTAGCTTAGCAAAACTACTCATTACGTAACTCTTCTACAATGAGAATCTCTTCAGGATCTTCAGGAAAACTACGCTTCCAGAATGGTGTGATACTTACGCGAGCTCCTTCGATGCCTGGGTAGGCTGTAATAGCGTTGTTGATGGCGGTTTTTGGTAGACCAGCCAAATCCTCTCGTAACGTCTCTACATCGTAACCCCAGATTAACAGTGGCCTCCCCTCTAAAGTAAAGCGGATTTCAGACTCTGTTGGAACGGTTGTGGTGCTGGTGGTAGCGTTCACGTATGAAAACGTTAGCGCTTCAGGATTATCAATCCTAATTGGTGTGCCTGAAGTATAGGTAGGTACAGTTTCACTTGCAATAAACTCTGCAAAATCATCATTGGCAAAGATAGGAACTCTCAATGTACCCTGCTCTCGCACAACCACCATATCACCATCAGATTCCACGGTTGGTAGCTGTTCAAAGCTGAAACTGACTGCTTCTGAGAAGACCACAAACCCATTTGGTCGTTCTGTTTGCAGTCTTGCCTCAAGATCAGTCCTTAGTTCTGCTTGTAAACGCTCTCTTGCGGTAGCTAAATCAGCATCATCGACTTGATATTGTGGACCATCAAAACCTCCTGTGAATGCAGTTGGGTTACTGGCCGTAATTGAGTTGTAGAGATCAGTTAAGCCACTTTCTTCAAATCCTGGGATATCAAAGGTAGTGTTAGCAGCCAAGTTATATTCTTCACCTACTGCATCAGCAAACACTTCAATTTCTATCGTGCCAGGGTTTGTGTCACCACTTTGGCCTTCAGTTGCACCTGGCACTACTACCGATTCATCGATTCTGAATATCAACCCATCTGGACTTCGAAATCGAGTGTTTTTAATTAAACGTTCTGAACCGGGAGTGGTTTTGCGTATAACAATAGTTCCTTGAGCTTGCTGCTGGACCGTTGTTTGTCCAGTAGCGGCCACTTGGGTTTCTTTAGTGTCTTGTAACGTCAAAATTTCGTAACGCAATGGAGAATTCTCATCAGTAGCCGACGCAGTGAATTCGGCGTTTACAGTCGGTTCTCGGTGTTCTGGATAGATAGTTAACTCAGTTTTCCCTAGAATCAGACTGAGCAACAGAGCTCCACCAACAATGACTAAAAAGGCGATGATAGAAAATATTAATCGCTTTTTGCCGCTATTAGGCTTTATCCTCTTTCGCTCAGTACTTATTGATTCGTTATTAGAAAAATTAATTTCTTCTCGCTGCTCTGCCGGCTGTTTATTTTCGGTAGAGACATCTGCTACTTGGTTTGTTTTTTTGCGCTTGCGAGGTTCTGGCGGTCGAATATCCTGCAAGTTCCATTTTTGTGAAGACATATATGATTACAGTATAGCTTTTTTACACATAGTCAAAATGCAGACAATGGTTTGGTTTGTGGAAAAACTGACTCGCAAGCCAAATACGCGAATCAAAATCTGTAGCTATATCATTGGTCCAGCAAATAGTTGGCTCCGTCAGATATACAGTGCTAGCACTATCTTTTATGAGTTTAGTATAAAGTGCTTTTTCTGATAATTCTGCATTTAATAAAATGGTTTTTGGTAGTGAAAGTGAATTACCTGTAGAAGAAAGTGTGTCGGATAGTGAGGCAGAGTAATGGCCAAAAATTTTATTTATCTTATTTTGTATAGCTTTGCTTTTCTTGCTAAAAAACTCGAGAGGTTGCTCATGTGAAAGATATCCATGTACTTCTGCCTCTGAGACACCGAGCACATCAGTTATTTCTTGAACCAAGGTATGACTTCCTAACGGAGCAGAATCAGTGAATTCTAGAATCCCCTCTCTCACTACGCCAACTTCTGTCGCAGCGGCCGTAACATCAATCAAACAAACATTGTTAGCAAAGGATGGTATGGCAATTGTCATGCAATAGTAGCTATACATAAACGAATGAATTCTCATAGAAAGGTTGGGAAAAAGCTTGTGCTTAATTTCTTGGAGAGAGTCATACAAGAAATCAGGAACTACGACCGTGGTTCGGGACATGTCGACCTGTTTCGCTTGTCTTCCGTCAAGACTTACTACCGAATAGCCATTGGCTTTAAGCTTATGAGTTGCTCTAGCTACTACTTGCAGACCATAGTTTTCTAGTACATCGTCTTCACTTAGTTCATCTTTGATTTTTTTATCAGCTTCAACAACAAGTTTAGAGATAAAACTATCTGTAATTTTAAATGGTTCTGGTTCAGAATACGAAATATTTCTAGTTACGGTTTGTGCCCATGGTGCAGAAACGGCGACCTCTACTCGCTGCAAGTTAGCAGACGAGTTAGACTCGTTTAATTTTGAGCGACCAGCCGTGTCGAACTTCATCATGACGTTCATCAAAGCAGCCAAAATTGCCTTGGCTTGTTGCTCTTGATTAGCATCTGTTTTTACTGCAGTAAGAACCTTTTCAGACCATATTACTACTGGTTCTGCTTTCGATTTATTTGAGCAAACAATGGCAGCGCTAACGCTACCAGAACCAATGTCAATTACTAAACCGTAGCATTTCTCACTAGTAACCCGTGATAGTAGTCCCATACCCATAGTATAGATATAGTATACAGCGACCCTAGCGACTAAATAAGTAAAGTGGGTATTACTACTCGAGCACAGCCTTAATACGACGTACCCCAGCCGAGGATGATTCTTCTTTCTTGATTTTAAAAGTACCTTGTATATCTGAAAGCTTTTCCACGTGTGGACCGCCACATAGTTCTCGTGAAAAGACTGTACCGTCAGTGCCGGCTATCGTGTACACCTTTACTTCGTCAGGGTACCGTTCCCAAAAGCTACCTTCGATACTAGTGTCGGACTTAGCAGCTTCCTTACTCATCATTTCGATATTTACTTCCCCACCCGTCTGTAATGCTTCATTCACCCAGGTTTCAATCTCGTCTAATTTAAATCTCTCAATTTTTTCTCCATGAGTAAAATCAAATCGCAATCGTTCACTGGTGATATTAGAGCCAGCCTGATGTACATGGTCACCCACTAAGGTTCGTAGTGCCGCCAGTAACAAGTGGGTAGCTGTATGATATTGCAGCACTTTGTCAGAATGATCAGCTAAACCACCTTTGAATTTCTTTTCTGCTCCCGCGCGTGATTTTTCTTTATGTTCTTCCATTAAACGCTCAAAGCCTTTTCTATCTACTGTCAGATTCTTTTCAGCAGCGATTTCTTCTGTAAGTTCAATTGGAAAGCCGTAGGTGGTAAACAGATCAAATGCATTTTGGGCAGAAATAGTTTTCTTCGGAGTGACTTTCTGGGTTTTCTTTCCAAAAAATTTCTTACCTTTTAGCACAAGTGGAATTGAGAAAGTTTCTGATTGCTTTTTACTAACCTGCAGATTTACTTTTAGTGAAATCTTCTTAAATTGCTTTAGTCCGTTTTCAAGTGTCTTTCTAAATTGCTCTTCCTCAGCAGCGATAGCTGAAAGAATGGTCTCTGCATTATTTTCAAGTTCAGGATAGTGATTTTTATATATATCAACTACCACCTTAGCTACATTTTGTAACTCACCAGTTGGTACACCAATGGTGTCTGCGTAGCGCACAGCTCGGCGCAATAGTCGGCGCACAAAATAGCCCTGCTCAGTATTGCTTGGCAATACTCCGTCAGCAATCATGAATACCGCCCCTCTGACATGGTCAGCTATAACACGATAAGCATTCGTCTCATCTGCATATGTTTTGTCTGAAACAACTGAAATCTTCTCAATCAATGAATGTAATAAATCGACCTTGAAGATATCTGGTTCATTGTTGGCTGCAGCTACAATTCGTTCTAATCCACCGCCAAAATCAACGTTCTTTGACGGCAATTCCTCGAAGGTGCCTTCTGCAACTTTCTTGTATTGCATAAAGACATTGTTACCTATCTCTAAGAAGCGACCACAGTCGCAGTTAGGGTGGCAATGCTTTCCGAATGATTCATCATGAGGAGTGCCAAAATCGTAAAACATCTCCGTATCAGGGCCTCCAGGCTCCCCAATTGGCATGTTTTGTGGGACTCCAGCGCGACTCCACCAGTTTTTACTCGCGTCATAGAAGAAGATACGCTCACCCTCTTTCATGCCACGTTCATAGCCACACGCTTCGCTACCTATCTCTGCCACTTTGGCTTGTAAGCCTTTTTCTTCAAATAGGCGACTCCAGATAACAGGAGAAGTCTCATCGCGCGGTATTCCTGCTTTCTCGTCTCCTGCAAACGCCGTAATGTAAAGTCTCTTTGGATTGAGACCAACTTCATCAATCAAGAATGAAAAAATCCACTCGATTTGCTCCTCTTTAAAGTAGTCGCCAAACGACCAGTTCCCTAGCATTTCAAAAAAGGTCGTATGTCGATTGTCCCCTACTTCTTCGATGTCTTCTGCTCGAAAACATTTTTGACTGTCGGTAATACGAGTACCCTTTGGATGAGCTTCACCTAGAAGATATGGCACCATTGGTTGCATTCCGCTGCCGGTAAATAGTGTGGTGGGGTCATTTTCGGGCACGATTGAAGCCGAGGGTACCACCTCGTGTCCATTTTCTCTCATGAAGTCTAAATACTTCTTTCTTATTTCATTTCCTGAAACTGCCATACAGCGAACTATACCAGATTATCTTGATAAATATAGACTTATTTAGTTACTACAAGTTTTTTTAAGGTTTTAATATCAGCCTCAAGCAAATCCAAGGCTTCGTGATAGGTACTTTCTTTACTCATATCAATACCGATATTTTTGAAGATATTTTCTACGGTATCAGAATCTCCAGCGGTCAAAAAAGTATCTACCTCCTTTGCATACTCAGCATTTGTTTTATATCTATTTCTCATGATGCTGCTACCAATTTCCCCAAATGAGTATGAATACTGGTAGAAGTTTCGTCGGTAATGTGTTTTCCAAACAATACTTAGCCCATGTTCTGGCTCTATAATTACTGCAGTTCCGCATTGTTTTTTGAATTCATTTGCTAGACCTTTGGCCATTTGCTGGAATGTTAGTGCTCCCTGCTCTCGAATCTCGTTGTGCATTTGTAGTTCGTACTTGAACCGCGCGATACACATTATCATCGTACTGATTTTTTGATTTATAAAAGAATCAAGCAGTGAAATTTTTTCTTGCTTAGTTCTAGCATTCTCTATCAACTTCTCTGCTACTAAAGATTCAAAAAAAGTGCTCGCTGTCTCGGCTGTCAGCGTTGAATGACCTTGGTAATAGTGTGGTTGAGTTTTTGAACGGTATGCATGTATGGCATGCCCCATCTCGTGCGCTAGAGTCCGGACAGCGTCAACAGAATTATTGTGATTTAAAAACACAAACGTAGGCTGATTTACTCCTGAACTACAAAACGCACCGCTACCTCTCCCCTTTTTGGGAAATACATCTATCTGCCCATTTTGTAACATCTCATCGAATATTCTTCCGTACTCTTTTTCAAAGTCATAAAACACTTCGCGGACAATGCGAACTGCTTCGTCGAATGTATATGCGCTTTTTCTGCCCAAAGGTTCATTTCTATCAATGTAGTCCAATTTGCCTCCAAGTAACTTTGATTTAAGTGCGTAATATGACTTAGATAGTTTATATCCTCTAGTTTCTATAACTGACACTAACTTTTCCAGAGTCATATCTTCACTGTCGTATGATTTTGTAGTGGCTGAATACGGCTTAGAATAACCACGCAGCTCATCACTAATCTTTTTATCGTGCGCTAAGGCTACTAGTTCATTTTCAGCTACCTCACCAACTGCTTCTAGCACCGGGACAATTTTTTTCCACATTTGATGCCGTTCTTTCTTTGGTAAATTTTCTACCTGCATGAGAGCTGAGTTAATCGGCATGTCCTCTCCTTTCCACTTGACAATCTTCTTGTTAAGTATTTTTTCAGTGGCAGAAATCCACATTGATCTAGAGGTCAAGGAACGCAGGCTCAAAATCTTTTCTTCTGGCTCAGACAGAATGTGCTTTTCAGTATCAAAAACTGAAATCAAGAAATAACGACAATGCTCTAAATCCTTGCTTGCTAGCAATTGTTTTTTCATCTTCTTGGGCAACCGAGCAAGTGAAACCTCAAAGAAAAGAATTTGATTACCAGCTTTGATAAGTCTTGATTCTAGTAAATTAATCATTCGCTCTGCCATCTCATCACCAGCATTGAGCTCTCTGCGGTAAAAATAGTAGTACAAAGCCGTTTCCCCTGGAAGAAGGCCTAATTGTAGGTAGTCATTGATTGCTTTTGTTGTGCCCTTTACACTCCCAGTCCACTTATTATTACTATAGATAGCGTGAAATTTAGCATACCCTTCCTCTGTCTCCGCTACATCCTTTTCTATTTGCTTGTCTTTGTCTGATTTGTAGTAGTGCTTTTTTAAGTCCCATTCAGTTTTAATTTTGCTCTTTGACATGTGTGAGGAATTTCTTAAATTCAGTAAATGTATGTGTAAACTCGTGTACTATATCATTTTCTAGTTTGGTTTCGATTACGTTAGCGATTAGTTGATAGGCTTTGAGGCGTTCGTCGTGGTTTGGGCCAAAATCTTTTGTAAATTGCTGAGGATTATCATAGTACTCTTCTACTAGCGTTCGAAAATTATGCGCTTTATCGGCAGCGGCCACCATAAGCGCGGCTTGACTACCAGCATTTAACTGGCTAGCGTAGCGTTGCTTTTTTTCTAACCAGGTATATTTTTTGGTTGTGCTAGTTTTTGGCTCGGTTACTGTCTTTACAATATCGGCCACAGTGTCTCCAAAATCGCTTCTCAGCTCTTTTTCGGTATAAGATGTATCCTCCAGCGTATCGTGCAATAAAGCCGCAGCTAACACATTTTCGTCGTCTGTATAATCTGACAGAATAAAAGCTACCGCAACCAAATGAGTAATATACGGAAAAGGTATGCTCCCCATTCTGGTTTGGTCACGGTGCAATATAGCAGCGGCTCGGATAGCTTGTTCGACTTTATATGAGTACATTGTTATGTAATAGCTCCTTCTTGTAAAAGTATATTTCTTTTAACCACTTCCCCGCCTCGATTGTATCCACCTAGACTACCATCCTTTCTAATTACTCTGTGACATGGTATTTCTACATCAAAGTTTTGCGCCATGACCCGCGCTACTGCTCTGGCGGCTTGTGGGTTTCCTGCTTTTACTGCCACCTCTTGGTAACTCATAGTTGTACCAACTGGAATTTGCCTCACTACCTCTCTTACTCTGTCGCCAAAAGCTGTCATGATTATTTTTTAGCAAAGTGCACCGATTGCAATTTCTTTCCAGCCGCTTCTCGGTATGGACAATATTCACACGACTCACCTATTTCAGGAAGCGAATCTGCTTCCAAACAATTACGAATATCATTAAGAGCTGTCTCAATCCACTGCACATCAGTTTCAACTGGAACGAGAGTGGTTTCAAACACTAGTTTGTCATCAAACGCATCTAGGTTTTTGTCGGCATTGGCGTACACGAGATACCCGGTGGGTTGTACCGTAAAACCATTTTGCTCTAGCAACCACCGATACACACCCAACTGTCTTGCATACTGCTTTTCCCATGGGCTATCACCTAGCTGCTCTATTCTCCCGTCTTTTGATGTGGCTTTGTAATCAACCACAATTAGGCTCTTATCTGGTTTCTGCCACACATCGTCAATGGCGCCAGAAACCATGAGACCGGTTTTCTCATGTAAGTGAGTAATACCGGTGAAGTTGTCTCGCCACTCATCTAGCTCACTATGTGCAAATGGCACTGCATCAATTTCGTACTTACTAATAATAGGATGTGGCGTTTGGTTTTGGCGATGAACATCAAACTCTTTTTTGAACAACTCATCGACTGCTAGGTTGAGATTGAACGCTGGGAAATTTGGTCGCTTAGTACCTAATTTGTTATCAAGATAGAAACAACGGGGACACTCCAGATACAAGTCAATTTTTGACCTGGAAAGCTTCCATTTATTTCCTCCGTAGTTCCAATCTTCGCTTCGGTTCGGATTATATTTTCGTACAAATTCTGCCATTTGAAGAGTATAGCATTCTTTAATATTTCTTTTAAAAAATTTATTATCTGTTGTAAGGGTAAATTAAAACCACCGCATTAATGCGGTGATTTTAAGCAAAATTTATTGTTTGACTATTCAGCAGTGAATGTGTCGAACACAGTGTTCATTTCTACATCACCAGTGGTTGAGAAGTCAAAGTCGCCGTCCTCTTCGAAGATAACTACAGCGTATTCGCTACCCGCTGTGGTTGGCGCTACAAGCTGAATAGCTTGGGGCATAAGCCCTTGTGATGAGCTAAAGCGCACTACACCTAACAATGAGCCGAGTTGTCCATCGTTATATTGACGAACACCAATCCACCCTTCGGCTACTGGGTATTCGGCAGTAGTAAGTGAAATGCTGCTGCTAGCTGGTTGATCTTCTACTTCGATGTTGGCCTCACCTGACATGTTTGAGTCATTGTCTGACATATCCATATCATCCATAGCTTCATCACTGTTTTCATCCATCATTTCACGATCGTCGTCGTTCATTGGCATATCATTTGCTGGATCTGCCGGCACCATAAAGGCTGAAACAACTAGTCCACCGATAAGGAGGCCGACTACGAATGAAATAATGGCTTTTTTAGAATCTTGGTTTTGTTCTGACATACAAGAATTATGAATTTCTGTAAATAAATAATATCCAGAGTATATCACGTCAAAAAACGACTGATACTATTGACAATCAATGTTTTATTATCAGCTATGGATTGTGTTTTATGTAATTAACTAAAGATAGACTTTACTTCAGATAGAATTTGTTCTTGTTTGCGAGTAGAAAGATGCAGGTGGCGCAATATGTTCGGATTATCTATTAGATCACGGCAAACAATGATATTTCGTGCGATTAGGGTCTGAAGCTGTGAATTACTGAGCGATTGTAATACTGTAATAGGATAAATTCCGGTACGTGAAATATAGTCATGCAAATTGTTATCTACCGGATAGTCCCAACTCAACATTTTTAATCCAACGCATTCCGCATATCGCTCTGCACTAGAGGTGAACTTCGTATTTGTTACTAGCAAAAACTCTTTAATACCACAGTGGTCAGCGACACATATTTTTTTATCCTTTAAATCCAGTAGCCGAGCATAGCAGTACATGGCTACTTGCAAATCAGATTTTCGACCAGCTCGAGAATGAAATTTTGCTTCACAAATAAAGCTATGGTCTTCCTTATACGCAGCAATGTCTATTTCATGTTCGGCACAGCGTCCGGCTATCTGCGTACCGACTTCAGCGCTATAGCCTTCAGCTTGAAACACGCGAGCTATGAACTCCTCAAACGGAAAACCAGTAGGGCCGAGTCCAAACAAAGCCCGCCGTAGAGAATATTTTGTAGCTGCTGGAGGCTGATGTTCACGCAATAGTGCAAAGGCTCGCTGGTAGATTTCTCTGGTTGTAATTCCGTCGTATAGCGTACCATCAATTTCATTGACGATAGAACTGACTTCATCGTTACTGGCACCAGCTCGGCGAAGAGAGCGGCGTAGTTTTTCAACTTTATAATATTCTGTAGAACCGTCTGCTTTAGTGACTAGCGTTGACATCAATCAATGATACCACCGCCGATACACTCATTTTGGTGATAAATAACAAGCGCCTGGCCAGGGGCTGGTTGCTCTGTACTATCCAGTAACTCGATTTGCACATTTGTAGCGGAGACTTTAATACTTTTGACAAGTATTGGTTTTTGTCGATACCGTGTTTGTACCTCATATTGCTCGCTAGAATTGATTTCTCTTCTGAAAATAAAATCCTTTAGGACAATGGTTTCGTTTTCTTCTAAAACTGGAGGGTGGGAAGCGACTGTGATGGTGTTGTCTGAAATGTTTTTATCTACCACATAGTGATGAGAGCGAGCAGTGTTGGAATCAGTAATAGAAAATCCTTGCCGCTGACCCAAGGTGTAGACCAGCGCACCTTTGTGTACACCAATAGTTTCACCGGTTTCGTTAAGCACAGCTCCTTCCTTTAGAGTTGTGTAATGAGATAAAAATTCTGGAATATCAACGTGACCTAGAAAGCAAATTCCTTGACTGTCACTTTTTTGTGCGGTTGGTATGCCGGCTTCCGCTGCTTCCCTGCGTATCTCATCTTTAGTTGAATTACCGACTGGAAAAACAGCTTTCGAAAGCTGTTCTTTGGTCAGGGCATAGAGAAAGTACGACTGATCTTTGTTCTCATCTAGACCCCGATATAATGACTCATCTTTTGCCTGTACGTAGTGACCGGTAGCAATATAGTCTGCTCCTTTAGCCATAGCAAAGTCCAAAAATACACCAAATTTAACGGCCGTGTTGCAAAGAATATCTGGATTAGGGGTGCGACCAGCTTTGTACTCTGCAATGAAGTAATCGGCGACATTTTTCTTGTAGGCTTCTTTTGCATCACACGTTAAAAATGGAATATCTAAATGAGCTGCTACTCGCATCGCATCTAGTCGTTCAGCTTCCCAAGAACACACCATGAATTCCGGATGCCATACTTTGATAAATACACCGACCACATTGTAGCCGGCTTTTTTAAGACGATAGGCAGCCACTGAAGAGTCAACTCCACCTGAAAGACCTACAAAGACTGTCTTTTGCTTGTTCATGAGCCTAAAGTAGCACGGCTATGTTCTACCGCAAATACCTTTCAATATTAGCAAGATGCTCGTCATAGGTTCTGGCATAGTGAAATTCTCCTTGTTCGTCAGTTAGGTAAAAGTAGTAGTCAGATTTTGTGGGAAACAGCACCGCTTCTATGGCATCTTGGCCTGGATTGCCGATTGGTGTCGGAGGCAAACCACGATTGAGATATGTATTGTACGGAGATTCTATTTTTAAATCATCGGGAGTGAGTTCAGAAAGAGGTTTATCAAGCACATATTCGATTGATGCGTCCGCCTGCAGTGGCATTCCGTCAGCTAAGCGATTTTGCAAAATTCCTGACACCAATCGCAGTGAGTGAATTGAGTTAGCTTCGCGTTCTAAGATTGAGGCTAGGACAATTATCTCTTCAAGCGAGTACTGATTTTCTGCGATTAATGACTCCAATGGAGCAATGCTGTCGTCAAAATGGTTTCTCATTAATACAAACAATTCTTCTTCGCTGTAAGTAGCTGGTATGAAATACGTATCAGGGAACAAGTACCCTTCACTAGTGCTCGCTAGTCGCATAAACTCTTCTCCATCAAAATCTCCCAGCTGCTCAGCTGCTCTGTCAGCCACTTTTTTAACCGGCTCCCCTTCTATGTGGGTAAATCTAATTAAATCTGCTGCAAAATCTCCTCTGGTTAATCGTTCTGCCACCTCGTAGGTAGAAAGTGGTTCGCTTAATACGTACGTACTGGCCTTGATATCAGTGGGATCGAAAAATAGCACTGTCATAAAGTAGAGCAACGTTTGTGACCGGACGACGCCTTGCTCGGCTAATTTCTCAGTAATGGCTTTTGCTGTCTCCCCTTCTTTGATAGTCACCACTGTCGGCGCATCAAAATTTGCTGGCGGAGTGTTCAAATACCAAATTGTGACCAAGGTGGCTACACCAACAAGAATTATCGTGATTAAAAATCCTAAGACTAAATACCGCAAAGCTGGCGCAGCACTGGGTGTTTTTACAGTTTGTTCTGACTCTGGAATAAATTCGTTCATGACCAACGATTACCACTCGTATCAATCGGCAAGTTTGCCGGTGCATCTTTTCGTACTGATTCAACTCGACCAACATTTGGTGCCAATATTGCCTTCCCAGGAATATACCATAGACTGGCCAATTCCTCGGCTGAGAAAGCCTTTGGCGCATCTCTTCCGTCACTCACACTAAATGGTAAGTATACTCGACTTTTGTAAAAATCTAACTCACGACGTTTATAGAATGGTTTACGCTTACCGCTAAAGTCAGAGATGAAATTATAGTCAAAGTCAGTACGCCACAACACACCAACGTCGTTGCGACCAATAATATCGTAATTGGAAAATGCTCTAATAAGTGAAGTGATGGTGTCACCTTTAAATTCCTTTGGCGGAGCGGCATAAATTACCCTGATAGCAGTGTCATAAGTGTATTTACTAGTATTTCTTTCAATCGCATTAATCATGTCCTTTGAGCTTTCTGAGAGCTGATTAAACGGGACATTTTGATCAGATGGTATGTCGTTTTGTTTTTTATGAGCTGCGTATATATCTTTTACAACACTGCCAACTCTGTTTTGCCATAATGTTTTAGGTTTTAGACTTCCTGTCGTAATGTCCTGCTTTGAGTGTGGAGTAGCTAGTATTTGTATCCAAATTCTTTCGCTTGGTTTAGCACTACTAAGGTACTCCAGTAATGGTGCTAGTGGTTCGATTTTTTCTTCTTCTTTTGGCATCTTATCAAGGCCAAAATCAATATAGGTTTTTATTGGATAAATCTCGTCTTCTTTCTTTCCAAAGTGAAACGACATCATTTCCCATTTTTCTGGATCCCAGGTCACCTCAGCAGTATAGTCAAGCGGTTCTTCGACGATTTCAATTCCTGGGTATTGAGCGTACAACTGAGCTTCAATCATATTCTTAGTCTTCTTTCGTGGTACGTTCACATAAAACCGCACATCTCCACCAATCGATACCAGCTCAAAACTATGTACCAGCGGGTGCTTACCATCGAGATACGCCTGCATCAAGTTTAGCGCCTTACCATGAAACCAAATTTGAGAAATAACTGTTTCCATGGCTGCGGGAGACTTAAACACTTCAGGAGGCAAAATAATACGTAAGGTCACACGGCCATTTTCATCACTAAATTTCAGTCGTACCGATTCTACCCACCTATCAAAAAGTATGTAAAAAAGAGTCAGCGGAATCCAAATAGGAGCCAATAACGCCAAGTATGTCAAAACCGGTATTGGGTCGACCTCTGCCACCCGAAAAGTAGCGTACATTACTCCCAGCCCAAGTACCAAAAAAACCGGACCTGCAAATGTAGCAAAAATAGTACTAAATACTTTTTTCATACTATAGTGCTAGTATTGTAGCATCACAAAACCACTGACGCCGTGAGTTATCGGCGTCAGTGGTTTTGTTAATTTTATAGTTATTGTGAAGCTAGGGTGTAGGTACCGTTTGGCAGTTTTTTGAACAAATTAGTATCTTGGAGATTGACTAAGATAGTATTGTTCTTTACATACCGTTCCTTGCGAACCTTGTCGATAATCTCTTCACGTGACATCGGACCTTCACTCTTAAGGATTTCTCGTAGAACATCCTTTACCACTCCTGGAGTGTAACCCCACTCCGTCAGTGCGTAGAGTCCGCGTCCAACTAGTACAAATCGATCGTCTTTAATTAGTTCGTTGTGAGTAGTGGCTACATGAGCTTTATGATCAAAAAGCTCTTTAATTGCTTCAGCCACTTCACGGAAGTGCATTGGAGAACCGTGACGCTTTACAGCCAAGTACGCATAGTCTCGAATACCCTTTACACGGATATTAGGACTCTCTGCTGGTCCCCAATCACCGAGTGGGTTACGGCCAATTTTCTTTGAGATACTGAGCCATCGTCGTAGCGCTTCTTCGTCGTGCTGGTCTGATAGTTCATCAAGTTGTTCTTTGAAGCGAGCAATGATTTCATTTTCTGATACTAGCTCGTCTTGATCTAGACTCTTGTAGACATTATGGAGTGCTTGTTCAACTGTTTCAGCAACCTTTCGTTCAGTGAACCATCGGTGAGCAAATTGAGGATTTTCTTTGCTTTTATAAAACGGGTCGCCTACCACAAGTAAGAAGTACAGGTGATTTTTTACATCTGCGTCTTGTGACAATTCGTCAAGCAGTACATGCTCAGCCACTACACCTCCACCCATTTGGTCAATGAGTTTTTGCATCTCAATAAAGAGATCGTAGTTTTCTTTATAGGCTTCAGATTTTTGAATTGACTGAATACCGTAGTTTTCAATCTGTCGAACTCGTTCTCGAGTAATTCCGTAGGTTTGTCCGATAGCTTCTAGTGTGTGAGTCTCTCCGTCTTTACCCAGACCGTAGCGTTTTTCGAGGATGTCTCGCGCTCGCTCTGGCAGGACTTCAAGAAGTGATTTAGTTACTTGTTTTGGTTTAAAAGTGATCATACTACATCAAATAAGTTGCTGATAGCTTCAATGCGTTCCTTGTTTATAACATGGGTGTATATTTTGGTCAACCCTAGTTCTCACTGATAATGAGATTGAGAATTTTGCCTGGTACATAGATTTCCTTCACGATTTTTTTATCAGCTAGACGGTTTTGCAAATCATTATTGGCATGCACTTTATCCATCGCTTCATCTTGGTCAGCTTCTGGAGAGAGGGTAATCTCTCCTCTTACCTTTCCATTTATCTGTACGCCGATAGTTACTTCTTGATCTTTGGCTAATTCTGCGTTAAATATCGGGTACGGTGCTATATGGATACTTCCTTCTTGTCCATTTTCTACCCACAATTCTTCTGTAAGATGCGGCGAAAATGGGGCTAGTAAACGAAGAAAAGTATTATATTCCTTTGTAGTAATACTAGTTTTTTCTACTTGATTGACAAAAATCATCATCGCACTAATAGCAGTGTTGAATTTGAATTCAGTGATATCTTCTGAGACCTTCTTAATGGTTTTGTGTAACAGTGCAGTAGTTTTTAGATTTCCCTCTCCAATATGCTCCGAGAGACCATTTACACGCTCTAAAAAGCGATGTAGCCCAGCGATACCGCCCATATCCCATGGATAGTTAGTGCCTTGATACGGCCCCATGAAAGCCAAGTACATTTTGACTGTATCTGAGCCGACCAGTTTTACTTGCTCATCCGGGTCAATCACATTCCCCTTACTTTTACTCATTTTGTTGCCGTCTGGTCCAAGAATTAGACCTCTGTTCACTCGTTTTATATACGGCTCTCTATGCTCAACTAGGTCTAGTTTGTATAGGGCTTTCTGCCAAAAACGAGAATACAACAAGTGCATAGTGGTGTGTTCAGCACCTCCAAAGTACGTATCAACCTGCATCCATTGCTGCTGCTTTTCTTTATCAGCAAACGCCTCACTATTATTTGGATCTAAGTAGCGTAAGAAGTACCAGGAAGAATCTACAAAGGTATCCATCGTTTCTACTTCGGGAGTCCAGCCAGAACCAAAGATTTTTTCTGTCCGTTCCAGTAGTTCTTTAGATTTAGCGAGTGGTGGTTCACCGGTCGGTGTAAAGTCAACGTCGCTTGGTAGCGTCCACGGTAAATGTTCCGCGGGTACCGTATGAGGAGCACCGTCTGGGTCATAAACAATTGGAATCGGAGTTCCCCAGTAGCGTTGGCGCCCCACTGACCAGTCGCGCAATCGATAGGTGCTAGTCATGCGCCCGCCAACTTTTTCTACGATGGCAGCTTTGGCTTCTTCTGAGTCCAATCCATTGTATTCACCTGAGTTGATTAACTGACCACTGCTCATCCTTGGTAGCGTTTCTTCCCCCTCAATCACCTCCAAAATTTGAATATTGTACTTGCTGGCAAATTCAAAATCCCTCACATCATGTGCTGGCACCGCCATAACAGCTCCAGTTCCATAACCAGCAAGCACATAATCGGCAATATATACTGGGATTTCTTCATTGTTAGCCGGATTGATAGCGGTTACTCCTTCTAGCTTTACACCAGTCTTTTCTTTGGTCAGGTCAAGTCTATCTTGCTCAGCTTTTTGCTTAGCAGCAGTAACGTATTTTTCAACTTCGCTGTAGTTATCAAGCTGATCTTTATTCACCTGAACTAGTTCGTGTTCAGGCGCTAATACCAGATAGGTAGCTCCATAGAGTGTGTCTGGTCGTGTAGTGAATACGGTGACCGTTTGACCAGTAGATAATGCAAAATCAATTTCGGCTCCTTTTGACCGGCCAATCCAGTTCTTTTGCGATTCTTTAATTTGTTGTGGCCAATCTAGTGACCCAAGATCCTCAATCAACTCGTCGGCAAAGTCAGTGATTTTAATCATCCATTGCGGCATGACTTTCTTTTCTACCACTGCACCAGACCGTTCAGAGGTACCGTCAGGCAATACTTGTTCGTTGGCAATGACGGTGTTGTCTACCGGATCCCAGTTCACTACCCCTTTACCGCGATAGGCGATTCCGGCTTCAAAGAATTTAGTAAACATCCACTGTGTCCAATGATAGTAATCAGGGTCTATCGAGCTGGTTGAGTGGTCCCACGAAAATGAGCTGCCCATGCTATCAAGCTGGTGGCGCATGTATTCAATATTGCTTTCTGTCCATTCTCTCGGATTGATATCACGTTTTATAGCAGCATTTTCAGCTGGCAAGCCAAACGCATCAAATCCCATTGGAAATAACACCTGCTTACCTTGCATCCGGCAGTAACGAGCATAAATATCTGGCACTGCAAAGGCGTACCAGTGGCCAATGTGCAAATTACCTGACGGGTATGGCCATTCCACTAAGATGTATTCTTTTTCTCTATCTTTATCTCTTTCCCCTACTTCATACAAGCCGGTTTTCTTCCATTCTGCTTGCCATTTTTTATCTATATTTTGGTGGTCAAATTTTTTATGCATATCTGGCGCTACTGTAGCATCTAAGAATCTGTGGTTGTCTTAAATTCAGGATTTATAATTCTATCGAAGCAAGTGTCTCCCTCTTCATGACTCCAATCCCATGGATTTACTAGCAACATATCGGGGCTGGCCGGTCTATCAAAATAGTATCGTTCTTCATCTTGATTGCTTGTTGTGGCAAAGGTTGCACACAAGGAGAAGCCTCTATCTGTCAGTTGATACTGATACGCTTCTCTATTTTCTGGAGCAGTCGGTACAGTAGGTAAATCTTCGAGTGATTCAGGTAACTGATTGCTAGAGAAGTAGTAATTTTCGATTTGGTTTTGAATTTGTTGCAAGTCTTGTACTTGCCGTTCATCAATTTTACTTTCCCGTACCTCTGCTGGTGAAGCAATCTGACTAAAGCCGAATCCAATAGACACAACTACTACCAAGCTAGCTAGAGCAGCTACCAACCATGATTGTTTTTCGTTTTTTAGCCAATACCCACGAATATCGAGTATGTAATAGAAAAATGCTAAGCCAACCACTACTATCACGGACAGTGCCTTTAGTAAAAATCTAGTAGTCAACTCACCTTCAAGAAACGACATGATGACGGTCACTAAGTCTATTAATAGCGTGCCCCCAGCAACAAGTAGTGATAGATACACTATCCACTTGGTAAAGCCTAAATACGCTTCATTAGATTCACTACGTCGTAACTTATTTACACTGCGAGTAAGTAGTAAATAAGTCGGGAAAAATACTACCAGCATCGCTATACCTAGCCGAACGCTACTGTCTTGATCAGCAATCATATAGTATGAGTCACTTGAATCTGGAATAACAAGTTCAATGAGACCAAATAACACGACCAATAAAAAGGTGACCGAGAGGTACAAGCTAATCAATGATGCTAGTTGGAGCACAAAATGCTTGGGGGTAGATGTTTTCATATAAAATAGTATTCCTCAGTCTTCTCTAGATGTAAAGCCAGTAATCAGGTATTACAACCTAAATTACACTATTTATAAGACATATTGTCAAAATTATGGCTTTATGGTAAGAATTAGATTAGTAAACCGTCACTACTAGTAGTTAAGGAGATTCGCCATGGATATGAATAATGCAAAAGCAATGTTGCGTTATCGAAAATTCTGGAGGAAATCTGTGTACATGATCATTGCTGGCATCGTTTTGATGGCAGCTTTGTCCAGCGCAATCTCAGGTGAACAGTTTCTTCGGATGCTGGCACTCTGGGGCTCGCTTGGTGCAGTCTTCCTAATGTTCGCGGGCATTCATTTGCTCAAAGACATTAAGCCTGCGAAATAATTTCGCACAAAGCCGCGCTGGGTCTACCTTGGCGCGGCTTTTAACTATGCATGAATTCAATCACGTCGCCGTCTTGGACGATATATTCCTTACCCTCAGTACGCAATTTACCCTGTTCACGCGCCTGACTACGTGAGCCGCTCTCTACCATATCTTTGTATGCTACTACCTGCGCCCGAATATACTTGTCTTTAAAATCAGTATGAATAGCCGCACCAGCTTCAGGACCAGTTGAACCAATCGGTACTGTCCAAGCTCTGGTTTCTTTTTCTCCTGTGGTAAAAAAGCTCATTAATCCCAAGCGTTCGTAACAAGCTCGAATCAACGCCTCTACCCCAGTATCTTGTGCACCGTACTCACGACGAAATTCATTTTTCTCATCAGTCGATAAATCTTTTAATTCATGCTCCATACCGGCGTCAACAATGACGTATTCAGCACCAGTGCTAGTAAAGAAGTCTTGTAGTTCTTGCCAACGCTCGTCGTTTTGCTCATCGAGGTTAAAGGCATCCTGCTTTCGATTACAGACATATAAAAACGGCTTCATAGTCAAGAGATGCAGACCACGCAATAGCTTGGCTTCCTCTTTGCTCATATCTAGCTGATTAGCCAGATTTCCTCCTTCTAGATGTGGCAACAGTCGTTGAAGTAAGGCTTTTAAAGCAGCCGCCTCCTTATTACCAGCTCTAACATCTTTCTCGATGGTACCAATTCGCTTACTGACGGTTTCAGCATCAGCCATAATCAGCTCTAGGTTAATTGTTTCGATATCTCCCATTGGGTCTACTGACCCCGAAACATGATGAACATCACTATCTTCAAAAATCCGTACCACTTCAGCAATCATGTCGGTCTCGCGAATATTGGCAAGGAATTTGTTTCCAAGACCCTCTCCAGCTGAAGCACCTTTTACCAAACCAGCAATATCAACAAACTCCACTACGGCTGGAATGGTTTCTTTAGAATTTGATAGCTTACTCAGAGTAGTCAGACGATTGTCAGGCACAGCTACAATCCCCACCGCTGGATCAATAGTACAAAAGGGATAGTTCTCAGCGGGGACTGAGTTTTTAGTTAAGGCATTAAAGAGAGTTGACTTTCCGACGTTGGGCAGACCAACAATACCGACAGATAGTGACATATGAGTGAGAGATTAGCAGACTCAATCAAATACGCAAACTAATTTCCTTTCTTACCAAGCTCAGCTACCTCATCCATCCATTTAGTACGGCATTTATCAGTAACTTTTTCACACGGTCCGTAAATACTGACTTTTGATTTTATTCCTGCAAAATCAAGGATTCCGTATTGAATTTCATTAGTGTAATCACCGTATTTCCACCAAGCAGCCAGAGGACCATATGTACCAGAGAGAACAAATACACGCGCTGTCTTGCCACGAAGATGTTTTTCTACTTTTTTAGTTTGTTTATTAAAATTAAAGGCAAATCCAGGAAGCCAAAACCGATCAAATAAGCCTTTTAGCAACGCTGGCATGGTGCTCCACCAATTGGGATATCCAATTACTAAATGATCGCATTTTTTGATGGCTTCTTGGAGTGATAAAAGATCTGGTTCAAGCGGTTGTATTTCTTTGTACCCTTTGTGAAGAATCGGATCGAACTTCAATTCGCCAAGATTATAGCGAGTGACTCGATGGCCAGCTTCTCTAGCGCTATTTTCATACGTAGTTAGCACACTTCCAGTAAAACTATCGCTGTCTGGATTGCCACAAATAATAACGATATCTTTGGATTTCATACTCCCCATCATACCGTCTTTTAACTGCAGTCATAGGTAACTGCTGTTAATTACCCTACCCTACTATTTAGCGCCGGATACTGCCGTTCGGGTTGAATTGACCTTGAGCTCCCATTTGCATCTGTACCAATTTCTGCTTCATTTCTGGACTCATCACAGCCATGATTTCTTTCTGATACTTTGGCAGCACCTTCGAGGCGGCAGCCATTTGGTTGTTTCCGTTGGCTTTTAGCTCAGCTTGCATTTCTTTGGCAATTTTCTCAAATAATTTTGGATCCTTTTCCAACATTTCTAAGATCATCTTTTTTTGATCATCTGGTGCGTCTTTCATTTGCGTCTCAATCATTTTTTTGACCGCAAAATTTTTCATTTTTCCTAGCATATGACTGGTATGGTATCACACTTTTTTCTACCTATATAAAAATGAATGGCCAGTTTTATCTAGATAATTGACAATCATTTTTTATGTGACATTATTCAGATTGGATTGTACACAGGAGACTGTTATGAACGAAGAGTTTCAGATTGAAGAAACCGGGGTCGACCTTAAGTCCAACGATACGGTCGGGAGAATGATTGAGTTTGGCTGCTATTTTGTTGGAGTTTCTCTATTTGCATACTGGTGCTTCTCCGTCGAAATTGCCCCAACCATCTATGAATTTATAATTGATGAGCTTAACCAAGCTCATTCACAAGATATAAGCTTAAGAGTGGCAATTTATGCCTTATTTGGCAGCTTGTTGATTGTGATATTGTTTTGGCTTGGCATACATTTCTTCAAGCCATTGAAAACATATAAAGAGAAGGGGATGTTGAATTCCAGTTTCAGCTGGGCAAGCTGGTTCCTCATCTCGGCAACCGTTGGGGGCATTATGTTCTACATTTTCGGTTCCACCCTGTCCAATATGATTTTCTATCTGCTGTACTTGCTACTCTTTTGTCTAGTCATGGCAATTAGCTTCGGAATTTACCAGGAGTTCAAGCCTTTCAGATAGCAAGACATTCGACGACGATGGTCAGGCCGGCTCGCCAACGCGAGCCGGCTTTTAATATAGGTAGACTATGGACATTTTTAACAAAACATGGTATTGTTTTAGCCTCATTCTGAGAATAATATGAAACTATCAAATATAAAATCTTTCGCAAAAAAACCAATTGTACTGTTTTTTAGCGGCTTACTTATTGCCGTATTAGTCGGTTGGAGCATCTTTGGCGGTAGCGGCGATGGTGACACTGTAGACAACAATACTGCCAAAAGTGTTCAGGTGGCTACACCAGCCACACTTGGTAACGAAGGCACGTTTTCGCTAATTGGTAACGTGCGTGCAGCCTCAGAGGCAACTATTACTGCCGAAAGTGCCAAGCGCGTCACGTCAGTTAATACAAGTCTTGGAAATAGAGTTAGTGCGGGAGAAATTTTGATTACCCTAGAAAACTCTAGTGAACGTGCTGCTGTTTTACAGGCAGAAGGGGTCTATGAAGCCGCGGTAGCTAGCGCAGAACAAAGTGGTCTTAGTGTTAGTGAAGCAGAAAACAATCTCTCAGCCGCTCGACGGTCCGCCATCAACAGCTTACGTGGTTCATATAACTCAGTATTCACAATAGTAGTAAATGATATTGATGATTTTTTCTCAACCCCAACCCTTTACCCCGGATTAAAATTGACTGGGTATGGACAAACCGATTTACTAAACAGTACAAGAATCGAGTACCAGACCCTCCTTCCCCAATGGAAAAATCGCACTGATACACTAACCACCAATAGCAACTTGCAGGCTGAAACTGAGTACGCTATAGCTCGACTCAACAAGACAGTAAACTTCTTAGAATTATTTATTCCACTCTTTAGCCGACAAGATAATTCACGATATACCGATACGGAACTGCAGAACTTTACTGCCAACTTTAGTAATCAGCGAGCTAGTTTATTGACGCTTATAAATACTTTAGAAAGTAACCTTACCGCCGTAGAGAACGCTGAGGAGGCACTGCAAAAAGCTCGTATTGCCGCTAGCGGAGGAAGAACATCTGCTGCCGATGCCCAGATTAAGCAAGCGCTTGGTAGTTTGCGGTCTGCTCAAGCAAATCTAGGAAAGACAATATTACGAGCACCGATTTCAGGTACGGTAAATCAGCTTGATGTGCGAGTGGGTGATTTTGCCACTGCTTTTGCTACTCTAGCGCTGATTGCTAATAACAATGCGCTCGAAATTATTACATATGTTGGTGAGAATGAACGTAACCAAATCGAAATTGGTGATACGGTTTTAATTGACAATCAATATGAGGGAGTAATCACTCAGATTGCTCCGGCAGTAGATGCTATCACCCGAAAAACAGAAGTGCGCATCGCTACTGAAAGCACCGAAATAACTGCAGGTGACACAGTCAGAATCAATAAAGAATTTGTAACTGAAGAAGCAGAAGACGGTCCAATTATTATTCCGATTACGGCTGTAAAGTTTGAAGCAGAAAATGGCTATATATTCCAGATTGAAAATAATGTTCTAGTAAAGAAAGAAGTGGTATTAGGTTCTGTTTTTGGCAGTCAAATTGAGATCACTGAAGGTATGCAATCAGATACTGAATTTGTAGTTGACGCTCGCGGCCTAGTGACCGGTCAAACAGTAGAAATAGCTAATTAATATGTGGGACTTCTTTCTTAAGAATACGCGCTTTAGTTACTTACTGATTTTTGCGCTAATCGGACTAGGATTATATTCAATCGCGTCTATTCCACGTGAGTCAGCACCAGAAGTGCAGGTACCAGTTGGTATCGTAACTACGGTATTACCAGGAGCACCTGCTATCGACATTGAAACCTTGGTGACGAACGAAATTGAGCGCGGATTGGCTGGAAATCTAACTGACGTAAAAAAAATCACCTCACGTTCAAGCGAGGGAGTTTCTAGTATTACAGTAGAGTTTGAAGCAGATGCGGATATTGATGCGTCTATCCAAGATTTGAAAGATCAGGTGGATACCATCACTCCAGAACTACCTACAGATGCTGAAGACCCGAGGGTCACTGAAGTTGATTTTGTTGATCAACCAATTCTCACCTTTGCTATCTCTGGCCCACTATCTGATAGTGACTTTACAGCCTTGGCAGACTCCTTGGAGGATGAATTAGAAAGCATCCCCGGAGTCTCACAAGCAACAGCGAGTGGGGTTCGAGACCCAGAGGTCAGTGTGCTAGTAGAAGAAACCGCTCTGGCGCGATACGGACTTACCATTACAGATATAACTACCGCTATTGCTTCAGCCAATAACACCTTCCCTATCGGTAATATTATCACTGATGATGTAGCGTACAACATTGTGTTTGCTGGAGACATTGCCACTCCAGCAGAAGTAGCCGACATCCCTATCACTGCACTTGAGGGTCAACCAGTATATGTGCGAGATGTGGCTACTGTATCAGTTGGTTTGGCCGAGACTAGCACCATCTCTCGTCTAAGCGTAGACGGCGCACCGTCAGAGAGAGCAATTACGTTTGATATTTATAAGCAACGTGGAGGAGACATTACCGCCCTTACAGCATCTGTCCAAGACCGATTAGACGAATTACAAGCTGACGGGCAGCTATTAGCTGGTTTAACGGTTTATTCAATATTAGATGCAGGAAAAGACATTAATGATGATTTGCTACAATTATCTGGATCTGGACTTCAGACAATCATTTTAGTAGTACTAGTACTCATAGTAGCAATTGGTTGGCGTGAAGGGTTGATTGCTGGTACGGCTATTCCATTGTCTTTTTTGATTGGCTTTATTGGGCTCTACTTATCCGGTAATACTATTAACTTCATAAGTTTGTTTGCCTTGATTCTAGGAATCGGTGTATTAGTCGACTCTGGGTTGGTGATGATTGAAGGTATCAATCGCCGCATGAAGGTTGATCCTTCTATTGATAAAGTTGAAGCTGCCAGACTGACAGTGAAAGAATTCGCTAGCCCACTGGTGGCCGGTACTCTGACCACCGTATCGATGTTTGTTGGGTTGTTTGTAGTCTCGGGAGTAACTGGACAATTTATCTCAGCTATTCCATTTACCTTAATCTTTGTACTATTCGCTTCCCTATTGGTAGCGTTAGGTTTTTTACCGTTGATTGCTGCTGGATTCTTACGACGTAGAAGCCAGACCTGGCTCGAGCAAAAACAAGTTGAATACAGTAATCGTCTCGAGGGTTGGTATCGTGAAAAGTTACTATGGGTACTTACTTCAAAAGCTCGTAAACGACGTTTTATTACGCTACTTGTTACTGGTTTGATTACGGCAATTCTACTTATTCCGGCTGGTTTAGTACAAGTTATCTTTTTCGAAGAGACTGATGCAGGTTTTCTTGTCGTCGAAGCTGAACTACCTGAAAGCTCAATCAAGGAATCGACAGATATTACAATTCGACGCATTGAAGAAGTCTTGTATACCTATCCAGATGAAATTGAAGCTTTCTCTAGCACTGTTGGCGCTGGGAACGCGTTCGGTAGTGGTGGACAGGGAGAGAAATTGGGAAATATTTTCATCACACTACGCGATGACCGATCTGTCACCAGTTTTGAATTTGCTGAAATTCTTCGACAAGATTTGTCCTCGATTCGTGATGCTGACGTTACTGTGAGTCAGCCTGCAGGTGGACCACCTACTGGATCACCGATTGGTATCAAATTAACTGGTTCTGACTTGCAAGAATTAACCACCTATACAAACCAAATCGCTCAGTTACTGAGCACTATTGAAGGCACTACCAATGTAACAACTAGTGCCAATACTAATAGTACCGAAATTGTACTGACCTTGGACAAAGCAAAGACAGCTGCTGTGGGACTAAATCCACAAGTAGTATCCCAAACTCTTCGCTCTGCAGTGTTTGGTAGTACTGCCACCTCACTTACTAGCCTAACTGATGACACTGACGTAGTAGTACGGTTGAACTTAGCTGGTAGTAGTAATAATGAAGCAAGTGAAGCTAACCGAACTACCCTTAACGCTTTAGAGGGTATTCAGCTAAGCACTCCATCAGGTGACACAATACTACTTTCTTCATTAGTCACTTCATCTCTTCAAGAATCTAGTAGTGTCATTAATCATGAAGATCAAGAACGAGTGATGACCGTCAGCGCTGATACCACCCCTAGCGGCAACGTACGAGAAATCAACGCTATAATTCTAGATAAAATCGATTCTGAACTAGATATCCCTGAGTCAATCACTATCAGCTTAGGTGGTGAAACTGAAGAATCAGACCAAGCGTTTCAAGAACTTTTCCTTGCCCTAATTGTAGGTATCACACTAATGGTGGCGGTATTAGTGCTGCAATTTGATTCCTTTCGACATACGCTATACGTATTGTCTATTCTTCCCTTCTCCCTGATTGGTATTTTGTACGGACTGGCGCTAATTGGTAGCGCCTTATCATTCACTTCAATTATGGGTTTCATTGCCTTGTCTGGAATTGTAGTCAACAACTCTATTCTCCTGATTGACCAAATGAATAATCGGCGAAAAGAATCTCCTGATACTGCTATCTTGACGGTAGTGGTTGAATCGGCAGTAAGTCGCCTGCGCCCTATTCTACTTACATCTACTACCACTATCATCGGGATGATTCCTCTTTTGTTCACCGATCCGCTATGGGTGCCGCTGGCTACCGCTATTATGTTTGGACTAGCCTTCTCTGTCTTAATTACGCTAGTGCTGATTCCGGTAATTTACCTTAAGTACCCTGGTACAGTTCGACGCTAGACTAGTTTTTACCTCGGCGTTGGTAGCGCATGATACCGTTCACTAGTAACGTTACTAAAACCAAGAATGTTATATATCCTATCAAGAATGCAGTGTAACTAAAGGTTGCCAACCCGAGCGCTGTAAGTGGTAGCAGTGCGCCGAAGGTATACCAACTTCCAGCTTGAATAGATGGCCCAAATTTACTCGGCATTAGACGAGCTGTCATGAGAATGGCGTTAATAAATAACACAGCCACAATGGTAAATTCGGCTGCAAAAAGCTTTTCTAACGGTAGAGTGTCGCCACTAGCAATGTAAGCCAACGCTGCAGTCGATAGCAAAATTAGCACCATAGCAATTCGTAATACTACATACACAATTCCCATCATTTTTCGTTCTGACTCATCAATCTTTCCGTCAGAAATTGCGACAAAGAAATTAGTTATAGCCAAAGTTGAAGCACCAACCCCTAGTGAAATTGAAAAAGATTGCAGTATAAATGCAGTAATCAAAAGTGATGTCATATGAATACAGTATACCAACCTGACATGGATTGATTCGAGGTTTTACAGATTTACCAAGGATAAAATACATGCTAAAATCGCCTCGCTAACATGGGCCGTTAGCTCAGCTGGTAGAGCGCTTCCATGGCATGGAAGAGGCCGCAGGTTCAAGTCCTGTACGGTCCACATATACAATGAGCCGAGAGCGAAAGCTCTCGGCGATTA
This sequence comes from Minisyncoccia bacterium, assembly GCA_964229335.1. GTDB lineage: Bacteria > Patescibacteriota > Minisyncoccia > Phycocordibacterales > UBA918 > OLB19. Next base: position 33,217 of record CAXRCZ010000008.1, read on the forward strand.
TGTATATGTAGGGACGTACAGGACTTGAAAGACGGAAGCGGTATACAAGACGAACGTAGTGAGTGCTTGTCGCTGAGTCGGGGTCGCGAACTCGACTGTAAGGAGAGATTCGTGACCGAGTCCTGATATATATTTAACTAAAATAAGTTGGTGACCGTCAGGACAAGTCCTGTACATTTGCTACTACTTAGCAACACCGACCAATCTCCTAAAATCCATCATTGACTAATACTAAATTTAGTTATATTAAATAGATGGATAACAACAAAGTACAAAGGGAGATTGACATGTCCGCATGGAAAATTATCGCTATTGCGATTGTCATGTTTGGTTGGAGTTTCTGGTGTGGAGTGTTCAGCACCAGATGAATCAACATAAAGCAAAACCCCGCGAGCGAGCAACAGCTCAACCGCGGGGTTTTTGATTTGTCTTCCCTACTTCTTCCAGTCTTCAATAACTAATGATTGACCTTTTTTCTTTACCACCACTTTTTGATTGTCACGCCAGCCGAGTTCTCTAACAAATTCAATTGGCAGAGTGATTTTATAACTAGTTGCTGACTTGCCAATTTTTCGTATATTTCTCTCCTCTAATGATTTTCGAGCCATAGTACGTACGAATTATATATTTAATTATATAATTAAATATATAATTCTTTTTTCAAACTGTTGTATGTCTATCCACAAATGTAAAGTCCGCCTTTGTGGCGGACTTTACATAAACGGTGGACCAGAGAGGACTCGAACCCCCGGCCTCCTCAGTGCAAATGAGGCGCTCTAGCCAACTGAGCTACTGGCCCAAGCGTATGATAACTGCTTGAATTCTCAAAGAATCTGAATTCTCTAAGTGCGTCGTATGGTACTAAGTTGCCATCATCTAGTCAAGTTATATTCTGGCAGTTTGCACCAAGTGATCTACCAGATCATTGTACTCAATTCCGATTGATTGAGCGGCGGTTGGCAGATGTGAGGCAGTACTCATACCAGGGAGCGTATTGAGCTCTAGAAAATAGATCTCATCTCCCTTAACAATAAAGTTACTGCGAGAATATTGACGACAATTCAAGACTTTGTGAGCCTGTATCGCTTGCCGTTCGAGCTCTTTCTTGACCGCCGTAGTGAAACGACTCGGACAATGGCGAGTAGCTTGGTTATTGTATTTATGCTCAAAGGTAAAGTGTGATGCATCGTCAGGTAATGTCACTTCTACAACCGGCAGTGAGTAGTGACTCTTGTCACGAAAATTTTCTAATACTCCAACTGTTCCTTCTCGTCCAGAAATTTTTTCTTCTACCAAAACACGACCGTGTCTTTCCAGCACGGTACGCAAAGCAGATTCAATCGCATCGATTGAATCTACCATATAGGTATCAATTGAGGATCCTCCGTGAGTCGGTTTAATAAACACGTGATTACCTAATGTCTCAACGATAGACTCTGATTTTCCTCGTATGTTACTAAAATCAGCTAACGTCACTAGCATGTGGCGCGGGGTTTTTATACCTTCTGCCAGCAACATTTCTTTGGCTGAAGGTTTGTTAAAAGCGATTGCGGAAGCCAAGTGGCCACTGCCGGTAAATGGCAACTGGTGATGTTGTAGTAGTCGTTGCAAGGTGCCGTCCTCTCCGTACTTTCCATGTAGAGCTATAAAGACAATATCTATACCTTGCAGGGCTTTGTCTGGTGAATAAGCAATGCCTTGATGCAGCCATTCGCCACCTTTAGTGATTACTATATCCTTTGTTGAGTACCCCAATTCATCAAGTGCCGCTAGCACGTGAAGGCCAGTTTTGATTGATATATCGTATTCTAAACTTGGCCCGCCCCTGAGGACAGCCACCCGCTTGTGTCTCATACCTATAGTATAGCAGGTGTTGTTTCTATGGTTTTGGTAGTTGTTGCTTGCGTGAACGTTCTCGATGGTAGGCTATGGCGAAGCGATGAGATTCAGCGTTAGCTAGCAATATGGCATGCTTGTGAGTTTCAATTAGTTGTTTTTGACCAATTATCCTCTCTGCTTTATGTTGCTCGTTTTTAACCACGCCAACTATTGGAATTACCAGCTTGAATTGTTTTAATACTGATTCCGCTGCCCTTTTTTGAATCGCATTGCCATCAACTACAATTAGTTGCGGTAGCGGCCACTCTTTATGTTTCAAGCGCCGCTCTAACACCTCTTTTAAGGAAGCTGGGTCATTGACTCCTTCGACGGTCTTAATCTTAAAGCGTCTATAGTCATTATTCCTGGTTTCACCACCCTCAATCACAGTCATTACACCAACCATTTCGCTGCCTGCTAAATGAGCAATGTCATACGCTTCAATACGAATTCTCTTTTCATCACGATAGATACGAGACTCATCTTTAATAAGAGCAATGTCATGAATGTGGGTTAAGGCAAATATTTGTTTTTTTACTCGTCCCGCTTCTTCAAAACGCTCCTCTTTAGCGAGAAATTTCATCTTTTTTTCTAGCTCTTTAAGGAGGGTTTGCTTCTTACCTTCAAAGAACAATCGTATATGGCGAATGGTCTCAAGATACTCTGTTTTTGATTGTTTGTTTGGATACAGATTGATCTGTCGATTAAAATCAATTTTGCCTTTCGCTAATTTACTTTTCTGTTCCCCTAGGGGTTTATCAGTGTCGTAGTAGCGAAATATTTTTCTAATAATTTTCAGTGCCTCTCGAAACAATTGCCCGCTCGGAAACGGCCCAAAATGATATAGAATTTCATCCTCATCATATTGTTCCGTTAAGTCCTTTCCTCTCACCACCAACACTCGCGGAAATTCTTCATTGGTGATGATGAGATGGTTGTAGCTTTTATCGTCTTTACTGCGAGTGTTGAAGAAAGGCTTATGGGTACGAATAAGATTAGTTTCCAGAATTAGTGCCTCCAAGACACTATCGGTTTCAGTCCAGCTAATCTCTTTAGCTTCATCTATCATTCGTTCTATAAGCTCAGAACGCTTTTCTTTAATATCAGCCGTGAAATAGCTTCGTATTCGATTGCGCAGTGATGTGGCTTTACCGATATAAAGAATCTGCTTGTTTCGGCCTAGAAAAAAATACACCCCAGAAGTGTCTGGCAATTTTTGACGACTCAGGTCAGCTTTTTTCATATAATTGTTATGGTATAATAGATTTTTAGAGGTCTCAAATGTACAAGGAGGTGGTCATGGCCAGATCAGATTGTGAGCCAATTGAATTGACTGAGGATGATTTTGAAGCGTTCTTCATTGCTTTTCCTATGGCTAAAGGGGTACTGACCATATGTCCGAGCGATCCGAATGTGTGGGAAAGACTGTTTATTTGTCGCTTTGGCAACCTGCCAGAACCAGGTGAAGATGAAGATAATAGTGTACGTTATGGCTCAACTGATCCGCGATGGGACATGTTTCTACATACGGAGGGTGCACTTCAAATCATGAATCGACTCAGTGATAACTGGCGCAGAGAGGGTGGTCTTTGACCACCCTCTTCTCATTTAAGAATTCGTTTGAGGTATTTTCCAGTGTGAGATTTTTCACTTTTAGCTACTTCTTCTGGAGTACCTTTAGCCACGATTGTACCTCCTCCCTGCCCTCCTTCTGGACCAATATCAATTAGATAATCTGCGCTTTTAACTAAATCGAGATTGTGTTCAATTACCATCACTGTGTTTCCTTTATCAACTAGTTGCTGCAAGATTTCTATTAGTTTGCGAACATCCTCATAATGTAGACCAATGGTAGGTTCATCGAGTAGATAAATAGTTTTTTGGGTATGTTGTCGATATAGCTCAGAAGCGATTTTGACTCGCTGAGCTTCTCCACCAGATAATGTAGTAGCGCTCTGCCCAAGCTCTAAGTAGCCTAGACCTACCTCTATCAAGGTACGTAATCGTTCTTCGATGGCTGGGATGTCTTTGAAGAATTCATGCGCATCTTCCACTGTTAAATGAAGGATTTGATGAATATTTTTGTGCTTATAAGTCACCTCTAAAGTTTCTTTCGTAAAGCGAGTTCCGTCACACACATCACAAGTCACGTAAACCGTTGGCAAAAAGTGCATCTCTACCGCAATTACCCCGTTACCCTGACAGGCTTCACAGCGGCCACCTTTAACATTAAAACTAAAACGACCGGGTTTCCAACCTCGTGCCTTTGCTTCAGAAGTAGAAGCTAGTAGGTCGCGAATATGAGTAAAGGCGCCAGTATAGGTGGCTGGGTTACTACGTGGCGTACGTCCAATTGGCGACTGGTCAATCAGGACTGAGCGACCAAGATATTCTGTACCAGCAATACTGCTCGCGTTAAATGTCTTAGGACTACGATGCTTTTTATCAAGTCTGGCCTTGAGATTACGATTAATAATTTCGTACATTAAGGTTGATTTTCCTGAACCAGACACTCCGGTAACACAAATTAATCGTCCAAGCGGGATATCAATATTTAAGTTTTTAATATTGAAAGCTTTTCCACCTCGAATTTGCAGCGAACCTTTTTCACTAATGCGGCGTTTTGGGACCTCTATTTGTTTGTCTCCTCTTAAGTAGTCAAGTGTGACAGACCCACTACTATTCTTCTTGGCAGTTAATAGTTCATCGAGATAGTCGGCCACAACCACCTCTCCACCATGCACTCCTGCTCCTGGTCCAATATCAACCAAGTAGTCGGCGGCGTGTATGGTGTCTTCATCGTGCTCAACCACCAAAATGGTATTTCCTAAATCACGCAATTCTTTGAGAGTGTGAATTAGGCGGTCATTATCGCGCTGATGCAGCCCAATGGTTGGTTCATCAAGTACGTACAAGGCTCCGACCAGTCCTGAGCCTAATTGTGAAGCTAGTCTAATTCGCTGTGCCTCTCCACCAGAAAGGGTGTTGGCACGTCGATCGAGTGTTAGGTACTCGATACCGACATTCTTCATAAACTCTAGTCGCTCGATTATCTCTCGCAAGGCTGGCCAAGCAATTTCGTGTTGCTTTTCAGTTAAATTGAGGTCGTCAATGACAGCCGCAGCTTCGGTAACAGTCAGGGCGGTAAAATCAACGATATTGTGGCCGAGATTCTTTTTGCCATCACCACCGAGGTACACTCGAAGTGCTTCAGGACGCAATCTAGCTCCTTTACACGCAGGACAGGTATCAGAGTTAAAGATACCTACCACACCCAATCCATTACATTCAGAACAAGCGCCATAGGGCGAGTTAAAAGAGAATAACCGCGGCTCGACTTCAGGAAAAGACGAGCCGTCTGCTGGACAAATAAACTTGGCTGAGAGCGTCCGCAATGAACCGTCTGGACTTTGAATTTTAACCAGGCCATTTGATTCAGCGAGAGCAAGTTCTACAGCTTCAGATAAGCGTTCGTGAGAACCTTTTTTATCGGAAGTAAATTCACTAACATAGATTTCATCAATCAATACGTCTATGTCATGCCGCTTGGTTTTGGTAAGAGTGATTTTTTCACGAAGTTGTTTGACTTCTCCATCAATCTTTACGGTTTCATACCCTTTGTTCAATAAGTCATAGAGCAACTGGTAGTACTCACCCTTTCTACCCACAACCACTGGAGAAAAGATTGAAACCCTACCTTTGCTAACTTCAATCCCCATTACATCACTCGATTGAGCTTTGGTAGCTTCTTTGACTTCTTTGTTTTCAATTGACTCTAATACAATCGATAAAATTTCATCTTGAGATAGTCTTTGGATAGGAACATCTACGTCAAGACAGTACGGCTGACCGATTCGAGCGTACAAAATACGAAGATAGTCGTAAATTTCAGTTATCGTCGCTACTGTTGAGCGTGGATTACGGGAAGCAGATTTCTGGTCAATCGATATCGCTGGAGACAGTCCGGCAATCTCATCAACGTCAGGTTTTTGCATTTTATTTAAAAATTGCCTGGCATACGGTGACAATGATTCAACGTAGCGTCGTTGACCTTCAGCAAATATGGTGTCAAACGCTAAGGATGATTTTCCTGAACCAGAGGGCCCAGTAATAGCAATCATTTTTCCACGCGGCATACGAACATCAACATTCTTGAGATTGTGTGTCCTTGCACCACGAACTACTATCTCATCTGCGGCTGAAACATTCTTTTCTTTTTCTTTCTTGGAATTATTACTCTGATTTACCATATAAATCGTCCCTTAGTTGCTGCTAAGGGTGTCAGTTCATTATACCTGCCACAGCACGACGCGCAATTTTAGGCTCTCGGTAGCGTAACCACCACCGCAGTACCGACATTTTTAATTGATTCTACCTGTATATCTCCGTGCAATTGTAGTACTAGTTGTTTGGTAATCCACATTCCCAGTCCTGACCCTTCAATCTCAGTCTCTTCAACATCACCCACTCGAGAAAAGGCCTCAAACAATTTCTTTTGGTCCTCAGCACTAATTCCTCTACCGGTATCTTGGATACGAATCTCTACCTCAGCTCCGTTGATAGAGTAGCTAATTTTAATGTCACCGGCTTCTGTATATTTGACTGAATTATTTATCAAGTTAACTAATACCTGTACTAAGCGATCTCTATCGCTAGTAACCAATATTTCTGACGAATTTGTCACATCTGTAACGACGAGACCCTTCTTTTCAGCTGCGATACCGACCTGCACCAGTGCATCTGCTACAACTGCTTGTACTTTTTGTGGTTTAAATTGCAGCCGCAGTTTACCTGATTGCAGTTTTGCTACTTCTAGAAAATCATTTACCAAGGTGAGTAGTTTCTTATTAGCTGTTTGTATTCCAGACAGGCTTTCTACGTCACGTGGCCTTAATCGGTTGGATTCACTTAGGAAGCCGGCGTAGCCTGATATCGCAGTTAATGGTGTTCTAAATTCATGCGCGATGGTAGCAGTAAATAAATCTCTCTCATTAAGGCTTTTTTGTAACCGCAAGTACGAGATATGCCAATTGTGTTGCCGTGCCAACCAGTACGCTAGTGCTAGCAAAAGAAGCAGGATAAAGAAAAAGATAAAGTATGTACCAAGCAAACGGTTCTGCACCAAACTATCAAAATCAGTGAAGTTATGTGTGGTTATTATGTAGGTTGTTGCAGCCGGACTGTCAATTCTGCGCACTGCCTCCCAATACCGACCTGAAGTTCCTTGATTAGCAAAAATCAGCGTCTCGTTCGGGAGTAGAGCTGATTCAAAAATAAATTCCCGCTCTTCAACATACTCTAGAGCTGTGCTTTCAGGATAGACTTGTAAATACCTATCTCCTGTTCGTTCTACCATAATTATTTCTTCTAGACTTTGATCAGTATCATAGAATGATGAAATAGAATCAGTATCGTACAGAAACTTGGTCTCTATAGCAGAATGTAGTATCGATATTCGGCTTTTTTGCACCGTCTCGATATTGTCTTCTGCTACTGAATAGACAGACTGCGAAAATAGCAACAATAAGAATGGAAACACAAAGGCTAGCGCGCCGACTAAGATGAGTTTGGTATTTTGCCTCATCACTTTTATCCCTTCTTGGAGAATATATAAAACTCGAGAAATCATGAGTTTAAGTACTGGTCGGCTGTGGCTGCCTAAGACTACTGCCTAATAGTAATAATATTAAGCCCAAACCAAGCAGCCCAAGACCAGCTGCCAAAGCATATGGATTACCAGAAGCCGCAGTTTGCAACGATGAAGTGTTTCCATTGGCAGCAGCTGTAAACGCTTCCGCCTGTTTTACGAACGCAAACGGGTTACTTTGCGCGACGATAGCCCCACTTGCATCAGTGATCGCTACGTAGACCTCATGAGAACCGTCTTCAAGTTCTTCTTCAAAGGTGTACGAGAATGATCCGTCATCGTTGGTTGCTACAGTAATTACTTTTGGTGTACTAAACATGTATATAGTGGCAAAACTACCCGGCAGAGCTGTTCCTTGGACAACCGCTTGCACTCGAGCTTTCGTAGCACCCTCTTCCGACTCTACCTTTGGAGTCACAGTGGCTACAGTCAGGACATCCTCACGTACTAAAGTGATGGTTTCTCTAGGTGATTCATAGCGAATTCGCGCACCTACGTCGCTGTTAGTAGGATCAGTACCGAGTCGTATCTCAGCGCCATCAGCTACCCCGTCTTCGTCAGTATCAGCTAATTCTGGGTCGGTAAAATAAAGTTGTGATTCATCAATATCTGAAATTCCATCGCCGTCAGTATCAATTTTGGCAGAGCGATCAGCTTGCTTGAGGCGAGCTAATACCTCTGCCCTTTCTACAAGATTCTCAAAAGTATCATCAATTTCAGTGGAGATTTCTTCTGCATCTGTAGAAGATTCGTTCCATACTGCCGTTCTTCTAATTTCATCTTGCTTTTGACGTAATTCACGTCGAGTTCGCTCAATTTCGTTACTATTATTAGTTTCTTGCGCCCTTGAATAATTAGTAAGTAATTCTCTGACCTCTGCCTCATTGGTACCTAATAACTCTCTGGCTTCTTGTTCCGGTGCGGCAGTTGGTTGTAGCGGATAGGGGCGAACTTCTTCGACCACTCTAATGATTGGTGAGGAGGAAGTTGGTACTCGTTCGCTAACAGAAACTTCAGGTGCCGGTTTTATAATTGTTACATTAAGAGGATCACTTTCGAGTCGACCCCCTTCTCGCTTGGCAAAAGCAGTAATGATGTAAGGGCCACTGCGCATTTGTGACGGATCTAAGAAAAAACTCCATTTACCAGCTCGATTACTAGCGATACCGAGAAGCATCTCTGCTCTACCGCCTGGCTGTTTAGCGTACAGTTCGATGTAGTTGGTGTTTTCTGGAGCTGTGATATTGATAGTGGTTGGCTCCTCGACCACTGTTGAGTTTATGCGGAGTGAAATTCTATCCTCCGATACAGGTAAATTATCTGTTCGAAGATTAGTAGTGGTATCTCTTGATTGATTTGAAAGTAGCGTATTTGCTACATTAGAAGATTGTAGTGAAGCTAGATACGTTGCACCTTGGTCAGTATTACCAAATGCATACAAACTTCCAAATAGAATAAAGCAAGCTGCTGGTATATATGCGACTATGCGGACTCGGTGAGCAATATCATCACTGAGCAAGGTCGTAATAGCTCGAGACTTTTCAATCGCTCGCAGACTCATGTTAGACGGTAAGTCAACGTCTTTTTCTGCAGAATGGGCAGTTTTCTTAGTAGTTAAAAAGAAATCACTCCATAAAAAAGGTGATTTGGTAGCTGAAGCTTCAGTTGATTTAGTTTTTTTGGCAGTTACTTTACTAGAGACTTTTGTTGAGGACTTGGAATTTTTTTTAGTGGTTTTGGAAGCATCTTTTTTTGCAGCTGGAGTTTTACTGTTAATGGTTGGTGTGGCTTTACGTTTTTTCGGAGTGGTTTTTTTAGCTGCCGAAGTCTTCGACTTTGATGGTTTTTTAGAAATTGATTTCTTTGTCTCCTTTTTAGCGCTCATGTAATTGCATTATAGCTTGGAAAGACAATTGTATTTTATTTTTTATTAACAGAATTTAGTTAGCCAGCCGCTCCATTTCGTTTACCAGTTCTGAGAGCTCAGTCATTGCTTTGACGTAAAAACCAGCTGCTCCGAGACTCTTGGCTCGCTCCTTATCATCAGCTTCGTCACGATTAGTAAAGATAATGACTGGTATGTCTTTTAGTCCGGGGTCTTTTTTTACCATCTCCAAAAGATCCAAACCACTACATTCCGGCAACATGATATCTAGAATGATTATGTCTGGTTTAAAGGCGCGTACTCCTTCTATAAAATTACTCCCATTGAGTGAAAACTCACAGGTGAAACCACTGTCTGTGAATTTCGTAGCCAGTAAATTACGTAGTAAAGAATCGTCTTCTACGATATACACTTTTAATGTGCCATCGGCTTTTTTACTTGGGCTTGGAGTAATATCAATAGTATTGGCTCCAGCGTTATTGTCAGATTCACCAAATATACTGCGGATTTTTTGATGCCATATTTCATCTGAATCTTTTGGTGAAATATAGTCAGTAACACCGGCCATCAAAATATTCTCTGCCGCCTCGATACTACTCTCTACAACAGCGACAATGGGTAGATTATTGACTGACCGCTCTTCTTGTAACTGAAGTAGATATTGCTGACAAACAGACTCATCTTCACTACAACCAATGATTAGCAAATCTGTCTGATTTTCCTCAAGTTGGTCTGCCGTTAGGTTAGATAAGATATCATCCTTTAGAAGCGCACCTTGGGTATGTAGATACTCTGTAACCTCCTTCAGTAGCGCGGTAGTTTCTCCTGCGACCATCACCTTTTTTCCTTTTAGTAGGGACATCGTGTTTATGATACCACCCTTGTTTCTTGCTAGATTATGATTTCCCCGACTTGTCCAAACCTTCTAGATGACGGATTTCATCTCGAATAATAGCCGCTGTTTCAAAATCTAGCAGTGCTACCGCTTCTTCCATTTGTCGTCGTTTCTCTTTTAAGACTTTTTTAGGATTTTTCTTAAATAATTCAACATCTACTTTCAACAGAGTGTCGACTGTCTCATCGTGCTCGGTACGCATCTGGTCAGCTATTGATTTGATTTCTTTGGTAATAGTTTGTGGAGTGATGCCATGTTGCTGGTTATAGGCTAATTGTATTTCACGCCGACGAATTGTTTCTTCGATGGCGTAGGTCAGAGCTTTGGTTGATTCTTCGGCATATAAAACCACCCGTCCATTAACATTTCGTGCGGCTCTACCAATGGTTTGAATCAAGGCAGTGTCACTACGCAAGAACCCTTCTTTGTCGGCATCAAGAATGGCTACTAATTCGACTTCTGGTAAGTCCAGCCCTTCGCGCAACAAGTTTACACCAACCAGACAATCGAAGGTACCGCGCCTGAATTCAGTCAGGATATTTATACGTTCAATCGTATCAACATCACTGTGAATATACTTGGTAGATATATTTCTTTCACTAAGAAAGTCTGACAAATCTTCAGCCATTCGCTTAGTCAGTGTAGTAACTAATACTCGCGCTCCGCCTTTAATAACCTTTTCTGCTTCGGAAATAAAATCTCTTACTTGACCCGGATAACTATCGGTCTCAGTAATTGGTCTCACGTCTATCTCAGGGTCTAACAAACCGGTCGGTCTAATAATTTGCTCTACCGGAGCGATACCAGCCGCTTCGAGTTGTTCATACTCGTATTTTCCAGGTGTGGCTGAGGTGTAGATTTGTTGGTCTACTCGCTGTTGGAATTCATCAAATTGCAGCGGCCGGTTGTCGACTGCGCTCGGCAAACGAAATCCGTGTTCTACCAACGTCTCCTTTCTAGAGCGGTCGCCAGCATACATGCCGCGCAATTGTGGAATAGTGACGTGCGATTCGTCGATAATTGTCAGGAAGTCAGGCGTGCCGTCTTTTTTATGTGGAAAATACGAAAGTAGAGTGTACGGTGCTTCGCCTGGCTTTCTGCGGTCAAAGTGTCTAGAATAATTCTCAATACCGTTACAGTATCCCATTTCACTAATCAGAGCGATGTCCTGTTCAGTGCGCCGCTTAAGTCGCTCTGCCTCTAGTAGTTTCCCTTCCTTTTTAAATTTCTTCAGTTGTTCTGTTAGCTCTATTTTTATGTCTTCTATTGCGACCTTGCGTTCATCTTCGGGAGTAACAAAGTGCTTAGCAGGAAACAAAAAGAATACTTCTGGCTCTTCAATAATACCTCTGGTGATAGCATCAATCTTGGTGATGGAGGAAATTGTAGAGCCGGCAAAACCGAGACGATACACAACCCGTTCGTTAGTCGGCATTATTTCAACTGTATTCCCCACCGCGCGAAACTGGCCAGGATTCAAATCTGCATTGGTTCGCTCAAAGTACAAATCAATTAGCGTGCGCAACATTTCTGTACGGGTCGTTGAAAAGCCGCGCTCAATCTTTTTATGCTTCTTAAGGTATTCTGCCGGCGCGCCTAAACCATAAATACAAGATACTGAGGCAACGATAATGACGTCATCACGGGTTAACAAAGCCTGGGTTGAAGCATGCCGCAAGCGGTCAATCTCCTCATTAATCTGGGCTTCTTTTTCAATATAAGTATCACTCGTTGGCACATAGGCTTCCGGTTGATAATAATCGTAGTACGAGACAAAGTAATGCACTGCATTATTAGGAAAAAAGTCTCGGTACTCTTGAGCCAGTTGTGCCGCTAGTGTTTTGTTGTGCGCAATGACGAGTGTTGGCTTTTGAATCTGTTGGATGACATTAGCTGCAGTAAAAGTTTTTCCAGAACCAGTCACTCCTAGTAGTGTTTGGTGACGCTGACCAGCTCGTAAACCTTCGACCAACTTCCCAATCGCTTGTGGCTGATCTCCGGCTGGAGTTTTGTCAGTAGAAATCTCGAACATTGCGCTACTATAACAAATTTGCTACTTTTGTCGCCAGAAATTTGGTTTTTATCTGGAGAGGAATGTCATATGCTTATTCGCGCTGAACAATCAAACTGCGGAAAGATTTATAAAGTCTATTTTCCGTACCGACTCTTTCGCAACGGAGAGAAAGCCTTCTGGCGGCCGAGTTCTACAGTTGAAACAATTCGACATTGTCTTGTTGCTGAAGACAACGACCCGTTTGGTGTACAGGCGAAATTGCCTTTGTTTCTAAGCAATATCGCCAAAGCAGAGTATCTCGAAACTCAACTCGAGAGAATTGATATGGGAGACCAGCAATGTGATCAAATCGATATTATCGGTAAAGAAACCATCAACTGGCCTCTATTGAGTAACGCACTCTATAAAGCGTTTGGTCTTTCAGTACAGTCGTAATTACGGCGCGCCCTTTCTGGGCGCGCCGTTTAACTTTGCAAAATTTTTTCCCGAAGTCGCTTCGTGAAATTGACGATGTAGTACAAATTATGAAGCGACGCTAAGTGGGCGCCAAGCATTTCTTTACTACGGAACAAGTGCGCTAAATAAGCTTTTGTATAGTGAGTGCAGACATAACAGTTACACGATTCGTCTGGCTTAGAAAAATCAAGCTGGTACTTGGTATTGAGTAAGTTAGTCCGCCTATGACCTTCATTGGTCCTTTCGTATATAGTTCCAGTTCTAGCTAATCTAGTCGGGGCCACACAATCAAAAGTGTCGCACCCTTGGTGAACTCCCGCCACGATATCTTCTGGCTCTCCAATACCGAGCAAGTGCCTTGGTTTATCTTCCGGTAGGATTTCATTTACCACTGTAAGAGCTTCGCCTAAATCAGCTTTAGAGAAACTTCCCCCTATTCCGAACCCGTCAAAGTCCATTGCGGCCAGCGTGCGTGCACTTTCCTGACGCAGGTCAAGGTATCTTCCGCCTTGTACAACTCCATAAAGCCCTTGTTTCTTCAGCGCATCATAATTCTGTTTGTGCGCTAGCACACTACGCTTAGCCCAGCGATGGGTACGCTCCATCGCTTCACGTTGATATTCTTTGTCGGCCGTGGGACTGGTGCATTCATCAAAAGCAACGATGATATCGGCGCCGATTTTGTGTTGAATATCAATCGAACGCTCTGCTGTAAAGCGATGCATTGAGCCATCAAGGTGCGAGGTAAACGTGACTCCTTCCTCATCAATAACGCATAGTTTTCCGTGTTCCTTAGAAAATTCTTCAGAATACAGATTAAGTCCTGATTGTTGATTATTATCAGTGTCAGTTTGCGTAAATTTAGTCACGCCTTTTCCAAAAGCAGCTCCTAGAGAAAACACTTGGAACCCACCACTATCGGTCATAGTTGGTAGATTCCAGTTTGAAAATGAGTCTAGCCCTCCCGCTTCTTGTACCACATCTTCACCCGGCTGAAGAAACAGATGGTACGTATTAGCCAGGGCTACTTGGGCACCAACATACTCATTTAAGTCTTCTGGCTTAATCCCTTTTACTGTCCCTTTAGTCCCAACCACTACAAACGCAGGTGTCTCGATATCACCATGTGGGGTTTTTATTACCCCTGCTCGGCCGAGACTACCAGCTTGGCGTTTGGTTATTTCAAAGCGGATTGGAGAAGTGCTCATTGTGCCTTACTCAATCTCTATCAACTCAACCGAAAAAATAAGTGTGGCATTAGCTGGAATTGGTCCAAACCCATCCTCGCCGTAGGCTAATGAAGCTGGAATTACCAGCACTCGCTCGCCGCCAGCCTTCATCCCGACAACCCCTTGTTCTAGACCTTCAATTGCTCGCCCTGCTCCAACTTCAAAAGAGAAGGCTTCTCCTTGCTTACGAGAGTTATCAAATTCCTGGCCTGACTGTAATCGACCAACATAGTGAATCGTTACTTCATCACCCACTTCTACTATCTGACCGCTACCAATCTTCACATCATCAATTATCAGACGATTGATACCACCACGTTCATTAGTGGCTTCGCGCAGAGTAGCAGCGGTTTGCTCAGGATTAGCACTAGCATCTATTACTACCGCCGTATTACCGATTCGATTGCTCGTAATGTCATCTGCCCCACCAGCCAATCGTTGTTGTGTCTGGTAGAGGTAAACCGCTGTAACTAGTGTCACGATACTGATAGCTGCGGCAAAGAGTTCAATCTTGTTAAACATAGAAATATTACCGATTCATCATAGCCATTTTGAGCGAAGATGCAACTGGAAGATTGAAGGATAACTCCCCTCCTCTAATGTTGTTTTGTAACTCGTACGCGCTCCGATACGACATACGAGACAAAAATCTAGTCTGCTCTATAGTTGTCATTGCTTGTGGTTGCGAGAGTGATCCTATACTACTGACACCAGAAAGCTTTATCGTGGCTTCTTCCCCGGTAAAATCAACCTGGAGTACCAGTCCTTCCTGTACTGCCGTCGAAAAATACTGATCAAAGACGTAATTGCCTAGAGAGTATACTACTGGCACACCTTCGATAGTCGCTATGTCTTGGACAACATGTGGATGATGGCCAATGATTAAATCCGCGCCAGTTTCCACCAATTTGGTAGCAAAATTACGCTGATTTGCACTATGTTTGTTCTGGTACTCATTTCCCCAATGTACATACGCAATCTGTAAATCGCTATTGCTGTTGGCTTCTGTAAAGACAGTTTGTAATTCACTACTACTCCAATCTTTTACTGTATTGTTTATACCAATCAGTGCCACCGTTCCAGCTGTTGTTTCTAAATATGTCACGCTAGTGCCATCAAGTAGATATTGGCCGCCAAAACTAGTGATGTTGTTTTCATCTAATACCTTTTTGGTATGCAAATGACCTTCAACTCCTTTATCAAAGCTATGATTGTTGGCTAAAGAAAGGTGGGTGAATCCGGCCTCGACAAGGGCTGGAACGTACTCCTCAGCTACTGAAAATGACATCGTATAGGCTGGAGTACGGGTATGAGTAGGTGGAATACTGGCTTCAAAGTTGCCAATCACGCCAACGTGTCTGCCAGCATCTTTGAGTTCATGTTCGGCAAAAGGATAGTTAGAGCCATGTAGTTGCATTAACCGCTCAACATTGCGTGCCATCATTACATCACCAACGAATACAAGCGAGTCGTATGGACGCTCACCTGACAGCTGTTCAAGTACACCATACTGCGGCAATGCAAGTAGTTCAAAGTACGTCTTTGTTGGGTGGAGATGAGTTAACTGCAATAACAGCACCGCCGTTGCGATAGGTATAAAAAAATTTTTTAGCTTCATTATGATTTATCCCCAAGAAATACCGCTACTAGCATGAAATAGTCCTACTTGGGCAATATACATATACAATACTGCTGCTAAAATTGCCACCACAAAAGAAAGGATTCCGAGCGCGACATGATAGTTCGGGATAACGGCTATGGTTCTGATTTTATCTTTTGGCAAATCCTCAACCGCCACATCAATACCTAATAAGAAAGTGATTTCCTTTGGTTTGAGAGCTTGATCAGTGCGAAAGACTTTATTAAATGATTGGCCTCTATCGTGTATTTCAGAATTACTTGATTGTTTCAAAAGAGTTACCGCTTCACTTATTTCAGCTGACGAATAGTGTGCACACGATAGCACCGCTTTGATTTGCTGCTCATCACTACTGGCAGTGAGGCCATTAGTAGCTAATATTGATTTAATTCTACTCAAGTCAATCATATATCTATATCAGACTCGGTCAGACGTTGGGCTTTTACTACATAGTGATTATAAAATTCGAGCAATATAAAGAACAGGGTCACAATCACGGGACCAACAATAAAACCAACCGGTCCAAAGTAAGCAATACCTCCTAGAACCGAAATAAGGATGATGAATGGATGCATGTTGTTTTGTCGACCAATCAAGTATGGCCCGAGAAGATTGTCTACCAGACCAACTATTAACGCTGACCAAACAAGCAACGCTATTCCCCATCCAACATCACCTGTCACAAACAAATAAATTGTAGCGGGAACAGTTACAATACTGGTGCCAACCCCTGGCATTAAAGCTCCGGCTGACGCGAGTGAACCCCACAAAATTGCGTGTTCAAATCCAACGATAGTAAACCCAATAGCGACCAAGGTTCCTTGAATAACAGCTAAGAGCAGGGTTCCGGTAGCGACAGAGCGCACAGCTCGACCGGTGCGTTCAATAATAAGTCTATCCTCATCATCTGGTAGTGGACTCGCTTTGACTACCAAATCTAGCATTTGTCGGCCGTCGCGGAAAAAGTAGAACGAACCAATAATAGCGATAAAGAAAGTGAATATAGTAGAAATAGTACCGGCAAATATAGTGCCGAGATTTTCAGCAATTAATCGTGCCAGTGATTGCACCTGGGCTACCAAATCAACATTGCTGCCCGGAAATAGATTTTCAATTTGTGCCTCGGCGTTTAGTAGTAGTTGTTCAGTGTTTACCTGTTCTCCGTTATTTAAATCTTGATAAAACCCAACCACTTCACCAATTAGTAATGAGGTCAAAAGAGTTAGCGGTAACACTAGCACCAGCAATACTACTACCGTGGAAAGAAAAGCAGCGATAGTTTTGTTATTTCTTGGAGTAAGCGCCAAAATTCTAGTATGCAATGGATGGCAGATGGTTACGATAATTGCAGAGAGAGCCAGCGCACTCAAGAATGGAGCGGCTATTTGCCACACCATATACCCCGCAAAAAGTAACAAGCCAAAGAAGAATACATACTCGATTATGCGGTTAATATCCATGTTTTTAGTATAGCTTATTGTGCCTTATGCTGCACTCACTGACAGTAAATAACAAAAAACTTCCTCGTGGTGGGAGAAAGTTTTTTGTTATTTACCCAGCGCGTTTTAGTCATTTAGAATACAGGTGTCACTACATAAGTAATGGCAGTTTGGTATTTGTCTGCATTTTCTTGCAGAGACGAAACTTCCACTTTGTACCCTACTCTCGCCAACCCTTCACCCTGCACTTTACCTGCGATTGGGCCGGTATGGCGCAGCACTTCAATTGGTGAACTAGAAGCGGCAACAAATCTATCGCCTCCTTCTAGCACATTGAATAAGTCTGTGAGTGATTCTGTCAGTGTAGCGTCGTCTGAGGTGATACCCCAGTGCCCATATTCATTTTCTTGACCTGGCGTGGCTGACGGTGAAACCCAAGCGGTTGGATTGGCATCGTAACTTCCGTTACGAAATGAATCTATATCCTCACCGGTTTCAGTTTCTAATTGGCCGGCAGTCTGGACAGTGACTACAAAACCATTTTTAGCGTTAGTTGCTACTGAAAGGTCTTGAGCAGCAGCTATAGCTTTATTAGGTACGATGTCTTCAAACACAACGGCAGCTGGTGTACTGTCATTAGAAGTAATGTCAGCACTATTAAGCAATTGACTGTGTTCGACTCCATCAATCGAAAAGCGTATAAACGTTTCCTGACTGGCGTCTGCGTCCAAACCGGTATCTGCTGAAGTAGAAAAATCAGCGATGGCAGATTTTTTTGTTTCAGCAAAAGCCGGTACTGCAGCCTCTAGAGTCCACCCAACCAGACCAAGAAAACTTAAGACTATAATAGAGCGGAGCAATGAGAACGAACGAGACGTTCTTTGCGACATACTCTACATTATTACTACTCACTGTTTGCTTTGATTACTGTCTCCACTCATTCATCAAAACACAGTGAGTGCACCGCCAAAGCCGCATTCGGCTGAAATGCGGGTCATACGATTATCACCGCATGACTCAGTAATTACCTCCTTTAGTGGTACTACCTTATCTTACGATATCCATCAGAAGATAATGTCTCATTATTAACAATCAAGTACTACTTTATTGTTTTAGCCACATCATTCACTTCCTTGTCGATTAATTTTTCAGATACTTCTAAGGCAGTGATAAGACTTTTGACGGCCTCCTCTTCTTTTTTAGTTAGTTTCTTCCGTTTTGTTATAGAAATGATTTGGTCATGTATTTCTTCTCGTAGAGCAGAGAATATTTTTGCGGTTTGGTCTTTTATTTCTGTAATCTCCCGTCGTAGTCTTCGTTCTAATTCATCATGGTTATGTCGCTCTTGCATCAAATACAATAGCGTGACCCCGAGTAGTAACAGTAGCGCCAAGAGCAATAAGTTGCTTGGAGTCACTAGCGACATAAGTGACGTGGATGTGTTAGGTTTAACTGTATTCGCACTTAAGAGCACGCTATTGTCGGCTGAACGACGATTACCAGCTGCATCTACAGCTATCACCTCAATCATGTACGAACCTATTGTTAGTCCATCTAATGAATACCCTGATTCCACTTCTGACGGTGTAACTGTGGTAAATAGAGTATCGTCCAAATGTATTTCATAGAATGCCACGCCTGATAATTCGTCTTCAGCAGTAAAATAGAGGCGAGGAAATAATTCATTAGTTTCAGTCGACGCTGCTGTGACCACAAAAGGTTGGGGTGCGGTGGTGTCAATTTGAATTTTAAAATTACGCGGTTCTCCCCACCCAGTATCATCTCTAAAATTAACACTCAAATAATTAACCCCATCCCCGAGTTCATCGGAATCCAATTGGTATCGCTGTAATGGTGGAGTGAATATAGTACCAGCAGTGGTTTGTGGTTGATTGTCTGAATCTGGTGTTACTTCAATTGCTACTGCTTCGACATTTGCTGGTAATGACCAACCAAATACCCCCTTTTCTACTGAGTACCATTTTGTTTCATCAGTAAAGGTTGGTGATACTAGTACCGGTGGAGCTGGCTCTCCAGGAGAAGCAGGAATTGATGAAGAGATGATTGAATATACTCCTGTTGTGATGGTGGTAAACGGCTGACTTTCCGTGTCTGCCACCAGTAGTGCAGCACCATCAATGAGATTGATTTCAGCTGTCCCATTCCCAACTGGCGTTAAGGTAACAGTGAAGAGTACTGAACGCTCAGTAATTGGTTCGTCACTATTGCCAGCAAACTCTATGGTTCCTATATTATTAGTATCTATGTATCTCGGTTCGACTGTCCAAGCATCGATGGTATCGGTACTTTGAATATTGCTGACAATCAAATGGTTTGAGTCAAAGGTGATTTTTCCTCTCACACCCTCAATAGCTTCACTTAACTCACTCGGTGCCACAATGAGCTGTACAGTGAATTCCTCACCATTAAAATAAACGTTTGTTGCTGGTGCCACCTCTAATTCAGCTGCTTCTGTTGGTGCAGGCAAAGAAAAAAGCGTCAAAAATAAGACACTTATAATGATAACTAACAGTAGCGCAGGATGTTTTGCCAGTAAGAACATGTGGTACAAAAATCTTTCCATCATAATATCATGACTCATTAGCAACTTTGCTGTTGCTAGCAGAAATATAAGGTAGTGAGAGAATTAGAACTCCGTTTGAAACTTTGGCTTCAGCAGCATCAATATCGATTGCTACTGGCAGCAGAATTCGTCGATAAAAATTATCCCACGCACCCTCTCGAGCCACAAACTTGCCTGGCGGCATAGCTTCAACAAAACTATCCACTGGTAGTTTGCGTGTGCCTTCAATCAGAATTATCTTTCCCTCCCCCTCTAAAGAGATACTGATATCTCCTAGGGATGCTCCAGCCACTTGCGCAAATAGCACGATTAAATTTTTTGTTTGGTAGATATCTACTGGCAACTGTGCAACCGTGTCTTCTACTACATCACTAGGAGTAGTCGGTGAACCTTCGAGTTCTTCGGCGGCCGCTATCTCTACATCTCTTTTTTTAAGTTTCTGGAGAAAGGACATACAACATAATTATATAATGTCTAGATATATGACTGTACCGCTTACCCACATGTTACCAGCAAACTAGACATCGCTACGTAAGAAAATTGTTTATTTATGAGACGACTCTGTTTGAGTTATTCGGTGTGAGAAGGCGTAGTTTAAAACGAGCAAGCTAAGAAGCACGAACAGAAAACTAGCTAGTGCATATGTTACCCACTGAGGGTCGAGGGTAGAAGCGTTAGATACAGTAGCAGTTGCTTCAGAAGAATTGACTTTGGTTGTTAGAGAGTTAAAAACAGCGGCAGTAAACTGCTGCGTGTCAGAGAGTGCTGTACCACTTTGAAACACCAACAACAGTGCGGTGACTACCGCACCAATTCTTAGTGACCGGTGGTACAAGTGGTCTTTCATTAAATAAACTATACCGTGATTCATTATCACGCCACAAGGTAAATCATGAGGATTACAAAAGCCGTCAACATAAAGAACAGTACCCGTTTACGGTGTTTTCGTTTGCGACGCAAACTGTCCGTATAAATACGCGGTCGCAGATAATGACTAAAGAAGAACCAACCAATCAGACTAATTGTCGAAACTAATATCAGTCCGCCAACAACCATGGTCGCAATAGTGGGTAATCTCCAATAGACAATTTCGTCACTAAGCAGCTGCGTCTCCTCGTTGTTGTAGCTGAGCTGTAGTTCAATTGTATATGGACCATAGGCTAATCTGGACGGCTCCCAAGTAGCGGTAAAGTTACGTTGACTCTTGGGAAAAATAGAGTGTTTGGCTGGATTGATTGTTTGGCTAAACACTTCTCTTCCCCACCAATTTTTTATCACCACTGATCCAGTAGGTTGGAACAAGATTGGACTTTGATTATCGAGTTGGATAGTGATGGGTAGCAATCTACCTTCTTCATCACCCGTCTCAGGCTTAACTTCAAAATCAGATAGACGTAAAGAACCACTCACATCTCCTGACACACGCACGTTAACGATACTGACGACCTGATAGCCCACAGCAGCACCTGAAGTTTCTATTTTGGGTGCTGGCGCTTCTACAATTATGCCTGCAAAATAACTTCCTGGTACAACCTCATCTGACACACGCAGCAAATATGGCACTTTTGCAACTTCTTGGGGATTTAGAACAATCTCAGATTTTGAAAGCTGTATAAATGAACTGGCACCAAACGGAGCTAACTCATCTGGCGTAGCCAGTACCGGGACCCCGCCCTCTCTGACTCCAACTATATCTGTTACTTCTAAAAAGTACGTGCTGGTGGTAGCCGTTAAATTACGAATGGTTAAAAAGTACTCCTTCTCAGCTCCTGCGTTTATTTCCTCCTCAATTATCGCCGGCAAGACACTCACCCCTTGAGATGCAGCTTCAGCACTTTCAGCAGCAGAAACCATCCCGGTCAAAAATACTCCGACTAGAAAAATCCGGGTTATTGAGAGCGCTGATAAATTTTTTTTAAATAATTTCATTAAGTAATGAGGTTTCTAAAACGGAAACTCCCAGTCAAAGACTGGGAGATAACACCGTAAGACCATTGGCGTGGTCGGTTTGCACACATTGGTGGAGATGCCAGTCCGTCTTTACTAAAAAACTCAGCCTAAACGCACGGGAAGCAATGTGCTGCGAACCATTCTCATTGTACGAGTTCATTAGAGCTATTGTCCTTTATCAGCTGTTGATAACTTGTAGTAGCTGACCTTTGTTTGTAGCAAATACTTAATGATTTCATAGAATTTTTTCACCATGAGCGACATGACTAATATTTTTAATTAAGTACAAATGTCGTTTAAAAGAATTTTTTTAAAGATAATCTAGGCTTTTACCTCAGCAATACTCTCCCACCGGGTTGTGTAATCAGGTGACAGGAGATTCTGCCGAGCTTGCCATTTGGCACTATGTTTTTTACCACCCAGTGTCAGTAATGGTCGTTTGTTTTGATCGGTAATACTATCGAGAATTGCTAATAAACCAGCTTCCTTATCTTCCTTCTCTTCTTCAAAAAGAACTTTGGTCTGGATTTCTTCAGACTGTAAACCAGAGGCAATGGCACCGGCTTTTTTATATGGCACGCCCGCTTTCCACATTGCTCTCACAGCTGCCATGGCTTCACGCACCAGCAAGAAAGAATTATTACTTGGGACAGCTAGTACAATCTCTTTACTCGCACCATGTAATACAAAGTCCCCGTGGCGGCTAGGTGCAATAAACACTCTTATTTCTCTAGCAGCAAGCTTTTTTGTACGCAGTTCTCTGGCAATATTTTCAACGTGATATTTTACTGCTTCTTCAAGTGGAGCTAATTCTGTGATGGAAGCCGGGAAAGATCTAGTGCTCATAATCGTCTTTTGCTCATTGGTTCTTAATTTTCCAGAAGAATTGCCATGTAGCTCACGCCATAGTCGCCAACCAACTATGCCGAACCTTTCTCTCACTAACTGCTCGCTCAAATCCATATATTCCGCCACCGTTGAGACACCGAACGATTGATACTGTTTCGCTAGTCTGTATCCTACGCCCCAGATACTAGATAATTTCATATCTCGACTTCTGTTCATCCAATCATCAGTTCGTAGGTGATAGACTCCCGTATTTTTCTTAGCGATATCATTAGCTACCTTTGCTTGTGTCTTTGACAATCCCAATCCCAGTGAGACTGGAACCCCTACTTGCTTCTCGACTTTGTCTTTTATCTCTTTCAATACCGTCTCTGGCTCTTCAGTCTCTGATGAAATAGTAAAAAATGCTTCGTCTATTGAGTACTCTTCTATTTCATCTAGTACTTCACGCATGGTAGAAAAGACTCGGCGTGAAATATCACGATACAACGCAAAGTGAGATGAAAATATTTCCACCTTATGCTCCTGAATAATGTCCTTTATCTTGAAGTAAGGGACACCCATAGGGACGCCGATGTCCTTTACTTCTTGACTTCGGGCTACCACACACCCATCATTCGAAGACAAAACTACTACTGGCTTACCCAGCAAATCTGGTCGGAATAACCGCTCACACGAGACAAAAAAGTTATTGCAATCTAAGAGACCAACGTAGTAGTGCTTCATTACTAAATTATAACAAAAATAACCCTCGGCAGTGTAAGTGCCGAGGGTCTAGAGGCGGGTGCAAATCAACTGGTTTGCTTATCCGCGAACGAACACCCAGCTGTCTCTTTCCCACCGTTCCATAGGGTTGTGATCCCGGTCAGCGTAGAGCTTACGGCCATCTGCAGCGCACTCTAAGCTCAATACGTACCAACAGCAGTTCGAGCTCTTCATAGTTTCCATTGCCACCCGCAAGCATTCGCCACAGGGCAGCAGGCTGGGGTATGTGAGCCATAGCTGCGGAGCAACTTCGGCGGGGCAGAGCGAGAGACCGTGGCGTTCGGCGGCAGCGTAAATCTCCTCCGTGCGCCAACAGTTTTCCAACCCCAGCTCCTTAGCTGATACTCGAACCAGGTCGAGTATGACTTCGGTGTCGTTGAACGTCATCGTTTCGAGAATGAAGCTGGCGTCTCTACAGAGCTCTATGCCGCTATCTTTGAGCCGTTGGCGAGCCGTCTTGACGTCGCCGAGGTTGCCGATTGTGACCGTCTTCCAGATTGGGAATTCGGGCAGTTCAACCTTTGCCACCAGCCATTCGCCAGCGTTGATGCGACGGATGACTTCGACAGGGTCATTGATGTCCATCTGAGCCATTAGGTTTTTGACCAGGGCGTTGAGTTGGCCGACGGGTACGTCTTTGATTGCAAAGTTCATGATTCTCTCCTTGGCTACGTTGCCAAACGTTTGTCTCTCACCCGAGACAAGGGCTGCAACAGAGGTCAATCACAGCCAGCACACAACATAAATGCAGTTTGCTGGCTGCGATTGAGAGGAGAAATATCTGACTAAACTATATCATAAAATATTGAATTTGCAAGGTCTGTGACTTATTCCTTTTCATATCTGACGGTGTTTGTACAACAAAAAAATCACCGCATTAATGCGGTGATTTTTATTGTGATAGCTTTTGTTTAGTTAGAAGAGGTTCCAAATCTTTTTATCTTCTTCACCGTCAATCTTGAATACTGCCACGCCACGCAAATTGTATTTATCAGCTAGTTCAAGCTTATCGTCGACCGCCAGAGCGTCGCTCCAGTTCACAAATCTAACTGGGAGCTCGATGTCAGCCACAGTGGCTACCAAGAGCGCTTTGGCTGCTGCCTCATAGCCAGCTGGAGTACCCTTTGGGGTTGGTAGTTGATCAAATATCTTCCAGATTGAATCTTCTGGGAAATAACTAATCACTGCTTCACCTCCGGCACTGCGTCCGATACCGCTATTGTATTTATCAGCTAGTTCTAGGATGCGGGGTTGGTTAAGGGTAGCGACACGTTTATAGTCTTTATACCAATCTGGCGCTACGGTAATGTCCCACGCCCGGCCATACGTAGCTACGCCAAGCACTACCTTATCTTCATCAAAGTCTTCGAGAGCTAGGTCGATAACCTTTTCTACCCATTCCTTGTCCGCTACTGGTGCGTATGGAAGACCTTGTCGCTTTTTATTGAGTTTTAAGTCTGCGCGCTGTTGGTCATACGCCATGATTTCGATTCGATCACAATGTTTGTTGATTTCTTTGTAATCATTGGCGTAATTGATTGTTTTTGGCACCTGGTGGTAGAGGGAGTCTGGCGGAGTGCGAGCTTCTACTGTACAAGCTAAAATTTGTTTGCGACCAAGCTCGTCTTTCAGTTCTTCTAAAAATTCTGAGAAGTCGTCTATGGTTTCGCTATTTTTTCCTTCATAATCAATGTCGACACCGGCAAAATCGTATTCATCTACCATATCTACAATGTCTTCGATATGTTGTTCTCGTGTTTTTTTGTTACTCAATACCTTATGGATTTGATCGCCTTCAAACCACGCAATAGTTGGGATAATTTCTACCCCCTCATCTCGAGCTTCATCAAACAAATCTTCCCAATGCTCATCGTCAAAATCAGTTTTATTTACCAACTGACCGTTACTAGTGACCTCAAATACGAAAGGGTAAATGGTGTCCAATTCATCAAGGTTTTTAAGAGCACTCTCAGCTCCTTCCTCGGCTGCCCACCACGGAATCCAGCCGGCTACTTCACCTGAAAAAGCTGCTGCCTTAACCGGGGTGACTAAAATAGCCAGTAAAACAAGGCTGATAAGTATTGAGATTGAAAAATCAGCTCTGATAGCAATAGATGTAGTTTGATTTGTATTCATAGTATTGTTGATGACGAACTTCTAACACCCCTCTTACGCAAATTCTCGCGCGCTGCCTATCACCACTCCCCATACATGACATTCATCGGTGTGATTGAGTATTATCGAAGGGTAGGCGTCATTGGCAGATTCTAAGTACCAACCAGAAGTAGTTTGTTTGAGCTTTTTAACCACTAATTCACCGTTTACCGCAGCTACCACAATTGAACCTGAGCGATACTGGCGTGAGCGATCTACTACCAAAACATCACCGTCAAAAATCTTGGCATCTTCCATAGAATCACCATTGACCCTCACAAAGAAGGTGGCCGTGGGATTTTTTACCAGCAAGTTTTGCAAATTGAGCGCCTCTTCCACCACGTCGTCGCCTGGCGCTGGGAAGCCAGCACTTGGTTGATTCAAATAGCTTGCTACCGCTGGAGAATCTATGTCCTGGCACGCTGCTACTATTTTTGCCGTAGTTTTCATCAGACTATAATAGCACCGGCAGTCAAAATAGTATGTACCCAACCCAACACACCAAGTAGTCCCAGTAATCCAATACTATAGGCGACTTGCATTTTATGAGCTTGCTTGGCTTCATTAACTAATGATAGTAAAAGTAGTACGCACACAACAGCGGCAACTACGATATACATGAATTGCATAACTTTGCTTGGTGACGTAGCAATTCCAAGTACTGAACCACTGGTGTTGTCGTTATTTTCTACACTTGCCGCGGCTGGTAGACCGGAGGAAGTGGCAATCGTACTCTCTACCACATATTCTGGAGGTGTATATGGATTTTCAGTCTCTTCGACGCTATTTATAGCCAATTCTTCAGTATTAGAGACTTCTACATCAACTGAATCGGCTTCTGCCTCTGCAGCAAGGGTAATTGGTGGTGGAGTGGCTTCGGTGACAGACTCGACTGGTTCTTCTGCTGTTTCTTCAGTATTGATAGTAACTTCTGCTGGTATTGGCTCAGGTGGTGTTGAAGTAGTCGGAGTAGGTGCAGGAGTCGCTGGTGTACCAAAGAGCTGCACTACATACACCGTCGGATAACCTTCATACTCTCCTTTCGCAGTACCAACACCAATTTCTGTATATGTTCCGTTTACAATGTTGGCACGGTGAGTTGGTGAATTCATCCAAGCTTCGACCACTTCACTGGAATCAGTGAAGTGCACCGCCAGGTTTTCTCCAGCGTGTGCGTAGCTATAACCAGCTTGTTTGAACCAGTGCCACGGAGAGGTTCCGTCCGGGGCATAGTGTGAGAAGTACTCATTTTGCGCCATATGCTTGGCTTTGAGAGTAGCTGCTTGATCAAGAATCGGATTATGATTTAAATCACCTAGTGACACCCCTTCTCTTTCCTCATTGGTTAAATCTACGACCACCGCTGGCAACACGGTAGAAACCAGCCAATCTGATGATTGCCATAGGAGAGCCTGTAAGTTGGCCAACAAGAAAGTTAACAAGGTCATCCCCAGCATTAAAAACAAGGAAATTTTTTGCAGTCGGTCAAATCCCGCGTATTCCTTAGTCTCTTCTTCCATTATTCTAAGAGTACCAGCCCAGAACCCTTTTTCAAACCCTCTGTAGTGCGAAAAATCGGCCCTAGGGCCG
>CAXRCZ010000009.1:0-10155 GCA_964229335.1 Minisyncoccia bacterium
GGCTGATTGGTGCGCGATGAGAGACTTGAACTCCCGACCTTCTCGGTGTAAACGAGCTGCTCTACCAACTGAGCTAATCGCGCATGTTTAAATATGTGCGAGAGAGTATACAACAAAACCAGACTCATGCAACAAATTTCAAACTTAATTAGCCTATAAAAAGGAAAGACCGGTCATATAGACCGGTCCGTGCCCTAAAAATTTTTCCGAGCGCGAGAAGGGTTGCGACGATGGCCTTCTTCTCGTTCCGCTTTTGCTTGGGTAACATGCCCAGCGGATTTCCTCTTTTTCCTTTCCTTGGCTCTTTCAACAAAAAGCGAAGTGCCAGGAATCAGGTCATGGAACATAAAATCTCCATTGTTGAACAAAAGTGTCAAACTTCTTTATAGTCGGTTTTTGCAATCAACGCAAGTGAATACTGCTTTATAAAAGTCTTTACCAAGGTATACTGGCTCCATGCAAGAAATAGTTTGTCGGGTTGTAGGGAAGGTACAAGGTGTGATGTATCGTACCTATGTGCAAGACGCTGCCACAAAATTAGAGCTAACTAGCTACGTAGAAAATTGTGCTGACGGTACTGTGGCGGTGGTGGCGCAAGGGATACCTGATACTCTAAAGGAACTGGTTGAATATCTGCATGAAGGTTCATCTCTTTCGAGAGTAGAGGAAGTGTCAGTCGAATGGCAGACGCCAAAACAGCTCTTCGAAGAATTTTCTATCAAATACGTATAACTATGAATGAGCCTCAAATAATTTTTGAAGACGATGATGTATTGGTGCTCGACAAACCGATAGGATGGCTAGTCCATGAAGATGGTAAGGGTGATGGGCCAACGGTGG
Organism: Minisyncoccia bacterium; assembly: GCA_964229335.1. Classification (GTDB taxonomy): domain Bacteria; phylum Patescibacteriota; class Minisyncoccia; order Phycocordibacterales; family UBA918; genus OLB19. The sequence goes on from CAXRCZ010000009.1 coordinate 841, forward strand.
TTGAGTGGTTCCTGCGACATTGCCCAGCAGCCGAAGAGGTAGGTGAGATTGGTTATAGTCCGGAGGGCACAGAACTGAATCGCTCTGGAGTAGTGCACCGATTAGATAGAGAAACCTCCGGTGTGCTTATTATGGCTAAGACGCAATCGGCACATGTTCACTTAAAAAAACGATTCAAAGACCGCTTAGTTCACAAAGAATATCGAGCACTAGTGTACGGCAGGATGAAAGAACGGTGGGGAACCATCAGCGCTCCAATTGGGAGAAGTGGCAAAGACGCCAGACAACGCTCAGCGCTGCCGGGTGCAAAAGGCACGTTGCGCGAGGCAGTCACTGAATACGAATCTATAAAAGAGGGGGAATACAACGGAGAAATCTTTTCTTTTCTACGGCTTGTTCCCAAGACCGGTCGGACGCACCAATTGCGAGTTCACTTACGGTATTTAGATAGACCGATTGTCGGCGATCAGCTATATGCAGAGTATAAAATACATGATTCCAATAATTTAAACTTGGATAGAATGGCCCTGCATGCAGAATCACTCGAACTCACGTTACCAAGTGGTGAGAAACAAGTATTCAAGACTCCGCTTCCTGATGAATTGCAAGCAGCAGTAGCCAAACTGAAATAGCTAAACAAGCGTTGCAAGCGGGGATAGTATGTGGTAGATTGTGCCGCACTTATAGACACAACACTATATTTATATGAAAGCAGCAATGGCAGGGGTGAATGTATCACCCGTCAACATGGAGGAACGAAAGAATCTTGGTATCAAAGCCGGAGATACTATTCGTGTTCACCAAAAAATTCAAGATAAAGGCAAGACCCGAATTCAGATATTCGAAGGTATTGTACTAGCCCGCAAACACGGTACTGAACCAGGAGCTACCTTTACTGTACGAAAGGTAACTAGTGGGGTAGGGGTAGAAAAAATCTTCCCACTGTACTCACCACTAATCGACAAACTAGAAATCGTGAAGCGAGCTAAGGTGCGTCGAGCCAAGCTATACTACATCCGCGAAAAAGTAGCCCGTGAAATCAAACGACAAATGCGTCGCATGAGTCTCGTTTCAATGTCTACTGAATCAGGTGCCGAAGTGGCTGCCCGCGAAGCTGAAGAAGCTAAGAAGGCGGAAGAAGCCGCAGCGCAAGAGGCTGAAGCCAAAGCCGCAGAGGAAGCAGCTAAGGCAGAAGAGACTACGGCCGAAGAGCCAGCAACAGAAACTACTGCAGAAGAAGCAGAAGCACCGGAAGCTACTGAAGAAAATACAGAGGCTGAGGTCAGAGAAGAAGCTCCAGCAGCTGGACCAGAACCTTCAGAAGAGACAACCGAAGAAGAAAAGAAAGACTAAACAAAAACCGGCCGCAAAGGCCGGTTTTTGCTATACTTTTCTCATGGAAGGATTTCCTAAAGACACGTCAAAAAACAAAAAAGAACTCAGTTTAGTTCTAGCTGCGGCTTTAGCTGCCTCAGTACCAAGTCAAGTTGAGGATGGAGGTATCGAAGCCACTACTTACACTAGTGAAGCCCTTGAGAAAGTTCCACAAGTTAGTGTTATAGAGCTTGAGACGGGAGAAAAGATTTACGCTCACGAAGACGAGACCACTACCGAAATTATGGAGTATCTCTCCGGTCGCAGTGAACTAACCGAAGCAGATATTGCCGCTGGGTTACGCAAAGATTTTTTCAATGCCTTAAAGAGAGCTGGTGAAGATATAACTAGTGCCGAAATCAGGGACTATCTTTACAGTATTGATAGTAGAGAAAAGGTCACAGACTTTTACGAAAAATATTCACAAGTATATACAGAACCTTTAAAAGAATTTAACGGCGACACTGAGGCCTATGCCAATCACCGGTTCCAAGAGCAAACAGAGATAGAACAATCAATTCGTGAGAAGATAGATGATGGTCTTTACCAGGCATTGTGGGAAATCTATATACGAGGTGGAGCCCCAAGAATTGAATGGGTGGACACATCAGAAGAAAGAAGTTTGCGAAGAAATCAAAGATATGGAGGCAGCAACTATTACAAAACTCGTGACTCCCATGATAATGAGGACCCGACCATGTATCTTGATCGTTCATATAAATCAGACAGAGCGTTGGCTGCTTTTTTAGATGAGTTAGCACATAGTTTTAGTCATTTTAATAATCCAGAACAATTTTTTACTGGTATAGCTCAAATAGAGAAATATAAGAGAGGTAAAGATCTTACTGATCCAGTAGTGAAGAATAAAATCATTCAACTTTATAATGAACCAGGTACAGAAGAATATTTGGCACATCAAGTCATCGCACCGATATTATTTGAGTTCATTGGAAAGTATCACCCTTCAATGCAAAAATATTTACAACGATATGAAGAAAATAGAGAGGAATTGAGACAGTTGCAAAGCGAAGATAAACCTATAGAATGAGACCCACCTCAAATATATGTCCACGTGGCGGAATTGGTAGACGCGCTACCTTGAGGGGGTAGTGGGAGTATTCCCGTGCTGGTTCAACTCCAGTCGTGGACACAAGAAAAAATGAGCACCGATACAGTGCTCATTTTGCGTTATACTGGATTAATATGAAGAAGCGTCCAACTGAAAAAGATTTTTCATACGGAGTCGTTCCAGTTCTCGATACTCCAGCTGGGTGGAGAGTACTTCTAGTACACCAACTTTCTCATAAAGGTGGCAACCACCGATTTTGGATTTTCCCCAAAGGTCATGCCGAGGGGGACGAGACACCGCACCAAGCTGCCAAGCGAGAACTGCAAGAAGAAACCGGCATTATAGAGGTCACTCTGGAAGAAAAAACTCAGTTTGAAGTGCGGTATAACTTTCGGCACGAAGAGAAAATAATTAAAAAGACAGTAATTTATTATCTGGGCTACTGTCGAGATAGCCAGACAAAACTCACGCAACCAGAAGAAATTATTGAAATGAAATGGTGCGACTTCACTACTGCTGAAAAACTCCTATCACACAAAAATTCTAAGAAAGTGCTAAAGCAAGCGATGGAGTTTTTGAAAGCGGCACATACTTGATATTTCAGCTTAGGTGTGGCACGGTGAACTTTGGAAGTACTGCACAATCAACTCAAACGGGAGAATCACCATGCTTCGTATTTTTGCTATTACTCTGGCACTCGCGCTGGGAACGTTCGCTGCGCCCGCAAAGGCGCAGGCGACCACTATCGTGTGTTCGGATATCGAGGATTTGAAAAAAGTTCTCGAGGAAGTCGATCGACCAGAAAAGCTCAATGCGTACTGGAAATTCCCATACACGCAGAGACAAATGAGTCGCCACTTCTGCCGCCGCAGAGGAGTGACTCGCCCTACTGAGTTGCACTGGTGGGGCTGGCACGAGAATAGTTCAGGGGTACTCTTTCCAATCATTCAAGCCACTCCGGTAGAGCAAAGAATGAGGGCTAGGCGGGCGCTCCAGCGGGAGTTTTATCCCGACTTTGCTTACTCGAGTGAAGATTTCATCTTCACTCGGTGTGGCTATCGGACAGCAGGATTGGGGCGCCAAATCAATCGCTGCATCATGCCACGCAATTGCAGATCCCAGCGGGCTTACGCACTCGGCACAGGTTACGGTCTAAGGCGACCGCTACCTGATTACGTCAGGTTTCGTCCGGACTGTGGCAGCCGGAGAGGTCCTGGGGAGTACATTGATTAAACCGTGGTAGTGAGTTTGGAACATTGCCGAACAACAAAAAGCACCGGGGGCGCGAAGCGTCCCCGGTTTTGTATTTATAGGAAAAATAATCCAATCACAATTGCTCCTATCCAGCTGAGAGAGGAAACAGCTCCAGATAAGAGGAGCTTTTTTTGTACCCTAGAGGGTAATGATTGATAGGGAGTAGAGGTAGCATGACGAGATAACTGCCCGATAGCAATTGCATTAATAACTAACACTACTACAAAAAACATCTTGAGCCAGTACTCAGGTTGGGTAGAAAAGTAATCCCAAGCTGGTGCTACTAAAAAGATACCCGTCACAATCATTCCCAATAGTCCAAGCCAAATTAACCGGTGCGTCCAGGTGATGAAGCGAAGAGAAATGGTTGCTCGTTTGCCTCTAAAATATTGCACACCTTGATGATCAGCTATCAAAATAACGCACACTGTAGCAACTAAGATAGCTAAATGAATACTTACCAATGCCATAGATTACCAATTCAAATAGGTTATAGAGAGTTGTAAAACTGTCGCAAACCCAACCCACGCTAGATAGGGTAGGTTAAGATACGCTACCCACGGGTGGTACGGATGGATGACGATGAGTGCCCATACTAGTGTTCCAAGTACCAGCAAAATATCAATCGCTGCCAAGAGGTTGTTTTGCAAACCAAATTGAATTGGAGAAAAGGCCAGATTGAATAGTAGATTCAGAGCAAAGGGAAGAACCACTAACCAAGGCAGACCGCCTTTAATAGCTTGCCAAAATACGTAGCCAAAGGTAATAGCAATGATGGTGTAAAGTACACTCCAGACTGGTCCAAAGAGCCAAGTCGGTGGAGCAAAAAAAGGTTTTTCGAGTGCTTGATACCAGGCCGCTTCATTCATATTTTTAGTATAACTTACTTAGCTGTATCTTTGGCTTTTTTATACGCTTCGCGCGCCCAATGATAACTATCTTTTTGATTTACTAATGGTGATGGATAATCGCTGGCAAGCTCACTAAAGTCCTGGGTCTTACCATCAGTCAGTTTTTCAGCTGGTACATCTTTGAGTTCAGACACCCATTTTTTTATAAATTCTGCATCTGGGTCATATTTTTCGGCTTGAGTGTAGGGGTTAAAAATTCGTAATGGTCTTGGGTCGGCACCGGTTGAAGCGCTCCATTGCCACCCGCCATTATTTTGGGCCGGGTCATAGTCAATCAAATGCTGTGCAAAATATTTTTCACCCCACTGCCAATTGATAAGAAGATTTTTGGTGAGATATGAAGCTACTATCATACGCACTCGGTTGTGCATCCAGCCAATAGTATTGAGTTGTCGCATGCCAGCATCTACCATCGGCACACCAGTCTTGCCTTCAGACCAAGCAGCAAATTGTTTTTCATCATTTACCCAATCAATGTTATTGCCCCAACCATAGAATGATTCCTCGAAGATATGAGGATTATGGAGAGCGATATAGTAATAAAAATCTCGCCAGTACAATTCGCTAATGAATTGCTCGGTATTGGTGGACTGCTCTTTAACCATTTCATAGGTTTCGCGAATGGATATTGTGCCAAACTTATGATGAGCAGATAGGGTAGAGGTTCCATCAATTGCTGGTAGGTTGCGGTCGGTGCGGTAGTTTTTTAAAAACTGATTTTGTCGTAATAATTTCAACCCTTCCTCTCGACCGCCGTGAAGTAATAAGTCCTCATTTTTTTCTGGCGTGTAATCCTTAAGAGAAACAGTAGGAGTTTCGAGAGAGCCGGAGAAATAATTTGAAAAATTATTTCTCCGCGGCGCAGGTACATCGTATTCAGCGCGAGCTTTTTTCATGAACGGTGTAAAGACGCTGTACAACTTCTCTTGGTTGGTACGAATTTTATCTATTGGCGATAGGGTGTAGTCTCGAAACGAACAGAATTCCACGTCACGCTTTTTACACATTTCTGCAATCATCTCATCTCGCGTACGCGCAAACGGGGTGTAGTCTTCATTCAAAAATACCGCGTCTATATCGTCTTTCTTAATGAGTGAATCGATTATTTCAACGGGTTGTCCGCTGCAAACAAATAGTTGTCGATTGCGACGGCGCAGAGCATCATCAAGTTCTTGGAGAGAACGCACCATAAATGAAAACGCCGGCAAACTGAAATATTCGTTTTTCTTTTTATCGACTTGCTGCGAGTCAAAGATAAATAGGGGAACTACCGTCTCAGCCTGATCCAGCGCTGCCAACAAGCCAGTGTTGTCCTCCAATCGCAAGTCTCTTCTAAAGATAAATACTGCTTTTTTATAGGGCTTATCCATGTGGTGAGAGTAGCACACCGAGGTAACTTTTGGTATTTGCAGCCTCCATACTACTGATACTGGATATAGACGGGCTTGGGAGTAAATTGCAACATCTCTTTGGCCGTAAATATTCCGGTGCTTGGTGGTTTCAAGTCATTCTTATAAAAGACTTTTATCCCCGCAAATTGTACTGGTTCAGGCACAATCACATTTTTGTAAGTGCCGGTTTTTAGGTCTTTTGAACCCCAGCCATCCATATGCATAACCACTTGGACTTCTGGTCGAGGCTTAATGTCTTGGTAGTCAGTGACCATGTTTTGGGTAAAGCGGTGTACCACTAATACTTTTGGTGGCAGCTGATGTTCATTCACTATATCTGCGAGCCAGTCAATGGTGTAATTGATATCTTCAGCACTAAAGGTGCCGACTACTAATCCAGGCGCATGACCACTTTTCATAGAGAATTCAGGATCGATTCCTAAGTGCACATCCGGTTCTTTGAGGTATTCAGTAAACTTTGGCAATTCTGCTTCAAGAGTACTCAAGCCGACCTGAAGATCGAGGAACATAATCCCATCAACTTCCTTGGCAATGGCATGAGCTTTCTCAACCTCTGTCTTTGGCATTACTGCTCGGTACATACCGTCGGCTCCAGCGTCTGCTTGCGCCACCATCGCAATATAATGAATCGCCGGTATCGCCGGAGTGGCTGGATCAGCCGCTTCCCATTCTGCCACGGTCTGCTGTAGGTGCGGAATAAGTTGTTCTTTATCAAGTTCACCAAGAATACCCATATACCGAGAATAGAGATTGCCGTAGTAGGCGACTATGCGATTGAAGGGAAGTAGTGCACCGCCATGAGGGTAGGGGTTTTGTGGTGGCCAGTTCTGACCGCGAACAGTTGTGTTGCTGTTATCACTTTCGACTAACTCATATTTAAGTTTTGTGGTGGTACCAGCTTCAGTTTGAATGGTTACTTCTTGCGCGAGCTTTTCAGGTGAAAAACCGGCTAGTGAGAGAAGTCGCCGGTTGTATTCTGTTTTGTCTAGTGGTTGAGGCCAACCCGTTGCCGCTTCTTTTTGCTCCTCACTCTGTGTGGAAGTAGCCGAAGCGGTAGCATTCTCGGTAGAAAAAGCAGTGAGTGCTGGTAACCCAACAACAGTCAACCAGATACACAGTGCTGTCAAAATTACAGCTATTGCTACTAGTATTCCGTTGTGCCAAGTTAATTTCAATACCAAAATCATAGCACGAATTTAGGTCTCAAAATCAGTCACTAGCGTTAGTCTAAATACTTTTTTGCGATATCAATATAATTTTTCTGTTTCTCCTTATCAAATTTTGATGGGCGACGTGGTAGAGGTGAGACAGTTTGAGAAACTGTCGCAAGGCTCATTGAGATATATTGAAGAATGAAAAATATCCAATGAGTAGACAGCTTCTGTAAGAAGGTTAGAACTGTGTTTGAAAATAGAAACGACACTACTATTTATATTCCAGTTCTAGTCTAGTTCTTCAATCAGTTTTTTCATCTCTGCAATCTCTCGTTCTTGCGCCGCAATGATTTCATCAGCTAATTCTCTTACACGTGGATCTTCAATTTGAGCACGACTGCTGGTGAGGATGGCGATTGAGTGATGCGGAATCATTGCCTCCATGTAATCGACATCGTCAACCAATGCTTGGCTTCGGACAAGGAAAAGTGAGAGTGCAAAAAGCGCCATGCTCCCACCCACAATCATCTGGTTTGTCTTTCTGTCTGTGTACATGTGGCGCATAAACCACAACATGACAAGAGCCATGACAGCAGTCATAATCAGATTCATATATAAACGTGTTTCACTAAAAAATACATGACCGAATTCGTAGGTATGCAAGTACATCAGCATGTACATAAGCACTGATGAGGTGATAATCATTTGAAAGAATGTTTTGTATGAAGAATGCATGTTGGGTAGTTAGATACTAATTACTTTCAGCTTAGCAAATTACAGAAGTACATTGAAATTTTGCTATAATTATTTGTATGAAAATACTGGCAGTCAGTGTTGTTGCAGTAGTTTTTGGCGCAATGTTCGCGAGTCTATTTCATATGAGTATGGATATGGACACGATGGCAACTGGTGGTGACTGCATGTATATGTCCCACGCAGAAACCTGGTGCCCGATGAATGCCACAGATCATATCGGGGCGTGGCAGGCAGTTTTTCAAGCCGTTGCTCCTTCAGTCATGCTTCTGCTAGTAACAGCTAGTGCACTCGCTCTGGTTGCAGCTGCTGCTCCGAACCTCATCACATCTAGACCGAGTACTATACGGATACTACAAAGACAGTTGCGAGAGCGAACCTATCTTTTCTCTTATCGACCACTGCAAGAACTGTTTGCTAGAGGCATTCTTCACCCCAAACTATTTTAGTGAATAGGCATATCTATTATTCACTAACTTAAAGACATGAAAAACAATATAATTTTAGTAGCTGTAATTGCTCTTCTTATCGGAGGAATTGGTGGCTATATTATCGCAGGTAAGAATGATAAAAGTGAAGAAACTGTACCAAGGGGTATGCATCGCATGCCAGACGGTACGCTCATGAGTAATGGTTCTGGAATGAATGAGATGGACCACTCTGCCATGATGGTTTCAAGCGAGCGTGAATTTGTTGCGGGAATGATCCCACACCACCAAGAGGCAGTTGATACTGCTAATGAAGTATTGGCTAGAGGTGGAACCAATGAACAGATAGTTGTTCTGGCAAACGAGATAATTGCCGCACAAGAAACAGAAATAGCTCTCTTAAAAGAATGGCACCAAGAGTGGTATGGGGTAGCATATACTCCTGATGGTTCATATCAACCCATGATGCGTAACCTGACAAATCTCTCTGGTGTAGAGTTGGATCGAACATTCCTCGAAGACATGATTCCTCATCACAAGGGAGCGATTATGATGGCGCAGAGTGTCAGACCATACATTGAACACCAAGAAATTACTGATATGGCAGACGCCATTATGGAAACACAGTCTGCCGAAATCGAGTTAATGCAAGATTTGTTGACCAAACTGTAGTTCCAGTAACGTGTCACAGAGACAAAAGACTCCCAATGGGAGTTTTTGTTTATAGGGCGGCGAGAGTTCCAGTTTCTCACTAAGGGTCTAAAATATCAGAACTGAGATATTCTTGTATATCTTCACCAATTGAAGATATTTTGCGCTGGGCATCTTTATGATTCCGCTCGAACCTATTTCCAAGCGAAGCTTGGATGAACAACGCTGGCCGCGCCGAGTGCGTGGTGAGGCTGTACCTCAACGTACGCATTCGCGTGCGTGGTAACGCTAATGCGCACCTCCTCCCGT
>CAXRCZ010000010.1:0-15192 GCA_964229335.1 Minisyncoccia bacterium
CATACATCACGCACTAAAAATAAGCGGCTCCTATAGGAGCCGCTTCTTTTCAATACAGCCATCACGTGCTATCTTCAGAAATTAGAGAGGAGAGACCCTCATGAAACCATCTCGAAGTAGGAAAATATTTCGAACCGTTACCTCAGTACCGCTGGCAGTAATAATGATGTTGCGCCTAGGAATCCCTGGCATCTGGGAAATTTTAGAGGACTGGGTGTGTGCAAAATACATAGCCTTTTGGCACACTCGATAATTCGCAATATTTTACAGGACCAACACCCAAAACCGGACGCCCAGCGTCCGGTTTTTGCCTTTTATCTACACCACATTTCTTGCAAAAATCAAAATTTACTTGTATGGTGAAAATTGGAAGGAGAGAGTACATGGAGGATTCGCATGTTTCAGGGGTAATCAATCCCCAAACCAACCACAATCAGCTCAGCCGACCATCTCCTGGTTACAGCATGCTTTGGGGCTTCGTTGTCCCTTGCGCCGCTGTTACCATGGCTGTAGCTTTGATTGCTGCAGGCAAAGCTTTCGGTATGAACTGACGGCTCATCCACCCCCACCACCAAGACGCCCCGGATTTATTCGGGGCGTTTTCTCTATTTCACTTTTAATGCATGTCACAATATGCTACCGTTTTGATTGGAGAGGAGAATGCTAATGCACGATAGTCTACTTACTGACTCACTTACAGATGCAGAAGCAATACAAATGGAGAAGGAGGAAAGCAAGGAAGACCGCCATCGAATAGGAATCTTCTGGTGGCCAGTCGCTGGAATCGTTGTTCCGGCGATAGTTGCAGCTATCTTTTTCCGATAGTTTCATTTCAGACCCTTAGGGCTCGCGAGATATCGCGGGCCCTACGCTTTTTCGACTCGTTCGGAGTATTCTCCTGATTCAGTATTGATACTAATGATATCGCCTTGGTTAATAAACATCGGTACCGATATCTGTGCGCCAGTTTCAACGGTTACTTCTTTTTGAGCTCCACTTGAAGTGTTGCCTTTGACGGCTTCCATGGCTTCGGTTACCAAAAGCTCTACTTTAATTGGAATCTTGAGACTAATTACTTCGTCTTCAAATAACACTGCATCGTATTCTGACTTTTCTTTGAGGAATTTAGCTTGTTCACCAATCAATTCCTCACTAAGTGAAAATCGCTCAGCTGGATTACCAGCCGTGTGGAACCAGTATTCACCAGGCTTTTTAAAGATAAAGACCACTGCTTTGGTCTCTAAGTCAGCTTCTTCGGCAGTTTCGTTTTGGTGGAAGGTAATTTCTAACACTCGGCCAGATTTGAGATTTTTTAGTTTGGTGATATTAACCGGCTTGCGCTGTTGCTTGCGGAATACGTGTGAAGCCATAACTAGATACGGCTCGCCATCGTGAATAATAACTTTCTTGAGAGTTATTTGGTTGTAGGGTAGGACGGCCATAGAATTAATTAGTTAGTGCGGTAGATGGTAGCACAGCGCGTGGTGAGTCAAAATTGACAATTGCTCAAAATATTTTAGAGTAGCGGTTGGCATTGTTCTCATGATGAAAGGACTTTCGTATGACTGAAGATGGTTTTTTGCAAAAGGAACCCGAACTTATTCATACTCGGCGCATCCCATCCAGATGGTACATTACGCAGTTTTTGTTGTTGCTAGTGCCAACTATTTGGGTCGCTGACCAATGGTTATTTCCAGCCATTGCTGATCTTTCAAACCGATTGCTAGACCAGCAAAACCTACCAGAGGCGGACGAAGACTTGATTGTCGCGACCGGAGTGTTTTATGGTCTCGCCAGCTGGACATTTTGTTGGTTGGTACGGATCATTAAACCGCTGAAGCTGAGCTACAGGACTGGACTGATTGCTCGGTTTAGTCAAGGCTTTCTGATTAGCGTTACTTTTGCTACGTTTTTTGCACTGGTGTTCGCCGGTGGTCCTCATTTGCTCAATGGTTTTGCCTACGGTTTTCTAGCGACTTCACTCGCTAGCCTAATCGGAGCTATCGTTCAAGGAGGGAAGGAAGAACTCCGCTTTGTGGAGTAAAACCCTCATCTCCTTGGCCTGAAAAAGCCGGTTCGTTTGCACGAGCCGGCTTTTCCTCTATCTGGCTTAGGAAAATTAGTCCTTATCTTCTTTTAATGACTTACGGATATTTTTCAGCAACTCATTCTTAAGCTTAGCGTCCTCTTTGAGGCTGGTGCGAGCAGCGTCATAGCCACGACCAAGTTTTACTACACTGGAATCATCACCGCCTGGGGGAGTGTATGAATACGAAGCACCGGCCTTGGCCACCATGCCGTATTTTTCACCTAGGGCTAACAATTCACCTTCGCGACTAATACCTTCACCGTAAATAAGGTCGAATTCAGTAGTTCTAAATGGGGCAGCGACTTTGTTCTTAACCACCTTTACACGGTGTCGACCACCGACCACCTCATCACCTTTTTTGATTTGGGCGATACGTCGAATATCTAGACGAACAGAAGTATAGAATTTGAGTGCCTTTCCACCTGGAGTGGTTTCGGGATTACCAAACATCACACCCACCTGCATGCGGATTTGGTTGATAAAGATGACGATGGTCTTGCTTTTGGCAACAATACCAGTCAATTTACGCAATGCCTGACTCATCAAACGAGCTTGTTTACCGACGTGGTGAGCACCCATTTCACCTTCAATCTCATCGCGAGGGGTAAGGGCAGCTACCGAGTCGACCACGATAATATCTAACTTGCCAGAACGAACGAGAGATTCGACTATTTCAAGAGCCTGCTCACCGTTATCGGGTTGGGAGATAAGTAGTTCGTCTAGTTTGACACCGAGCTTTTTGGCGTACTCTGGATCCATGGCGTGTTCGGCGTCAATAAAGGCACAGATACCATTTTCTTTTTGTGCCTCGGCCACAGCGTGGAGTGCCAAAGTAGTTTTTCCAGATGATTCTGGTCCGTAAATTTCGATAATTCTACCTCGAGGGTAGCCACCAATACCAAGGGCATCATCCAGTCCTATTGAACCAGAGGGAATAGAGGCAACATCAACTCGCTTACCTTCTTCCAGAGTCATGATAGCTTCGTCACCAAACTTGGTTTTGATGCTGCGGATAGTTTCGGTGATATCAGCACCGTCACTAGCTGATTTTGGGGTAGCGGTGGCTTTTTTAGTAGTTTTTTTTGCTTTTGCGGCCATAGATATAATAATTAGCGGATAAACGAACTGGGAGAAAACACAATATCTCGGGTTATCTCGCTACTGCGTCCATAACGGTCTTCAGCTCGTAGGGTAACTACAGTATACCCGTTTTCCAGTACAATTGCCTCCTTGAAATTACCTTGTGGGTCGGTATAAATCTGTCGATCGTTGAGCCACAGGTGAGAGATATTGTATGCCGTACCAGAAATAAACACTTGTCGTTCGCTCTGAGGTCCTTCCGGAGCTTCTACTACAGTAATTTGTGGACCAATCAATAGATAGCGAGCTTGAAAGACGACAAACGCGACAGCTAATAGAGTTAGCCCAATGACTAGACTAAAGCCAAACAGTGAACGAAAGGTAATGTTGTCGCTAATAATTTGCGGCATATACTATCGTTCATCATCCTTACTATCGTCGGTATCTTGAGCGGGGTTGGAGCTACTTGGATCGTAGATTACTTCGCGTGGTTTGGAGCCGTCTTGCGGACCAATCACACCATTCTCCTCTAATATATCCATCAGTCGAGCTGCTCGTGAGTAGCCAATTCGTAGTTTTCGTTGCAGATACGAAGTGGAGGCTTTACCGGCTTCAATTACGGCTTGTTTAGCGTCTTCGTACAGTTCATCATCCCCATCGTCATCGTTGCCGGTTAATGACTTGAAGAAGCTGTCGCCACCACTATCGTCCTGGTTTTCGTCGAAGTTCAAGGTATCGAGCATGTCAGCGTCTTGCTTCTTGAGGTAGCTAACAACTCTTTTGATTTCTTCTTCAGATACATAGGCTGACTGGAGTCGAACCGGGCGAGGACTATCAGCAGATTGGTACAACATATCACCAGCGCCCAGCAACTTTTCAGCTCCCACTGTGTCCAGGATGGTACGTGAGTCGACTTGTGAGGCTACTGCCAAAGCTACTCGAGTCGGTACATTGGCTTTAATAGTACCGGTAATAACGTTTACACTCGGACGTTGGGTAGCCAAAATCAAGTGAATACCCACCGCGCGGCTCATCTGTGCCAAGCGGACAATACAGGCTTCTAGTTCACGTGGGTACGCCTGCATCAGGTCATTAAGCTCGTCTAGCACAATTACAATATATGGTAATGACTCCGGCAGAGAAGTACTTTCCTCTTGCGGTTTACCGGCTGCGTCAAAGGCTTCTTTGGCCGGCTTGTAGACATTCTTGTGGTAGGAGGTGATGTTTTGTACTTTTTCTGCTTCAAGAATATCGTACCGGCGCTCCATTTCTTTTACTGCCCAACTCAGTGCCTTAATGGCTTTTTTAGCTTGGGTAATAACTGGCGTGAGAAGGTGAGGAATGTTGTTGTATAGCGTCAATTCAACTCGCTTCGGGTCAACTAAAATAAACCGTAGCTGATCAGGGGAGTTGCGGAACAAGAGTGAAATTATGAGGTTGTGAATGGCGACAGATTTACCAGCGCCAGTGGTACCAGCAATCAAGCCGTGAGGCATCCGAGCAATATTGCTGAAGTGGACGTTGCCAGTTACATCCTTACCCAACGCCACCATAAGTGGATGCGGTGAGTCGGTGTACTCTGGGGTAGACAACAGAGAAGCAAGTCCTACAGTTGCGCGGGCTGGATTAGGTACTTCGATACCGACTAAGGACTTGCCTGGAATCGGTGCTTCGATTCTGATCGATGGGGCTTTAAGTGCCAACTGTAGTTCTTGTTGTAATCCAGCAATACGCGCAATCCGAACTCCTTGCGCTGGCTTGAGAGCGTACCGTGTGATAGTCGGCCCGCTTTCCACCGCGTCCATTTCTACACTAATGCCAAATTCTCTAAGAGTGCGTTTAATAGTATTGGCGTTGGCCTTAACATCGCCAATCTGAGCCTTACCTTTTTCTTTATTAAGCAGGCTGAGGGAAGGGGGGACATAGGTACCACTGAAGTTCTTGATAGTTATATCTTGATTCTTTCCACCTGCTGCTCGGGAAACTTTTTTGTTCACCGTCGAAAATGCTGTGCTCTCAGTAGTATCGTCTTCTTCTTCGGCATCCTCTGCTTCTTCGGTTTCGGTTGTTTGCGGTAAATCAAATCCTAGCAAGTCATCTTCGTCCCCATCCTCTTCTGTATCTTTTGCTTTCATGAAAGCTGGTAGTTTGAAGCCGAAGTTGAAGATGAGAAAGAGAGCGATCATTACCGCCCCAAAAATTAGAATGCCGCTGACCGTCATTCCAAGCATGGTTGAGAGAGGCCAAGCGAGAGCCAGACCAATCACACCTCCTAGATCTGGTCGATACAATTCTAAAGCACCAAGCAGTGCAACAAACAAAAGAATCGTCCCAATTACCTTCGAAGTACTAACACGCTCATCTTCGCGTGGATTAAGAAGTACAAATATATATACGACACATGCCAGCGGCGCTAACCAAGCTCCACCACCAAATAAAAACAATAAAGCGGTGTGAGTATAGTCACCAACCGGTCCCGCGCTTTCAAGGAGTGAGAACAAAAAGAAAATACCGATAATCGCTGTGATAACCGCTCCAATTGCTTGCTTTGCATGCGGAGACAGGTCGTCAAACATCGGTTCTTTTTTTGCGGGAGTTCTTTTTTTGTATTTCCGTTTTGCCATTGATTTCTTTAAATTCTAAGTGCGTAGCAATGCCCACATAATACCACGCGAACCAGTATACGGAGGTGCAAACATTGAAAGAATAACTAGTCGAATCAGTCATATCAGACAATATAAAATACTTGCAAAAAGACAAATTACGCCTATAGTAAAGGTATAAGACAGCCAACCATGGACACTATAAAAGACAATCAAATCACTCTTAAGAGACTATCTGCTGACGAAGGTTTTTATATAAATGTCTTTAATAAAACAGAGAAGATTTTATCAGTAGTTATCTATATATTGTCTCAGATAGATAAAAGACAAGTGTCTCAGAGCCACATTGAAATGGTAAAAGACAGAGTGTTACAGACACATCAAAAACTCATCAATTCATTGTCTCTGTTACCAGCGCAGGTGGAAGAAGGTCTCTTAGAACTACAGTACGAGCTGTTGGGTCTTGAGAGTGGATTGCGTCTCGTCGAAGCAACCGGACATGTGCCAACCGATGTGAATCACCTACTCTTTACCGAGATCGATGCTGTGCAGCGATATATCAATAATCACTATACCAATACGACCAGTGTATCGCTCAGCCTTACTGCAGAAACAACTTCGCCGAAGGTAAAAAGTAACGACACTAATTCCAGGAGTTCAAGTAGCCAATCTGGTCAATCAAAAACTCCCCGTACAAAAAAACGCATCGCTATTCCGGCAGGCGACATCAGTAGCGACGCTTATCTGGTACACAGTCAACTAACAGACAGAGCCGAGCGTATAAAGACAATTCTTGAGGCTAAACCCCAAGCTTCAGTAAAAGACATATCTGAAGTTATAACGGACATTAGCGAAAAGACAATTCAACGAGAATTAAATAGTCTTATAGAAAAAGGACAGGTTATTCGCGAGGGAGAAAAGCGTTGGTCTAGGTATAGTGTAAAGAAATAATTTACCAGACCTCCTGTCTTATTTAGTGTCGAATAGATCTGCGCCGGTAATTCTTTCACTAAAAATTACCGTAATTGTCTTTGAAACTTGTACAAGTTTATGGTAGTCTAACGAGAGATGGGACGGGTACTATTTGTTCTTATGTATCTATAAATGCAGCAGCAAGAACGCCTACGGTAGAAACTTGCCAAACATTTAATACATTATCTAATGTACAATTACGTAAGACTGAAAAAATACACTCGTCTACACATACAGACCAACAGTCAGAGATATACAGTCATTTCTCTTCCGGTTACGAACTATACGATATGAGTCTCATGCTTATATCCACACGTAGTCGCCTGTAGAGAAGATTAATATGATGCTATACTCTCGGTACTGCGCTTATGCGCGTTTTCTAAATGTGGGTTTCAATATGCATTACTGCATACGCAACCAATACCACCTTTAGAAGATACAACGCACTGAGCAGAGGTAACGTTCTTTACAAAGTTCCATCAGTTTGAGGGACGCATACAAATAGAGTTTGTATGTTTCATATATATGTATCTATTGCTCCGGTGCGCGGAGGGTAAACATACGCAACTGCTGACTGACCTGATCCTGCTTGCCCCGCCCCGTTGCGGGCGAAACGCGCCGTCGAATAGACAATGATAGCGTGAGCCCGTAACAAGCAACGGTGCGGGGCTTTGACTGCCTCACAGACACACCAACCTGATTCGCAGCTAAGCCTCTCTTTATTAAAGAAGTGAGGTTTGGTGATATTACGTAAGCGACATGATAAATCGTTTACTAATATGAATTAATTCATATTATTAGTTCTTATCAAATTAATGTCCGTACGAGAGTACGGGCATGCGTGGTAATCACGCAAACAACAAAAATAATTATTATATGACGACAATTGCAAAAGACATTGCTGCTAAGCTTTCAGTAGCTGTAGTAGCACTTGCGATGGCTTTCGCTGCATTTGCACCAGCTGCATCTGCACAATCAAGCGAAGAGTTGCAAGAAATGATCAACGATTTGCTTGCGCAAATCGCACAACTTGAAGGTACAACTTCAGGTGACATGGCGTGTGGACACTTCTACACTGACTTGGGCATGGGCTCAACCGGTGCTGATGTGAAAATGCTCCAAGAGTTCCTAAACATGGATCCTGACACTCGCGTGGCAGCTTCAGGTGTAGGTTCTGCTGGAATGGAAACTGAATACTACGGTGCGCTTACAGCTGCCGCAGTTTCAAAATTCCAAGTGAAGTATCGATCAGAAATCCTTACTCCACTATCACTTGTTAATCCAACTGGCTACTTCGGAGCTTCATCACGAGCTGTAGCAAACGACATGTGTGCTGACGGTGACATGGATGATGACGAAGACATGGACGAAGACGATGACGATCGAGGAGAACTTTCTGGTGAAGGTGTTCTTGAAGACGTTGAAATCGACGACGACGAAGATCCAGAAGAAGGTGAAGAAGACGTAGTTGTTATGGTTGTTACGCTTGAAGCTGACGACGGTGACATCGAAGTTGACCGAATGACCTTCACTGCATCCTCAACCGCTGGTTCTGAAACAGATCCGTGGGATGTATTCGAAACTATCTCTCTATGGGTTGATGGCGACATGGTTGCTGAATTCGACGCAGAAGATGAAGACGAATACCTAGACGAAGATGATGGTGAATTCCGCTTCTCAAACCTTGAACTTATTGTAGACGAAGGTGACGAAGTAGAAGTAGAAGTAGCTGTTACTGTACAAAACGGTGTTGATGACGCTGGAACTGCCGCTTGGGATCTTACCCTTGACGAAATCCGCTACTTTGACGCTGACGGAGTTGCTACTGACGAAGACGGCCCTCTTGGAGACCTAGGTGAGAATGCTGCAACCGTTAACTTCGATATCGAAGAAGAAGGTGAAGGTGATCAACTAGAAATCAACGCTTCTTCAGAAGACCCAGACTCTACTACATTCACTGTAGAAGAAGATGACAAGTCAGAAGAAATGATCTTCGCATTCGAATTGGATGCTGACGGTTCTGATTCAGACATCGAAATTGATGAAATCGTACTTGAAGTTTCAGGTACAGCTGTTACCGATGGTGGAGCAGCTGATGACAATCTTGAAAACTTTGTAGGAGACTTCTGGATTGAAATCGACGGTGATCGATACGACGCTGAAGATTATGATGGTGATGCAAATACTGAAACTCTAAGCTTCGATATCGACGGTGACTTCACTCTTGATATGGACGAAGAGGTAACAGTAATGTTGTACGCTGAATTCGACGTTGACGATGAATTCACTTCAGCTACTATCACTGCAGAAACTGTTTCTGTAGAAGGTGAAGGAGCTGATGATCTCACTGAAACTAACACTATTTCTGGTGAAGAACATGATGTAATCACTGAAGGTATCGTTGTGCCAGCTGATGGTGTCGAAACTGAAACTGATACTTCAGGTGACAACGATGATATCGGAGAATTCACAATTGAATTCGAAGTAACTGCGTTTGAAAATGATTTCTACATCACTGACAGCGCTACACTCTCATCAACTTCACCTGCTGTAGAACAAGGTGTTCAATTTAGCCTACAAGGACCAACTGCTGGTACTGTAGACGCTACAGTTGACGCTGTACTTACTTCAACTGGTGATGAAGACACTGACGGTGTGTTCACTATCGAAGAAGGTGAAACTGAAACCTTCACTCTGTCTGTGACTGTTGATACAGACACTACTGGTCAATACCGTGTGGTACTTGATGAAGTATGGTTCTCAGCAGAAACTAATGGTGAAGACGGAGAAGCTCGATTGCTAACTCCAGCTTCAGACTACCGAACTGGTTACGAAACTATCCAAGCTAGCTAATCTTGATTAGCCACTAGATAGAACTAGTAATTAGTCTCTAGTACAACAAAAGCCCCGCCTTTGGCGGGGCTTTTGTTATTTTAAGAAAAAACGCGGCGACCAATGGTCGCCGCGTTTTTTCATTTGGTATACTAACAACAATGTTTACCAAAGATTTTTATAAGTTTTTATTTAGTTTTGTAGCGGTCGTCGCTACAGTCTTGGCGACCATATTGGTCCTCGGATCACTCGGATAAAATTATGTCTATACGCAATACCAATCAATACTGGTGGAACCTATTTTTTAGCCTGGTTTTTTTAGCGGCCGTGATTGCTGGAATGGGAATTCTTGCTACCGAGACCTATCGTTCACCATTCACTCTTCGTCTCACTGACTTTGTACTCATCACCTTGGCAAGCTGGCGGCTGGTGCGGCTGTTTGTCTACGACGCTATTACTAAATTTGTTCGCGAACAATTTATGGATGGGAAAGATGGTGAAGAATTGCACAAGCCAGAGCGCGGCATGCGCCGCACACTAGCAGATCTTTTTGGTTGCCCATGGTGTATGGGGGTCTGGGTGACAGCGGTGGTGGTATTCTTTTATCTTCTCACGCCATACGCTATTATTCCGGTCATCATCTTGGCCCTCTCAGCCGTGGCGACTTTCCTCCAGCTTCTAGCCAATCTGGTTGGCCACAAAGCCGAACAACTAAAAAACCAAAACATAAAACACTAACACCAGAAAACCAGCAAAGGGCCACCCTTCGCCGATGGCGAAGGGTGGCCCTTTGTTACAATGTAAATATGAGCACTCGTTCTTTTAGTTTTGCAAATGGTGAGTTTTACCACGTATACAACAGAGGAGTTGATAAGCGTACAATTTATAAAACTCCGAAAGATCATTACAGATTTTTGGAAAGAATGTATTTAGCAAACGGTACAAAACGAATAGATATTAGATCTATCAAAAGAAACGCTACTAATCTATACGAATGGGACAGAGGAGAACAGTTAGTAGCAATCGGAGCATATTGTCTTATGCCAAACCATTTTCATATTTTACTCACGCCACTAATGGAGGGAGGCGTGGCCACGTTTATGAATAAGCTCGCCACCAGTTATTCAATGTATTTCAACAAGCATTATGAACGAACCGGCACGTTGTTTGAGGGAAAATTCAAAGCTCAATGGGCTGACACAGATCAGTACTTGAAGTATTTGTATGCCTATATCCATCTTAATCCAGTAAAATTAATTCAAAGTGATTGGAGAAAAGCCGGTATAGAGAATATGCAAGAAGCATTTTTATTCTGCGGTCGGTATGAGTACTCAAGTTTAGCTCATTATTTAGGTGCACAATTCGGTAATCCGATTCTCTCACCTTCCTATTTTCCTGAATATTTTAGATCTCCTACAACTCATAAGGAAGAATTGCTCGAATGGCTTTCATTTACAAAGGGCGACCCTTTGTAAAGGGAGACTTTACTTTTGTGGCGGTTTTGCTAGAGTATCAACCATCAGGCTCATGACAGTCGGTCTAGCTTCGTAAAGGAAGCTGGTCAAAGAACCGCTTGGTTCGCCGGCCGAGGTCGTACTCTTTTTATACAGTACGTGGTCGAGCTCTCACAACTCTTTGTGAGTCTGATATTATCCATTGATTTTATCGATCATGGCAATTACAAAAACAAAAAAAGAAGAAATTCTAACCAAGCTAGAGGGTGTAAGAAATGACTCAGACAGTATTGTCTTTGTTAAGTTCAACGGTCTTGGCGTAGCTGACTCAACCGCTATGCGCGAAGCGCTAAAGAGCGAAGGCGTTGGCTATTTTGTAGCTAAAAAGACCCTAATGAAGCGAGCCTTTGGCGACGCCTTCGAAGGGTCTATGCCTGAGCTAGAAGGTGAGATTGCAGTGGCATACAGTGCCGACGCGATTGCACCAGCCCAACAGATCAAAGAATTCACCAAAAAGCACAAAGACAACCTATCGATTGCTGGGGGAGTGTTCCAAGGAGTATACAAAGATGCAGTCGAAATGACTGAAATCGCTTCTATTCCACCACTACCAGTACTACGCGGTATGTTTGTTAATGTTATCAACTCTCCAATCCAAGGTCTCGTACTAGGCTTGAATGCCATAGCTGAGAAGAAAGCCTAACTTTCTAAGGATTGGATAATCAAATCATTAAAATGAGTGACGAAAAAGAAACTAAAGATGTAGCAGCCGAAGAAACTACCGAAGAAACTACCGCTGAAGCTGCGGCTCCAGCGGAAGAAACTCCTGCTGAAGAAACCAAAGAAGAAGCTACTGAAGAACCGGCGGCTGAATCTGATGTTGATGAATCAGTAGAAGTACCAGAAGAATTCAAAGCTCTAGTAGAACAAGTAGAGAAAATGACTGTGCTTGAACTACACGAGCTCGTGAAGGTGCTCGAAAAGCGCTTTGGTGTATCAGCTTCAGCAGTAGCTGTGGCTGGACCAGCTGCAGACGGTGCAGCTGCTGAAGAGCAATCAGAATTTGCTGTCGAACTAGCCGATGCTGGTGGACAGAAGATTGCCGTCATCAAGGCTGTTAAAGAAGTTCTTGGTCTTGGACTCAAGGAAGCCAAGGATGCAGTAGATGGTGCTCCACAAGTATTGAAAGAAGGAATGAAGAAGGAAGACGCTGAAGCTTTCAAAGCGAAGTTAGAGGAAGCTGGGGCGACTGTAAATCTTAAGTAATTTCTTACTAAGAAATCTATCTAGGAAAAGCAGGCGATAGCCTGCTTTTCCTGTATATGCACAGTGATGTGGTCAAATCAAAAGTTGTACAAATTTTGTAGTATACTGTAAGTAGATATTAATAGATAAGAAAATTCTATGGATAGAAGTAGAGATATTTATGAATCACTACAGTTTTCTTTTCAGGAACTGTGGACTGACGTAATTGGATTTATTCCAGAACTGGTAGTAGCAATCCTCATCGTCGTTCTAGGTTGGATTTTGGGAGACATTCTCAAGTCAATCACTGAAAAACTATTTACTAAACTCAAGCTTACCGCCGCTTTAGATCACGCCGGAGTAGACACGCTAAGTGCTCGCGCTGGCTATCGCTTCAAGCCAGCCAAGTTTGTTGGTTCGCTGATCAAATGGTTTATCATCGCAGTATTTGTGGTGGTTGCACTCGATGTGCTTGGTCTCAATGAAGTGACCGCATTCTTCACGGTAGAGATTTTGACCTACATTCCACGAGTGATTGTGGCGGCTCTTATCTTGCTAGGAGCAATGGTGGTCGCTGACTTGGTATCAGCTAGTGTAGCCGGCACCGCTCGCGCAGCTGGTTTTGCTAGCACGGCTGATTTGATTGCGCGCTTTACCAAGTACGCCATCTTGCTGTTTGCTGCCTTAGCTGCACTTAACCAACTACAGATTGCTACCGAGCTTGTGCAACTATTGTTTGCTGGATTCGTGTTCGCTGCTTCGCTGGCTTTTGGACTAGCCTTTGGTCTCGGTGGACGAGACACGGCTGCGCGCTATCTGGACAAGCTCACTAAGCACTAAGTTCTCAATTATATTGATGAATTAAAACCGCGGCCCTGGGTTCGCGGTTTTAATTTCGATAAATAAGAAATAACCCGCTTTTACTGTCCAGAGCCCTGCTGAGCCTGAACATGATATAATCGCCATATAACGATATGTCTGACCCGCTTGCCATTCTGTTTGGAAGTACTTCTCGCGTAAAGCTGCTTCGCTTTTTCCTGTTTAATCCCTCTAAGGAATTCACCTTTGATGATATTAGTCGGCGTGCACGATTGGTGCGGCGAACAGCCCGTGCCGAAATTAACGCACTCAAAAAAGCGCAAGTGATTCGTGAAAAAAATATTTATGTCGATTCTCCTAATAGTAATAGGAAGCTAAAAACTCTGGCTTTTACGCTCAACAAATCATTTCCTGAACTCCAGGCTTTGCAGACGTTCTTGTTTGAGACAGCACCGATTGATGGCAAGAATCTCCTTAAGCATTTACGCCAAGCTGGTGTACTTGATTTTGTTGGGGTATCAGGAGTATTTGTGCGAGATTTTGAACAACGTATCGATGTGCTTCTAGCGATGAAAAAGTTCTCCCAAGCCAAGGTAGAAAAAGCCATTCGCTCACTCGAAGCAGAAGTAGGAATCGAAATTCGTTTTGCCGCGATGTCATCTGAAGATTTGCTGTATCGAGTAGGAATGTATGACAAGCTGACCCGTGATTTCTTTGACTACAATCATCAGGTACTCGTCGATAAGATAGGAGTAAAAGATGAGGTGACTAGTGCTACCTATCGGATGTAATAAAAGAGCGGCGACCAGTGGTCGCCGCTCTTTTATTATGGATTACTATAGCAACTTGGCGTTCTCGGCCGCTGCTCATTGGCCGTGAGGATAAAGTGGGTATAGCCTGTGGAAATAGTGGTAGACAAATCATTGGTTAGAGGGTTGACTTATTTTTTGATTTCTATAGAATAGCCAGCACGTATTTATGAGTCCTGAGAAAAAAGCCACGTCGTAGCACCAACATTCGCTCTGCGATTTTTGTGCCGCGACGAGTCGCGGCTTTTTTCTTCACAACTCAAGGGGATGCGAGTTTCATTGACATTTGCATATTCAAGAACACGGTTAATAAGACCGTGTTCGAAAAGACCTCTGGGAATCGACGCCCGGAGGCACTGAACAAATCACTCAGTGATTTGTTCAGCAGGTAACGTTTGTCTGGTAAAGACAAAGCACTTTCGGGTGCGGGTCTTTTCGTCCCAGACAAACATTGTCGCGAGCTTCATGGCGAGAGGGACTTGTCTTTTTCTCCATGAAGCTCGCGACTACACACAGTCCGGAGTATGTATCTCCGGACGACACTCAAAATTATGTACAGCGGTGTACAGCGTTCCCTATGGGAACGAAGGGTGTATGGTGGATGCCTAGGCTTCAAAGAGCGATGAAGGACGTGAAATGGCTGCGATAAGATTCGGTGAGGTGCCAATTAACCTGTGACCCGGATATGTCCGAATGGGGAAACCTTCCTACTTTCAGTAGGAACCCTTGTATGAGGGAGCGAACCTTGGGAAGTGAAACATCTCAGTACCAAGAGGAAGAGAAAGCAATAGTCGGAACTTTCTTTTTGAGCGGATGCTATGCGTCAGCTCAGAAATGAGCGTGGCGCACAGCGCCATTACGCTCAAGAAGAAGGTTCTTGCGATTCCCTGAGTAGCGGCGAGCGAAACGGGAACAGCCCAAACCATACGTATTTATATGTGTGGGGTTGTAGGGCAAAATCTGCATTTAGTTGCGCAGAGTTACCAAAGAGTAATATAGGAAAACATGTTGGGAAGCATGACCCCAGAAGGTAATAGTCCTGTATTCGAAATGTTACTCTCTCTGTTGATTTTGTTCCTGAGTAGTCCGAGACACGAATAGCTTGGATGAATCTGCCAGAACTAACTGGTAAGGCTAAATATCTTTGAAGACCGATAGTGAACTAGTACCGTGAGGGAAAGGTGAAAAGAACCCCGGAGAGGGGAGTGAAATAGATCTGAAACCATACATCTACAAGGAGTCGGAGCCTTTCGGGGCGACGGCGTGCCTATTGAAGAATGAGCCGGCGA
>CAXRCZ010000011.1:0-21885 GCA_964229335.1 Minisyncoccia bacterium
TGATGCGTACGACTATCTTGATGACGCACTAGACGCACTCTACGATGCTGAAGACGCATACGATGACCGCGACTACGATGACGCTATCGACTACGCTCACGACGCTGAAGACGAAATCGATGATGCGTTAGATGAGATTGACTACTAACATCTCCTCGTAATTAAAAAATCCTGCCAATACGGCAGGATTTTTTATTACTTTATATTCCCGGTTTTCTAGAGCGTTTTTTAAAATTAAATTCCCGCAGTTTTTTGCTTTCTTGTAGCTTAGTAAAGACAGTTTCTGGTTTTCGCGTCGTGTGCACGGCGACTTTTTGGGCGCTTTGACCACTGATAATAAGTTCAAAGCCAGCAGTAGTGAATACACAAGTCACATACCGCTCGCTAGCTGTTTTGCGATTACTACGAATCTCTCCGGGCGCAATCATTTTTATACCTGGTATTTTCTCGAGCTCCTTCACCACCACTTTGGCGGTTTCAGTCAGGGTAGAGTGTTCGCGACCACGGGCTTTTGGCATGGTTGTACTATAGCAAAAAGCCCGCCGAACCAGTAAAGGTTGGGCGGGCTCTATTTAACCTTCGCGCCCTATTACGCGGAGGGTTGATGAACAATACTATGCCAGCTTCAGCACTTCTCGAAGCTCTTCCTCGAAATCGAAAGTATATTCGGTAGATTGAAGCGCTACGGTGTCACCATCGATGGTACAAGTTCCACCCCATTCGCCTGCATAAGTGTAGGTAATGTTGCAGGTTTTGGCGATGTCCGGAGGAATGGCTGTCTTGTCGATTGCCTGCAGCGATAATTCTCGCTCGAATACCAAATACATCTTGGTGGCCTTAGCACGATTTGCCATACCGATAACCTGTTTGTCGCCTTCCTTACGAACTCTGACTTCGTAAGAAGTATTTATAACAACCATCGGTGGTTCACTGTCGTTAGCAAACGCCAGGGTGCGATATGTATACTCCGGACTCTGAATATCTGGAGATGTTTCGGCAGGTATTTCCTTAGCATCGCTACATGCTAGGAGTAGTACTACCGTGCTAATTATTAGTAGCTTCCTATACATCTAAATTCATCCTTTCGTTTTGATGTGAATGCGAATAGGGTATCCTTTTATATTGTAGTATAAATCTCCAAAAAGTCAATTTAAAAATAAAATAGTCAAGACTCAAGCAAACATTGACTTTTTAACTCATTTTGGTACTCTAACGCCGTTCCAAACCTTTGTCGCATTTCTAGCTCACTGGAGCAAGAAGAACAAAAGAATAACGGAATGGGAATCCCTTCTAAGGCCGGCCGTTACCTGTCTTTACTAGGGATTCTCACTCAATCCGCCACTGAGCGGACTTTTTCAGTAAAAGTCTCCAATCAAGCGGTTTATCAAAAATCTATAAACAACAAGGACTAACTGTAAGGGATGAAGTTCACGGAGTCTAGATTGATTGCGAGGAGCGGTATGACTATACCGCGACGAAGCAATCAGCCGTAACGACAAAGAAATTCGCCTGTACAGACCTGTCCGTACACACGATATGTCACGATCATTATATAAAGGTCCCTACGTAGATGAACGTCTACTAAAGAAGATCGACGGAAAGAAGCCTGGTGAAGGCGGCGCTATCAAAACATGGGCGCGAAATTCTGTCATTGCCCCAGAAATGGTTGGCTTTACCTTCGGTGTTCACAACGGAAAAGACCACCTACCAGTCACCGTTACCGAAGACATGGTCGGTCACAAGCTCGGTGAGTTTGCCCCAACCAAGAAGTTCTGGAGACACGGAGGTAAAATGCAGAAAGAACTCGATATTAAGAAGAAAGAAGCTGAAATTGCAGCAGCCCGAGCAGCTAAAGCAGCGGCTAGTAAGTAATAATTTGGTATGAAAGCAACACTCAAAAATTACCGCCAGTCGCCTCGCAAAGTTCGCCTCATTGCTGACTTAGTACGAGGGAAGAAAGCTACCGAAGCACTTACCATCCTTAAATTCGTCGATAAACGAGCGGCTGGACCGTTTGCGAAGCTTATCGAGTCAGCTATCGCTAACGCCAAGCAGCAGGGAAGGGATGTAGATAGCTTGAAAATCAAGCGAGTTTCAGTCGACAAAGGAACTGTCCTCAAGCGCTTTATGCCACGTGCTCGTGGTTCAGCGTCACGCATTAACAAACGTAACAGCCATATCTCAGTTGAGCTCGGCTAATAATACTTATGACACACACAGCACATCCATACATTCAACGGATCGGTGTCAATCGCAATTGGCGAAGCCGCTGGTTCACGACAGACCAAAAGAAGTTTCGTGAATACTTGCGAGTTGACGCTGCATTGCGCCGGTTCCTAAAGAAGCGTCTCAAAGGTATGTCAGTTGACGCGATTGAGATTGAACGAGATGACAAGTCTATTCGTCTTATCATCAAAACTGCGAAGCCAGGACTTATCATTGGTCGCAACGGTGACGGAATCACTGCATTGAAGAAAGAACTTGACTTGTTTTTGCGCAAGCAAAAGATGAGTGAAAAACTTGATTTCAAGGTAGATATCGAAGAAGTACGTTCGCCAGAATCATCAGCTCGCATCGTCGGCCAAATGATTGCCGAAGGATTAGAAAAGCGTCTGACTTTCCGTCGCGTAATGAAGCAAACAGCTGAGAAAGTAATGGCTAACCGAGATGTAGAAGGAGTTCGTATTATTCTTTCCGGTCGTCTTGCCGGCGCCGACATGGCTCGAAAAGAAGAAATTAAAAAAGGTCGAGTGCCACTACAAACCCTCCGCGCTGATATTGATTTTGCGCGAGTCGAAGCTAACTTGCCGTACGGAGTTATTGGTATCAAAGTCTGGATTTACCGCGGACAAGTGTTTGCTGATCGTGCCGCTGCTGCTACCCAAGCAGAAGCTGCGCCAGCACCACGAGCTCCACGACAAGCACGCGGCCAGAACGTTAAATAATAATTGCCTATGTTAGTTCCAAAAAAAGTAAAACACCGTAAATGGCAAACCAATCGTATTAGCGAAGCTAGACGACAACGCCCAGATACGCGCGGAATTACCGTAGCGCATGGTCAGTACGGCCTAAAAGCAACGAGTGGTGGTCGTTTACGTTCAAACCAAATCGAAGCAGCTCGTCGAGTAATTTCTCGAACCCTAGGAAAGACTGGAAAAATCTGGATTCGTGTATTTCCAGACCGACCAATCACCAAAAAAGCAGCTGAGGTACCGATGGGTAAAGGTAAGGGAGACCCAGATCACTTTGTGTTCGAAGTTCGACCTGACCGAATCCTGTTCGAAGTATCAGGTGTAAAAGAAGAAGTTGCTCGCGAAGCATTTCGTAAGGCAACCGCAAAATTACCAGTTAAGGCTAAGTTCGTTCGCAAGAGTGAAGCTCCAAGCAAGAAATAATGCCTATGAAAATGGAAAACATTCGAAAACAATCAGACAAAGAATTGATTGCCACCGTGGCAGAAGCTCGAAAAACTGTCCGAGAAGAACGCTTCAAGGACAAGTTCAGCCGCAAAGCTAATGTGATTCGTGAAGCCAAGCTCACCATCGCTCAAGCACTCACCGAACTTACTAGCCGCCGAGCTAATACCGATACCAAATAGCGTATGAGTAATTCAGAAACAAACCAAGAACAAAAAATGTCCACTGGCGGACGCGTATTGCGCGGTACAGTGGTAGGTACAAAAATGCAGGATACCATTACGGTTGCGGTAGAACGGTATGTAAAGCACCCAAAGTACAAAAAGTACCTTCGTCGCACCAAGAAATATCTTGTGCACGATGCTGGTAATACAGCCAATGTAGGAGACAAGGTCGAAATTAAAGAAGTACCCCCGATGTCAAAGCGAAAAAGCTTTGCTCTGGTAACTAAAAACTAGCGTATGATTCAACCACAAACAATAGTAAAGATTACAGACAACTCTGGTGGTAAGGTCGGTCGAGTATTCAAAGTACTAGGCGGATCGAAGAAACGCTACGCTGAGTTAGGGGAAATGGTGGTACTTTCAGTACAAACAGCTGAACCCCGAAAACAAATCAAGAAAAAAGACGTGGTATACGGAGTAGTGGTACGTCAACGAAAACCGTTTCGACGAAAAGATGGTTCATACGTGTCATTCGATGACAACGCTGTTGTAATCGTCGACAAGGTGAAAAAAGAACCACGAGCGAACCGTGTCTTTGGTCCGATTCCACGAGAATTATCAGAAGCAGGCTATCAACGGATTGTATCGTTGGCTCCTGAAGTAGTGTAATCAAAACGTATGAAGATCAAACAAGGAGACACCGTAAAGATCATTGCTGGTAAAGACAAAGGAAAGACTGGCAATGTTCTCACTACACTAAAAGAAACCAACCAGGTGATTGTCGAAGGTATCAACATTGCCAAACGACACCAAAAAAATCGCCGCGTCCGCTCACAAGGGCAAATTGTCGAGAAAAGCATGCCAATTGATGTATCAAATGTCGCGTTGCTTGATGGAGACAAGGCTGTGCGAGTGGGTTATAGCTACGAAGGAGAAGGTGATAAGCAAAAAAAGGTGCGAGTTGCCCGACCATCTGGTAAAAAGATTTAATTAACGAGTAATAAATAGAGAGTATGGAATCAGTACAGACTCAACTAAAAAACGTATTTGACTCACTAAAGGGTGACTTCAATTACACCAACGTCAATCAAGCACCAGCCATCGAAAAAGTAGTTATTTCGGTCGGCACCGGTCGAGTTGATGACAAACAAAAAATTGCTCTTATCCAAGATCGTCTTGCGACCATTACTGGACAAAAAGCTTCTCC
The DNA here is from genome assembly GCA_964229335.1 of Minisyncoccia bacterium. GTDB lineage: Bacteria > Patescibacteriota > Minisyncoccia > Phycocordibacterales > UBA918 > OLB19. Next base: position 4,788 of record CAXRCZ010000011.1, read on the forward strand.
ACGAGCAGCCAAGCAATCAATCGCATCATTCAAGTTGCGTGAAGGCGATATTATTGGTTACCAAGTAACCCTGCGTGGCGCACGGATGATTCACTTCTTAGACAAGTTGATTCACCTCGCATTGCCACAAACCCGTGACTTCCGTGGGCTAAAGGTTACTTCTATTGATGAAATGGGCAACTACACCATTGGCATCAAGGAACACACCATCTTCCCAGAAACGGCTGACGAAGAACTAAAAGATGTGTTTGGTATGTCAGTCACTATCGTGACCTCTGCCAATACCAAAGCCGAAGCCGAAGCGCTTTTGCGACACGTTGGCTTGCCTCTTCAAAAAGCTGAATAAGCTTTTTAGAAAGCAAACTGCTTTGCTTTCGGAAGAATCAAGAGACGGAGTCATAATTTTCTCACCTATCCCAGTGAGAAAATAGGCGAGTCGGGCTCGAGAGTTCTAAAACAAAATGACCGCGATAGCGGTCATTTTGTTTTAGAAACTGGTGGGTGCCATTGCAGAAACCGGTCGAGGAGTCTAAATAGTTTCAGGCTCAAATAAGCACGAAAAACCTTTCAGAAGAAAGTTTTTTCGTGCTGACGTATGCCATATTTTTGCACCTTGCTTTTTTATTAAAATGTGCTATTATTTGCTTAGTTCTTTTCATATTTACCATAGCTTCAAGTTTGCAAATTAGTTGTCGATTTTAAGCTATGGTAAACCTAATATCTTAGGAGCCGCTAGCGAATGACGAAAACCGCAAGGAGAAACCGTCATGAACAAGCAAGAGATGAAATTCTGGGCACGCATGTTCGAAAACACACCGAATATGACTTCTGAGGTGATGCAGGGCTGGATTGACAATCCCAAGGCCCTCAAGAAACTTCTGTCTGGACTCATTCCGGCAGAAACTCGCTTCACCAGCCTGACCTCGCTCACGGTCGCCAGCAACACCGTCAACCCGTCCGATTTCTTCAAGACCCCTGAAGGTCTAGGGACGTCGAACAACTTCAACGACTTCATCCTTTCGGGTGCGCGGAAGAAGAAGGTGTCGACGGATGAGACAACCATCCGCTATGCCGACTTGGCGCAGGCCGCCAATGACGCCGAGATCGGTGGAGAACTGCCTGAGGGCCATGTCTTTGAGGACGTCAATGTGTTCCTTGCCCATCTCGCGACGCTCATCGAGGGTCACTGGGGCGGCAAGGAAGGGATACTCCTCAACAACGGCTACGCCAACATCTTCTACGTGAAGGTGAACGGTGAAGTCTTCGCTGTCGACGTCCGCTGGCGCACCGTCAATCGGGAGTGGCACTGCTTAGCCGGTCGCCTCGGTGACGTTCGGTGGCGTGCTGGCGATCGGGCATTCTCGGCAACTGCCGCTTAGAGCACTGTTCGTCTCACGTCCAGGCTCGAGCAGTGGTGGCCTAGTCATTACACAAACCCCGCATCCAAAGAGGCCCTGCCTCTTTGGATGCGGGGCCTTTTTGTTTTGAATTAGATTGCAAAATAATATTATTCTGGTATTGTAGCGACACCAATGAGTAGTACAAAGTTGCTCTTGGAAGACTCGAAAGGGTCGGATTATTAGGGAGTACAGTCACTCAACTCGGAGTGAAACGGCTCCATCCAAAAGAATAATTGGCAAATAATGTAGCGCCTTGCGATGCAAGGACTACTCTTTAATGTCACTATTCTTTTATCTAACATAACCTGAATCGATGGCTAAAAAGTCTATGATCGTAAAGGCGCAACGCGCGCCAAAATACAAATCACGAGTCGTACGTCGTTGTACTTTATGTGGACGACCGCACGGCTACATGCGTGACTTTGATATGTGTCGGATTTGCTTCCGCGAATTAGCACATGAAGGCGAGATTCCAGGCGTAAAGAAATCATCATGGTAGGAGACACAATCGGCGATTTCATCATCCGTCTAAAGAACGGGGGTATGGTAGGCAAGGACACTGTTTCTGTCCCATACTCAAAATTACGTCACAGTATCGCCCAAAAACTCGTTGATGCCGGCTACATCGCATCAGCCGACGCACAAGGCAAAGAAGTGCAAAGCAAAACCCTTGAAATCAAACTTCGCTACGAAAATGGTGCCCACCGCATCAACGGCGTGAAGCGTGTTTCAAAACCAGGTCGACGATTATACACCAAAGTTGCAGACCTTCACCCGGTTAAATTCGGCAAAGGTCACCTAATTCTTTCTACTCCAGCCGGCATTCTTACTAACGAGGAAGCCAAGGAGAAAAAAGTCGGTGGTGAGCAACTATTCATTATTTGGTAAATATGAGTCGTTTAGGAAAAAACCCAATTACTATCCCGAACGGGGTAGAAATCAATAAAGACGGGAAGACACTAACCGTCAAAGGACCAAAAGCGACGTTGACTCGTGAGTTTCGTGACGACGTCACTATTGAAATTAAAGACGGTGAAGTAATCCTTACACCCGGTACTACGGACCTAGCGCCAGCGCTATGGGGCACCTACGCATCACACGTAACTAACATGATTACTGGTGCTACCGAAGGATTTACTCGAGTACTTGAAATTGAAGGGGTGGGATATCGTGCTGCCGTGACTGGCAATGAAATTGTTCTTAACGTTGGTTTTTCTCACCCAGTGCATCTGACCATTCCAGAAGGCATTACCGCTGAAGTGGTGAAAAACACTATTACCCTTACCGGTAGTGACAAAGACGCGCTTGGCCAATTTGCCGCCAACGTACGCAAAGTGAAGAAACCTGAACCGTACAAAGGAAAGGGAATTCGCTACCAGGGAGAATACATTATCAGAAAACAAGGCAAGAAAGCCGTCTAAGGTTCAAAATAGCAGTATTTTGAATTTTAGATTTGTAACCATATCAATATGATCAACAAATCAAACACCAAGACGGCTAAGCGTGCCGTACGCCACAAGCGCCTTCGTGCCAAAGTGGTTGGTACCGCTTCTCGCCCACGTCTGGCTGTCTTCAAAAGCAACAAGTTTGTGTACGCACAACTAATTGACGATGAAGCAGAAAAAACCTTGGCCGCAGCCGACTCACGCACTGAAAAAGGTTCTCGACTAGAGAGCGCCAAAGCAGTGGGTGAAGCAGTCGCTAAAAAAGCCAAAGAACAGAAAATTGAAAGCGCAGTCTTCGATCGCGGCGGATTCCAATACAAAGGAATTGTAGCTGCAGTAGCAGACGGCGCTCGTGAGGGAGGTCTCGTACTCTAGTGCGAACTCAAACACATTTATAACTCTATAATTACTTTATGTCAGAAGAAAAACAGCAGGAAGCTACAACTGGAGTAACTACTCCAGACTCTGCCGCTCCAAAGAAAGAGTCGGCAACCGATGCACCAGCTGTCGCTACGGATCAGAAACGACCGCGCCGGCGACCAGGTGGTGATAAACGACAACGTCGACCACGACGTGGTGGAAGAACTGAACGAGTTCGACCGGAATTTGATCAAAAGATTATCAGCATCCGCCGCGTAACTCGTGTTATGGCTGGTGGTCGTCGATTCTCTTTCTCAGTCTCAATGGTGATTGGAGACAAAAAAGGAAAAGTTGGTGTTGGAGTTGGAAAAGCTTCAGACACACAGCTAGCTATCCAAAAAGCGGCTCGAGATGCCAAAAAGAACCTAATCATTATTCCAATGAACAAAGATGGTCATATTCCTCACGACGTACACACCAAGTACGCTTCAAGTGAAGTGATGATTATGCCAGCACCTGGTCGCGGACTTGTAGCTGGTTCGTCTGTCCGTACCGTCCTCGAACTGGGAGGAGTAAAGGATGTTACTGCGAAGATCTTTTCTCGCAGTAAAAACAAACTTAACAACGCACGCGCTGCTGTCGAAGCGCTCAAGCAACTAAAGAAAAACTAGTATGCAACTTCATGAACTAAAACCAACCAACAAGCGGAAAACCGCTAAACGAGTTGGTCGTGGTGGAAAGCGCGGCAAGACCTCGGGTCGTGGACACAAAGGACAACTAGCGCGTGCTGGTAACAGCACTCGTCCAGAAATGCGTGAGCTGATCAAAAAGCTACCAAAGCTTCGTGGTCACGGAACCAACCGAGCCCGTACCGTAAATGCAGAACGTGATCTACCAACCGTAGTAAACGTGAGCGAGCTCGACAAAGCATTCGACGCAGGCGCCACTGTATCTCCTAAAACCTTAGTAGCCGCTGGTGTAATTAACTCTGTACGAAAGCGAGCGCCAAAAGTGAAGATTCTTGGAAACGGAGAACTTAGCACTAAATTACAAGTAGAAGATTGTCAGGTTTCAGCTTCAGCAAAAGAAAAAATTGAGAAAGCTGGCGGAAGTGTCAAATAAGCGATAGCATAGACATATCATGCAGAACTTCCTTCAAAAACTAAAAATAATCTTCACTGAACCAGCTATTCGCAACCGAATTCTCTTTGTACTATTTGCTCTCCTTATCTTCCGTGTATTGGCAGCTGTGCCAATTCCGGGAGTAGATCAGACGGTGCTAGAGCAATTCTTCACCAACAACCAGTTTCTTGGATTACTCAACATCTTCTCAGGAGGTGGGTTAGCTAACCTATCGATTGTGATGCTTGGGGTCGGTCCATTCATTACTGCGTCTATTATCATGCAGTTGATGACAGTAATGTCACCAAAGCTGAAAAGCTTGTACACCGAAGAAGGTGAAGCTGGACGCGCTAAATTCACTCAATACAGTCGTATGTTGACTGTGCCACTGGCTGTATTGCAAGGGTTTGGCTTCCTTACTCTATTGCAGAGCCAAGGAGTACTACCTGGTCTGTCGACCTTTGAGTTTGCAGTTAATGTAATCTTGGTAGTAGCTGGATCTATATTACTGATGTGGATTGGTGAATTGGTCACCGAATATGGGATTGGAAACGGTGTCTCTATCATCATCTTCGCTGGTATTGTGGCCAGCCTTCCATCAACAGCGAGTCAGTTGTACTTTGGCTTTGATCAATCACAATTGCCGCTATACATTGGCTTTGGAGTAGTAGCGTTAGCTATCATCTATGCCGTTGTCTATATGACAGAAGCCGAGCGACCAGTGCCAGTCACCTATGCCAAGCAGAGTCGTGGAGGTAATACGTATGGGGGTAGTACTTCATACTTGCCACTACGTATCAACCAAGCTGGAGTTATCCCAATCATCTTTGCCTTGTCAGTGCTTTTGTTCCCACAAATGGTACTCAACGTCTTAGGTTCATTTGACCTAGCTTGGACTACGACTGCCAATCAAGTTGTGACTGACTTCATGAACAATGCATGGTACTACGGAATCACTTACTTTATACTGGTATTCTTGTTCACGTACTTCTACACCGCGGTCACCTTTGACCCGGATGCAATGTCCAAGAACTTGCAACGAAATGGCGCGTTCATTCCAGGTATTCGCCCAGGTGAGCGAACAGCCGAATATCTAGGAAATGTAGTTACTCGACTTACCCTAGTCGGAGCTATCTTCCTCGGTATCGTGGCGGTATTGCCAGTCGGTATGCAAATTATCACCGGTGTAGCAGCTCTTGCTATCGGTGGTACGGCGGTCTTGATTGTCGTGTCAGTGGTACTGGACCTAATCCGACGTCTCGACGCCCAAGTCTCACTTAGAGAATATTAATTTCTCCCGTGACTTTGTTGGACTACGATAACTTTTATCTCACCGTACGCTTGTACGACTCGAAAAAAGTTTTTTGTCCGCCTCGTCTCGAAAGAAATTTATCACTCTCTAAGTAAAGTAATAAAAAGATAGTTGAAATAAGAAAAAACAGCCCAGCGGGCTGTTTTTTCTTACGTATGGTGCCTACTGGCTCTGCCACTTTTTAAATTCGGCGACGATGGTTGCCACCACTTTGTCTGGTTCGTTGCTTTCAGTATCTATTACTAAATCGTAGTTCTCTGGGTTGTAGGGATTTACTTGATACAAATCTTGGTAGCGCTTTGTTTCACTAGCGAGTCGGTTTGCGAGGACTTCAGCATACTCTTCTGCGGTGGCTGGAATGTGTTCAGCGTGACGGCGTTCTTCATCAAGTTTGTTCATGATACGTTCGGCGGCGGTCAGGAGATCGAGCTCTAGATAGACACGAAACGAATATGGCATCCAGTGCCACGCCATCCGAGAATCAATCACTAGATTGTCTTCTTCCGCGCCCAAATCGCGGAGTTTCTGATCAACCAAGTGATCGATATCTTTTTCTTCTTCTGCTACTAGGTTGGTTTCCAACACGTCAATGCCGCGCTCGTTCCCAATTGCTCGGAAAAAATCTCCAGAAGAAAAATGTTGGTAACCGAGAACCTCAGCTACTTTTTTTGAAGTGGTGGATTTACCGCTCCCCGGTTTGCCAGCGATAGTGATAATCTGCTTTTTTTCCATAATGTTGAGTAGAGTAGCATTTTCTTGAAATTTTATCTAACCGATGTAGACTAAGGCTTCATCACTAGCAGTCTAGTAAATTATATGGAACCAATCACCGTTATCTTTATCGGCCCACAAGGAAGTGGAAAGGGAACTCAAATTCAAAAGCTTTTCGAAATCTTATCAAAGCGTGATCCAGCCCGCCGAATTGTCGATATCCAAACTGGCCGACGCTTTCGAGCTTTGGCTGCGAAGCACGAAACATTTGCCGAAAAGAAAGTAGCCAAGACGCTTGATAGCGGACAACTGCAACCGGACTTCTTGACGCATATTCTCTGGGGGCAAGCCATGCTTGATCAGCTAGACAACAAGAGTCACTTATTGATTGATGGTTTCCCAAGAACGGTAAATCAAGCAGAGGTGCTCGAAGATGCACTCGATTTCTTTGAACGTGAAGAGTTACAAATCATCAATTTAGATACGCCTGAAGAAGTAGTACGAGAACGGATGATGTCTCGAGCTCGTGAAGATGACACCAAAGAATCAATCGAGACAAGACTAGCTTGGTATCGAGAGGATACGCTTCCAGTTCTTGATTATTATCGAGTGCGGCCATCTACCACTGTCCATGACATTGATGGTACGCAGCAGATTGAAGCTGTTCATGAGTCAGTCTTAGAGGCTTTAAACTTATAATGATTACAAAAAAAACAACCGAAGAAATTGAGGTATTGAGTGAAGCCGGGAGTATTCTAGCCGCTATGCTCAAGCGCTTGGGACAAGCCTGCTTGCCCGGGGTGACCACGCTAGAGTTGGATGATCTGGCTATGCAATTGGTCGAAGAGTACGACGTTGAACCAATTCTTCTAGGGTATCATCCAGGATTTGCTGATCGTCCATATCCAGCTGCAGTTTGTATATCAGTCAACGAATGTGTTCAGCATGGTGTACCAAGTGAAGGGGTGGTTTTGGCTGAAGGAGATGTGGTTAACATCGATATGTCTATCGCTTATCAGGGTATGGTAGTTGATTCTGGCATCACTGTCGGAGTAGGTGAGATAAGTAAAGAAGCTACGAAGTTACTCGAGGTCACAAAAGAAGCTTTGGCTCTCGGTATCAAACAAGCCAAACCAGGCAATCACATCGGAGATATCAGCCACGCCATCCAAACCCTAGTCGAATCACGTGGATTGTCTGTAGTAAAAGTGTTGTGTGGCCACGGGGTTGGCTACGACCTTCACGAAGAGCCTTCTATTCCTAACTATGGCCGAGCTGGTACTGGTCCAAAGATTGAAGTCGGTCACGTGTACGCTATTGAACCAATCGTAAACCTCGGCACAGACGATGTGTATTTTGATGATGAAGGAGACGGGTATAGTGTCTACACGAAAGACGGCTCCTACAGTGCTCATTTTGAGCACACAGTAGCTATTACTGAAAACGGTCCAATGATTCTTACCAAAGAATAACCAACTAGATAACTATTTTGTAATTTTTTACCTCCCGGGCTATACTGCCACCACCTAATATTGAATTTTATGGAAACACACCCACACCAAGAACGATCGCTAGTACTTCTCAAGCCTGACAGCGTACAACGCAGTCTGGTCGGAGAAATCATAAAGCGCTTTGAACAAACTGGCCTCAAGATTACCGCCATGAAAATGATTGTCCCGAGCGAGGCGCAATTACTCGAGCACTACAACAAAGATGATGACTGGTACGAACGAAAAGGAAAAGGTATTGTCGAAGAGCTAGCCCAACAAGGTAAGGAGGTTGATAAGGAAGCGATTGAATACGGTAAAGACATTATTCGTACTATCGTGCACTACATGACGGCAGCCCCAGTGGTAGCTATGGTACTAGAAGGGAATAAAGCCGTGGCCGTGGTTTCTAAAATTGTCGGCAGTACTGAGCCAGCCACATCAGATGTAGGAACCATTCGTGGAGACTATACAGTTGATTCATACTTCCATGCCACTTACGAAAACCGGGCAGTCCGCAACTTGGTGCATCAATCAGAATCACCAGAAGAAGCCGAGCGAGAAATCGCCATTTGGTTCGATGACAAAGAAATGATGAAGTACACATCGGCGCAAGAGAGAATTCTCTACAACGCTGAGTAAGAAAACGCTCCCATTATGGGAGCGTTTTCTTTTTCCTAAATAGTCTGTATAGTAAAACCAGAAAGGAGCCTTAGTATGCGTTATTCTCACGAATGCGTAATAGCTGGCCTTGCACTATCAAGTTTTTTCTTTGTTCCGGTTATGGATTATCAACCAGCAGGTTTCACTTATGCACCCTGGTGGATCGAATATGTACTGATAGTGCCCGCCGTAACCAGTTTCCTATATTGGATATGTAAAAAATATCCAAGAGCATGGAACCGTAGTCGCCACCTCAAGTTATGGTTGAGGTGGCGATTTTTCGTGTTACCATTATTAGTGGAACCACATCCGTATGTTCCGGAATACATAGCATCAGGGCTGCCTGAACTCGCGAGGAGTAATGAGAACCAGTGATGGATTTCAGACACGAATCGGATAGGGTGCCCACCTGATAAAAAAGTCAGGGAGCATGCGTCTGTGGTTCCATCAAAAATGCACCTCTTTGGAGGTGTATTTTTTATGGTAAATGCTACTATGCAGGTATGATTCCGCGCCGCATTCTTTTCTTTGTTTTGTTAGCTGCGCTATTTGCTATGACTCATGCCTTTGCAGTCGAGACGGCTTTATACTGGTACTACCCGTCATTTGATATCATCATGCATTTCTGGGGTGGTGCCTTGATTGTGTTTAGTGTTCAGGCTCTTTCGACATTATCTTTTTTTCCTCTCAAACCAAATTTCATTACTATCGCACTGGTACTGGTACTGGTTATGGTTTCCTGGGAAGTATTTGAGCGCTCAGCTGGTCTCTACAATACTGAGACCTACATCTTTGACACCGCCAAAGACCTTATAGTTGGTTCACTAGGTGCGGCAGTAGCCTACCTATTATTTACCTCCAAAAAAGAGACCGAATAAGCGACTTACAGATACACCGCTCCTTGCTATACTACACTCATGGCAACCTTAGGATTTTATGGCGGTGTTGGATCAGTAACTGGGGCAAACTTCTTACTCGAGTGGGATGATAGCAAGGTCATGGTAGATTGCGGCCTTATTCAAGGTAGTGAATTTGCAGCAGAAGAGAACGCTGCCGCCTTTGCCTATGACCCTACAAGTGTCGACGTTCTATTGGTTACCCATGCTCACGCTGATCATATTGGTCGTATACCAAAGCTTGTAAAAGAAGGGTTCAAGGGAGTTGTTTATTCAACACCAGCCACCAAAGACTTAGCCGCTGTCATGCTAGCTGATGCGGTCAAGGTGCAGCAGTACGAAGCAAAAAAAACTAATCAAGAACCACTGTATGATGAGTCCGAGGTAGCAGCCAGTCTCAGCCTCTGGAAGGTACATGGCTATGAAGAACCTTTTACAATCGCGGAAGATATAACGGTAAATTTTTACGACGCCGGTCACATACTAGGCTCAGCCATCGTCGAGCTGACTCGTAATAATAAAAAGATAGTGTTCTCTGGTGATATTGGTAATGTGCCGCAACCGCTTTTGTCGCCACCAGATATACCTACTGACTATGACTACATGGTGATGGAGAGCGTGTATGGAGATCGCTCGCACGAAGGAGTCGAAGAGAGAACAGACCTACTAAAATCTCACATCGAAGACACTATCAAGAAACAAGGAACATTAATTATTCCCGCGTTTTCACTCGAGCGGACACAAGCTATTTTGTTTGAAATCAACAATCTAATTGAGAATGGGGAAGTGGAATCGATTAATACCTATCTTGATTCGCCGTTAGCCATTGCTGTCACAGAGATATATCGAAATTCGACTGAGTACCTTAAGCCAACTATTCAAAAACAAATTAAAGCCGGCGACGATATCTTCGAGTTTGATGGGTTATCTTTTACCGAAACAGTCAAAGAATCAAACAAAATCGCCAATACACCAGGAGCCAAAATCATCATTGCTGGCTCGGGCATGAGTCATGGCGGTCGTATCAGACGCCACGAACGAGAGTTTTTGAGCGACCCTAGCACCACTTTATTACTGGTCGGCTACCAGACCACCGGTAGCCTGGGGCGTAAGCTACAAGACGGCGCAAAAGCAGTCTATATAGATGGTCAAAAAGTAAAAGTTAAAGCGAAGATTGCGGCTATTAGAGGGTTCTCCGGCCACGCAGACCGCGAACAGTTAATTGATTTCGTACACCAAGGCAACGGACAAAACGCCAAGCAAATATTCGTAACCATGGGGGAAGAACGAGCCTCGCTCTTCTTGGTGCAGCGCTTACGGGAATATTTGGGAGCAAAGGCGATTGCACCGGAACTTGGTTCGAAGATAGAGATAGATTTTTAGTATGGAAGTGTATGCTTTTAAACTTTTCGCTACTATCCTCGCAATTTTGCTGATGGTGACAGCGTATGTGCCGTATCTCAGAGACTTATTTAAAGGAAACACCCAACCACACACCTACACTTGGCTGATTTGGGCAATTACCGCTTCGGTAGCTACGGCAGGGGTCTATGTGGGTGGTGGTGACTTAGGTTTTTTTCCAATGCTGGCAGGAACCTCAATGGTAATTTTTGTATTGATTTTGTCTCTTAAGTACGGTTCAAAAAACATCACGACTTCAGACACTCTAACTTTGATTACAGCTCTCCTCGCAATAGTTATTTGGGTACAGCTAGAGAATCCTTTGCTGGCTGTCATGCTCGTTACCATAATTGATGGATTGGGATACATTCCAACTTTTAGAAAGGTATATCAGGAACCGATGAGCGAAACACGATTATTTTGGTTTTTAATAACAGTCAGTTATTTATTTAATATCTTAGCTTCTGCAGAATTTAATTTACTAACTGCTCTGTACTTAACAACCATAGGAGGAATTAATATTTGTTTATACACCTTTATTACTCTTAGGAGAAAGAATATTGCTAGAATATAAAAACCGCCGGACGTACGTCCGGCGGTTTTTATATGGTACGTACTTAGGTACGTACCTATTTTACGGCTTCAACAACGCGGTTAAAGGCTTCTGGGTTTTCTACAGCGAGGGTAGCAAGCACCTTGCGATTTAGTTCGATGTTCTTGTCCTTGAGCATCTTGATAAACCGACTGTACTTGATGCCGTGGGGCATAAGAGCGGCGTTAATGCGGACGGTCCACAGGCGTCGGAAATCACCCTTTTTGTCGCGACGGTGATTAAAAGCGTGCAGTTGAGCGTGGTAGATTGCTTCGCGAGCTGCTCGCTTTTTCTTTGAGCGTTGTAGACGATATCCTTTTGCTTCATCGAGGATATTTCGTCGTCGTTTCTGGGCCATTAGGCCTCCTTTTACACGTGCCATGGTAAGTAATGTTGGTTAATTAGTAATCAAAACTAGGTTTGCTTAGGCTCCTGATTTAGGAAGAAAGCGTCGGGTAACTCGTTTTGGAAGAGAGAGGTTCTGGGTTCGTTTGCGACCGAGTCGTTGTTGGCCAGTTTGACGAGCGTTAAAGTGGTTTTGACCAGGCTTGCGCGCCACCAATTTTCCATTTTTGGTTACTTTGATTCGCTTTGTGTATGATTTATTAGTTTTCATAGAGATAGGTGTGATCGGGCATTGCCTGGGAAACGGCAAAGTGGCAGAAATATACCGTATTTAGAGGTTTTCCGCAAGTAAAAACGGGAAATTATTTTATAGCTTAAGAAATATATTGATTGCTTGTAGCATGAGGCGAGCAAGCAAAATAATGTGAGGCGTATTAAGTTATACGGTGAGAATTATTTTGCGCCGCTCAACAAAGTGATACGGGCAATATAGACATTTCTTATATGATGCCGCCTTCGATGTCCATTAGTTCATCCAAAGACTTTTTCTTGGGCTTATGTTGTGGTTCAGCAGCGTCACCAGAGGCTGTTTTGTCAGGTTTATCTTCATCCAACACTTTTACTTTCTGTGCTTTTTGCTTACCTTCTTTTTCTAGGGTAGTAGTAAAACCTTTTGGACTTTTCTTGATTGGATCAGCGATTTTGTATTCTGCTGGAATGATTTTTAGGAATCGTTCGAGACGTTCTTTCAGAAAATCAGGTTCCATGTACTTGTATCGTCCCCATAGGAACAAGTCGACTTTTACTCGATGTCCTTCGAGTAACCATTCAGCCGCACGGCGAGCTTTTAGTTGCTGGTCATGATCTCCTGTACCGATTTTTACCTGCACACTTTTGGTTTCGGTGACGTGAGCTTTGGCCTTGGCTTTGCTCGCCTTACGCTTGGTTTCGTAGCGGTATTGGCCATAATCAGTGATTTTGGCTACCGGCGGCTTGGCGTTCGGTGAGATTTCAATCAAATCGAGCTTACGCTTTTCAGCTTCTTTCTTGGCGTCTGCGAGAGAAAGTGTACCCAGGTTTTCTCCTTCAGGCCCAATAACCCGCAATTCAGGCGCTCGAATAGCTTGGTTTATCTTAGTTCTAGTATCTTTTCTTGAAAATTTTCTTCCCTTGTTTTGCAAATTAGTGGGGCTTAATGAATAAATTGTGCCGGTGAATCAAAAGTATTTTAAAGTGTCATGACTGTACCATAGCCTCGCGAAACTGCAACTAGCGCTACGCTTAGCTCGTACAGCTTGAACACCGGCATCCAGTTGGCTCGATGTATTGTTCAAAATAATCTTTGCCGTAATGAACGGTTAGCTCCTCACCAGCTTTGATAGCTTTTTTTGCGATAGCAAACGCTCTAGTCTCAGCTTCGTTTAGTTCGAAAAAACAATTTGGTTTGCAGGCGTGATTAATATAACGAGCAATATTAGTGCGAGACTTCCCGTCGATAACTCTTTCACTATCGAGGGTGAGAAGATATTTTCCACCGCGCTCGTTGGCTTCATCTTCGGTAATAGTTTCGCCAATATATTCAATGATTTGCTCACCCTTTTTAAAATCTTGATTGGCATAGAGACCCAATCCAGCTCGACTTTTTTTCACCACGACTTGATTCATTGGTCGCTAGTATAACAGAGCTTTTTGCAGATAACAGGGGTGTCAATTTGTTACCAAATCAAGCGAGCGAGGATGCTACTATAAATTCAGTAAGTATGAGAACCGGAGATGGGACATCTAAGAAACCAATGATTCAGGCCACGTTGGTCTTTTTCGTTTTACTCACACTCCTTACACTATTTGTCATGGTTCATGAGTTCACTGATTATGAACTCAAGTTGGTAGTGGTTGGTGCTATTTTTATATTCAGCACTTTGATTGCTGTCATTGCGTATCACAGCGCAAAGAATGACACTAAAAATGACATCAAATATGACCTTGGTCTAGACATCACCCCGCTATCACAAGAGTTGTACAGTAAGTTGTATGAAAACAGCCCGGTACCGTATTTGCTTATAGATCAAGAAGGAAAGGTGATTTCTTCTAACGTGTCGGGAGCAAGAATGCTCGGTGTCCCAAAAGAAAAACTTCGTGGCTTCAACATCTTTCAAAGAATTGAGTCCGATGAAATGGGTCACATCGAACTACTGATTGAGAAGTTTCAGCACGGTATTTCTATCGGCGACGAGACAGTTAGAGTGACGCGACCAGATGGTAGTGCTAGTTGGGCGCTCTTATCTCTATATCAATTTGTCTCAAGAGCCAAAGAAAACCTCGGACTTTTAACGCTCGTCGATATCACTAAACAAAAAAGAATTGACGAAGCAAAAACCAACTTCGTATCTCTAGCCTCACACCAATTACGAACGCCTATCGCAGCTATTAAGTGGAGCGCAGAGTTATTACGAATGGAAGGAGCCAATCTGACCAACCGGCAAAAAAAGTACACCGACCGCCTCCTCATCGGAACACAAAGAATGGCTCTGTTGGTGGATGACTTCTTGCGCGTGTCACGCTTTGAGTTGGGTACGTTCCAGTCAGAATTTAGTTCAGTAGAAGTGTCAAAACTAGTGGATGATATTTTGCTTGAACAGACTCCACGAATTAAGCAAAAAGAACTAATAGTCAAAAAGTTTTACGATCTTTCACTACCGCCAATTGTGTCTGATGCGCACTTGTTGCGAATGATTACCAGCAACCTGCTTTCAAACGCCGTTAAATACAGCCGACCAGGCGGAATTATTCATATCGGGTTTAATCGCCAGGGAACAGACCTAGTATTGTCGGTGGCTGACAACGGAATCGGCATTCCTCCTACCGAACAGAGTCAAATCTTTACCAAATTGTATCGCGCCACCAACGCTGCTCGGACAGAGCCGGATGGTACAGGGTTGGGACTATATATTGTAAAAGAGGCCGCCGAAGTGCTCGACGGCCGCGTCACCTTCACTTCAACTGAAAATGTCGGGAGTGTATTTGAAGTCCAGCTACCAGTAGTGGAAGCTACGCAGCCAACTGAGTCTTAATTCTATCTAGGACCTCCTCGACACTCACTGCTGGCTTAAACATTACTTGGCTGAGGGGGAGTTGTAGATTCTTGGCGATTTCATCAACTGACTCAGAGGCAGTGATAATAATTATCTTGACGTCTTTGCCCCACGAGTCCTCACGTAATTGTCGGTATATCTCATATCCGGTTGTGTCAGGTAGCTTGATATCCAGTAAAATCAAGTCTGGATGTTCCGAAAAAGCCAGTGCTAGACCCTCTTTTCCAGACAGCGCAATGTGGGGCTCGTGATTAGCTACTGTCAAAATATCTCTTAACGAGTCTGCCAATTCGTGTGAATCTTCGATAACAAGAATTTTTGCCATATTTCTTATATACTATTCTAACCCACAAGCAGAAATAATGCAGGGAATAGAACTGTAAGAGCTAACACCACTAACCGTCATCAATAAAATGGAAAAAATAAAAAACAATTATCTGTACATTGTATTAGCAGTAGTTATAATCGTAGCAGCTATAGCCGCTTATTTATTACTCGCCAAGCCAGCCCTCGACAACCGTACTGTTATGGTGCCGACTATGGAAACAGTAAGTAGTCCAAATGTCGCTCTCTCTTTTGCCTATGAAAGTGGTGTTGATAAATTTACTCTTATCGAACCACCTCTAGAAGAAGGGCCATTAAAAGAAGCCTTTATCATCATGGACACCCAAGCGTTTATCGCGAGCGAAAGTGATCCTGCTAGTGTTACTCCTCCAACCATGAGCGTCTTTGTATTTGCCAAGCCTGAAGCCTTACCTGGAGCTCCAGACATGAGTCGTCTCGATGAGTTGCGAGCGTGGGCGCAGGAAAACCAATCACTCACAGCTATTACTGCTGCATCGTCAGAACCAGAAGTAGTGGAGATTGATGGTCTAAATGCGCTTCGCTACTCTGCTGATGGTTCCTACAAGCAAGATTTTTATCTAGTGAGTTACCAAAGTAATCACTATCTGTTCGCTGGTCAGTATGAAGAAGCTGGAGATCGAATGAACGAAGCCTTCGCTACCTTAATGTCGACTGTAGAGTTTGACTAATCTCGCCTAATCGCTAATTTCGTATGAAACGATCGTTAATTGCCATAGTTACATTCGTAGTATTGTGCGCTGGTCTGTATATAGCAGTGCAGCATCTTGGCGGGCAAGAAGAGGCCGGCGAACGCGACATAAGTCTCACTCAATTCTCAGACTCATCAATTCAGCTAGCTTTTGATTATCCAACCGGCCCTGATGGTTATACCGTAGAAGACGTAACCAATCTCAACACTACAGAACCAACCGTGGTCAAAGCCTATAGCATCATCAACACCAAAGAAAAGGCCGAATTAGAGTCGAGCGATACTGCTCGCGAAGCCCCGCCAACTATTCAACTAGTGGTGTATCGAAATGAACAAAACCAATCAGCCAACATGTGGGTCGATGCTAACCCTCAACTTTCTAATACCGGACTACTAATGGGAGAAATCGACCGTGATGCAGTCGTAGGAGGTGCCAATGCTGTGCGCTACACCATAGATGGTCTGTATATGGCAGACAATGTCGTGGTAGCTAATGGAGGCTACATATATTACTTCTCTGGCTCATACCTAGAAGCTGACTCATATATACGACAAGACTTCACAGCTCTTATTGATTCAGTTCGATTCACACCGCCAGCTAATACTGGAGAGGTAACCATACAAGCCGCGTGTGAAAACGCCCTTACCTATATGCTATTTGAGTCTGGCGAACAGGCCGACCAATTTATGGCCGAGTGTCTAGCCGGAGAACATCCAGAAGTAGTAGAGCGATATCGCGATAGTATGGGTGGCCCTACCACTCCCAACATTGAGGTGACTTCGCCAAGCGCTAGGCAGTCAGTCGGCAATCCCATTACCTTAACAGGGGAAGCGCAAGGTAACTGGTTTTTCGAAGCTACTGCACCAGTCGTGGTAGTTAATTGGGACGGACTCATCATCGGTGAAGGCTATATAGAAGCGGAGGGTGATTGGATGACCACCGACATGGTGCCATTCAGCGGTTCGATTTCGTACGACTTACCAGCCGATAGCTACAGCAACAACGGCACTGTCATATTTCAGCGAGCCAATGCCTCTGGCTTACCAGAAAATGACGCAGCGGTAGAGATACCAGTGGTGTTGCAGCAATAAGTGACGGTCACTGTTTAAAAACTTCACCGCCTCAAAGGCGGTGATTTTTAACTATTAAAAGATATATAAAAAGAAAACCCGCCGGAACGGGTTTTCGTTATAGTAGATCGGAAGAGCGTCGTGTAG
>CAXRCZ010000012.1:0-33522 GCA_964229335.1 Minisyncoccia bacterium
ACGGGAGGAGGTGCGCATTAGCGTTACCACGCACGCGAATGCGTACGTTGAGGTACAGCCTCACCACGCACTCGGCGCGGCCAGCGTTGTTCATCCAAGCTTCGCTTGGAAATAGGTTCGAGCGGAATCATAAAGATGCCCCAGAATGTGACTTTCAGTCATAGAACCGCGCTTCGCGCGCAACGAGGACAAAACAAAGTACGGTGAAAGTGGCTCTGCGGAGCCGTTTTCCGGTGGGGAATGCAACAGCTCGCGAGCGCGCAGGCGGAGGTTCGCCATCACGACAATTTCATTCTCGTTCGGTGGAGTGTATTTATCTGCCCAAAGAAAAGAAGGTTTGTTTTGTGATAAGATGGAGTTGCAACCAGCCGATATAGAAAGCTTTTTCTAATAGCCGTCCTAGGACAATCAAAGTCTTCTTTGGTTGGTTGCACCTAGGGCGGTTATTAAAGTTTTAATATCTTGTTCTTATGGAGAAACCTACCTTCTTTTTATATGCCCGCAAGTCGACCGATGTCGAGGATAAGCAGGTACTAAGTATCGAAGCGCAGCTGGCGGAGTTGCGTTCGTTTGCCAAGCTGGAGGGGTTAGAGATAGCAGAGGAGTTTGTGGAGAAAAAGAGTGCCAAGATGCCCGGCCGTCCAATTTTTAATGACATGATGAACCGTCTCGAGCGAAAAGAGGCAGTGGGCATTATCGCTTGGCACCCAGACCGCCTCGCACGCAACTCAGTCGATGGGGGACGAGTTGTGTATCTGCTCGACTGCGAACATATTTCGATGCTGAAATTTCCAACTTTTTGGTTTGAAAACACATCACAAGGAAAATTTATGCTTAGCATCGCCTTTGGGCAGAGTAAATACTACGTGGATTCACTTTCAGAAAACACCAAGCGCGGGCTACGCCAAAAAGTTCGTCGCGGAGAATATCCAGGGCTGGCACCAATGGGATATATCAACGACTCGAGGACAAAGACGGTAGTCATTGATAAAAATAAAGCGCCAGCCATTACCGCGGCATTTGAATACTACGCTGAGGGTGAACATCGACTGGAAGACGTTGCGAACTTTTTGGCGAAACGAGGGATCAAAGCGCGTGGCGGAAAACCACTCCACCGAACGAGAATTACTTGTATCCTTTCCAATCCGTTCTACACGGGATTGTTTCAGTACGCAGGTGAGGTACACGAAGGTACTCACCAACCAATTGTGGCAAAGAAACTGTTTGATGAAGTGCAGGAAGTCATGCAAGAGCGCGGGCGACCGCATAAAAATTTTAAAAATGAGCCACAGGCATTTTGTGGACTGATGCGGTGTGGAGGTTGCGGCATGATGATTACTGCTGAACATAGGGTTAAAAAACAGAAGAACGGAAACGTGCATGAGTATGTGTATTATCGCTGTACCAAGAAATCAAAATTAAAATGTGATGAACCCTATGTTCGAGAAGAGGAGATAGATAGACAAGTCACAGCGTTACTAGAAACAGTTTCTTTGCCCGCGTCGTGGGCGAGGCAGTTGGAGATTATGCTGGCGCAAGAGGAAACTGCCTCAACCTACGACGCAACGGAACATCTCAAGGCAAGCAAGGAGCGTGAGCGGAGGATAGAACAAAAGCTTGAGCGTCTTCTCGATTCATACCTAGAGCAGGATATTGATCGGGAAGTATATCTCGAGAAGAAAGCAGCTTTGCTCAGTGAAAAGAAGTCACTGCAGGAGAAAAACGCTGCCTTGGAGACGTCCCGAATTGGCTGGCTCGAACCCATGCGAGAGTGGATACAAGTGGCAGAAAACCTGCCTGAAATTGTCCGCGATGGCACCCTTTTAAAGAAAAAGGTTGCAGCCAAAGAAATCTTTGGCTCGAACCTCCGCCTGCGCGCTCGCGAGCTGTTGCATTCCCCACCGGAAAACGGCTCCGCAGAGCCACTTTCACCGTACTTTGTTTTGTCCTCGTTGCGCGCGAAGCGCGGTTCTATGACTGAAAGTCACATTCTGGGGCGGCTACCGGGAATCGAACCCGAACTTTCGGTACCACAAACCGATGCACTAACCGTTATACTATAGCCGCCATAACGGTGATCAACTTGATCACAAGTGGGGAATATACTAGCGGTTTTACCCTATTTTGTCGAGGTAAACAGAAAAATAGTACAAATTTTGCTATACTATGTAAGGAATTATTATTAGTAATTCATACTCTATTTAAATTTACACAACTATGAATGTTCAACTTTTAGCAAAAATCTTTGCAGTAGTATTCATCGCTATCGGTATTCTTGGATTTGTACCAGGAATTACTGTAGATGGCATGCTGCTCGGGATCTTTCAAGTAAACGCTCTACACAATATCGTTCACATCCTTACTGGTCTCGTGGCTATTTGGGGAGCCACCTCAGCTAGTAACGCTCGCCTATACTTCAAAGTGTTCGGTGTAGTGTACCTAATTGTTACTATCTTGGGACTCGCTACTGGTAGCGTGCTCGGACTCATTGGTATTAATCTAGCTGATAACCTGCTTCACATTGTTATTACTGTGGTAGCGCTATACGCTGGATTTGCTGGTGGGAAAAAAGAAACCGCTATGCCAGCTGCAACGCAGTCAACAGCTCCAACCGACACTCCTCCCACTACAATGTAGTTAGACGGATTGTTTATATAAAGAGCGGCGGCCTTTGGCCGCCGCTCTTTATATTGTCTAAAGTGTGTCAGTAGGCTAGGCTATAGATATGGATCATCCATCATTCTTTTTGACACTCATATATACGTTAGCGATTAGTGTCAGTATTGGTTTTTATGTGGCGAGATTTATTTTCTAAGCCAGGACTATTACTAGGATTGAGTTTTTTACTCCTAGCACCTGTCGTCGCTGACGCCCAAGAGCTACACCAAGATGTGCAAGAAGTTCTCACTGCAGAAGTGCTGGATGTTATTTCGAATGAAGAAGCGCCAATTACTGGGACTGATGCTACAAAAGTAGTGCAAACTGTCCGAGTCCAAATCACTGAAGGGGAGAGAAGCGGAGAAGTGGTGACAATTACGAGCGAAGTAGTTGAACTACAGCCAGGTGATGACATTTTGGTCACCCGTTTTGAAACCATCAATGGCGAGGAAGAATTTACCTATAATGACTTTGAACGTCGACCTATACTCCTTCTAATTGCCCTCTTATTTGTGGCGTTGCTTTTGATTCTGTCACGGTGGCAAGGAGTGAGAGCGTTGATTTCTTTGGCGGCCAGCATTGGTGCGATTCTCTTTGTGTTAGTGCCAGCGCTTCTAGCCGGATATAATCCGGCCCTTACGACTATAGGAGTAGCGGCAGTCGTGTTGTCATTAGTATTGTTTGGTACTCATGGGGTGAATCCACGCACCATCATTGCCTTTGGAGGTACATTCAGTGCGGTCGCTATTACCGGTGGCTTGGCGTATGTATCAGTGGAAGCAATGCGTTTGACAGGGTTTGGTGATGATGCGGCGGTATATCTAAATTTTGCTACCAACGGACAACTTGATTTGGCCGGACTGCTGCTAGGAGGAATTGTGATTGGTATTCTGGGTGTACTCGATGATGTATCGATAACTCAAGCATCGGTAGTGCAGGAATTAAAATCAGCCAACCCATCTTTTAATGCGTACGAACTCTATAGTAGAGCAATCAAGGTTGGTCGTGATCATATTGGCTCATTAGTTAATACTCTCGCTCTAGCCTACGCCGGAGTGGCCTTGCCGCTTATTTTGCTCTACGCATCTTCGAGTAGCGATATATGGCTAGCACTAAATAATGAGGTAGTAGCGGTAGAATTAGTCCGGATTATGATCGGCAGCATCGGCTTGATTCTGGCGGTGCCAGCTACAACATTGGTGGCTGCCTGGTATTTCCAAAACCGCACAGTCTTACCATCAGAAGTTCATTCCCATCACCATCATTAAAAGTTTCGGTATATAATCTATTGCATATGAAATCATTACTACAAGAATTCAAAGCCTTTGCGATGAAAGGCAATGTCGTTGACTTGGCAATCGCCGTTGTTATCGGAGCCGCATTTGGCAAGATTGTTTCTTCCTTGGTAGAGAACATTATTACGCCATCGATTGGTTTGTTGCTGGGGAACATCGATTTTTCTAGTCTAAATTACACCGTAGGAGACACTGCCATAACGTACGGAATATTCATTCAAGCAGTGATTGACTTCATCATCATTGCCTTCGTTATTTTCTTGGCTGTAAAAGCCATCAATACTGTGCAACGCAAAGAAAATGCCAAACCAGAAGAAGAAAAAGTAGCCGAACCAACCGAAGAGATACTGTTGCTACGCGAAATTCGTGACGGAGTAAAAAGCAAACAGTGAGTGTCGTAAAACACCAATTTCAGAATAACTTTCTGGTATTGAAAACTTGGCAAATCGAAAAATTATTTTCTACCGTGGGCGAGGTGACACTTATCCACACGACAATCAACCACCACTTTGAAAATAACGTTTGTTTTCGTTTTGACCACTGCCAAGCGAGATTTAAAAAATGATATAGTGGCTAGACCACACGACCACTCGTGTGTCGGAGGTAAGACACACCCTTATGTCTAAGCCGTCGGGAGACGGCAGGGGGTTGTTGTCGCCAAAAATCGCGCTCAGACCTAACTGACTGACTCTATTATCTGCAATGAGTCACTTACTATCATCGGTTACGTGTTAGCGGGATTCCTTTTAGCAACATAAAGGTATCTGTAGTTATGAATATAGAAATGATTCGCAAACGTGACGGTTCAACTCAATCGTTTAATATTGAGAAGATCGTCAGCGCTATTGCTAAAGCGTTTGCTGAAACAGGAGAGGGTAATCGAGAGACGGCACAAGAAGTAGCCGAAGTAGCCCACCAAAAGATAGTAGCTATGTGTGTCCAGGCTGGCACCGCAGCGGCTGATAGTCCGCTGGCTCAAAAATGTATCGACGGAGCACCAGCTGTGGAGGAGATTCAAGACTTGGTAGAGCAGGCCTTGATGGAAAAGGACTTTTTCACCACCGCCAAAAAATACATCATCTATCGCAACGAGCGCAAAAAGCTCCGCGAGCGCGACATCTTTGCTCGTCGCGTTAATTTGAAACCATACGAATACCCAAACCTCTATGAGTACACCAACGCTGTCCGACACTCGTATTGGGTACATACTGAATTCAACTACACCTCTGACGTGCAGGATTTTCACGTCAATGTTAATGAGGTGGAACGTAGCGCTATCAAAAACTCAATGCTCGCCATTGCGCAAATCGAAGTCGCGGTAAAGACATTCTGGGGTGATATTTACAAAAAGATGCCCAAGCCAGAAATCGGTGCGGTAGGAGCCACTTTTGCGGAGTCAGAAGTGCGACACGCTGATGCGTATGCCCACCTTTTAGAAATCCTCGGTCTTAATGATGAGTTCAAGCGAGTCAAAAATATCCCAGTTATCCAAAAACGTATCGCCTACCTCGAAAAGACCATCGAACTATCTCGCACACAAGATAATAAAGACTACTTCAAATCAGTCCTTTTGTTCTCATTGTTTGTTGAGCATGTGTCACTCTTTTCACAATTCCTGGTGATGATGTCGTTCAATAAGTACAAGAATCTATTCAAAGGCATGAGCAACGCTGTAGAAGCAACCTCTAAGGAAGAGCAAATTCACGGCATGTTCGGAATTGATGTCATAAACATCATCAAAGAAGAACATCCAGAATGGTTTGATGAGGAATGTAACCAAATGATTATTGAATCGTGTCGCGAAGCCTATGAAGCCGAAGAGGGAATCGTTGACTGGATATTTGAAGCAGGTGAACTTGATTTCATGCCAGCAGCGAACGTAAAGGAATTCATTAAGCACCGCTTCAATAGCTCGCTGTCTGCTATCGGTCTGCCGCGCATCTTTGACATCAACGAAGCGTTGCTTGAAGAAACTGACTGGTTTGACGCTGAGGTTATCGCTACCAAGCACGTCGACTTCTTTAACAAGCGATCAATCAACTACAACAAGCGGTCAGCCAGTGTCACGAGTGACGACCTGTTCTAAAAGTGAGAACGGAGAGAAATTTCTCCCCGTTCTCACTTTTCGTTATAATGAATTTAAATTACAAAATTAATTAACTTCCACTGTTTATGAACCCATGGTACTGGTTGAACGAAAATAGCCGCGCTTTCCTAGCTAGAGGATATCTGGCTGAAGGTCAGACGGCCGAAGAACGAATAGATGTAATCGCGAAAGCGGCTGAAGAATACTTACAGGAAGATGGGTTCGCTGAAAAATTTACCGAGTACATGTCGAAGGGGTGGATTTCACTAGCTTCACCGGTCTGGTCTAACTTCGGTATCGATAAAGGGCTACCAATTAGTTGTTTTGGTTCATATGTCGATGATGACATGGGAAATATTCTCTATACCAACGCAGAAGTTGGTATGCAGAGCAAGCATGGTGGAGGTTGTTCTGGTTTCTTTGGCGCCCTTCGCCCGCGTGGTGCTGCTATTGGTAATGGTAACGGGTATTCTTCAGGTGCTGTGCACTTCATGCAGTTGTTTGAGACACTCATAAACGTAGTGAGCCAAGGATCGGTTCGCCGAGGACACTTCTCTCCCTATCTGCCAGCGGAGCACGATGACATCATGGAATTCCTAGATATCGGGACCGAAGGAAATCCAATTCAAAAACTCACTCACGGTGTCACTGTGGGGGACGAATGGATGCAATCAATGGTTGATGGTGACGAAGCCAAGCGTAAGGTATGGGCACGCATCATTCAGCGTAGGGGAGAAATGGGGTATCCGTACATCATGTTTAGCGATACCGCCAACAACAACACAGTAGACGTCTACAAAGACAAAGGACTGCGCATCCACGCCAGCAATATGTGTAGCGAGATTATGTTACCAAGCAAGACTGACTGGTCATTTGTATGTTGTCTCTCTTCACTCAACTTGCGTCACTACGATGAGTGGAAAGACACCGACCTGGTAGAAACCATGATTAGTTTCCTCGATGCGGTAATGGAAGACTTTATCGTCAAGCTAGAACGCATGCGTGATCACGAAGATGTACAAAAACAACAATCCTTTCACTTTATGGAACGGGCGTACAACTTTGCTAAAGAAAACCGTGCTCTTGGTCTTGGAGTGCTGGGATACCACTCACTTTTGCAGGACAAGCGAATTGCGTTTGCTAGTGGCGAGGCCGCTACTTTAAACGAAGAAGTGTTCTCACTCATCAAGACCAAGGCCGATAGTGCAACCAAAGCATTGGCAGAGAAATTAGGTGAACCAGCAGTGCTTGAAGGGTACGGACGACGCAATACAACTCTACTCGCCATTGCGCCAACCACTTCTTCTGCCTTTATTCTCGGTCAGGTATCGCAGGGAATCGAACCAATTTGGTCAAACTGTTATGTCAAAGACGTGGCCAAAATGAAGGTCACTATCAAGAACCCTACCCTCAAAGCATTACTAGCTGAAAAAGATAAGGATGACAAAGCTACCTGGGATAGCATTCGAGACAATGACGGCTCGGTACAACACCTCGACTGTCTATCTGATGAAGAAAAAGAAGTCTTCCGGACCTTTGCCGAAATCGATCAACTAGCTATTATCGAACAAGCAGCCACCCGACAGAAACATATCGATCAAGCGCAATCACTCAATATTATGGTGGCACCAGATACGCCAGTAAAAGACATCAACAACCTGTACCTCGAAGCTTGGAAACAGGGAGTCAAGACACTTTACTACCAACACTCGATGAATGCTGCCCAGCAGATGGTGCGTCGCAAGCTAGCCGAACAAGAAAAGAAGTAAACTCTCATTACACAGCAACTGACCGCCCTACAGGTACGTACTTAGGTACGTACCTGTAGGGCGGTCAAAGCAAGCCAAATTTGCTATCATAAATGCTATGCGCTCAGGATATTTTGCAGCTTTAGTCATCGCTATCCTTGTGGGAGGAGTGGTTCTGTATGACTACACTATTGCATATTGCCCAGCACCGTTGGAGTACCGATTAGGTATGCTTGACGATGAGTTCAATCTCGCAGAAGAGCAGGCAATTCAACACCTCAAGACAGCTGCGGCTGTATGGAACGCGCAATCTGAAGAGGAGCTGCTCGTATACGAACCGACAGCAGATTTTACAGTTGACTTTGTGTTTGATGATCGTCAAGCGAGAGCCTATGCTGAAAGTGGTGAAAGTGCCGCCTTGGATAAACAGCGGGAAGAAAATGAAGAAGTCTTCGCCACACTTGAAGCAATGGAGCTTAAATACGAAGAGTTGGCAGCATCGTACCAATCAGCAGTTACTACTTACGAAGCAAATCTGGATACGTACAATGCCAAAGTACAGCGCTACAACGATCAAGGTGGTGCTCCGCCCGCCGCCTACGAAGAATTGCGACAAGAGGAAATTCGGTTAAATCGCTCGGCGCAAGAACTGAGCGAGCGAGCTGATGAGTTAAATCAACTTGGAGAGCAAATAAATGAACTCGGAGAACGTGGCAATCAATTAATTGAGGACTACAACCGAGATGTAAGGCGGTATAACAATCGTTTCGGCTATACTGGGGAGTTTACGCAAGGTGACTATCAAGGTGACAATATAAATATCTATAAATTCTCCAATGAAGCTGAATTGATTACTGTTTTAACTCACGAATTTGGCCACGCGCTTGGCATAGGACACGTTGAAGACACCGAAGCCGTGATGTACTATTTATTAACAGACTCCACTGTCAGTCCTCAGTTGACCGAAGCTGATCGCGGAGCCCTTGTAGAAGCATGTGGTTCTTCAGGCGACTGGTCCCAACAACTAAGCCGCTTCGTTCGAACAATTATTAATTAATTACTATATATACTTTATGCAATCTTTTTTTAGTACAACTTGGATGCGAGTATTAGCAGCGCTGGCACTAGTCATGGTCATAGTGGCTCTATTTGCCTATACTCGGTTGAGTCTAGAACAAGCCAAAACCGCTGACTATGGTGCTACCATTTCGGTAGAAGGAACTGGTGAAGTAATCGCAGTGCCGGATATTGGAGAATTTTCATTTACTGTTGAAGCCGAAGCGGATACAGCCGCAGCTGCCCAAGATGCGTCAGCCAATTCAATTAATGAAATTCTCTCTTTCTTGAGTGAGGCAGGGGTAGCCGAGGCTGACATAAAGACCGCAAATTATAATTTGTATCCACGCTACCGATTTGAAAGTCGCGTATGTCCAGCTGGTGGTTTTTGTCCACCAGGTGAGCAGGTGCAAGATGGCTTTACTGCCAGCCAGACAGTAACTGTAAAAGTTCGTGATACAGAGCAGGCCGGGGATCTATTAGCTGGGGTGGGTGAGCGAGGAGCTACTAATATTAGTAACCTTTCTTTCACCACTGATGATGATGAGGCGCTCCGAGAAGAAGCTCGCTCCAAAGCGATAGCAGACGCACGTGCCAAAGCTGAAACACTAGCAGAACAGCTCGGTGTAGATTTGGGACGTCTGATTAGTTTTTACGAAAACAACGACAAATTCTATGGAGACCGCGCTATGATGAATGAAATGTCATTCGCTGTTGAAGAAGCGGCTGGACTAGGTGGAGCCACTCTGCCAACCGGGGAGAGTAACACTACCGTGGTGGTAAATCTGACCTACGAAATAGACTAGATACACGGTGATACGCAAAAGCCGGCAACGCAAGTTGCCGGCTTTTGACATTTCTAACAATAGGCGTATGATGTAGCTAACCGCCCCCGAGGCGTTTTTTTGAGCAAAACAAGGAGAGACAAGTCTCGACTATGGTTTTGCTTACACAGGCGCTTAATCAAATCTGACTTATAAAGGGAAGATTTGATTGTAGCGAGCTGTGAATTTGTTAAATATCAAACCTATCCATGAACCAACTTACCAACTACATCAAGGCTACCTTAGCAGAAATGCAACAAGTAGCCTGGCCGACTCAGCGCCAAGCCTTTATATACACCCTGCTTGTAATCGCCATCTCAGTAATTGTGGCGCTGTATGTTGGTGCATTTGACTACGTATTTTCAAACTTTATTAACTTCCTCATCCAAACTATCTAACTATGGCCAAGCAACACAGTAGCGGAAAACGCGAGTGGTACGCCATTCATACCTATTCTGGGTATGAGAACGCGGTAACTCGTAATCTCAAACAACGTATCGCCTCACTCAACATGAGTGACAAGATTTTTAACGTAGTAGTACCAACTGAGAAAAAGATTCGTGTCAAAGGCGGCAAGCGGGTAACCGAAGAAGAGCGTATCTACCCAGGGTATGTATTGGTAGAAATGATTGTCGATGACGAATCATGGTTTGTG
The DNA here is from genome assembly GCA_964229335.1 of Minisyncoccia bacterium. GTDB lineage: Bacteria > Patescibacteriota > Minisyncoccia > Phycocordibacterales > UBA918 > OLB19. Next base: position 10,323 of record CAXRCZ010000012.1, read on the forward strand.
GTACGAAACACCCCTCGAGTAACTGGGTTCGTCGGTAGTGGTACTCAGCCGGTACCTCTGACTGAAGAAGAGTACAACGCACTCATGAAGCAAATGACTGACGAAACCGTCAAGCATAAAGTCGATCTGACCACTGGTGACCTAGTGACTATCGTCGACGGGCCATTCAAAGAACTAGAAGGAAAAGTGGGTGAAGTGGATGAAAAGAGTGGAAAGGTAAAGGTGATGGTGTCGATGTTTGGGCGGGAGACTCCGGTTGAGCTCGACTTCCTACAAGTAAAGCGCGTGTAATAGCAGCGCATTTACATAGTCACGCTGCAAAAAAAGCCGCTCACTGTACCACTCAGTACACCTCTCGGCTTTTTTCTTGCGTTCCTCGTACTTGCACCACTCTTCCACGCGCTTTCAGTGACGTAGACGTATCGATACTTTGAAATAAAACACGCCCCGCCGATAGTTCGGCAGGGCGTTTGTTTGGGATGTGTATGAGAAAATACGGGATGCTAATTAGTGACTGGTGTATCGCCCCACCACTCCATAACTGCTATTCCTATCAAAAGGGTTATGAGTAAAGCCTCGATACCCCTTGAGTAGATTCTCCCCCAATATCCTTTTTCTTTATTTTTCATATACTTAACCCCTGTACAAAAACGGCATTTAGCATATAAAGTAAAAACAAAGACGTCAAATAGACGCTTCGTATATAGCCTTTTAAAAGGTTGACTGATATACGCTTTCACCGTAAGATACGCGAGCTTCTAGAGGGGAGTGGCTATGGAACACTCGCCTCACTATAGTTTAATTAAACACAACCATGGCTAAGAAATTAGTAAAACAAGTAAAAGTACAAGCTGTTGGTGGTAAAGCTACCCCAGCTCCACCACTTGGTCCGGTTCTTGGACAAGCTGGTATCAACATTGGTGAGTTCGTAAACCAATTCAACGAACAAACTCGTGAACGAATGGGGGACATTGTCCCAACCATTATCAATGTATACGATGACCGTAGTTTTGATTTTGTTACCAAACAATCCCCAATGTCACGACTAATCTTGAAAAAGATTGGTAAACCAAAAGGATCAAGCAAAAACTTGGTTTCGAAGGGAGGCGAAATCACTCGTGCCCAACTACGCGAGGTGGCAGAAGAAAAAATGCCCGACCTCAACACCAAAGATATCGAGGCAGCAATGAAAATTGCAGAAGGATCTTGCTACTCTATGGGGGTAAAAGTAATAGACTAATTACTTTTACCGACCCTTTGAGCTAGATTAGGAAGGTATTGATTTAACTCTAGCCAAAAGGTGTACTGTTCCTGTAAGGAATAAAAGTAATAGACTAAGTTGCTTTAATTCCAGCAGTTTGCTACAAATGAGCCCGCGTTTAATCACGCGGGTTCTTTGTAAGAGGCCGAGCAAGCTCGCGTCTAAGCTTTTGGAAAATATTTGTTCTAGAGAAAGGGGCAGAATGTCCACAACACATATAGGAAAAAGACCCAATCACCGACTAATTGCGGTTGTGCATATGGTGGGTGGGGAGATTTACCATGTGGTAGCTAAACAACAGCTACACCAACTGGGCAGAAAGTATGACGAAGAGGTTCCGGTCTTGCTCAAGCTAGCGTTTGGGTTCACTGGATTCTCCAGTCAGCATTGTCTTGAAACATTGCCTCGGTACAAAACTTTCATCCATGAAGGTGAAGAGTGGCATCCGAGGCATGTCGATTGGACCATAACGGTCAGTCACAGTGCCTTGGTTGAGTTAGGTCACATCGATACCAGCCAATGTGATATTTGGCCGGAGGAGGAGTCTCCTTTTCGGGATCTAATTCGACAAGAGAGCTGAATTACAAATGAGCCGGCGCGCATGTGCGCCGGCTTTTGTGTACAAGTCGACTCTATACTTGAGATAAATTGCTATAAATAAGTATAGAGGAGGGCGCCATGCCAAATTCACCACCTGGGGCGTACGTCCCACCCACCATACCCAAGGCCAAGCCTAAACTCTATCAAGCGGAGCCACGAAGCGAACAAATAAAACCAGAAGAATTGTTCAAGCTTTGTGTTAAGGGTAAGGTGAAAAAATGAAACCCTTTGGGGCGCAGTATGCGCCCCTTCATTTATGTTTAGTGTATTTTCTGCTATAAAGAGTGAAGATTAGACAAGGGGAAAGTTAGATGAATCGCGAAACAATTTTGTTGCTTGGCTACCTAACCAATGAAGATGGTTCTGTAGATCGTCCAGTGATAGGAATGCCTTTTTTATCAAGCACTTTAAATATAACTCGACATGCCGACCAAGCTAATTATTATGATGAGATTGAAAATCGGCTCGGTCTTAAAGAGGAAGAAACTCCAAGTAACGATGTGCCAGCGAAGTCATTCGCTGCTAAATCTTCAGGAGCCACAATAATTTATGACTGCAAGGTCAAAATTGTTCCTAAAAGAGGAGGTCACATACCCAAACAGTTTGCTCTAGTGGTGGTGAAGCCCGGAATGCGCGAGCGGGTGCGAGAATCATTAAAGGGTGGAATTGTTTGGGTCAGCACCGGGGATTTGATCGAATACCTCGAGGAGATGCGTCGCAAGCGAGCTCGTCTTTACCGAACTTTCATTATGAACGCTGAGCATGACAGTATGGGTGTATTTGTAGATGTTCTCAAGACTTCTGAGGTGGGCTTATAGCCCACCTCTTCGCTTTTGGTATATTCAGAACCGATACTCCTTTCAATTCATTAAATAAAGAGTATAGTATGGCGCATGCAATATATTCCCATCAAAACTGACCGCTTACAGCCACCGCAAGATGACCTATTTTCAGCCTTAAACAAAGCACTTACTTCTCTAGAAGAAGGAGACATTGTGGTCATATCTTCCAAAGTGGTCGCGATTCATGAAGGAAACTGCTTGCCTATTACTGATGAGCCAAAAAGTGAATTGGTGGAGAGAGAGGCTGAGTTAGTCATTCCACGCACCTATAAACGGCTACCTCTAACCATTCGGCACGGAGCATTTATAGGCAATGCGGGTATTGATGTGAGTAATGCCAATGGCCATTACATTTTGCTGCCGAAAGATCCGTTTGCGAGCGCCAAGAATATTTATGTGCACCTAAAGGAACAGTTCAATTTAGAAAAACTAGGAGTGATTATTACTGACAGTCATTCTTCGCCACTCCGTCGAGGGGCGACGGGAATATCGATTGGGTTCTGGGGGTTTGAACCGATTCGTAATTATGTTGGCAAGCCAGATTTATTTGGTCGACCACTCAAGGTAGAGGTGGCAAACTTGGTAGACGGAATTGCTGCTGGGGCAGTGGTAGTGACCGGTGAAGCTGATGAAGGTACGCCAGTAGTAATCGTACGTGGCGTACCAGCTATTGAATACACTGAAGAGAATCGTAAAGGCACGGTCATCATGCCCTTTTCTGTCGACTACTTCCGCGTGCTTTACGAACGCTTCCTCTCGTAGTCAATCCATTGATAGGAAATATCCTTGTGCTCACGAGGTGGATGTCTTTCAATAATCTCAAAATCATCTTCAAACTCTGGAAAAAAAGTATCAGCCTCTGGTGCATCATCAATCCAGGTGACATAGAGTTTTTGTACCCGCGGCAGCATCAGTTGATACAACTGTGCACCGCCTCCAATATGAATTTCTACCGGTTTTTCATTCTGTGCGAGCGACACCGCTTCTTCTACCGAGTGAGCCACTAACACGCCATCGTGATTGTACGAAGTATCTCTCGTTACTACGATGTTGGTGCGGTTGGGTAGTGGTTTACCCAGAATATCGAGTATCGACTCAAAGGTCTTGCGCCCCATAATAATTGGATGGCCTGAAGTAAGTGCTTTGAATCGCTTCAAATCATCAGGAATGTGCCACAAGAGACTATTGTCTCTGCCCAAAGCCCTGTCTTGCTTTGACATGGCTACGACGATGGTGAGGGGTGGGTTTTTCTGAAAGAGTTTTTTGAGCATACTGAAGTTACTTTGCAGCTCGCTGCAGCCAAAATCTTCCATGGTAGGTCGATTTTGGCTAAGCGCCTGCATACTTTCGCAATAATCGAGCTACGCTCTCTTTTGCTCAAGCATTATGCCATAGGGTGTCTTGGTTGTCGTTTTGTGACCGCTAGCATAGTCGGTATAATGCATATATTACTTAGCTTCACTACTATTTTCCTATGTCACACTTTGAGATTGAAATAAAAAGCTTGCTCGGGGACGAGTCCAATGCAGTACGACTCAAGGAGAAAATGTGCGAGCTTGACCCCAACTGCCAAGTTGTGGCTAGTAACAAACAGCTCAACCACTACTTTGAAGGGGGAGATATAGAAGATTTGTATACACAAGTCAAACACTTATTTGACGATGCACAACAAACAAAACTACGAACTGTAATTGAGCGAGGCAGTGAATTTTCTATCCGGTCGCGGCAGAAAAATGACGAAGTGTTTTTGGTTGTAAAAGCATCGGTAGATGAAGGCACTAGTGCCAACACAGTAAAACGGATGGAGTTTGAAGAATTAGTCAATGTGTCACTAGATGAGCTTGACGAACTCCTCCTGGCGGCTGGTTTTGAGTACCAAGCCAAGTGGTCTCGCGAACGCGAAGAGTACGCGTACAAAGGAGCGAGCGTATGTTTGGATAAAAATGCTGGCTACGGCTATCTCGCTGAGTTTGAAAAACTAGTTCACGACGAAGCCGAGGTAGATAAAGTGCGAGAAGAAATAGACGAGCTCATGAATGAGCTCGAAGTCGTCGAACTTGGTCAAGATCGTCTGGCTCGTATGTTTGATCACTACAACCAAAACTGGCCCCAGTATTACGGCACCAATAAAGTATTTGTAATTGAGTAATATGTTTTTATCTGACGTTGATATCAAGGCAGGAGTAGAAAGCGGAGCAATCACTATCGAGCCCTTTAATGAAGATAATTTAAGCGTCGCCAGCTACGATGTGACACTTGGCAACGAGTTCGAAATAGTCGACCGCCACCAAATTGAAGCCTCAGATCCAGCGCGCAAAATTTATCCTGCAACTCGCAAGATTGAGATACCTGATGGAGGAGAGTTCGTGCTGCACCCTGGAGAGAATGTGCTCGGTAAGCAAAAGGAATTTATTGGCGTTGACCTTGAGCACTTGATACTACTCTCTGGCAAAAGTAGCTTGGCACGAATCGGTCTGGTAGTTCACAACACCGCCATGCTCTTTAACCCAGGACACAAGTTCTATCCCACTTTTGAGTTAGTTAATAGCAGCAACATCCCGATTATTCTCCGGCCGGGTATGGAGATAGCCCAACTCATTTTTGCCAAGTTACAAACGCCTGCCGGCAAAAGTTATGAGGACGCTGGTCGCTATGACAGTACCAACTCAGATCATTTTAAGGAACGTAAACAATAAACTATGCAAAACAAACATCCAGAATATCAATATCTTGATTTAGTCCAAGAGATTTTAGAAAAGGGCAGCAAGCAGGTTGATGCTCAGTCAAAAGACGTGACCTATAGTTTGTTTGGTAAACAGATGCGCTTTGATTTGAGTGAAGGTCTACCGCTTCTGACTACTAAAAAAGTGTATTGGAAAGGAGTCTTGCATGAGCTGTACTGGTTTTTATCCGGACAAACTAATATCAAATATCTAGTCGATAACAACATTCATATTTGGGACGACTATCCACTTCGTATTTACAATGACAAGCGTGAATCAGAAGGGTGGCCAGAGCTAAGCAAGGAAGAGTTTATCGCTAAGATAGAAAGTGATTCAGAGTTTGCTAAACAGCATGGAGAACTACCGAGGATTTATGGTGAGATGTGGCGCAATTGGCCACGCAGAGATGGGGGGGGTATTGATCAACTACAGTGGGTGGTCGACGAGATAAAAGCTGATCCAGGATGTCACAATGCTATCGTAACCAGCTGGAATCCAGAATATCTATACGCTATGGCCAAACCAGGAGAAGCTTGCCGATTCCCAATTTGCCACAATATGTTTCAGGTCAATATAAACCAAGGAAAGTTGTGCTTGCAGCTATACCAACGATCAGCCGACATTTTCTTAGGAGTACCATTCAATATCGCCAGCTACGCTCTGCTTACTATAATTTTGGCAAAAATTACTGGTTATGAGCCAGGCGAATTTGTTCACACTTTTGGCGATGTTCACATCTATGAAAACCATATCGAACAAGCTAAAGAGCAAATAAGTCGCACTCCTTACGCGTTTCCAAAAGTTACTCTTAGCGACGAGGTAACTTCACTAGAATCATTCCGTCCTGAGCATGTCACGTTAGAAAAGTATGAGTCACACCCACCAATAAAGGCCAAAATGGCAGTGGTAGGTGGATTTCACGCCGACCTTCACGCCGACCGAGACACTAATTCATAACTCTATGGATAGATACAACCACATCAAACAGCAAGACGAAGAGGTGTATAAAGCCCTGATGGGTGAGGAGAAGCGGGAACGAGTCGGCATAGAGCTGATTCCTAGTGAGAACTACGTCTCACAAGCCGTGCTCGAAGCCAACGGTAGCATCTTCACCAACAAATATTCTGAAGGATATCCAGGAAAGCGCTACTATGGGGGACAAGAATTTACCGACCAAGTAGAACGACTAGCGATTGAGCGAGCGTGCCAGTTATTTAATTGTAAATACGCCAATGTTCAGCCACTAGGCGGAGCCGCTGCTAATGTCGCAATGTATTTTGCACTTATGAAGCCTGGCGATACAGTCCTTGGTATGGATCTCTCACACGGCGGGCATCTGACCCACGGCCATCCTACTACCGCCATTAATCAAGTATTCAATTTTGTGCGGTACAAAATGAAAGACGTGGATACGGGAGAGATAGATTATGATCATCTACGCGAAATGGCTTTAGAGCATAAGCCAAAAATTATTTTGGCGGGCTACTCAGCCTACACACGTGAACTCGACTACGCCAAATTCAAAGCCATTGCTGATGAGGTCGGAGCATACACAGTAGCTGACATAGCGCACATCACGGGGTTGATTGCTGGGGGAGTACACAAAAATCCGTTTGATTACGGATTTGATGTCATGACGATGACAACTCATAAATCACTACGTGGTCCACGCGGCGGCATGATTTTGGTTCGGGAAGATAAAGAGCTTGCTAAGAAGATAGATAAAGCGGTATTCCCAGGTATGCAGGGTGGTCCGCATATGCATATAGTGGCCGCCAAGGCAGTAGCATTTAAAGAAGCGCTTGCCCCAAGCTTCAAAGATTACACCGCGCAAATCCTCAAGAATGCCAAAGCTATGGAAGCAGTATTTTTACGCGAAGGGGTGCGCTTGCTTGGCGGGGGAACCTCAAATCACATGTTGCTAGCTGATGTCTACGGCTCGCTCGGTATTAGCGGACAAGAAGCCGAAACTGTTCTCGATAGTGTTGGTATTACTCTGAATAAGAATATGATTGCTGACGAACCACGAACCGCTCTAGACCCATCAGGCATACGGTTTGGCACACCAGCTATGACCACTAGGGGTATGAAAGAAGCAGAAGCGACAGAGCTGGCAGAAATCATGATTGACGTGCTGCGCCAACCTAATGATTCAGCTGTGCTAGAAGTAGCGAAAGAAAAGGTAACGACACTCGCCAACAATTTCCCAGTCCCCGTCACATTCGTCTAGTTGTAATTTCTAATAATAACTACCGCAAAGCATAACAACTTTGCGGCAGTTATTTTGGTATGATGTAGTCAATGCCAGCACCAGCTCTACAAAAAACGTACACAGTGGCCAAAGAACACTGGCTGACGGTCGGTTTTCTTTTAGGTTTTGTCACCGATGTGATTTTGTTGAATCGAGTTGATGACCTGTTTGATAATTTGATTTTGCTCTTTTACGCGCTGTTGGCGACCACATCATTGATTTTCTTTTATGTGGGAGTAGCGCAAAAGGGTGGTCAGAAACTTAACCCGTTGCTAGAGAAATACATGCCGATTATCATGCAATACTCCTTTGGGGGGTTACTTTCAGGTATGCTGATTTTTTATGGCCGCAGTGCTGATATTTGGGTCAGCGCGCCATTCTTGTTACTCATTATAGTAGTCATATTAGGTAACGAGTTTGTAAAAAAGCGGTCCAACAAATTGCTTTATCATCTTGGGCTCTATTTCATCGGAATATTTTCATACATTGTCTTGGTCACGCCGGTCATATTAGGAACAATGGGCGATGCTGTCTTCATACTCAGTGGTCTACTGGCAATTGTGGTGGTCACACTGGTGACAAAGTTGCTCTATAAAATCGTGCCGAATTTTATGCGCCACAATACCCGACAAGTTATTCTCACCATCGGCTTTACCTATATCGGACTAAACGTACTGTATTTCACCAACATCATTCCACCAATCCCACTGTCACTAACTGACTTAACGATTGCCCAATCAGTCCAGCGCATGGATAGTGGAGATTATCGAGTGGTAATAGAAGAACAACCCTGGTGGCAAATGATTCCATTTACTCGACCAGATATACATCCGACTAATGGAAGTGTCGCTTGCTTTGCTCGCGTATTTGCTCCGACCCGACTCCATACCGAGATTTATCACCGCTGGCAGTTCAAGAACGAAGCTGGCAAGTGGGAAGAGTACACTCGACTCGGATATCCAATCCAGGGTAGTGGAGAAAAAGGTTACCGAGGTTACACTACCATTTCTAACCTTCGAAACGGAGAATGGCGCTGTAGTGTTGAAACTAAACGCGGACAAGTCTTGGGCAGACAGAGTGTTGATGTCGACACCACAACCGCCGGTAACCAAAAAGTGACAGTTATCAAATAATTCAGTATCCTCTAGTCATGCAGTCAGTCTTGCAGAAAAAAATCATTGAAGCACTACAGTCACTAGACATCACCACTAGTGATTTTGTGGTAGATCATCCCACTGACAAAAACACTACGGCAGATTATTTTTCGAACGTGGCTATGGTGGCGGCAAAAGATTCAAAAGAATCCCCAAAAACAATCGCCGAAAAACTACAGTCAATTCTTAATGGCAGCATTCCAGAAGTGCAAAGTATAGAGATAGCTGGACCAGGTTTTATAAATTTTTATCTTACTCGCGATTTTTATACCAAGCATCTAGAGAAGGCATTGGCTTCGGGAAGAGAGTGGGGTAGAAATGACTCATGGCGGGGCAAGCAAGTGTTGGTGGAGTACACAGATCCAAATCCATTCAAGGAATTTCATATTGGACACTTGTTTACCAACGCTGTCGGAGAAAGCATTGCTCGGTTGTTTATGATGAATGGAGCGACCACCAAGCGTATCAACTATCAAGGTGACGTCGGTTTACACGTAGCAAAAGCAGTCTGGGGAATACAAAAGCTCCAAGGAATAACAAAAGCGCAAGAAGCCATGGTGTTGTCACCGAGTATTCTTGGTAAGGCGTATGCGCTTGGTGCGACTGGCTACGAAGAAGAAGAGGAAGCTCAAGCAGAAATACGCGCAATCAACACTGCTATCTACGAGAAAAGCGATGAAGATATTAACGAGCTATATGAATTAGGTAGAAAAATCTCCCTCGATTATTTTGAGACTATTTACCAAACCATCAACACGGAGTTTGACGAGTACTTCTTTGAGAGTGAAGCAGGGCCAAAAGGAAAAGAGTTGGTGCTACAGAATCCAGACGTATTTAGAGAGAGTGATGGAGCCAGAATTTTTCCAGGGGAAGAACACGGTCTTCATACCAGAGTATTTCTTAATAAAGAAGGATTGCCAACCTATGAAGCCAAAGAGCTAGCTCTCGCAAAGATGAAAGAAGATAAACTCGGAGCGTATGACTTGTCGATAATTTCGACTGCCAACGAAATCACTGAATACTTCAAGGTGCTAAAAAAAGCCATGCACTTTGTCTATCCTGAACTAGCAGAAAAAACCGAGCATATTGGCCATGGAACCGTTCGCTTATCAACTGGCAAAATGTCGTCACGCACTGGAGATGTGATTGCAGCGACAGACTTCATTGCTGAAGTTGCCAATGCTGCTGCCGAAAAGCTAGCCGAACCGAACCAAGACTTAGCCACAGATATAGCCATTGCTGCTATAAAGTACACAACCCTGAAAAGTAATATTCTACAAGACACCGTTTTTGATAAAGACCAAGCCCTGTCTTTTGAAGGGGATTCTGGACCATATCTTCAATACACGCACGCCAGAATTTGCTCACTACTAACTAAGGCTACTAAGGCCGATATCGGCGCCAGGCTCAACAATCCACCGAGTGATGTATATGCAGTCGAGAAGGTTGTCTATCAATTTCCAGAAGTAGTAGCCGAGGCCTTACTCGCTCGCTCACCACACAAGATAACCCAGTATCTAACCAACCTCGCTAGTGAGTTCAACAGTTTCTACGCTACCGAAAAGATTATCGATAGCGAGGACCAATACGCGCCATATAAAGCTGCAATTGCAGCGACAGTACGCCAGACACTCAAGAATGGTCTTTGGATTCTAGCTATCAAAGCTCCCGAACAGATGTGATAGATAAAAGGCGGTCGACTACCTAGGCCGCCTTTTACTTTCTTTAAATAGTGCTACTATCAATATGTGGTCTGATATACCGCTTTAATTAAATGTCTGATACACATTAAAAACTATGAATAAGAAAGTACATGGTCGTGAAAACGACTCAGTGAAAGTAGAAGAGAGCGCTCCCACTAGTGAGGTGGCATTGCGAGAAGAAGCCGTGCTCAGCTATTGGCGCGAGCAAGATATTTTTAACAAAAGTATAAAACATCCTGCAGGTATAGGATTGGAGGGAGACAAGGTGAATGGCGAAGCCGGAGAAGGTGGCCTGGGCCATTTTGTTTTTTATGATGGACCACCATTTGCGACTGGTTTGCCGCACTACGGACATATCTTAGCCGGTACTATCAAAGATGCCATTCCACGCTTTTGGACGATGAATGGCTATCGAGTGCGCCGGCAGTGGGGATGGGATTGTCACGGATTGCCACTAGAGAATATTGTAGAGAAAGAGTTAGGATTGGCCACCAAGCGAGACATTGAAGAGTATGGCATCAAGAATTTTAATGAAAAAGCGCGTGGCATGGTGCTACGTTACGCTGACGATTGGCGCGAAATAATCCCACGCTTTGGTCGGTTTGTAGATATGCAAAACGACTACAAAACTATGGATAGCTCATACACCGAAAGTGTCTGGTGGGCATTCAAACAGCTACATGAAAAAGGACTAGTATACGAAGGGTTCAAGACTATGCACCTATGTCCTCGCTGTGGCACGACCCTATCTAACTTTGAGGTCAATCAAGGTTACAAAGATATAAAAGATATTGCTGTCACCGTAAAGCTACCACTCCTTGATGAAGCTGGAGAAGTTTCTGATACCAGTTTGCTCGTCTGGACCACTACTCCATGGACGTTGCCGGGGAACACAGTAGCAGCGGTTCATAATGAAATTGACTATGTCACTGTCAAAATTGTCGTTGAGGGACAAGCAGAAAAAGTAATTGTAGCTAAAAGCAGATTGTCGCAGCTGGGTAATGTTGAATATGAAATTATTGATGAATACAAAGGCGCAGCCTTAGTGGGTAAAAAATATAAACCACCGTTCCCATGGCTCACAGAAGAAGACTTCAGTGGCAAAGAAAACGCGTGGACTATCTATCACGCTGACTATGTAGAAGAGGGCGAGGAAGGCACTGGCGCCGTGCATATTGCTCCCGCCTATGGAGAAGACGACATGAATTTAGCCAAGGAGAATGATGTTCCAATCGTCCATCACGTCGATGAAAGCGGGCATTTCAAACCATTCGTGACTGACTTTGCCGGACAGCTCGTCAAACCACGCGATGATGATGCGAGTGAGGTGACTCACCTCGATGCTGATATTGAAGTTGTTAAAGCGCTTAAAGAACGAGGAGTGTTATTTAAGAAAGAAAACATCACTCACAGTTACCCGCATTGTTGGCGGTGTGAGACACCGCTTCTCAACTACGCGACCACATCGTGGTTTGTGGAAGTAACTAAGATTCGTGACCAACTCGTTAGCATCAATCAGACAGTTAACTGGGTACCCGAACACGTCGGAAAGAATCGTTTTGGCAAATGGTTGGAAGGAGCGCGTGACTGGGCGGTCAGTCGCCAGCGGTATTGGGGAGCACCGTTGCCGATTTGGAAAAATCCAGAGACAGGGGAGTATAAAGTCCTGGGTTCACTTAGTGAACTACAAGAGTATGTACCAAACCGCCAGAATAAATACTTCTTTATGCGTCATGGCGAGAGTGAATCAAATGCCAGCAACGTGGTACAAACCATCATAGATAATCCAAATGCCCTCACAGAAACAGGAAAAGAGCAGGTCAAACAAGCAGTCAAACAGCTTCGGGAGGCCGGTATAACCCGAATCATCACCTCGCCATTTGAACGTACGGTAGAAACTGCCAAGTTACTACAAGAAGAACTAGAATTACCTAACGAAGCTGTTCAGCTTGATGAAAGATTGCGAGAGATTGCCATCCCAGAACTTGAAGGTGAATCAAACACCAAGTATCGAGAATTAGTTCAAACAGGAAAAGATTGGAGCCAAGCAAAAACCGCCAATGGAGAAAGTTGGAGTGATGTGCGTAATCGAGTGGGTGATTTCTTGTACGATATCAATACACAGTACGAAAACGAAACCTTACTAATTGTAGGACATAACGCACCACTTAGAATGGTGTCGGCCATTACCAATGGAGACAAGTTGACTGAGAAAGACTTTGATCACGACGATGAAGGAGCTCGTTATGAAAATGCCGAAGTACGCCAGATAGACTTCACGCCGCTTCCACACAACGAGCAGTATGAACTCGATTTTCACCGACCGTATATTGATGAGTTTGAACTCTATGAAGATGGGGTTTTGTTGGAGCGAGTACCAGATGTGTTTGATTGTTGGTTTGAGAGTGGCTCTATGCCATACGCGCAACACCACTATCCGTTTGCGATGGATGAAGCTAATTTTACAAATGAGCATTTCCCAGCACAATTTATTGCCGAAGGACTTGATCAAACTCGGGGTTGGTTTTATTCAATGATGGTGCTGGGGGTAGCTCTGTTTGAGAAAAGTCCATACGAAAACGTCATCGTCAACGGGTTGGTCTTAGCCGAAGATGGCAAAAAGATGAGTAAGTCTCTTCAGAACTACCCGGATCCCATCGAGCTGGCGAACCGCGTCGGAGCTGATTCAATTCGTTTCTACCTATTATCATCACCAATCATTAAAGGCGAAGACCTTAACTTCTCCGAAAAGGACGTCACCGAACTACAACGCAAGAATATCGGCCGGCTGCACAATGTACTCGCTATGTATGAGATGTACCAGGATGGAACAAAGGCTAACGGTGATTCAAGAAACGTTCTCGACCGCTGGATTATCACTCGTCTCAACCAGCTCATTTCTGAAGTGACTGATGGGTACAAGAATTACGAACTCGATAAAGCCACCAGACCGATTACTGATTTTATCGATGACCTTTCGGTGTGGTATCTCCGTCGCAGTCGAGACCGGCTCAAACACGATGATTTAGACGACAAGCAAGCCACGCTAGCCACCCTGCGGTATGTACTACAAAATCTGGCCAAGTGCATGGCGCCAGCGATGCCGTTTTATGCTGAACACCTATACCAAGCTGTGAAAGGCGTGACAGATGTCGAAAGTGTGCATCTTACGCGCTGGCCACAGCCAGACACTATTGATACTGAATTACTTGCTCAAATGGAGACTACCCGAGAAATTGTCACCACTGCGCTAGAGAAGAGAACCAAGGCAGGTATTAAAGTACGACAACCAATCAAGAGCGTCAGCGGACCACAGCTACCAGAAGAGCTGCAAACGGTCATAACCGATGAGTTGAACGCAAAAAGCTACCAAGCAGCCAATGAGGTAGCAATAGATCAAAATCTCACTCCCGAACTCCTAGCCGAAGGAGCAGTTCGAGAACTTATGCGAGCCATCCAGAGTAAGCGAAAGAATAACTCACTCGAACCAAATGACACCATTGCGCTCACCATTGAGACGAGCGAATCAGGTCAGAATGCTATCAATGAGCATCAAGCCCTTCTTACAAAAACTGTCGGCGCAGATGCAATAGAATTTACTTCTACCGAAGGAGAGACAATAGTGGCCAATGACTACGAATTCACCTTCTCGTTTAACAAACTATAATGTCATATACGACGTATACCACCCCGGCTTTGGTGTGTGGCACCTACCGCCGGAATACTGCTGATGGTAGTTACCAGCTTTTTACCGAGTCGGCTGGTATGGTGCATGCAGTAGCTCGAAGTGTGCGCGAAGAGAAGTCTAAACAACGCTACGCCCTACAAGATTTTTCGTTGGTACGAGTGTCGTTGGTCAAAGGCAAGAGTGGTTGGCGCATCGGCAGTGTCGAAGCTAGTGAAAATTTCTATCACAATGCGACTAGCAAAGAGGCGAGGGGGAGTGTGGTTCGAATGGTCCGTTTGTTGCGGCGGTTTTGCGGCGGTGAAAATCCGCAACCTGAACTATTCGCGTACTTTATTGACGTCTTAACACAACTAAGTAAAGAGCAAGACCATCGCCAAGACATCGAAGCAATAGTCGAATTGCGGTTATTGTTATTACTTGGGTATGTAGATGCTAAAAAAGTTCCTCCACATATCAATACCTCTGTCGAAGAAATAACCAAAGCACCACTCTCAGTCAACGATTTAACAACTATCGAACGACTGACCAAGCAAGCCGTGACGACCAGCCATCTCTAAGGTTGTAGAATGATATACTAAGCCGTATGGGCGGAATTAAAGATCAGGAAAATATAGAAGAAGTACGCCGTCGGTTGTATGACCGAGGGGCTGATTTGCGTACTAATCGTCATACCATCAATAACAAAACAATAGATGTGTCTCGCGATTGGGTTACCACAGATACGACAGACAAACCCACCGAGAATGCTCCGAACTCATCTCGTAGATACCGAAAAATTATCCTGTTTGGTAGTTTATTTATCTTTGCTCTTGTTGCTTTGGTTAGTGGGGCAGTGCTCTACATGGGAGGTAATCAAATATCTGGAGAGAACATAGACGTCATTATAGATGGCCCTAACTCAATTCGCGGTGGTGATACTGTCGATTTACAAATTGCAGTCACCAACAACAACGCAGTGTCCATCGATTCAGCCGTGCTAATTATTAACTACCCCGAAGGAGTACGTGGAGTCGGAGAAGAGCCATCCAGTACCTATGAAAAGAGGGTCACTATTGGAGAAATTACCTCGGAAGAAACTAGAAACATTCCCCTAGAGCTCTTAGTGTACGGTGAACAGGGAGATATTAAAGAAATAGAAGCCACCGTCGAGTATCGATTAGCTGGCTCAAATAGCTTATTTAGAAAAGACTCAGAGCCACTACGGTTTGAAATAGTCTCTTCGCCGCTACAAATCAACCTAACCGCAGTCGAAAAAGTAGCTTCCGGTCAAACAGTAAACGTTGAAATAGAAGTCATCTCAAACGTTGAGTACGATTTAGAAAATCTATTAATCACTGCCGTGTATCCAGAAGGATTCCAATTTTCTTCGGCTCAACCCTCGCCTGACTTCAATCAAAACGTTTGGCAGATAGATCGGTTACAACCAGAAGAGTCGGCTACGATTACTGTCGCCGGGACAATCCAAGGGCTTACCAGAGAAGCTATGCGCTTGCGAGTCAATGCTGGTCCAGCTCGTCAAGACAACCAGTTCATTTTGGATACTCCTCTCAATGAAGCGTATACGGAATTCGTGATTGAACAACCATTTATCTCAGTCAATATGAGTGTTGATGGTGATGCGGATGGCTCGGTGGTGTTAGCGGCCAGAGAGGACGCTGATGTAGAGGTGTTGATTCAGAACACTCTCTCAGAAAGTGTTTACGACGTGGTGATTGAGGTGATTCCGGGTGGTACTGCTCTAGGTCGAAATTCGATTAGTAGTAACCAAGGATTTTATGATTCCAATAGCGGAGTTCTGCGATTTGATTCCACTACCAGTAACGATCTCTCGCAACTTCTCCCCGGAGCCACCCGTCGCGTGGACTTCACCATTTCTCCAACCACTAGTGTCGGTACTACCGCCTTTGATGTAGTAGTCAATGCGTATGCTAGACGAGTAGCCGAGAGTAACGCGCAAGAGCAACTAATTGGTACCACTAAACTAGAAGCTCGCTATTCTTCCAATGTCGGCATTACCAACTCAGTCGAGCGAATGTCCGGCCCTGTGCCCCCAGTTGTCGGAGAGTCTACTCGATATCTCGTGTCACTGACCGCGGAAGCGGGGTCTAATAATGTCACAAATGCCGAAGTCACGGCTAGTCTACCTAGTTATGTCACTTGGCTGGATGAACAGACCGCTGGTGGAAATTTATCGTACAATCCAACCAATAAAACCTTGACCTGGCAGGCTGGTAATATAAACTCAGGACAGCAAAAGAAACTCACCTTTGCGGTGGAAATCGTCCCTAGCTCTTCCCAGCAATCCACCGTACCAACCCTAGTAACCAGTCAAAGTATTCAAGCCACTGATAGATTTACCGGCACCCAGCTGCGAGCGAACGCTGCTAAAGTTACGACCGAATTACCAAGTGATAGTGGATTTGACGAAGGGAACGGACGAGTGCAAAGTAACTAACAAACATGAAAAAAGATATTGATAATAAAATGGAAAAGATAGTATCGCTCTGCAAAAGGCGTGGTTTTGTGTTTCAGGGTAGTGAAATTTATGGAGGACTGAAGGGTACCTGGGACCTTGGTCCGCTTGGAGTAGAACTCAACAACAACCTCAAGCGTGAGTGGTGGAAAATGTTTGTGACTGACCGAGAAGATATGTATGGTCTTGACGCAGCTATTTTGATGAACGAAAAAGTCTGGGAAGCGTCGGGCCACACGGGAGCTGGCTTTTCAGACCCAATCGTTGAAGATTTGAAGACCAATGAGCGGTATCGAGCCGATCATTTACTTCAGGAGGCGGGAGTCGAAGCCGAAGGGATGAGTGTCGAGGCCATCAACCAAGCGATAAAGACCAATAGTATTAAAAGCCCAAATGGAAATGATCTGTCAGAAGCTCGACAATTTAACTTAATGTTTGAAACTCAGGCGGGAGCTGAGGGTGACACGAAGTCATACCTCCGACCAGAGACTGCGCAGGGAATCTTTGTAAACTTCAAAAATGTCGTGGACTCAATGAGTCCTAAAATGCCGTTTGGTATCGCGCAGATAGGCAAAGCCTTCCGCAATGAAATCGCGCCACGTGAGTGGTTGTTTCGAGTGCGGGAATTCGAACAAATGGAAATCGAATACTTCGTCAAAGAAGAAGAGTGGGAAGCAGAGTTTGAAAAATTAAGGGTAGCAATGCACAACTGGTGCGAACATATTGGTCTTACACCTGAAAATATTGAAGAGTTAGAGGTGCCAGAAAATGACTTAGCCCACTACAGTAAGCGTACGATTGATTTTGAGTTTAAATTCCCAGGCAAAGGACTAGATGAGTTGTATGGATTGGCCTATCGAACCAATCACGATCTAAAAAATCATATGGAAGCTAGCGGAGTATCTATGGAGTACATCGAACCTGATGGGAGCAGATTTGTACCACATGTGATAGAACCAACGTTTGGTCTCGGCCGTACCATCGTCGCGGTTTTGTCTGAAGCCTATACAGAAGAAGAGAGTGGGGAAGAAACGAGAGTCTACCTCAAGCTACCAACCCACCTCGCACCATACCGCGTCGCAGTTTCGCCATTGCTTAAAAACAAGCCGCAGCTCGTAGAGAAAGCTCGAGAAGTATTTACGATGCTTAAAAAAGAGTTTGGCAATGTTGCTTGGGATGATAACGGCAACATCGGTAAGCGTTACCGTCGCCAAGACGAAATTGGTACTCCGTACTGTGTGGTCATAGACTTCGATACTTTGGGGGAAGAAGCTCCTGAACACAAAGACACCGTCACTGTGCGCCATCGTGATACCGGTGAGCAAGAAAGAGTTCACGTGAGTGAGTTAGCTGACTACCTAAAGAAGTAACCATGTCAGAAAAACGAGCTCAGTACATCACCACCACCTTGCCGTATGTAAACGCGGAGCCGCACGCTGGGTTTGCCCTGGAGGTAGTACAAGCTGATACGTTAGCTCGCTATTATCGACTACTGGGCCATCCAGTATTCTTTAGTACCGGAACTGACGAGCATGGACAAAAGATTGCGCAAAAAGCTGAGTCGACTGGTCAAACAACCCAAGCGTATGTCGATCATTACGCTGAGACATTTACTCGATTGAAAGAATCACTTAATTTGTCGTACGACAATTTTATCCGCACTACCGACAGTAATCACATCGCAGCTGCTCAAGAAATGTGGCGCCGCTGTGCAAACAAGGGTGATATATATAAAAAGAAGTATACCGGCTTGTATTGCGTAGGGGATGAAATGTTTGTCAAAGAATCTGATTTAGTTAATGGCAGATGTCCCAACCACCCTGACACCGACCCAGTCGAAATCGAAGAAGAAAACTATTTTTTCAAACTATCGAAGTACCAAGATAAACTCCTAGCGTATTTTGAAAATGAATCCAGTACAGTGCCAGACTGGCAACGGAAGTGGGCCATAGAATTTGTAAAAAATGGCTTAGAGGATTTAAGTATTTCACGACAAAAAGACCGCATGAGCTGGGGTGTGCCAGTGCCTGACGATGATTCACAAGTGATGTACGTATGGTTTGACGCCTTAACCAACTATATCTCCACTCTTGGTTGGCCGAAAGATGATGATACATTTAAGAAATTTTGGGTAGATGGAAAAACTACGCAATTTGCCGGAAAAGATCAGGTTCGATTTCAGTCAATTATCTGGCAAGCTATGTTGCTTTCGGCAGAAATTCCGCAGACGGACACTGTGTTTTACCACGGCTTTATAACAAGCGAGGGAAAGAAAATGAGTAAGAGTATTGGCAACGTAATTTCGCCGTCTGAAATGGTTAATCGCTACGGCACCGAGGCTACACGCTATATCTTATTGCGTCACGTACATCCATACGAAGATACTGACATTTCGTGGGAACGAATGGATGAGTGGTATACCGCCAACTTGGTCAATGGGCTGGGTAATTTGACAGCTCGGATTATGAAGATGGCTGAGACCCATCTGGAGCCAGAAGATTTTCCGTTGCTTGACCCAGACACACTTGATTTGCCAGATATTATTGCGTTTCAACCTGCCATGGACCATATTTGGACCATGATTCAGGGACTAGACGAGCGAATCACTACAACTGAGCCGTTTAAGCTTATCAAAACCAATCCAGACGAAGCCAAACTCATTATGGGAGAGCTACGCGCCGAGCTGCTACACATCGGTCGCTTGTTGTTGCCGAGCATGCCCGAAACCAGTAACACTATTCGAGCGGCGGTGCGAGCTAACCAGAAGCCAGATAATCTCTTTGCGCGACTCGATACATAGTACGTACTTAGGTACGTACCTAAGTACGTACTATGGTATACTCCGACTATGAATAAGCATAATATTTCTAATACCCGAACCCACAAACTGACCGTAGTTGGTGGCAAAAGTTACTCGTTAGTACTACCAGTTGAATTCGTGCGCCACTTAGGTTGGCGCGAGCGACAAAAATTAGATATCACACTTCAAGACGATGCACTGATTATAAAAGACTGGAAGAAATAGTATGAATACTAAATATATAGACACCCATGCTCATTTAAATCTGAGCGCATTTGATAACGACGTTTCATCAGTAATAGAGGAGTGTAAGAATGGCGGGGTGACTGTGTTCAATGTCGGGACCAAAGCCTCGACCAGTCAAAAGGCCGTCGAACTAGCTGAACAATACGATAATTGCTATGCCATTATCGGGCTGCACCCAATCCAGACCGTGCCGGGCTTTCATGACACCGCCGAAACCGGTGAGGGAAGTAAGCCATTTGCTAGTAAAGGAGAAGAATTTAACCCGACTGATTATCAAGAATTAGTACAACACCCAAAGGTAATCGGTATCGGTGAATGTGGGTTTGATTATTGGCATTGTCCACCGGAAACCTACGAAACCCAAGAGCGTAACTTCATCAGTCAGACACAGTTTGCCAACGAGCATAATTTGCCGCTCATGATTCACACCCGCGGCCCAAAACCAGGGGAAGCTAGCCCTACTGGACGCAGTGTGTACCAGGATGTCTATGAGGTGCTAGATAAGTACGCCAAAGTGCCGTTCAATGTGCATTTTTATGCCGGCACTGAAGAAGAAGCCAAGCAGTTTTTTGAGATAGGCGGGACTATTTCTTTTACCGGAGTCATTACCTTTGCCAGTGAGTACGAAACAGTAGTACGCTCTGCGCCACTTAATCTTATTCATGCTGAAACCGATTGCCCGTATGTGGCGCCAGTGCCACATCGGGGGAAGCGAGCCGAACCGTGGATGGTCAAAGAAGTGTATAAAAAAATCGCCCTTATACGTGGCGAAGATGAGGAAACGGTGCGCCAACAACTTGTTCAGAACGCCAAGCGTTTCTATAACCTTGAATAAAGAAAACCCCCTGGCGACACGCATGAAGCGGTCACGCAGGGGGCGAGGTTCGATGTCCACCGCATTCTGTTTTGTTCAAGGAGGAACGGAAGCGTGCTTGGTAGAGCAATAGCTGGAATCGAGGGTTTGGCACAACTACATGGAGCATCTGGCGAAATTGTAGCTTTTACTTCCTAGATGTCAATACTAATCAAATATACTCACTAAGTACTTGTCAATTTCGCGCTGCTCCCAGTCATAGAAGTGCGCACCACTGTCGTAAAGGTCGTCAGCCAATTCTTCGCCGACAAAGCGCCAGTGCCATGGTTCATATTCATAATAGGCGTTGCCTTGTGGGTAAGAGAGAGTGAATCCATACTTGTGCGCATTGTCTTGTAGCCAGGCATAAGCTGGAGTGGAACCAAAACCATCTAAACCACCACCTAATCCATTGGTGGTGAAGTCTACTGCGGTACCTAGCTGGTGCTCAGAAAATCCTTGGTCGGCTGAAAAGGCATTGGCGCCAAATCCGTAGGTTACTAAGTAGCGACCCTTGAGCGCTGCTTGCTCTGAAAACGAACGGTAGGCCGATACTACCCACAAATTTATTCCATCGTCTTTGGCTGCCTGTACCATTCTTTCAAAAAACGGCTCAACTTTACTATGAAGAGGCAAACTCTTGCTCTCAGTGTATTTCCACTCATTATCAATTTGGCTCAAGCTTTCTGGTATGTAGTGTTCATTCAAAAAGTATACTTTTGAATATTTTTGTAACAGCTCCTTGTCTGTTTTGGATAGTTTGTCGAGAATACCGACTGTTTCACCTAAGTCTTCGAGCTGATTCTCAAATTCTTCGTTCTTATCTTTTTCGTCATGATAATCATCAGTTAATTCTTCAAATTCTTCGCCCAATTCACCTAACCTACCTTCCAAAGCAGCAATGGTAGTGCTGGCCACTTCCAGTTCTCTATCTTTAGCCTCACTCAATTGTTCTAATTCTTGTTGATCTGCCAATAGGGCTTGATTGGTAACATACTGCCACACCAACAACCCAGCCAATACCACAGCCACTACAGCAAAGACAATGAGTGAGGGTGAAAATTTACGCTGGGCAGCCGGTTCCATATAGGTAATTGTAGCATGAGAAAAATATAGGCAATACAACGTTAAGAATCAAAAAAGTACTTGAATGCTTTTGTTCTCTGTGGTACTCTTCGCGCGTTATTAGGTAAGTTCATACACATGAGCGATACAAAAATGCCAGCGGCTGAAGCTGAGTCAGTAGTGCCAGAAATGGCGAGCTACGAACTCGCTTTCCACGTACTTCCAACAGTCGCTGAAGGGGAAGTAGCTAGCGTGGTTGATAGTATCAAATCACGCATTACCAAGGCTGGGGGAGAAATCACCAGCGAAGAAGCACCAGCTCGATTCGAGTTGGCGTACGAAATCGTTAAGTACCTTGAAGGCAAGAACCGCAAGTTCACGAGTGCCTACTTTGGTTGGATTCGTTTCACTATGAGTCCAGAAGAAGTTGAATCTTTGAATGAAGATATTGACGGTATTAAAGAACTACTTCGAACCATGCTTATCCGCCTCACGAAACTGGAAGAAGCTAATCCATTCTACTTCCACGAAGCATTGGCTTCTAAGCAAGTAGAGAATGTAGAAGAAATTGAAGAAGATGATGAGGATGAAGACGATTCTGAGGCATCGGACGCTGATAATTCTACCGAGGGGGATGAATCTGACGATGATAGCGAAGAGACTGAATAAACGGTATAATCACCATACTATTCAGTAATTCTCTAATGATATGTACATAAACAAAGCAATGGTCTACGGGAATTTGACTCGAGACCCAGAGCTAAAAGCACTACCGAGCGGTATGCAAGTCTGCTCTTTCTCACTGGCTACCAACCGGGTCTACAACGACCGTGATGGTAAAAAGCAAGAATCAACCGATTATCACAACATTGTGGTATTTGGCCGCCAAGCAGAAAACTGCAGTAAATATCTCTTCAAAGGTAGTAGCGCCTACGTCGAAGGACGCCTACAGACTCGCAGCTGGGAAAAGGACGGACAAAAACAATACCGTACCGAAGTAGTAGCTGACCGAGTGCAATTCGGTCCGAAAGGAGGTAGTAGCGACTCTTCAACTTCCGCTAAAAGCAATGCTACTGACAATGATGAAAAGCAACCGTCGGTGCCGGATTATCCAGAAGAGGAAATTAATCCAGAGGACATCCCTTTCTAACGATTGAATATAGTCAATCTGCAGCGTTGCGAGGCGGTAAAATAACTCTCGCTGGACCTATGTCCCACTCAAGTTATTTTCCTTTCGCGCCTTGCATCTCAACCATCTCAATCGCAAAAAAGAACTGAGAACTAAAAATATTGAAAAATTACTAAAAATAAACATGACTGAAACAACTCAAAAGTCCACACTCAATAATCATATTGACTATAAAAACATCACTCGGTTGCAAAACCATGTGAACCCACACGCTCGCATGATGAGCCGACGTCGCACTCGTTTCTCTGCCAAGGGACAACGAAACTTCGCCCGCGCTATCAAACGAGCCCGGTTTATGGCTTTGATGCCATACATCAAGCACTAAAAAGAAGCGGCTCCTATAGGAGCCGCG
>CAXRCZ010000013.1:0-56836 GCA_964229335.1 Minisyncoccia bacterium
GAGTGCGTCTAGTGCGTCATCAAGATAGTCGTACGCATCATTGATGTCATAGCCGTCATCGTCAGCGTCTTCAATCTCATCTTCAGCGTCGTAATATGCGTCCCACGCGTCGTCGATTGCATCAGCTGCATCTTCGCGGTCACGATTTGAATAATGATCTCGATCATAGTCGTAATCATGCTCGTAACTCGCTAGAAGCGCTTGTAGGTAGCTTACCAAGTACAGCAAGCATTCACGGTCAGCGCTAGAAACGTAACCACTACTCGCCATAGATACATTACACATCAACGTTTGTGGTTGATATCCATAGGTTTGAGCGTTAGCGGTGTTGGTAGGTAGGAAAGAAAAACCTAGCACTACAAACGCCACTAGCAAACCGCTTACTTTTTTATGCGATAGCATATTTGTCATAATTGTTTTTAATTATTAAATAAATAAGTTGACTCTAATCTGTTTTGTACCCTACCATTTTTTATTGATTTGTAAAGCTATTTTGCGGCTATCTATCACGCGCAGTATTGAAAATAAAAATCCGGACATGCCGGATTTTTATTTTCTAAACTTGCTACTTGCGACTTCGCATCAATTTACCTGGCTTACGTCGAGAAACAATCATGCTGTTTGAGTATTTCTTTGGTGAGCGACTCTTTTGTCCCTTACCAGTTGGGCGACCTTGCTTGGTACGTTGTCGTCGGTGACCACGAGGTGACTTTCCTTCACCACCACCATGTGGGTGGTCTACGGCGTTGCGAGCAGCACCACGAGTTTTCGGTCGAAGACCCATGTGCCGTGCGCGTCCGGCCTTACCAATGTCTACCAATCGGTGTTCTTCGTTAGAAACTTCGCCGATAGTAGCCCACGCCTTGTTTGAAACCTTGCGGATTTCGGTTGAAGGCATTTTGAGAGTGGTGTGACGTGCATCTTGAGCCACTACTTCAATGTGGTTACCAGCTGAACGAGCTAACTTGGCACCCGCACCTGGTCGGACTTCGACGTTGTAGACGAAGGTACCGACTGGGATAGCTGAGAGTGGTAGCTTGTTACCAATCTTTACCTTGGCTGTTTCGGAAGCCACGATTTGATCGCCTACCGCTAGCTTTTGTGGCGCTAGGATGTAGCGACGTTCACCGTCCTTGTAGCATACAAGGGCAATGAAGCCTGAGCGGTATGGATCGTATTCAATCGTTTCTACCACTGCTGGTACTTCGAGCTTGTTGTACTTGAAGTCGATTTGGCGATAGGTGCGCTTGTTACCAGCTCCACGGTAGTGGGTGGTAATGCGGCCTTGGCTGTTGCGACCACCAGTTGAGCGTCCACCTTTAGTCAGAGACTTGTGTGGGTTGCTTTTGGTAGTGCTTAGCTTTTTCTTGTATTCAATCACTGAGCCGTCACGACGACCCGGTGAGGTTGGTTTGTATTTCTTCATAATGTTTTGGTTAGAAACTAGTGAGTTAAACTCTTATCTTCCTAACTAGTAATGTATTCGTAATTTGGTTTCAATTTAAGTGCAGTACGAGGCCGTAAGTCTTGAATTTTATGAGGTAGGCCTTGTAGCCTTTCGATTAAAATTCTAGTCTTACAAACGAAGTAATGTGCTAAATTTACACCAAATTAATTGTGTCGCCTTTCTTAAGGTACACATACGCTTTCTTCATCCCTGGGACGTGTTTCATCCGTCCGCGACTACCGACAAAGCGTTTATCAGGTTTTTTGTTGACGATGTTTACCTTCACCGGCGTCACCTTGTAGAGAGCTTTGACTGCATCACGTACCTGATACTTGTTGGCATCTTTGCGAACTGTAAATGTATACACATTGTGTTCACCTTGAACCACGCTTTTTTCAGATAGTCTCGGGCGAACGAGCACATCTTCAAGAGTGTGGTTAGTAGCCAATGCTGGTGCGCTTTTGGCAGTCTTTTTAGCACTCTGCTTCTTTTCTGAATCTGTCTTTTTTCCAAAGAGAGCCATACTAATTTGACTTAGAGATAGTAGCCACTCGCTTTTCGATCACTTCGAGTGAGCTAGTCGGATCAGCTACTATCACATACTTGTAAGTAAGGAGTTCAACCGGGTTGACGTCCTTGGCTTGTACAACTTCGATATTGCCAAAGTTGCGAAAGCTTTTTTCGGTACTAAGATTACGCTCTGGCAAAATTACCAGCGCGCTGTTTTTTCGCTTGGTAGCCATCTCAACATTACCTGAACCATTAGCTAGGGCAGCGAAGATAGTTTTTGCTTCGGCAGTTTTTGGTGCTTCAAGTGCCAGACTGTCTACGAATACTAGTTCGTTGTCTGCTAGCTTCTTGGATAGGACGCTGGCTAGCGCCTTGGCTCGTGCCTTCTTGTTGATTTTGACTGAGTAGTCTCGTTCATTTCGTGGTCCGAAAGTAACTCCACCACCAGTCCAGATTGGTGAACGGCGAGAACCGTGTCTAGCTCGACCAGTTCCCTTTTGACGCCATGGTTTTTTACCACCACCACGTACTTCACTACGGTCTTTGGTGTGTGCAGTGTTGGCGCGCGCATTGCTTTGCATACCAACCACCACTTCATGTACTAGGTCTGGATTCCAAGCAACTCCAAACACGCTTTCTGGCAAGGTTACCTTGCCGCTTTCTTTTCCTTCTTTTGAGAATAGTTTTGCGTTCATATTGTTTTTGTTACTTATGATCCGTAGACCTCTACTACTGTTCCTTTTCGACCTGGTACTGCACCTGAAACCAACAAAAGATTTTCGTCTTTGTTGACTTGCAGGACTTTTAGATTCTTCACGCTTACTGTCTCTCCACCCATACGTCCAGCCATGCGAGTACCTTTGAGTACTCGAGCATTACCAGTAGCACCAATAGAACCTGGCTCGCGTTCAGAGTGTTTTTGACCATGAGAGCGGCGACCGCCTTTGAAACCATGTCGCTTTACTACTCCCTGGAATCCTTTTCCTTTAGAAGTAGCTGATACGGTAATGGTGTCTCCAGGCTCAAATGCCGACACGTCTACAGTCGCTCCTTTTTCGAGGGTGATAGTATCACCTTCTTTCGCTCGTACTTCGCGAGCGATAGCTATAGCTCCACCAAAGTGCCCTTTTTGCGCTTTGGCTACGCGGTGGTCTTTTTGGGTTCCACCAGCAAATTGCACGGCTTCGTAACCGTCTTGTTCAGCAGTTTTTACCTGTGAGACAGTTAGCGGTGTTGCTTTGAGCACAGTGGCTGCAACACATACTCCGTCTTCGGTGAAGACTTGTGTCATTCCGGTTTTGGTTCCTAAAATAAACTTCATTTCTTTGAACCTAATTGATAATACGCTTTCAATCAGACCCATAATCGACAAACCGCGCTGGTAGCGCAAGCGCCCCAGGAGCACTTCCAATGCTTTCAGCAAAGGGGTGCACAGGCACTAACGCTACAACAGCGCGGTTTGTGCCCATTGGTCTTTCTGCAGAGCAGAAGTACGTAGGTCTTTAAAAGCTGTGCGTAGTATACAAATATTTTTATTAATTGCAACTACTCTAATGACGTAAGGTACTTGGAGTGACTATCAGCAAATAGTTTTGCGTATTCTGCTTGAATTTTCTCCGTGATTGAATCTTTTTCGGGACAATGTATCTTTCTCGCGTCAATTTCGACAATTGGGGTGATGTAAGCTGAGGTGCCACAGGCGAATACTTCATCAGCTACATATAGTTCGGTTAAATCTATAGCTCGCTCTTTTGTTTCTATACCTAGTTCTGTGGCTATTTCTAAGATAGTTTTCCGATTAATTCCTTCGAGAATATCGCTCGCTTCGTGAGGTGTAGACAATACTCCGTCACGGACTATGAATATATTGGCGGCACTTAGTTCGCATACGTGCCCATCCACATCTAAAAAGAGGCAGTCATCATAGCCGCTGTCGAGCGCATCTTGTTTGCCGAGCACTGAGTTAACATACGCTCCATTAACTTTTGCTCTCGAAGGAATGGCATAATCAGGAATTCTCCGCCAGACACTAGTTTTTATCCGGGCAGTCTCAGGCAGGATTGAGGCAGCTTCGTAGATAAAAAGACTAACTGAAGTATGTAGACCTCGGGAGCGAGTACCAGGAACCAATTCATCTACATGCACACTAGCTCGTACGAACACAGTTTCACTTACGTCATTTGCAGCTATTAGCTCATTTACCGCTTTCTTGAACCGAACAAAACTCCATTCTTCAGCAAAAGTGTTGATACCGATTATCTTGGCTGAGCGCAGTAGTCTATTGAAGTGATCTTCAATTCTAAATACCATTGGCTTTCCTTCAATAAACACAACAGGAAACACTGTATACACACTCAAGCCGTACAGCACTGCTGAACTGGCGACGCTTACGTTAGCCTGTTCTATCGGGACAATATTTTCACCAAAAAAAGCGTTTTTATATACCTTTGCCATCTAAATATTATACATACACATAACAGTCTCTGTATAGGATTGATTTGATTTTTTGGTGAAATATGGTTTTATTCAACAAGCTTTAACCCCAACAAACGAGGTGAGAAGATGACAGTTCTTTCAAACAACAAGCGTCGGCTGGTTTTCGGCTGGTTTTCCTGGAGCAATATCCAGTTCCAGTGGACGGTGGTCGGCATCGTTGGCGGTCTTCTGATCGCTGGTCTGGCGCTATGGTTTCAGACCTTTTCCTGGTCAAATGGTGCTTTTGCAGTTGCTATAACAATAATCGGTACAATTTTCGCTGCTCAGTTTTTGTGGGCAGCGTTATGGTTTGATTTCTACACACGCAATCCCGAACGTCGTTCATTTTTTGTGAAAAGATGGGAGAGATTGAAATGGCTCTACTGGGAATATTATACCTATGGAGAAGTTACCCACTTCAAAGGCACAGCAGTTATCGAGCGGAGGCGTCCAGATGGACTTTATGCTATCTACCGTTTTGACGGTGTCGCAGTCGCTCTGAGGCGAGATACTGGAGAGACCAACGTACCAGCTTGGTGGCCTAAAGGAGAAGATATCGTTGCTCCGGAAGTCGATCCTCATCGAGTAAGAGACTTGTCACGTATAGCATTACATCGCACCGACCTGTATGGTTAGTTGTTATTGATTTATTGGTTGCAACATACCAATCAGTGTGTTTTAGTGTAATCCCACTCAGGAGGAGAGAAAATATGAGTGTAGCTCTTTTTACCAAACCATTGCGTTTGCGTGACGAAGAAGATGAATACGTGGAGCAGATGCGAAAGCAGTTTGCTCAGCGTCCGCGCATCTGCGTGCCCGGCGCGGGTAACGTGAAGTATCCCAACGCCTTCAGCGCGTGCTGATTCTTTAACACGGGATAACAAAGGCCGGCTGCCTATACAGGCGCCGGCTTTTTCTTTTTCTGATAAAATACCAGTAGAAAGAGAGGTGGGATATGCCTACTTGGGTCATGGTTATTTTTTCGATTGTCGGCGCCGTAGCTATACTGTGGTTTCTCTACCGCATCCTTCAGTACATTAGCTACTGCAAAGCTATCGGTGTCTGCAAGAAGCAGTCAGGGTTGGCTGTGGTCCAAAACCCGGATACACGTTTGTGGGAAGCCACCAGACCACCTGATAAGTTTGACGACCGATACAGACGACCTGGTATACTAGCTTCAGTTGCTGGTGCCGATGGTTCTTACGTTATCGAAACGTACAGAATCAACTCCGCCGTTTTCTGAACAACTTGCGGCCTCGGATTTGTTTCCGAGGCCGCTTTCTGTATGTATATATTTAATTATATAATTCTTTTTATAATTCAGCCAAACAAAAATCCCCCGTTGGGGGATTTTTGTTTGGCAACTTTCGTCGTTGCCAAAATGAGATGAAGTGCACGACGCACCAGAAGTTGAGCGCGAGCCGTACTTATTGGTACGGTGAGCGCTTGACTTCGCCAGTGCAACAAAGCAATTCGCTCATTTTGGTGACGACACTACATCATCTTTACATCGATGTTCACACCAGACGGCAGTGAGAGGTTCGTGAGAGCCTCTACTACTTTCGGGCTCGGATTCATGATGTCGATTACACGTTTGTGAGTTCGCATCTCGAATTGTTCTCGCGCGTCCTTATGCACGAAAGTCGAACGATTGACTGTATACTTCTTGATTTCAGTCGGAAGTGGAATTGGTCCTACTACATTCGCATCAAAGCGTTGTGCAGTGTCCATGATTTGCTTCACCGAGGCATCGAGGATTTTGTGCTCGTAGGCACGCACTCGAATACGAAGCTTGTTGATCGCTCCTGGTGCTTTTGCGTCTGTTTTTTTTGTTTCTGTTGCCATTTTGTTAAGTTACTTTTTCGAATTGGGCAGCCAGCTCCTAAGGGTGCTGAGGTTGCCCGAAATGCGAGGCGAAGTGAGGTTTTGGAAGAAGCGGTAGATGACTACCGTGCCGACAAAATCGAAGCTTCAACGACGCAGATTGGGTAAGTATCAGCGCGCTTAGGCGATGATTTTGGTTACTACACCAGCCCCAACAGTCTTACCACCTTCACGAATAGCAAAGTTTTGCTGTTCTTCAAGGGCAACTGGAGCTACCAACTTCACTTTGAAAGTTGCAGTGTCACCAGGCATTACCATTTCTGTACCTTCAGCGAGGGTCACATCACCGGTAACGTCAGTAGTTCGGATGTAGAACTGTGGCTTGTAACCTGAGAAGAATGGAGTGTGTCGTCCACCTTCGTCTTTAGATAGTACGTATACTTCAGCTTCGAATTCTGAGTGTGGAGTTACTGAGCCTTTTTTGGCTAGTACTTGACCACGGTGTACGTCTTCTTTCTTGGTACCGCGAAGAAGGATACCAGCGTTGTCTCCAGCTTGCGCTTGGTCAAGCTGCTTGTTGAACATTTCTACTCCGGTAACGGTAGTAGTAGTGGTGTCTTTGATACCAACGATTTCTACTTCTTCACCTACCTTAACGCTTCCTCGTTCTACACGACCAGTTACTACTGTACCGCGTCCTTCAATTGAGAAGATGTCTTCGATTGGCATCAAGAACGGCTTGTCTAAATCACGTTCTGGAGTTGGGAAGTACTCATCCATTGCGTCAACGAGTTCGATGACTTTGGCTTGGTACTCAGCGTCTCCTTCGAGCGCTTTAAGACCTGAACCTTTGATGATTGGTGCTTTTTCACCATCGTATCCGTTGGCGGTAAGCATCTCGCGAAGTTCTTCTTCAACGAGCATAAGCATTTCTTCATCATCCACCATGTCACACTTGTTGAGGAACACGATGATTTGTGGAACTCCAACTTGCTTCGCAAGCAATACGTGCTCACGAGTTTGAGGCATAGCTCCGTCAGTAGCGGCTACTACAAGTACCGCGCCGTCCATCTGAGCAGCACCGGTAATCATGTTTTTGATGTAGTCGGCGTGACCAGGCGCATCAATGTGTGCGTAGTGACGATTTGGAGTTTCGTACTCTGAGTGAGAAAGAGAGATAGTAATACCACGCGCCTTCTCTTCCGGCGCTTTGTCGATTTCACCTACGTCCTTGACGTTGGCATCGTATCCTTCTCCTTTTGCTTTAAGAGAAGTGAGAATCGCCGCTGTAAGAGTAGTCTTACCATGGTCAACGTGACCAATGGTACCTACGTTGATGTGCGGCTTTGAGCGATCAAATGAATCTGCCATGTAAATACTTAAGTTAATTATAAGATATAAACCGCACACATACGCTAAAAGCGGCGTGAGTGTGCACACACCGCGGCGCGAGAAAGTCGCGCGATGTCTGAACACTCAAGTGTGAAAGATCAAAGTATTGTCTCTCTACATACTCTAGGTATGTAGCGGTGCGGCTATGGTAGCAGAGAATGACTGTTTTGCAAGTCCTATAGAAGAAGCCGGATGGGGCCCATGGCACCATCCGGCTTCTTCGCTTGATTGTGCGTAATTGTTACGCTTCCGCTTTTACACCTCTCGCTTTTTTGATATCTTCAGCCACATTTGGTGGGACGATAGCGTAGTGATCGAATTCCATAGTCATGCTGGCGCGACCTTGGGTCATCGAACGTAAGGTGTTGGTGTAGCCAAACATTTCTGATAGTGGAATCTTAGCATTTACAATGGTTTTACCACCAACTTCAGTGGTACTTTCCAGTTGTCCGCGCTTACTAGAGATATTTCCTTGAATATCACCCATGTATTCTTCCGGAGTACGGACTTCTACCTTCATCACTGGTTCTAGGATTACGGCGTTCGCTTTAGCCGCAGCATCCTTGAAGGCGTTGATACCAGCTAGTTTAAAGGCGATTTCACTCGAGTCGACATCGTGGTATGAACCATCGTATAGCTCGACAGAAACGTCTTCCATTTTGTATCCAGCGACGAACCCGCGAGTCATAGCTTCTTTACAACCCTTCATAACAGCTGGGATGTATTCTTGTGGAACAACTCCTCCCTTAATGCTGTTGATGAATTCGAAGTGATCTTCGCGAGTTACGTTCTTCGCTACTGTTTCATCTTCTCCTAATGGTTCAAGTGGCTTGATGCGAATCTTGACGTGACCGTACTGACCACGACCACCAGATTGCTTGATGTATTTATGTTCTGCTTCAGCAGCTCCTTGAATGGTTTCTCGGTAGGCCACCTGTGGAGCACCGATGTCGGCTTCGACGCCAAACTCTCGCTTCATACGGTCAACAATAATATCGAGGTGAAGCTCACCCATACCGGCGATAATGGTCTCCAGAGTTTCTTCATCAGTTGAAACACGGAACGTTGGGTCTTCGTCAGACAGACGCTTAAGGGCGGTGCTCATTTTTTCTTGGTCGTTCTTGGTTTTTGGTTCTACGCGCACTGCTACCACTGGTTCTGGGAAAGTAATTTGTTCGAGTACGATTGGGTCGCTTTCAGCACATAGAGTGTGCGAAGTCTTTACTTCTTTGATACCTACTGCGGCAGCAATTTCTCCGGCGTATACTTCTTCAATTTCTGTTCGCTTATCAGCTTGAAGACGAACGATTCGTCCGATTCGTTCTTTGTTACCGGTTGAGGCATTAAGAATATATGAACCAGCTTTCACTGTTCCTGAGTAGACTCGGAAGAAGGCGAGTTGTCCGACGAATTTGTCATCTTGTAGCTTGAAGGCCAGGGCACAGAACGGTTCTTCGTCAGTCGGTGCTCGTTCGAGAGTGGTTTCTTCGTCACGAGGATCGACTCCTTTAACTGGTGGCAATTCCGCTGGTGATGGGAGGTAGTCTACCACCGCGTCGAGTACTAGTTGTACCCCGATGTTCTTGAGGGCTGTACCAGTCATGATTGGGAAGATTTCGTTGGCGATTACAGCCTTGCGAAGAGTTTTCTTGAGGTCTTCCTTACTTGGTTCTTCCCCTCCTAGGTATGCTTCCATGAGCGCGTCATCATGCTCAACTACTTTTTCAATTAGTTCGCCACGCCATTTTTCGGCGTCAGCTTGCATGTTTTCTGGAATTTCCTCTTCGGTCACGTCCATTCCCATAGTTCCACCAAAGCGATAGGCTTTCATGGTGATGAGGTCTACGACTCCGTCCATGCTGTCCTCAGCACCGATTGGTAGTTGGATACGAACCGCTTTTGGTGACAATCGGTCGTGAATAGACTTTACTGAAGCATCGAAATCCGCACCAAGTTTGTCCATTTTGTTGATGAAACAAATTCGCGGCACGTTGGCTTCGTCAGCGTAGCCCCAGTTGGTTTCAGTTTGTGGTTCTACTCCGGCAGCACCATCAAATACTACTACTGCACCGTCGAGTACACGCATCGACCGCTTTACTTCAGCGGTAAAGTCGATGTGTCCAGGAGTATCGATGATGTTAAAGCTGAACATCTTATCCTTGTTAGTTCGATCTTCTTCCATGGTCTTAGACCAACTACAAGAAATCGCAGCAGCGGTAATGGTGATACCGCGCTCACGTTCTTGTTCCATCCAGTCAGTGACAGTAGCACCATCGTGTACTTCACCAATCTTGTGACTCATTCCGGTATAGAAAAGCACTCGTTCAGACGTAGTAGTTTTACCTGCGTCAACGTGCGCTACGATACCGAAGTTTCGAAGTTTATTGAGGGGAAATTCTCGGGCCATAAATAATAGTAAATACTTATATATGTGTGATTATTAAATATACCTCCCTGATGCGTTCACACAGACCGCATTAGAAAATAGGCCGTTGCGGCCAGACGGCGATACTATACTGTATCTTCACTAAAACAGCAATAAGTGTTATTTTTTTATTTAGAAGAAGGAGACTCTTGATGGAACGTATAAGTTATGCGGACAAGCTAAGAGCTGCAAAAGTTCTTGGCGATCCCAGGAGACCAATCCAAACACTGGTTAGCACCAGACAACGCAAGGAACCTGGGGTTCCTGGGAAAGAAGGCAACAACTCTGAAAGTCTTCGTGAGCGAAGTCGGCGCACCGCTAAGAAGCGAGCAGGAAGGTTCGTTTTGAGATCTATTTTAGCTTCGGGCTCTAAATTGGCTATTGCAACTTCTGATTCAGAATAATAATCAATTTGAGCGAAGGTCACGGCCGGAATCCTGCAGGATTCCGGCCGCTTTTAATTTTGATGTTAGTTGATTTATATAAAATACGTATCTTCTACCACCCTAGCTTATGCATTGCGGCAAAAACTCGCTCAAAGCCAGCTCGGTTGGCGCCGTCAACGTAGTCGACTTTCTCTCCATCGCTACCATACTGAACACACTGATCGTGGATATGACGCATAATCCGGCGTAATTCTTGGTCTATTTGCTCTGGCGTCCAGGCGTAGTGACCAGCGTTTTGCGCCATTTCCATACCTGAAACCGATACCCCACCCGCATTCGCGGCCTTTCCGGGTCCATACAGCACATCTGATTGGCGAATTACTTTTTGTGCAGCTGCAGTGAGGGGCATATTAGCGCCTTCCACCAACAACTTCGCTGACTGCAAGACCGCTCCCATATCGCCTTCGTCTAGTTCATTTTGGGTAGCACACGGGAAATATGCCTCAGCTGACACCTCCCAGACCTTGCCCTCATGGTACGTGGTGTCAGTTATGGTGCAGTCTTTGAGGTCGTGAGTGCGACTTTTTTCTTGCGATACGGTATGAATATCTTCTTTACTAAAACCAGATTCCTTATACAAATAGCCATGACGATCGGAAACAGTCAGCACAGTAGTTCCAATGTCGATTAATTTTAAAGCAGTATAGGTAGCCACATTACCAGCACCGGACACCACTGCACGCAATGAAGACAGATTAATATCATGCTTGGCTGCCATTGCTTCAGCAAAGTACACTACCCCATGACCAGTCGCCTCAGTGCGGTGACAGCTACCACCAAATAATTCATCCTTACCAGTAAGTACACCTTCGTTGGAGTTGGTAATGAGCTTGTACATACCGTAGAGGTAGCCGATTTCCCGTCCACCGACACCAATGTCACCAGCTGGCACATCTTTATCTAGGCCGATGTGTTGGTGAAGCTTGACCATAAAGGCTTGGCAAAATGAGCGAATTTCATTGTCACTCTTTCCACGTGGAGAAAAATCACTGCCTCCTTTGGCTCCCCCGAGCTGCAAGCCGGTAAGGGAATTTTTAAATATTTGCTCAAAGCCGAGGAACTTTAATATATCTTCGTTAACGGTCGGGTCAAAACGCAACCCTCCCTTGTATGGCCCAAGCGCCGAGTTAAATTGCACACGATAGCCGAGATTGCTCTGAAGCGCACCGTTGTCATCAATCCAATCCACTCGAAATGAAATTACTCTCTCTGGCTGCAACAAGCGTTCGAGGCGTCGGTACTCAACCTCTGTCCAATTATCACTCAGTTCATTGAGACTATCTAAAAATTCTTTTGTGGCTTGGAGAAAGGTGGGCTGATGCTGATACTTTTCTTTGAGGTCGCTGTAGATAGTATCTAGAGTCATACGCTTTGTTCTCTCTAGTCTACCATACGAAATCGCGCGTCTTTTGACGCGCGATTTTCTTCACTGGCGAAGTTATTTCTTCTTCGGAACTGCTTTTTTAGCTGGAGCTTTCTTTTTTGTTGCCATGGCGTATGAATTACTTACTAAGGCACGATACCAGTAGTATGGGGAGCGCCCGCAAACGCAATCACCTCCTTGGCTAGAGTCGTATTTGAAATCACCACCTGATATCAACCCATCACTTGGTGTTTCGCCAACACCGTATCCCATATTTCGATATAAATAACCTTTCTTCACTCGGTGAACGTTAGTTCTCCTCAATCATGCAAGCTTATTTTTAAGCGAAATCTGAAATACTTTGGTTTGGCGATGATCCCCAACACGACTCAAGGCTTTCGTGTACTACTAGTATAGAGCGATTATTTTCTTTTGGTTAGATTGCCCTGTGCAGAAGTTTTGACCAATAACTCTTTTTCAGCCCGAGTGAGTTTTTTGATCGCGGCTTCCCTTTTCATAGCTTCACTACGAGTAGCAAACGATTCAGTAAAGAATAATTTTACTGGTCCTCTGCCACTGGTATACCGAGCGCCAGCTCCGGATATTCCATTATTATGTTCTTTAATTCGTCTCTCCACGTCAGTGGTATAACCGGTATATAGCGTACCGTCAGCACACTCAATGATATATACGAAGAATTTAAATTTAGTTTTTGCCATCAGTAGCTATTATTCTACCTTGCCTTTAACTCATACATTGACTTTTACTAAATTTGTGATATTGTTTTTATAGAGCCCTTTTGAAAAAACTACGGGAGTTAAAACATGGAAGCTGCCAACGACATTGAAACGTTCATCGTTTTTGATCCGTTCGACAACACGAATGTCTTCATCACCGCAGACAATGTCTACATTTCTTCGGGCAAAGAAGAAAGTCAGCGGATATCCGCCGAAACCGGCGAGTACTGCAATATGCAGTTTGGTCCGACGGACCGACTGAAAATCACGATCAATGAGGAGATGATCTTCATCACTGCCACACATGATTCTCCAAATCATACTCTGCGTCGCATGCTTCAGGCCAAGATCGCTGCTGGCGACGCCAAGCCTACCCAAGAGCCGGGTCCACTGGTCGAGATCAGAATCCCGCGCGCAGACTAGGGCAACGATTGTCGTTCAATAACAAAGCCCGGACGGTTGCCTCAACCGCCCGGGCTTTCTTTGTAAAAAACACAAAACCTCGCACTTATCGAAGGTAAATCAATGTAAAGATTTTGGGAATTAAATGAAAATTTATTTTAGCTCTACCCATAACGGAGTCATAGTTTGAATATCTAAGTCTCCATACTTGTTTTTTCTCTTTAAATTCTTGGGATAATCACCAAACTCTGTAGAAAACCAACTTAATATTGCGAAACGATGGAAATGTTCTTGTATATTACTAATATCAAACTTACAAACAAATCTATACTGCAATCTAAATGTTCCGTCTTTGAAAATTGTATGGTTAATTTTTCCATAAAAATTTAAATTATCTTCCGTACCTGGCATGGTCGTTTTTCCAAGACTAATGACGGTAACTTCTACAAACTCTGGAAAATGTAAAGACCAAAAAACACCTTCTCTTATTGGCTCTTCTGAGTCATGTCTTAAGATCGGTTCAAAATCAAATTCAAATTTTCCATTTCCACAATTTTTTGCCTTGATTTTATTACATGAGGTTTCATTGAAGAAAAATTCGACCATCTTTGGTCTTCTTAAGTAGCGCAAATACCTTGGAAGAAAAATAGAACCAATTACAAGAAGTAACAGCCCGCTCACAAAATTAGTGATGAACGATTGTAAATCAAAGTATTTCAAATATGATTCTAAATTTTCCATACTTTCGAAATATACTCTTATTTAATGGTAAATCAAATTTTCAAATGAAATACTAGGCGAGCAGCAAAAAAGCCGCGAGGCGTACTCCTTGTACGATGAGCGGCTTTTTTGTGTACTCAACGAAGTAGTTTGTTGAAAATGGGATTTTACCAAGCGAAGTGGGCGAAAGCACGGTTAGCCTCAGCCATCTTGTGCGTATCTTCCTTCTTCTTCACTGCATCCCCTTCTTCTTTAGCAGCTAGCATGAGCTCTTTGGCCAATGACTTGTGCATTGGAGTACCTTTTTGCTTGCGAGCAGCGGCAATGATCCAGCGTAGAGCTAGTGAAAGTCGTCGTTCAGGACGAACTTCTCGTGGTACTTGGTAGTTGGCTCCACCAACTCGGCGAGAGCGAACCTCCATCAGTGGTCCAGCGTTGCGCAGAGCATTGTTGAAGACTTCTAGTGGATCCCCACCTTCTTTGTCGTTTTTGATAATTTCAAACGCCCCGTACACAATCTTGCGGGCGGTCTCTTTTTGACCGCGAAGCATGATGTAGTTGATGAGTCGTTCGACTTCGACTGAACCGTATTGGATGTCAGCCTTTACTTCTGGACGTTTCTTAATTGGTCGTCGCATAACTTATTTTGTTAAGTAATCGCGAGAGATGAGGAGTGTTATGGAAACATTCTTCATTCTTCGCATAATGGTCCTCTGCTGGTGCAGATACCAATCGTTATCTGTAGCGAATATAAACTATTAATTTTTGTTGTAAGGATTCTATCCTTTTGGTGCTTTTGCCCCGTACTTAGAGCGCCCTCGACGTCGGTCGTCGACTCCTCCAGCGTCGTATTTACCACGCACTACAGTGTAGTTCACACCGATGTCTTTTACGCGTCCACCACGGACGAGTACTACGGAGTGTTCCTGT
Source organism: Minisyncoccia bacterium (assembly GCA_964229335.1). GTDB lineage: Bacteria > Patescibacteriota > Minisyncoccia > Phycocordibacterales > UBA918 > OLB19. The sequence goes on from CAXRCZ010000013.1 coordinate 14,672, forward strand.
AGGTTGTGCTTGATACCTGGGATGTAGGCAGTAATTTCCTGACCGTTTGAAAGTCGGACACGAGCAATTTTTCGAATCGCTGAGTTCGGCTTTCGTGGAGTCTTGGTAGTTACACGCGTACATACGCCACGCTTAAAAGGTGAGTAGTAGCGGTTTGGTTGGTTCTTGATTTTGTTAAATCCAGACTCCAAGGCCGCTGTTTTACTCTTGCGCGCTTTGTCGGTTCGCTTCTTGCGGGTTAATTGTTGAATTGTTGCCATATGTAGCCCGCACACTCTACTATAGTTAGATAAAATTGCAAACAAAAAGACCGCTTGATGCGGTCGGGGCGTGCAGGGGGCGAAGCGCAAACTCGGTGGAGGCCCTGCACGCATTTGGCCCTCCCCGAGTAACTGTAATCTTTCTATTTATGAGAATATCTTACCCCCCAATCAAAAGCAAGGTAATCCAGCGGGTAAGTTCGTAGAGTGGTTGGCCGAGAAATACTACAAAGAGAATGATTACCAGAATGAACCCGAAAGCAATGTTGCGCTCGAAGTACACCCGGAAATTGTCGTATTTCATGGCTAGTGAAGGCGGGAGGAGTTTGGGTAGGATTTTTGACCCATCAAGCGGCGGAATTGGAAGTAGGTTAAAGAACGCCAAGAAGATATTCAAAATTATAATTTGTACTGATAGCGTCACAAAGGTATCAGATAGCGCCCACACTTCAGCCGCTCGTACTAGCAATGCAAAGACGAGCGCAATAGCGATGTTAGCCAATGGACCGGCGATAGCCACGATAGCTTCGCCCCATTTCCTCCACTTGGTGAAGTTATATGGGTTGTATGGTACTGGTTTGGCCGCTCCGAATAATATCGGTGAGCCAGTTAATACCAATAGTCCTGGCAAAATCACCGACATCATTGGGTCTAAGTGGACAATCGGATTAGCCGATAGTCGGCCCTGCAGCCGAGCAGTTGGGTCACCCAGCCAGTTGGCAGCATAGCCGTGCGCCATTTCGTGTAGCACTACCGAAAGAATAAGTGCCAGTATAAGTACGATAAATATTGGATCCATAACGGACTAATACTATCGTACTGTTCGGTAGTTGCAAAATTAGGACACCGTGGTAGGATATCGCCACTTAAATACTTTATTTATGGCAAAGCAATGTGACATCACCGGCAAGAAAACCCAAATCGGGGGCCGCTACAGTAACCGCACTCGTGCGACGCAATTTAACCCGTGCGGCAAAACTACTCGTCAGCCAAATCTCCAAAAGAAACGTATCTACGTTCCAGAGATTGATAAGACCGTAACTATTAACGTGTCTACCAAAGGCTTGCGCACTATCGCTAAAAATGGCGCGTATCAAACTCTAAAAGAAGCCAAACTTATTTAATTTACCCAAACCACGCACCTCTTCTGCGTTGTCTGCAACAAAATACCTCTCGCTGGAGCAAAAGTCCCGCTTGAGGTATTTTCTTTTGACGCCTTGCATACGCACGCGGTTTGAAAAAATTACATCAATATAGGCTACGAATGGTATTCGGACTCCTTACTCTCTCCAGACAGTTTGTCCATCAGAGATAAAAGTAATCGTGCCGTCGATAGCTGTCTGACTTAGAGCAATATCTCTCTCTATCACCCGAGCCAACACTTCCCCGGCTGGATGGCCGTAAGAGTTATCAGCGCCGGCTGATACCACCGCATATTTTGGAGCCACTGCATCGAGGAAGGTTTCACTGGTAGAGGTCTTAGAGCCATGATGTCCGAGTTTCAACACCTGACTAGTAAGCTGCGAGCCGTAGCGTTCCACTAAAGTGTCTTCGATAGAAGCTGGCGCGTCCCCCGTCAACATAAACGCTGTCTCGCCATAGACCACCCGCAATACAATCGAGGCGGTATTACTTTCCCAATTGGTCTCATCACCAACTGGCGAAAGCACCTGCAGATACACCTCGTCATCGAGCACAATTACTTCACCGGCTTCAGCCAGTCGCTCCATCATACCCTCGGCTGCTACCGCGGTGGTTAGGGCAGTCGATGCCGCAGTGGGATTGAGATTGCTGGTAGTGATGAGTAAACCTACTTGATACCGGTGCAATACATCAGATAAGCCACCAATGTGATCGAGGTCAGGATGAGTGGCAATCATCAGGTCTATAGACCGATCTCCAAAAGGTCGCACAGCAGCCATTGAACGCAAGACCGCTGAGCCTTTACCACCATCAATGAGTACCTCAATGCCAGAAGGGGTGCGGAGTAGAATGGCATCACCCTGTCCCACATCAAGGAATGAGACTTCGAGACAGTCGCAGTCAGTGGTTAGGTCTGAAAATTGTGGCATCCAAACCGCCAACGCAAACAAGCTCAAAAAACCAATCAATACCGTTCTAAACCGTGGATTTGCAGTAACCAGACTCATACCCTAGTATGTATATATAATCCTAACACCTACACTCTATGACCTACGAAGCTAAAACATTTGATATTCCTGAGACTCCTGGCATTTCAAAAGAAACCATGGATAACCACCTCAATCTCTATGCCGGGTATGTAAAACATGTGAACCTTATCCGCGACGCTATCAGTAAAGAACGTGATAGTGGTGACAAAGCTGACACCTACGCCCTGGCAGAAATGCAGCGCCGACTAGGCTTTGAATTTGGTGGTATGAAAAACCACGAGTACTACTTTGCGCAATTCGAAGGGGGGAGTAAATCACTGCCAGATGGAGCTCTTAAAGACTTGATTGAAAAGCAATGGGGATCATTCGAGGCATGGCTCGAGCGCTTCAAGCAAATTGCTGGCACCCGAGGCGTTGGCTGGGCAATGCTGTATTACGACAATAAGACCGATCAGTTAGTGCAGACGTGGGTAGACGAGCAACAGCTTGGTCAATTGGCTGATCTCGATATCGTCCTTGCGCTCGATATGTGGGAGCACTCTTATATGCACGATTACCTCTCAAGTGATAAGGGGAAATATATTGACGCGTTCTTCAACTGCCTCAACTGGGAAGTCGTCGCCGGTCGCCTGAATTAAACTACCTGTAAATTTACAGCCGGCAGCCATCAGCTGCCGGCTTTTACGTTGTCTTCTTCAACTATCTCCCAATCAGACATGGTATCGGTGGTTCGATTTGCCAAGTATCTTTGGTGCGCATACCAGCAGAGTGGCACAAGAATGTAACTGGCTACTACCCACCAGACGGAAAATGCTGGTAGCGTAAGGGTGGCAAATGGTAGCGCAGCAAACCACGTCGCTATCGCGATGATATACAACAGCGATAACTGCGCTATCGCCCCAAATGTCGCCACGAGCCAAGGTATAGTCATGAATACAATGGCACTTACAAAAGCTAAGAACATAGCTACCGGTACCATCGGTAGTACCAGCACGTTCACTAACACTGCTACTACCGATACTTGACCAATGTGATATAGCAGCAAAGGTAAAACGGCGATTTGCGTAGCTAGCGTGGCGAAAAAGAATTCTCGGAAGTAGATGGTGCCTTGGCTGGTTTGGCTGAGCACCATCTCAAATCGCGGCACGATGAGTACCAAGCCGAGCGTGGCCATAAAGGAGAGTTGAAAGCCAATGTCATAGATAAGTACATAAGGATTAACTACTACCATCAATAACCCAGCCAAGAACAAAGCCCTGACCACATGATACGAACGAGAGAAAAGTTGCGAGAGTAATACCAGACTGGCCATGATACTAGCACGAACTACTGTCGCAGAAAGACCCACCAAGAGCGCAAAGCCCACAATCGCCACGAGACCAAAGATGATTCGACTGCGAAGTCCCAAAAAGAGACTAAGTATCGTCATAATAAAGGCTACGACCAACATCACGTTGTAGCCAGAGAGTACGACAATATGAGTCAGACCAGAAGCTTGAAAGGCGGTTTCTAATTGTTCACCGAGTGACTGTTTCATCCCCAGCAACAAACCCTTGGCCAAGCCGCCCGATGGTTCTTGAAGACTGTTGTCGATACCGGTGACGAGCGACTGTTTGATAGTGAATAAAGTCGCTAAGACTGGATTACCATTATCCCCGCTCAGTACTGCAATATCAGCGAATGACACTCGATGAGTCACTCCACGAGCCAGTAAATATCCTGGATAATCAAACGTACGACCAAATTCGGTAGCAAATTCCTCCGGTCGCTCTATTACACCAGATACCAACAGCTCATCGCCGTACGATACGTCGCTATAGCGATCAATCGTGACTAGTATCAGTTCTTCACCATGTTCTATGTATAGATGGGTGGTGGTTTCGCGGCGATCTGGTTCTCGTACTACAGTTCCAGAAAAAACTACCTCTTGTCCTTCAACTGAATCAAATTGCGATGTGGTGAATTGCTGACTATGCCAATCAGTTCGTGCCATCCCCAGAGCGGTAGCGAGAAGGAAACAACCAGCAACCAAAATCCATTTAGTAGCTGGAGTGGTAGCGCTTCGATACGCCACCACGGCCACTACTACACCAAGCAATAATCCCCAACATATGACTGCCAGTGGTAGCGGTGTCACTGTCTGCCACGCTACACCGACGGCAAAGGCTCCGATAAGCCAATAATACATTATAGACAGTATACAAAACGACCGAGCCTGTAGCCCGGTCGTTGTTTCGCGTTGCACGGTAGGGAAAGCAATTTCACCCAGCTGCCACCGAGACCTTGGTCTCGATCTTCGATTGATTATTCTTGGGTCTACCCAAATCCTTCAGGTAAAGATTGAGCCTCTGCAGCTGGGGTCGAATTGCTTCGGCATGACAGCAATTCCGCTTAAGCTTCTTGAGGTAAACCAGTAGCTTGCGGCGAAGCGATTGACATTCCTCACGAGTAAACTCATGTGCTGCCTCGTATATTGCTTTGATGATCTGTGCTTGCCTTTTTGCATCTTTGTTGGGCAAATCACCAATCAATTCTTTAGCTGTAGCGTACTCCATCCGAACTCCCTTTCTAGCGGTATGGGAACTTATACCAATGGTGGAGAATACCAAAGAATTGTCATTTTACAAGCTATTTTAATAACAAAAGGGTCGCCGTAGCGACCCCAAGTTGTGGCTCTGACTGCCTAAGTAGTAAAGGTACAGTTATCTCCCAAGAAGGGTTCAGAGTATGTCCCGACCCCCTTTTGGTGATTGGGAGCCGACTTGGATTGGTCGTGCTCAGACACTGGCTGAGCAAGCGGTATGCTTTTGACCAATTCGGTTTTCTCCTGTTGCAAGTCAGGCATCGTACATCTCCTTCTGACACCATTTTTACTATAGCAGAGCGCCTGTCGGTTTATGGAGAGTTATGCATCAAGAGCTTTGTTGACGAGACGGTCAGCTTCTTTGTTTTTTTCCCGCGGGACATGAGTCAACGTTAGATTGGGAAAAGTCGAAACGCGCAGGTTATGAATTTCGATAAAGATAGGGACGAGACCTGGTTCTTTGATTTGGTATTCGTTGTTGAGCTGTTTTTTAACCAACTCACTATCCATCCTAATTTCGACGTTAGTTTCTTTAGTTTTCTTGCCCAAGACCTCTTTAGCTACTTGCATACCACGTAGGACTGCCATGTATTCAGCGTAATTATTAGTGGCGTTACCAATCTTTTCAGCTACTTCTTGGAGGACGTTGCCGTCGCCGTCTTGAATCTGCGCTCCGATGGCAGCTGGTCCAGGATTGCCTCTAGAGCCCCCGTCAGTGTAGATGAGTATTTTTTCCATGCCTTAAGCCTAACAGATAAGCCCGTGAATGCCTAAGCATTCACGGGCTCCCCCAAAGGACTGGGTTGGATTTGGTACTTTCGCGACCGCTCACCTATTGTCACGGTGACACTATCCGAGGTAGCTCCGATAATTAGCAGTCTGTTTTCTTTGTCGAGCACCAAAATATCGCGACCGAACTCAGAAGTGATTTTCACCTTAAGAGTCGCGTTAATCAGGTAATCACCCGGCTTAAGTTTCAGGTTCGACACGGTAAATCCTCCTTTTCATCTAGGCTGAAAATTATATTAGTTCTATAAAATGTCAACGATACGTAAGCGTAGTTGCGCTCGGCCCATAAAAAACGATTTCTCGGCGTGAGCAATCAGCGTATGTGTTTCATCAACTTTCGGTGCTTTCTTGTAACTGGTCGGTGCCGCAAAAAAAGCAATCGCCTCGAGGGTTCCAGTTGGGTGTTGATACTTCAACTTTAGATGTTCTTTGCCTTTACCAAAGGTTTCGACTAATTCTGGTTGCACATCTTTAAAAGCAAAGAGTGGTTTGGGGTTGCCTGTGCCATAGGGCGCTAATCGCTCCAGGTCTTTTATTAAACCGTCAGTTACATCAGAGAGTTGTAAGTATTCATCAATTAAAAGCTCTGGTTCATGCTCGATTGCGGCTTTGTTTTCTTCAAATACTTCCTGCAAGCGTTGTGCGAAAGTATGAATATGTTCGTCTTTGACAGTAAATCCACCGGAAGCATGGTGACCGCCATGCTCAACAAACAGTTCGTTGGCTGCGTTCATTAGTTCCACCACACTGGCAGTGCCGCCTGAGCGGCAAGAGCCTTTGTACATTCCGTTACCGTCTTTGCCCCAAATGAACACTGGCCGTTGGTGTTCTTCCGCTAACTTGTTAGCGGCCAAGCCAACCAACGACGGTCGCCAGTCAGGACTCCCGAACACTAGCACTGATGGTACTTCAGTGAGCTTTTTTAGTCGTTGATGTAACTGTCGAGTCATGACCGCTACCGTGCTCTTGCGTTCTTTGTTAAGGTCTTCGAGCCGATTAAGTCGTTCGCCAGCTTTGACGACATCTTTGGTCGCCAGTAGTTCAAACGCATCTTCTGGTGTATCCATACGCGAGGCCGCATTAATGCGCGGACCGATAGAGAAACCAATATCTTCCTCGGATAAGAAGCTTTGGTTGATTCTTTGTTTACGAAGTAACTGCTGTATGCCGGGTCGGCGTGACTTTCGAAGGACTGTCAGTCCGTACTGGGCCAAGACCCGGTTCTCACCTCGCAACGGTACCATGTCAGCGATGGTGGCTATACCGACCATGTCTAACCACCATTTTTCTTGCCCAGGAACAAGACTGTGAGATGTGGCAGACAGCATTGCTTGTGCCAACTTATACGCTACAGCTGCGCCACAGAGATGCGGGAACGGATACTCTCCTAACTTGGGGTTTACGATAGCTACTGCTGGCGGTAGTTCATCAGCCGGTTCGTGATGGTCAGTAACAATAATATCTATTCCTTTTTCTTTCGCATATTCCACCACCTCGACATCATTGGTACCGCAATCAATTGTAATCACCAACTTCACACCGTCTGCTGCTAGCTTATCAATGGCTACTGAAGATAGGCCAAACCCCTCGTAATGTCGATGAGGAATGTAGTTTTGAAAGTTGTCGTACTCTAAAGCTTTAAAAAGGTCATGAAGAATAACGGCGCCTGGAATACCATCGCAATCATAATCACTGAAAATAGCAATTTGCTCTTGGTTGTCGATGGCGGCTTTTATTCGTTCTACTGCCACCGGCATGTCTGACAAGAGGAATGGGTCGTGTAGCTCAGTATCGTAATCAGGTGATAAAAAAGAATGTACCTCTTCTGGTGATACCTCGCGATTAGCTAACAATCGATTAACTAATGGTGAGGCATTGGGAGAAATTTGTGAAGTTTTGGTATCAGGAAAGACGTATCGAGCCATAAAAGTACTGCTATGGTACCATGTCACAAAATGAGTACTATATTCACAAAAATTATAAACAGAGAAGTGCCTGGCTGGTTCTTATATGAGGATGATAAATATGCCGCCTTTTTAGACAAATTTCCAGCAGTTCAAGGACAGGCAGTGGTTATTATTAAAAAGGAAATTCCTTATCTGTTTTCACTAACTGATGATGAATATTCGGGTCTACTCAAAGTCGCTAAGAAAGTGGCTTTGGCTATTGACAGAACCCTTACTACTGAGCGTACGTGCATGGTCGTAGAAGGTTTTGAAGTTCCTCATGTGCACATCAAGCTTTATCCTATGACCAAAGAAAACAACTTGGTTGAGGTTATGGCAAATCAGTCAGAAGCAAGTGCCGAAGACCTAACAAACATAGCCGACAAAATTAAAAGACAGCTTACTTGAGCAAATCAAGTACTGGAGTGGTGCCGTCTTTTAAATACGTCAACATGGCACCGCCGCCAGTAGAAACGAAGCCAAAATTTTCGTATTGACCCAGTCTTTCGATAGACGCGACAGTATCACCGCCGCCAATTACGGAGAAGCTATCTGAATCAGCAATCATTTTTACCGTTGTTTCCGTCGCTTCAACAAAGCCGTGTTCATAATCACCGAACGGTCCATTCCAGAGAATCGTTTTGGCTGATTTAATATATTCTTCTAACATTGTGGTGGTGGCTGGACCAGCGTCGAGTATCTTTTCTTCCTTTGACACTTCATTCGGAGCCACTGTTCGTACTCCATTTGGACCGTCTACTATCACATCGATTGGAAGAAGTACCTTCTCATCAGACAAAAGCGGACTATCGCTAGTGAGTGCTTCTGAATATAGAGAAGTACCTATCTCGTACCCGCGAGCTTTGAAAATATCGTTGGCTAAAGCACCGCCAATGAAGATGTGGTCATAGACTGAGAGATATTTTTCTGCCAGCGGAAACTTGGTAGTTGCTTTGGCTCCCCCCAACATAAATAACGAGGGTGCCGTAGGAATCATTACCTCTTGCAAATTACTGATCTCTTCTGTCAAGTTGAGTCCGGCATAGGCTGGCAGGAGAGTAGTTAGTGCACTCATGGAGGCATGTTCGCGATGAATGTTAGCAAACGCATCATTTACGTAGATGTCTCCCAGGGCGGCAATCTCATGCGCGAAGCCTTCGTCGTTAGTTTTTTCTCTTGGATCTTGGCGCAGGTTCTCAGCCATCAAAATGTCGCCCGGAGACATCAATCTAAGGCGATCTATAAAAGGTTGCTCATTAATGACTCCGCCCCATTTGACCGGCAAGTGCGTCTCTAACAATCGACACACTGGTAGCAGACTGTCCTCAGGATTACGTCCTATGTGTGCTATGAGAATTATTTTTGCTCCACATTCGTGCAAGTAGCGCAGCGTTGGCAGTGCTCGCATAATACGATACGCACTCATTACTCTTCCATCGACTACTGGCACATTTAGCGATGCGCGTACTATCACCGTCGAACCTCGTAAATCAGTTAATTCAGTTATTTTTTTCATAGTTATTCTGCAGTGGCTCTGGCAATTGCCGCAAAATCTTTGACTTTAAGACTGGCGCCGCCCACAAGAAATCCATTCATACCACCCTCTTGGTGTAGTTCTTTGGCATTATGAGGTTTTACTGAACCTCCATATAGCAATCGAACCTTGCTGGCGGTATTTTTGTCGTATAGCTTGGTTAGGACACTCAAGATGAATAGCTGCATTTCTCTCACATCTTCAGCGGTGGCAGCGTCACCAGTACCAATTGCCCATATCGGCTCATAGGCGATGTTTATTTTCTTTATCTCGTTAGCATTAAAACCAGAACTAAGTGATTTTATCTGCGCTTCTATGTGATTAAAAAAATCACCATGCTGATTGCGTTCACTTTCTCCGATACATACTACCGGATTGATTTTAGCTGCTAGCGCAGCTCGTATCTTGGCGTTGACTTCGTCATTACTCTCCCCCGCTGCTCGACGTTCAGAGTGGCCGATAATGACGTACTTTACTCCAATATCCTTTAGTTGTTTGGCTGACACTTCGCCAGTGAAAGGCCCCAGCGGTTGCGTGGAAATATCTTGTGCCGCAAGAGCAACTGCTGAATTTTTGGTCAATTTGTCCTGCACCACTTGCAAATGCACAAATGTCGGAGCAATGGCCAGCTCAGCAGTTAGTCCTTTACTAGCTTTCTTAATCTCACTGGCTAATGTGACTGCTTGTTTACTGGTGGTAGGGTGAAGCTTCCAGTTACCGAGTACTAGCGTTTTCATATAGTTAGTATGGTAGCACGATTGGCTCTACTACTTACTGCTCTTCCCTCCACTCACTAAAGACATAGACATCTGAAGTGTTAGGAATTAATGGTGGAGGGTCGGCTACCAAGTTTCTATCATAACTATTGATACGCTCACGAAAACCTGAAATAAACGAGCCGTTGCTGGTCCATTGCGTACCCACTCCGCCGTTAGACACAATGGTGCCAGTAATAGTAAGAGAATCTCGAGCAATATTTGGTCCATACCATTTTGTTTCACGATAGTGATTTCTTCCAAAGCGACCGTTTTGAGCGATGAAAATTCCGTTTAATACCATATTGTTTGGCACTACAGGTCCGACTAGCACATTACCTTCGGCAATGGCTACTAGACCGTCTTCACTTGGGTCATCGTAGGTAATGTTATCGGACAGGATAATGTCAGGATCTTCTCCATTTGAGTCAGTGCCGGCTACTGCCACTGTCACTTTTTGATTTATTTCACCCTCAAGTAATATCTTGTCCTCGACAAAAACTAGCGGGCAGTCAGCATCAAGTGAGTAGGTGCCGTAATTCCATTCGAAAAGAGATATGTTTCTCTCATTAAACCAACCTTTATCGGGTGAATAGGCTTCGTATTCAAGTGCATAATATAATCTTCTCACAGTTAAGGTGCCGTTGCTATTAAAAATTAATCTATACCCATTGCTATTTGAAGGGGGTATATATAGGCCGCCGTTATTCTGCGCACTGCTTTTCATACCCGCCAAATCAATCAGCAAGTCAGTGAAATTTATCGGTGCAGCTGGGTAGGAAAAAAGTAACGGGTTAGCTTCGTCAGTAGTGGTAAATACTCCATCTCGTTGCTGATTTGGAGTACAGCCATATGAGGAGGTACAAGTCCACTCGGTAAGACCGCTGGTCACAGTGGAGTAATTGGTTCCGTCCATCCGGATACCTTGATTAGAATGGTAGGGTCCATAGATTTCACGATCTTCACCGGCCCAGACGTTTGAATTAATTATATAGGCGTATTCAGCCACGGTGGGGCGCGCATATCGAGCACTGACCGTTCGCTGCACCTCAGGCTGACTATAGGTGTAGCCAGTTGATGAAACATCGATTGAACTCAATTGCCCGCAAAAGCTGTTACTGGTGATATCAAGCGAAAATTCACCGATTGCTCCCAGTTCCGGATCTTCGTATTGATGAACGTATGGACCAGGTTCACCAGTGCCATTAGTCGTATCGTCGGGATAGTGGGCCAAGTACCACTTGTAGTAATTTAACCCTGCCTCAGCTATATCTGACGCTTTTTCAAGTTGGTAGCGCTGTTCGACTACTTGGTTATCACTGATAATAAACCCGATAAAAGCCACTGAGATAGTAAAAAATATCGCACCAAAAATCAGCGCTAGGATGAGTAGATAGCCGGTCTGCTTGTGACTGATTTTTGATTCGAGTTGATTCATAAGTTGTCTTTCAAGTTCCTTGGCGCCACACTGCTCCGCAACAAAAATTCACCTGGAGAACGAAGTGGGTCAATATTCACAATGATTTGCGCTTGGATATACCGCACATCTGTGAGCGAATCTTCACCGCTTAATTGTGTTCCTTCATTATCATAATAATAGAACGTTGAGGTGGCTTGTTCTATATTTTGCACATACTCTGAGAGAGTGTCGATTTCGTCTGGAGTAGTGAAATCGTAACTTGGAGGAGAACCAGTTGGGTTGTGGGTGTATTTGTAAAAAGTAGTTGTAGCTAGTTCGTACTCGACGTATTCAACATTATCGTCTTTGTCGATATCACTATAAAACCCAAATCGGTTGTTTTCCAATATTCTAATTGGGTACGAGCCTTCTTCCCCATAGGTCATTTCGCGAACATCTTGGGTAAGAACATACAATCCTCGTCTGGCTTCAGCCACCTCATCAGCCTGAGCAAATGTATATGAATTGTTTTGGTAGATTGATTGGATACTAGTAAACAACACTAGCGACAAAACAGTGTAGATTCCTGACACCACCAACACTTCTACCAAGGTCATTCCAAAAGATTTGCTAGTAGGGTATTTCATGATTCGGAGAGAATTACAAAAGTGCTGCTGTCACTAGTGAGGTTGAGCGGATCGATTACCTGCGTTTCATAGCCAGCTTTGGACACCGTTAAAATGTGTTCCTCATTAAATGGACTGCCGATAAGGTACGCTTTGCCACACCCAGTAGTTTCGTCACTTACTTGATATCCACTAGCTTCTATACTCACAGTCGCTCCGGGTAGTGGAGTGCCCGCATCAGTAGTCACAGCGACTTGTAAACTTTTGCTATTATTAGCTGCAGTTACTATTTCTAATTCTGAATCAATACCACCTCTGTGGTTGAGCGGAACACTCGGGCAGACATATGCCAGATCATACTGACTCGGCAAGGTGAAGTTATAGTTATCAAATTCAATGTCAACAAACTCAGCTTCTCCTGCTCCGCTTGTAGTTTGATTGAGTTCGACTTTGTATATTGGGCCGCCGCTGGAGTCAGTTCCGATGGTTTTGTTACCTCGCAGAGTAAGGTTAGTGCTCCCTAGGGGCGAACTACTTTCCCGATAAAATACTCGTGCTTCTTCTATGCGAGGGGTAAAGGCTGAGTTCTCTGTCTCTAAAGTAATCCCGACCACAATCTCTGGATATACGGACGGATTAAGTTCCGATAGGTCGATTACTTGACTGGTAAAACCTTCTTCGTTTCCAGCGAGCTCGCTGTTTTCAATTAAATCTGACGGTCCGCTAGTACCGGTGAAGAATTGTACTTTGTAATCGGTGCTACCTGGGACATTAGCTACTAGCGTAACTGCTTCCCAATGCTCGAATGGACTTGGACGCAGTGGTGTTAGATAGGCTGTGCCGGAGGACACGTAATCTCCATCGATATTGGCGAGTAGTAAATCACCGCCACTAACATTTACTCCGTCATTCACGGCAATACCGCTTTGGTCATCAAAATATTCGTCAGCACTCTCGGACACCACTCCGGAAAGGGCGGTAAATTGAATGTCACTTAATTCATCTATTTGAAATGTGAGGGTGGAAATATCTGATTCTAACACCGCAAATGGTGGCGTATTGGGGTTCGGCATCTCAGCGGTAGGTTGATATGTCTGATCAGTTGAATATTCATCCTCAGTAACGACCACCTCATAGTCGCTACCCGCTGGTGCGCCAGAGAACAATGCTACACCAGCACTATTTGTCAGTCTGGAGGTGTCAATGGTCGGACTCAATTCGTCATTTATAAGCCGCACCGTCACTCCTTCAAGCGGCAAGGCGTCTTGGTCAATTACATTAATGCGGATTGTTCCACCGCCAGCGGTAGTTTCAATAGAACGAGGTACGATGTTACTAACTAGTTCGAGAGAATCTTCCTGTTCGTATATATTCCAAGTTAGCTCAACTTTGACTCGTTTGTAATCAGCTGGGATACCGTTGTCGTCAGTGGTCGTAGCGGTCAATTGACCGTCAGCTGGGTCATCTACGTACTCCACCAATACTCGCTTGGTAAATTCGATACCATTTAGCATAACAGTACTACTTTGCTCCACTGGACCCGCTGGGATACCGCCGATAGTACCTACCTCATCGTAAGAGAGCGAGCGCAAAAACTCCATCTGATCAGTCGCCAACGAAAGCGCAGATAGCTTGGCTCTTGATTGCGCTACTAACTCGAGACTGTATCTAGTCCCAACAAAAATACCGTTGAAGATAATAGCTACTACCGCCGCCGCAATGATTGCTGACACAAAGGTCAGTCCCGATTGCTTTCGTTGGAACGTATACATACTCCTACCCAATTCCGTCTGAAATCGAATAAATAGGCGCAATTAATGCCAAGGCAAAGAATCCGACTCCACCACCGATAACCACCATTAATAATGGTTCGATGATAGTGGAGAGGTCTTTGGTTTTTCGTTCGACTTCAGTCTCATAAAAGGTAGCCAATTCACCTAACATTTCGCCAATCTTTCCGGTTTCCTCCCCCACCAGAATCATTTCTCCTACTAGCACTGGGTAGAGTTTGTCGTGCTCGATAAATACTTCTGAGAGAGCAGTTCCTTTCTCGACTCGTTCGGCCGCTTCGTGCAATATGCGTTTGTAGTAGACGTTTTGGAGGACTTCTTCGGTAATTTCTATCGTACGAATCATATCTACTCCTGACCCTAGCAACGAAGAAAGAGTACGAGCGGTGCGGGCTGAGTTGGTTTCTTTTACCAATGTTCCAATGACTGGCAACCGAACCAACGTCCATGACGCAACTATCTTGCCGAGTTTGGTTCTGAAGAAATAAATAACCCCAGCCACTAGTGCTGCCAATCCGATTAGCACAAAGGCTGTGTATTCCACCATAAACTCACTAGCGCCAATTAAAAATCTGGTCGTGATTGGCAGCTCTTTGTCCATCCCAGCAAACACGCCAGTGATTTTTGGCATCACAAATATCATCATCAAAATTCCAATCACCACCATCACAATCAATACAATCGAAGGATAAATCATGGCACCTTTGATTTTCTTCTTCAGATTGCTCGAACGTTCGAGCTGGATTGCTAGTGTCGAGAGGGTAGAAGCGAGTGTTCCTCCTTCTTCTCCGGCTTTTACCATCGATACATACAAGTCATTAAATGTATCTGGGAACTCTTCTAACGCTTCATGAAAACCTTGGCCTTGGGTAATCTTCTCGTTTAGTCGCTTCGTGATGGCTTTTAGTTTTGGGTTTGAGCTCTGACGCTCTATCACTGATAACGCTCGGGAAACGGTCAGTCCAGCTGAAATCATTGAACCGAGATTTCGCGTCACCATCACTAACTCATCTTCTTTGACCCGACTTAAGAGCGCATTAATTCGCTGCATATCAAATATGCCGCTGAGTGAAAATTTTGTCGCCCTTTTTACCGTTGTTACTGTATGTCCAGCGTCTCTCGCTTGCGTATAGACATCAAACCGGTCGGAAGCTGTGATAGTCCTCTTTACTGACTTGCCGGTACTATCTTCTCCTTTATATATAAACGTTGGCATACTTATTCATTAATTACACGTAGTACTTCTTCAATTGAAGTCAGACCTTGCGCTGCTTTAAAGATACCGTCTTCTATCAAGGTCAACATTCCTTCTTTACTAGCTTGCGCCGCGAGCTCATCGCTGGTTTTGTCTCCCATTATCATCTCTTTGAGAGTCGGTGACATTTTTAAGACTTCGTGAATTCCCATTCGACCTGAATACCCGTCATCGGTCTTGCCTTTTTCTTTAGGAGTATAAAATGGAATATCATTCCAGGTTGCATCTTCTTTTACTACCTTTTCTTCTCTAAGCGCTTTTAACACTTTATCTAAATCAACTTTTTCATTGAGCTCATCACGCTCAGCCTTGGTGAGTGTGTATGGTTGCTTGTCATCTGCCAACTTACGTACCAGCCGCTGTCCGACGGCTACGCGTAACGTAGAGACTAGTAAAAATGATTCGGCGCCCATATCCAACAAACGAGCAATAGTACCCGCAGCTGAATTAGTGTGCAGGGTAGCCAATACCAAGTGCCCGGTAAGCGCTGCGTTGATAGCCAAACTGGCCGTTTCTTCATCGCGAATCTCTCCCACCATGATAATGTCGGGGTCTTGTCGCATTAAAGAACGTAGGCCAGAGGCAAATGTGAAGCCGATATCGGGCTTTACTTGTGATTGATTAATGCGAGGCATTTGGTACTCAATCGGATCTTCAATGGTAGAAATATTCACATCTGGCGTATTCAGTAAATCAAGAACTGTATAGAGCGTGGTGGATTTTCCCGATCCGGTTGGACCAGTTACCAAAATGATACCGGTCGTAGCTCGCGTAGCATCATGGACTCGCTCCAATGAAGTACCGTGGAACCCAATCCCTTCTAGAGTGAAGCCACTTCGATTCTCGCGCAGCAACCGCATGACAATCTTTTCACCAAAAAAGGTCGGGAGTACGGAGACACGAAAAGAAACTTTTTGGGTGTCCATCTCCATTTTGAAACGCCCATCTTGCGGCAAGCGTTTTTGGTCTAATTTGAGGTTTGAAAGCACTTTGACGCGTGCGGCGATACTGTCTGACGCGAGCCGGGGCAGTTTCATCGCATCGTGCAAAATACCATCAACGCGATAGCGAACGAGCAAGTCTTCTTCCATTGGTTCGATATGGATATCGGACGCACCTTGAATGATAGCGTGACGCAGTAATGTATCGACAATCCGCACCACTGGCAGGTCTTCAGCGACTTTTTTAAGCTCCTTTTCGCTCATCTCCTCCCCTTCACCGTTGGTAATTACCTTTAGTTTGGTGGCGTCTTTCATGATGAGGTCACCAAACTCATCCTTGAGATTTTTTTGATATTGGCGTAGTGCTATACGCATCGACTCAGTGTCGGTGAGACGTGGCTGAATCTTGAGTCCAACTTTCTTTTTAATAAAATCAATCGCCGGCAAGTCCGCAGTATCAAGCATTGCTACTTCTAAGGCATCTTCGTGTTTTTTGAAGGCGATAATGTTGTGGTTGCGCGCCACTGGCTCGGGAATGAGAGAAAGTACGTCAAAGGGTATCTTGACTTCCTTGAGAGAAACAAAAGGAATCCCTAATACATAGGACTCGACTCGTCGCATGTCATCTTCGGTTAGATGACCTTGCGCAATCAAGGTGGCTGAAAGGCTCTTTTCCTCTTCTTTAGCGGCTTTTTCGCCCGCTTCCATATCCGCCTTGCTTATGAGGCTGGCATCTAGCAAGAATCGCTTGAGCTGTTCATCATTAATTCGCATTATAAAAAGTACGTAGGAAACTATTCACCTCCGTGGTTGGACTAATTATATCATTCAGTCTCGGTACTTAACTCAGCTATATACAAGTAAAAAAGCCCGCCAGCAAGAGTGTTAATCCTGTTGGCGGACGTAGGTGAGACTGGCTCCTACAGTTCTTGGTACGCGCTGTATTGGGCACAAACTTTGACCACTCGGTAGGCATCCCCGTAACGAGGACTCGTGAGTAGCTCGCCGATATGGTCGGGGTCGGGGTTCAACTTAGCTCGCGAACGAGTCTCGTAGAGGTTGTAGTTGTTGGCCACCATAACGTACAAATCCCAGTACTGCGAGGCTGTGACCTGGTCGTTGAAGTGCCGATAACAATAGTATCGCACCCCAAAGGTGATGGCTGTCGATTTGACCTCGTCTTTTCGACCGGTCTGCATGAGCCCGATATAATAATCGGCTTCTTCAGCCAGCGAAGGATCGGGTGACTCAGTCTCAGGAATGAAGAGACCGAGAGTCGCGAATTTGGCCAAGGCGATAACCACCGGCTTTGCGAACAGTAACTGCATTGGTCTCTCCCTTCAATGGTTCCTCTATTATGAAATTACTCCGAGGATAGAACTTTGTCAAAAATTATCGCTGAATAGCCCGTCAAACTCATAATCTAGCTTTGACAAACCCGAAAGTAAGGAGTAATATAAAGCTAATACTGATGAATGACTGCTCGGCTTTTAGCCGGGCAGTCTTCGTTACAAAATTAATAAACTAAGCCTACCAACAATGTTTGACTTAAAAGTAATAGATTCTGTGCTAACTGAGCTCGAAGAAGAGCGTGGTATTCCTCGTGAGCGAATGCTTGACGCTATCAGCCAATCACTCGCGACCGCCTACAAAAAGGAATTTGGTAAGCGAGGGCAGCTAATCACGGCTGAATTTGACCTCGATACTGGTACTACCAACTTCAACCAAATTAAGATTGTAGTTGATGAAAGCATGTTAAAGCCTGAAATTGAAGAGGGTGAGGAAGTAGAAATTCCAGTCGAAGAGTCTGACGAGGAAGATACTCGAGTCCGTTTTGATGAGGAAAAGCACATCATGATCAACACTGCCAAAATGATCAAAAAAGACGCCCAGGTAGGCGAAGAATTGGTGTTTCCTCTCGAACCAAAAGACGATTTTGGACGGATTGCCGCCCAGACTGCTAAGCAAGTCATCATGCAAAAAATCCGTGAAGCGGAAAAAGAATCAGCTCTCGCTGAATTTGGACAAAAGGCTGGCGATATCGTACTTGGTTTCGTACAGCGCTTTGAACGCGGTAATTTATACGTAGATTTGGGCCGCGTGACCGCCATCATGCCGTACGAAGAGCAAATCCCTGGTGAACGATTCAAACCAGGAGAACGAATTCGTGCTCTACTCTTGGCAGTAGAAGAAACTCCACGTGGTATTTTCTTAAAACTATCTCGTTCGCACGCTGATTTCTTGGTTGGTTTGTTCGCTATCGAAGCCCCAGAGCTACAATCTGGTGCTGTTGAAGTAAAGGCAGTGGCTCGTGAAGCCGGTGGCCGGTCTAAGATTGCTGTACACGCCACTGACCCACATATCGATCCGGTTGGTTCATTAGTTGGTCAGCGCGGAGTACGAGTTTCGACCGTGATGAGTGAGCTGGGTGGAGAAAAAATCGACATTATTGAATGGTCTGAAGAACCACTTGAATTTATCGAAGACGCCCTCTCACCAGCTGAAATACTTGATATTAAAGTTGAATCAGAACCAGACGAAGAAGCTAACGAACGCGGACATGTGGTGGTAGAGGTCGCACCAGACCAACAATCGCTAGCGATTGGTCGTGGGGGACAAAATGTGCGCTTGGCCGCCAAACTAACTGGCTGGAAAATTGATATTGTTTCAGCGCGCACAGGTGAAGAACTCGCCGAAGCTGATGCTGATGGACACACTGAACTCGACGCTCCAGCTGATACTGCAGCCGGAGCAGATGATGCTGTTGTTGAAGGTGAGGATGCAACCACCGATCAACCAGAAGTTGAAGAAATGCTTGAAGAAGCTGAAGAAACCCAAGATCGTGGTCTTAACCCAGACTTAGAAGAAGAAAACGAAATCGATACTCCCGAAGAAGCTGAGGAAGAAATGAATCAAGCGAGTGAAACTGACGACTCTGCTGAAGAGGAGAAAAATTAGAGCGAAGTTAAAGTCTTAATAAAAAACAGGTACGTACCTAAGTACGTACCTGTTTTTAATTTTATCCTTATTAGTAACAAAACGGGCGCGAATCCTATCGGATTCGCGCCATGTGTATTGCTCTTTGCGAGCTATTGATAAGTCATGTAGTTGCCGGATGTCGAAACACGACTTTTGCCTTGTAAAGCAAAGTGATCTTTACTTGCTTCGACCAAGTCTTCCCGCCATTGTATCGCTCGCTCAAACTGACTTTCATTGCACTGGCCTGTCTGCGTGCGCAGGACAGCATTCACGGTACACTCCTTCGCCAGCGGCGGTTCGCGCCTAATTACATAGGCTAATAGATGGCCGTCAATTGTGTACAAGGATGTGCTGACACTTCCTGGTACTTCAACGGTTATTTCCTTAAGCCCCAAATCTTTGAGAGTACTCACGAGCTTCCTCCTTTTTACTGCTCTAAAATTGAACAGTACCAGAAACCCCAAGCACTCACAACTTTGCCTTTTTGGTAGCTGTGGTACGATACGGACATCTTATAATTATTTATATATGAACCTACTACACGATGTACCAGCCGGAACCGCCGATCAAATGAATGTGATTGTCGAAATTCCTAAGTTTTCCAAGAACAAATACGAAATTGATAAAGAAACCGGTTTGATTGCCTTAGACCGAGTAATGCACACCGCGCAAGATTATCCTTTTGATTACGGGTTTGTACCACAAACCCTCTATGATGATGGCGATGCGCTTGATGTTATCTTGCTCACTACCTATCCACTAGCGCCCGGTATTGTGGTGAAAGCCCGTCCAGTCGCCATTATGGAAATGGTTGATGGTGGAGAACGTGATGACAAGGTGGTAGCTGTACCAGTCGATGACCCTCGCTTTGAAGATATCCAAGATGTAGGAGACTTGAACAAGCACTTTTTGAAAGAAACTGCACACTTCTTTGAAACCTACAAACAAGTCCAAAAAAAAGAAGTCAAAATCGGCTCTTGGCTCGGTGCCTCTGATGCCAAAGCGGCGTTCGAGAAAAGTCGCCAGATGTATACCGACAACTAAGATTACTCTCCCCTGAATCAGGCTTGGTCTACGACCAAGCCTGATTTTTTGTCTGTTATACTAGTTGGTATCTATGAGCGAAACTAAAGAAACTCCCAGCCTACCAGACTTCTCAGACGAGGAAATGCATATGCCTGAAGATGTGGCCTACCCACCCGAAACAGAGCCCACACCTGTGAAGCATTCGCTGATTCATGGACCAATTTTGGTACTACTTATTATTCTTTTGTTGCTCATCCTGGCTGGTCTGGGGTACTGGTACTACCTCTTAAACGGCGGTACTCCCCTCACTCTCGAAGACGTAACTGGTTGGTTCGACCCAGGTCTGTACTTTTAATTACAGTTGAAACGAAACTCACATAATATGTCGGGAATTTGCATTCCCATTGTATTTCAGTACACTAGCCGACACTGCTTCTACACAAATTGTGTAGAAATTTACTAACTTAATTTCTAGCAGCATGGCAAAAGAACACCAAGTAAACTACAAAGACGCTTTTTCAGTTGAAACACTGTCGGATTCACAGGTAAAAATTACTGGTGAATTACCGTATGCCGAACTGGAAAGCGAACGAGCGGCAGCGGTGGTTGCTCTCAGTAAAGACGTATCAATCGACGGCTTTCGTAAAGGTAATATTCCCGAAAAAGTACTTGAAAAACACGTCGGAGAAATGGCTATCTTGGCCGAAATGGCCGAACGCGCCATTCGTCATTCATACGGGCATATTCTCATGGCACATGAAATCGACGCTATTGGTCAGCCAAGTATCGAATTAACCAAAGTCGCACCGCAAAACCCACTTGGCTTCACTATTACTGTCACCGTCATGCCAAAAATAGAGCTTCCCGACTACAAAAAAATCGCCAAAGAGAAAAATACTGACCAGCCTTCAAGCGAAGTGACTGACAAAGAAGTCGAAAAGCAAATTCAAGATATTCTACGCCAAAAAGCTGCTTATGAGCGACTCCAAAACAAAGCTGCGGCTAAAGCTGATGCTGATTCTAACGACACCGACCTCCCTACTCCGGAAAGCGAAGCCGCAAAAGCTGAAGATACAACTGAAGAGACTGAAGCTGAACTGGAAATTCCAGAGCTAACCGACGAAGTCGCCCAATCACTTGGACAGCCTGGTCAGTTTGAGAGTGTCGCTGATCTCAAGAGTAAGCTACGCGAACACCTTGAGATTGAGAAACAGCGAGAAGCTGCTGCCAAGCATCGAGCTGCCATCACGGATGCCATCATTGAGGAAACAAAACTAGAATTACCACAGGTAATGATTGATTCTGAACTCAAGCAAATGCAAGCCCAAATGCAGGAAGACTTGGATCGAGCTGAGCTGAAGTTTGATGATTATCTCTCACACATCAACAAAACTAAAGAAGAGCTCATGAAAGAGTGGGAGCCAGCGGCTATCCAGCGGGCAAAACTCCAACTTATCCTTAACGAAATCGCTAAAGCAGAAGAGCTAGTACCAGACTCAGAGAAAGTAAACGCGCAAACTAAAGAACTAATGGAACGCTTCAAAGATGCCGAAGAGCAACAAGTCCGACTGTATGTCGCTTCGGTACTGATGAACGAAGAGGTGATGAAACTCCTTGAATCACAATAGTTCAGCGTTTATCCACCCCATTACTTGCAAATAGCGCTTCGGCT
The DNA here is from genome assembly GCA_964229335.1 of Minisyncoccia bacterium. Lineage (GTDB taxonomy): Bacteria > Patescibacteriota > Minisyncoccia > Phycocordibacterales > UBA918 > OLB19. The sequence goes on from CAXRCZ010000013.1 coordinate 36,360, forward strand.
GCTATTATGCAAAGATGCTTACGGCACAAAACACCTATCGTTTCTTTGTGATTCGAGACCACTGGTCGGGTGTTTAATCGTCTGCATAGGCAAGAAAACAAAGTCCCGGCCACCAGCCGGGATTTTTGTTTCTTGTTTGTTCTTTCAACCAAACTAAAGGAGATATATTATGAGTGGACATTGCAGTTCATTCACTTCGCGACAAACCCTCGGAGATGATCGCGAGGAGCCTCGCTTTACAGACAAGCAAGCAATGGCGGCTTACGAGCAGTCACGGTTCGCTGGCAAGTCTCAAGGTACCGTTGCTCACACGAGTTAACGTCACTATTACAGTTTGGTGAAGCCGCCTTTTACGGCGGCTTTGCTTTTTTTAGACACTTCCGCTAGCATGATACTTGTACTGATATAATTGAAATTACATGGAAACTAAACTTGAAAATAACTCACCGAAAGCTCAATTGGTGCCAATGGTGATCGAAAAGACCCAAGGCGGAGAACGCGCCTTTGATATTTATTCTCGGCTCTTAAAGGAACGTATCATTTTCGTCACTGGGCCAATTGAAGACCATATGGCTAATTTGATTGTGGCTCAGCTACTGTTTCTGGAAGCCGAAGATCCTAAGAAAGATATCTTTCTCTACGTCAATTCCCCTGGGGGAAGTGTCACCGCTGGTCTATCTATCATTGATACCATGCATCATATCAAGCCAGATATTGCGACCGTTTGTGTTGGTATGGCCGCTTCGATGGGTTCACTCATCCTTTCTCAAGGCCAGAAAGGCAAGCGTTATATCCTGCCTAACGCCGAGGTAATGATTCACCAGCCATCTGGCGGGGCCTACGGGCAAGCGACTGACATCGATATTACTGCCAAGCATATTCTTAAGACTCGCGACCGCTTGAACCGAATGCTAGCTAAAGCCACCGGGCAAAAATTAGCCAAAGTAGAACAAGATGTCGACCGCGACTTCTTTATGGACGCCGCAGAATCGAAGGCGTATGGCATTGTTGATGAGATTTACAAATAGATTTCAGACACCTACTGATTTATGTCTGAATTTGTTCTGCCGTTGGGCAAATTCTTGGATTAAATAATAATTAAAATTAAGGCCCAGCAATAGATGCTGGGCCTTGAAGTTGGCAGGGTTGGTTGGAGGCAATTAGAATGGAAGTGAGATGGTATCCGGCATATCAACCTCCAGCCGACCGCCCAAGAGGGTAGCTCCTGCGAGCATGCCTTTCAGAAACAAATCGAGGTCCGGTTTGGAGCCAAGTGTCTCTGTCCACTCTCTGTCTTGGCAGGAGATTGCGACTGCAAAGTTGTCGTTCGGTGGTCGCGCATCTACTTGCACAACCTTGATTGTGGCCGTAAGGGTACTCGCACCCACCCTCCTCGCAGTTGCTTCTTCTTCACTTCTTCGAACGGTTTCTTCCACATGATCGTCATAGGCCATGTATTCTCTCCTCTAGTCTTTCCTGGCACGAAGATACCATAGCGCAGCTATTTTACAAAGCTAAAAAAATCCGTATAGTAAATTTGTACGACAGTTACGAATTTAAATAATTTCACTATGCCACTCTCATTTACGGTTGCGCTGGCAGGTGCATTGTTTCTGGGTATTGGAGCCGGATACTACCTACGATATCTCCACGCACTTTCAAAGAAATCTTCGCTAGAAATCAGACTGAAAGAAAAAGAGGTTGCCGCCGAACAAAAAGCGATACATATACTTGAGAGAGCTGAAGAAAAAGCTGAAACCATCCTCACCGAAGCGAAACAAAGCCGTCAGCATTTAGAAGAACGTTTAGAACAAAAGGAAACTCGCCTGGATAAGCGCGAGGAATTTTTGGATGAACGCCAAATTGATATTGATTCCCAAAAAGAATCAATTCAAACCAAGATTACCGAAATTAAATCAATCAAAACCCGCTTAGATGCGCGCGAAAGCGACATTGAAGCCAAGCTCCAAGAAGTAGCTGGGCTATCTAAAGAAGAAGCCTTAGAAAGATTGATTGACCAACTAGAAACCGAATACGAAAGCGATATTCGCGGCCGTCTCGAGAAACTTGAGCGAGCTGGTAGCGAAGCCTACGAAGAAAAGGCGCAGAGCATCTTGCTAGCGGCCATTCACCGGGTTGGTAATACAGTCCCGCCAAACTTGATGACCTCTCACATCGAAATTGAAAGTGATGACCTCAAAGGTAAAGTGATTGGAAAAGAAGGTCGCAACGTACGCGCTTTTGAGCGAGCTACTGGAGTAGATGTATTAATTGACGAATCACCAGGTTATATTGTACTGTCTTGCTTTGACCCTATCCGTCGCGAGATTGCCCGAGTGGCACTCGAAATGTTGCTGAAAGATGGGCGCATTCAACCAGCTAAGATTGAGGAAGCAGTGGAGCAATCCCGCGCTGAGGTGGCCAAGACTATCCGCAAAATGGGTGAAAAAGCTGCCTACGAAGCGCGGGTGTCAAATCTCCACCCTGACTTACTCACCATTCTCGGCCGACTGCATTTTCGAACGAGTTATGGGCAAAATGTGTTGTGGCACTCAGTAGAGATGGCGCATATTGCTGCCATAATTGCCGAAGAGACTGGTGCTGATGTGGCTATCGCTCGCGCTGGCGCACTTTTGCACGACATTGGCAAGACGGTCAGCCATGAGGTGGCTGGTACTCACGTTGAGATTGGTATTCGTATCCTCGAAAAATACGGCGTGGATCAACAAGTTATTCTGGCTATGCGCGCTCACCACGAGGAATACCCGTACGAAACACCGGAAAGTATTATCGTACAAGTAGCCGATGCGCTGTCTGGTGGACGACCGGGGGCTCGTCGTGATTCACTCGAAAACTACATCAAACGCCTCACCGAACTTGAAAGTATTGCTACTAATCTAGCTGGGGTAGAAAAAGCCTTTGCTATTGCGGCTGGTCGTGAAATTCGCGTCCTGGTAAATCCAACTACCCTCAACGAAGTCGAGGCTTCTGCCCTAGCCCGCACCATCGCCCACACTATTGAGGAACGATTGCGCTACCCTGGCGAAATCAAAGTGCATGTCATTCGTGAAACTCGAGTGGTAAGTTACGCTCGGTAACAAAATTTAAAATTAGCCAAAAAACTACACAATAAAAATTACCTGTGGATAGGGGTGGCAGAGAATACGTGTTGCTATATAATGATTTACAAGCCACATACGGCATCGTGCCTGAGTTCCGATGGAAACTCATCACACATTACACGCCTTAGAAATTAAATTCTGAATTATGAACAAAGCAGATATCATCAGCAAAGTACACGAGACTCTCGACACTACTAAAGCTGACGCCGAACGAGCAGTTGACGCGGTTTTCGAAACCATCGAAGCAGCTCTTAAGGACGGTAATCAAGTATCAGTTGCCGGTTTCGGTATTTTCGAAGCCAAGATGCGCGCTGCGCGCGAAGCTCGCAACCCACGCACCGGTGAAACCGTACAAGTACCAGCTATGCGCGTTCCAAAATTCCGCGCTGCTAAAGCTCTCAAGGATTCAGTTAAATAATCCTTCTCCTAAAAAGACCGGCTCGCTAAGCGAGCCGGTCTTTTTATACATTGAATTCAGCCGTTAATGTGATAGAATCGTTGAACTCCGCGGGTGTAGTTTAGTGGTAAAACGACTGCCTTCCAAGCAGTAGTCGGGGGTTCGATTCCTCTCACCCGCACACATGATTTAAGCGCCTAGTTAGGCGCTTTTATCGTATAGGGTAATTTAATATCGAACTTTGGTATACTTCTCTTATGAAGAATTACCCAGCAGGTGACGTGGTCCTTAGCGCCAGCAGTAGATTTTATGGAGATGTTAAAGGGATAAAATCAGACTTGGAATCAAAAGGATTCATAGTATACGCGCCAAATTTTGAATTTGACGAAACAAAAGTTCAAGTAGAAGAAGACGAAAAACATAGACTTACGCACGATTTCCTTAAAAAAATCAAAGCTTCAGAGTCTCTTTATATTATTAACCCTGGTGGATATGTCGGAATGAGCGTGGCTGTAGAAGCTGGTTATGCTTCAGCATTAGGAAAAAATATTTACGCATTAGAGAAACCTAGTGAACCAGCAGTAGCTGCACTAGTATTAGCATTAAAATTGCCTGAGGAGTTACGTAAATAAGTTCGAACATCGTTGAGTTGAATAGCTTGAGCAAATACTTGAGTTTATATAAATTTGTTATACTCCACCTATGCAAATCGAATACGAGGCTACATTCACTAACATAGATAAGGAAGAAATTAGAAATAAATTAAAAGAAAGTGGCGCAGAACTAGTTAAAGAAGAGTTTTTGCAAAAACGCACAGTATTCAACTTACCCAAGAACAATGAGATAAAGGGTGGGTGGCTTAGAGTACGTGATGAAGGAGATAAAATAACCTTGAGCCTAAAGATAGTAGATGGAGATAAAATTGAAGACCAAAAAGAAGTCTGTTTGAAAGTCGATGATTACGAACAAGCGGAGTTGCTACTTTCAACACTTGGCGCTGACAGAAAAGCCTACCAAGAGACAAAACGAGAATTGTGGGTATTGAATGATGTAGAAGTAACTATCGATACATGGCCATTCCTAGATCCTTTTGTGGAAGTGGAAGGACAGACTGAGGAAGAAGTGAAATCGGTTGCTGAAAAACTAGGATTTGAATGGGACAAGGCTAGATTCTGTGCAGTAGACACGCTTTATTCTGAGAAATACGACGTTCCAACTCACCAAATCAATAACGAAACCCCTGAGATATTGTTTGAAATGGAAAACCCTTTTCAAAAATAACTTCAAACACCCCCTAACAACCAAAAAGCCAGCCCCGAGGGGCTGGCTTTGTTTTTTTTCTAGCTTAGAGCCAGACAGTCATGGTCAGAGCGATTGCTACCAGAAACAGCGTATATTCGATACCGGAAATCCAGTTTATCCGAAGATAGTACCGGTCAATCCAGTCATCGATACCATAGTTTTGGATATACTCACCCAGCTCATCGTGCGACCAAGTAACGATTAATCGCAACCGACGCTCGTCTTGCGGCAGGGTGTCCCAGAGCCCTTTTTCCTGCAAAATCTGCTTGAGCAGGTTGGCTCGTCGTCCCAGTAACTTGTACCGGCGGTTGGTCAGTGGCCATAAGAGCGGAATACCCCACCCAGTCCCGTACAAATCGTTGACGAAGTGCAGCATGGTTGCCAAAAGGAACAACGTTCCCCAGAACACATCAAACTGTAAAAGTATGGTGCCGGCCACTAGAAACAGGATGGGAAAATGCAGTGCTTCTCGGTGGTCATGGGCAAACTGACTGGAGGCTGCTACTCTCCCTCGTTTTAGTAACTCTGGTATCGCATCCAAATCAGGACTCATCGCTAGTGCGATTCCTGCCGGGATGTACCACCAAGCTAGGTCGGTTGAAGTGAGCTGAGTAGCAACCAGAACAGCAAACAGGCCATTGGCTACATCTGCCAGAATTGCGAGTAATGATTTCATGATACTTACCTTTGTTTACAAAGCTTTGGCTAGTAAAGCATTTTACCAACCCATACTCAAGCAACCAAAATCCATTAATTGAAATTCAACAAAAATATGATATAATATTAGATAGAGAGGAGAGTAGGATGGATGAACTTAAATTGTTTTTCTCCGCATTGGCGGCCGTCTGTGGCTACATGGTGATGGCATACGGCCTGATGGCCAGTGGTTTTGACCTCATGCTGACCAGCGAGGCTCACGAACTCGTTACTGCCGGCGGAGCGGTTGGTGCCGCCTTTACGCTCTGGTTCGTCAGACTCGTGCGTCAAGACCAGCTGGAATTGCAGCCGAACCGAGCTATGCTCGGTTAACTCACACCCCCTACCGGGGCGGAAAACAACCCGCTCCTAGTTGGTAGCGGGTGTTTTCTTTTGTCTGAATTGAAGATAAAAAGAATTATATAATTAAATATATAATTCTTGGCGAGACTTACTTCTCTTTTATCATGTGAACGTCTCGTTGTGGGAACGGGATAGTGATACCAGCCTCATCGAGCGCTTCTTTACAGACTTCTGTCAGGATAAAACCGTATTTTTGCTCTTGACGAGCGTTACCAATCCAAATTCGTACTCGAAGATTAACTCCGGAATCAGCTAGTTCATCAACTACTACTTCGGGTGATGGGTCTTGTAGTACTCCTTCAATTTTGGTGGCAGCTCGCACTAGTACATCACGCGCTTTTTCAACCTTTTCACTATATGGAATAGCTACTATGGCAGCGATACGCACCATACCGCGTTCTGACGCGTTGGTAACGGCTGAGTTAGTGACGACTGAGTTCGGAATAGTGACGTAGGTATTATCTAACGTGCGAATTTTAGTCGTACGCAGGCTGATGTGGACGACTTCCCCATAATTATCGTCCACGGTAATCCAGTCGCCGATTTTGTATAGGTGGTCCATAAAAATACCAAAACCGGCAAAGACATTGGAGAGGGTTTGTTGCGCTGCAAATCCGGCCGCAATACCGAGCACACCGACTCCAGCTAGCGCGGCAGTGACGTTGATGCCGAGCTGACCCAGCATAAAGATAATGGTAAGGACGATTACCAAACCGCGGTAGACTGAGTGTACCGCAATCCGAATGAGTGATGGTTGCATTGGCGTACGCGACAGCGCTACCTCAAGTAGACGGGCGGTGATGAAATAGAACAGCGCCCCGAGCAGCAGTACTATCACCGCTGAAGTGAGGTGCGGCAACAACGAAACTAAGTAGTCAGTTATTGACTCTTCGGTAATCCCCCAGGAGGCAAACATCTCAATCATGACTTTAGTATAGCGTACGGTGCTTTTTGCTTGGCGAAAGTTTGTTTATAACGAGAAAAGGGCGCGTTACACGCGCCCTTTTTTGGATTAGCTTGCTGCCGATTCAGGCAGCAGCAGCTTGTTGGTGTGCTTCGAGCTTCTCGACCCCTTCGGGAGTAAGGTCTCCATCGGGTTTGTAGTCCCCGGGAAAGAGCTTGAGTCCGTCCCAGTCGGGGTTTTCAATGAAATGTCGCTGATTCGCACGCTGATAGCGCCTATGAAGTTCCGAAGCAAACCTGTGTGTCCCGATGGTAAAACCTTCGGACTCCAGTTCAGCTCGTACCTCGGCTACTGTGAACGTCGTCTCACCACAAAGCATGCACTTCCTCCTCTTAAAAAACAATGTTCTTCCTCACTGGCGTGAGGCAACGTACCACCTCAAACGAAAACCGGTCCTCTCTTGGAGGACCGGTTTTCGTTTGAAGCAACTACTATCCCAGACCTCCTCCAGAGAGAAGTAGAATCACGACCACCACGATAGCGGTAAGGGTGATTGACTTGGGATTGATAGCTGCCTGTGGCATTTATTTATCGTACTCGCAGATACAGAATCGTCAAGTATTTAGCTAGCAGATTTGGTGTATATGGTTTGGGTTGGGTAGGCAAATTCGATACCTTTCTCTGCAAAGGTGCGGAAGAGGTCTACGTTAAACTCTTGTTGCAAATCCATATATACCTGATAGTCAGACGCTTCTACAAAGTAAACCACTTCATAAATCAAGGCCGAGTCACCAAACGAACTAAAATGAATGCGGTCCAATCGTGCCCCATCAATATTGGCAAATATATCTGTAACCAATTGAGGGATTTCTTCAATCAGTTTCTGATCTGTTTCGTAGGTAATACCAAACGTAGACTGAATCCGCCGCTCGGCCATCTTTTTTAAGTTTTGTACGCGAACGCTGGTCAGTTCGGCGTTTGATACCACCAATTCTTCACCACGCAGACTACGAATGCGGGTAGATTTGATACCAATCTTTTCTACAGTTCCTGAATCTTGGCCGATAATTATAAAATCTCCTACTCGAAACGGGCGGTCAAAATAGATTGAGAATGAGGCAAATAAATCAGAGAGAATGCCCTGCAAAGCAAACGCGATGGCAATCCCACCAATCCCTAGTCCGGCCAGCAGCGAGGTAATCTCGAGGCCTAGATTAGAAAGAATAAACAAACCACCCAGTCCCCACAGGATGATGCGCACCGCTAACTTAATCATGTCGGTGATGGTCTTGGTGTTGGGGTCGTATTGCCCATCTTCGGTGGCCGTTCTCTCGACGTATTTTTGCGTACCGTAACTAACAAAACTAAGGATAATTTCGATTACTTGCCACACTACTGCCACGAGGAAAATAGCTGTAGCTATGGTGTACACCATCTCTGACAAATCAAATACCAGAAGAGCGACGTAGATAGACACAATTGAATACACCCATGATTTGATACTTTGCGCAGCGTCAATCAGCGCGTCATCAAAGGTGGTAGAAGTACGTTCTGATATAGCTTTCAACCGGACAATGACTATTTTTCTGATTGCCCAGAACAACGCATTGAGGACAATAAATATGGCTAAGGCCATTAAAAAAGGCTGGAAATTGACTTCACCAATCAAAGGAAATTGGTAGGTGATATTTGGTATATAGGGCAATAGTATGTCTTTAATATTCATATGTAACATTGATACAGATAATCGATACCTACCACCCTACCAAAACCCCTCTTTATAGACAAACAAAAAAGGCCTTGTGGCCTTTTTGAATGTGTATTAGTTGCGGAAGAGTGCGTTCAATATTCCAGTCGTACTAGTTGGTCGTGTCGTAGGTGTATTTACCTCTTCCTGTTCTGGTTCATTATCAACTTCTGGCTGAGGGTCTTCAACTTCTTCTTGGTTGTTAGCAATTAATTGCAGTATCTGCTCAGCTAGCATGAGAGCTTCTTCTGACCACGCTACAATTTGGACGAGGTCTGTGCTGGTATCAATGCGAGCTTGCAAGCTTATGATTGTTGATACGTTGGTGTCAATTTCTTGTCTGACACTATCAGAGGTTGTTGAACGCTGCTCTTCAATCGTGTCTAGTCGTGATTGAATTTCCGTTTGATACTGGTCAATTTTGGCAGTTTTCTCTTCCGGAGTAAGAACCACTGGTACCAATGTTTCTACTTCGACTTCATTAGCCACCGTAATATCAGTCATGAAGATGATGAGCTTTTGGGTCCGCGCCAACACATCTACCAACTGTTCGCGAGCAGCGACTTCGTCCTGCTCCCGTAAGGCTACTGCTTCTGCAATGGAGCGGTTGATGTCATCGAGACGGCGATTGATGTCTTTGTACTGCTGGTCTTCTGGGTTTAGTTTTAGTGACTCTTTTAGTTCGTAGGCACGAGTAGTATTGATTTCAACCCGAGAGATTAGTTTAGGGTATTGCGGCAACGAACTTGATGCTGTCGCAGCTGTTTGTTCAGAGATGGTTTGATCAAGCGCTGAAGCGAGACGCTTGGTTGGGCTATCTTCTTCAGTAGTCATAGCTACTGCCATCATCGCCATATCTCCATCCCCTTCTCCTTTCAGCGAAGCTGATTGGACCGCCAGATTGGTGTTGAGGGTAAGTGACGCAATAGTTGCTTCGTCTTCATCAGTTTCGCGTAAAATGGCAATTTCGTTATTTACGTTGGCGGTCTGGGTTTTAATCGCTTCGACTACTTCGGCCTCTACTTCCCCGCTCAAACGACCTTCATTGGCTAATAGTTTAGCTTCAGCGATGCGGCGATTGAGCCGCTCGGTCTCCCATTCGATTTTTTCGGTACTAGAAAATGTCAGGCTACTGCGTACCTCTTCATTAAAACGAACCTTGATGGCATAGAGACCGTCGCCTGGCACCGCACGCTCTGCTAGTACCGGAACGACCATTAGAACCATCACCGCCATCACAGCTGCGCCGCGAGCCAAAAGCGCATACGGAATAGCAACGACTGATTTAACAGCGTTCGCTACCGGTTTCGTAGAGCGAAGATTTTCTGGTAGCGGGTGGTATTCCATATATGAAACCACACGCTCGCGAAGCTCGCGCTGTTCAGCCGCCCGTAGTTTTACAGTTTGGCTTTTGTTATAAAATTGTTTGCTAAATTTTTTCATTTTGTTTGTGTTGGCGGCGGGCCTCGGCGACCGCTTCCCCACCTTCAATCTTTTTGCGTAGCAACTTCAATGCCCGATGTATGCGGACGGAAACTACGTTTTCGCTTTCCTCGATTAACTCGCTGATTTCTCGTGGACCGAGCTGATCGATAAATCGATAGATGACTACTTCTCGATACTGCTCCGGCAGCTCTTCCAAAAGATCGAAGGCTTGTCGGCCATCAAGGGTGGCTGCCAAAGCTTCGGTCGAGCTTTCGTTCAATTCATCAAATGAACCTTCATCGACTCCTTCTTCTGCCAAAATGGCATCAAGCGAAAACTCTTTTCGCTTGCGGTATTCATCGATTATCAGATTGTTGAGTACCTTGTATAAAAAAGGTCTGAAATTATCGATTTCGTACCCGTTGCGGACATACGACCACACCTTGGTATAGGTATCGTGCACGATGTCAATCGCTTTTTCTCGATTACTGACTCTGAAGTACGCGTGTCGAAACAACGCATCGTTATATTCATCAAAGGCTTTCAAGAAACGTTCTTCCTGGTTGTTCACCTTACTGTCCTGCTTTTCGGATTCAGCCATGTGAAAACCATTATATACGGAGACGACAAAAAAGCCGATCTCTTACGACTTATCCACAGTAGACCACTTATTTGACAAGTTTCTTGAGGTATTCGGTAAGTTCTGGGAATTCTTCCAGTAAAAAGTGATTTTTATCTTCAAATGAGAGGAATTCAGCAGTGGGTAAGGCTGCAACGTATTTTTCTCCGTGTTCGTACGGCACCACAAAATCATCTTTCGAGTGGAACACAATGATATTATCAATTTTTTCAGTCAATTCAGGAACTTTGTTTTGATCTGGATAGAAATTTTCGCCATCTTCGCCCTCAATTTCAAAACGCTCGTACGGAGCGGCTAGGAGCAGCAGGGCTTTGACTTTAAACGGTGTTTCATTGTCTGATAGATATTTGCTCAGGAACATACCACCTTGAGACCAGCCGACTAAAATTACCCCATCGTTTAGATATTCAAAGTGTCGTTCAAACCAAATTTTCCACTCCTCATATTTCGAATTTTGTTTATTGGGCATCGAGGGAGTGAATACTTCGAAATCACCGCCCAAGTCATCGACAAGAGTATCTGACCACTTCTTGCTAGAGTCCTTTCCCGGGAGGTTTCTTAGCGGAGTCGTCTTTAGGTAATTGAGAAACGCATCGTAGTCAGAAAAAGCAGAGCCTCCATGGATAAATACAACCTGCTGCTTCATACCTTAGAGCCAATCATTATGCTTAAAGTAGCGCACCACCGCTGCCACGACAGCCACAATCAGTCCGATGACTACCCAGAATGAGTACTGCCACTCTCCTCCCGGCAACGCTACGTTCATACCGTACAAAGAAGACACGATGGTCGGGATAGTCAGGAGAATAGTGAGGATTGTGAGGGTTTTAATGGTGCTGTTTAGGTTGTTGGCCAAGATAGCCTCAGTAGCAGAGCGAAGGTTTTGAATAGTTTTTAAAACTGCACGAGAAGAGTCGACTAGCTGATTGTTATCAATCACCAAGTCTTCCATTAATTCCACATCATCCTTGTACATTTGGAAATAATTACTCTTGGTGACTTGCTGCAAGGCCGTATTGGTCGGTAGCAACGCACCCACCATGTCATTAAGTCGATGCTCATACGTCACGAAGCGCTCGATTTCTCGGTTACCAATCTTGCGTAGTTGTACCCTATCACGGTGCACATTACGACGTAGTGAAACGAGTTGCTTTTCAAATGATTCAGTAATTGATTGCATCATTTGGAGGAACAGTTTGGTCTTTTGAGTCGTGTGAATCACTTCTTTGCCGTCAATAAACTGCTTGAAGGCTGGCACTTCACGTTGTGCAATGGTCAGCAGGAACGTGTCGCCCATAACTAGCAATATAGGTGCAGTATCGGTGTCTTCTTTTTGGTCATGGAATGGATACCGAGTAAAGAAGAAGGTTGAGCCTTGAGAGCGTTCGAGCCGTGGCACCTCAAAGAAGTCCATCGCGTCCTCGATAATAGCCTCATCAAGTGATAGTCGCTCAAACAGAGCTTGCAACTCCTCTTCACTAGGCTTGACCACATGAATCCAGACACCAGACCGGAGCTCGTTAATCTCTTTTAGCTCCGTATCTTTCACGGTGCGGAAGTAGTAGGTAATCATGGTGGAATTCTAGCACATTGATATGAGCAGCTCTCGCATTTTTTTGCGTAAGGTGTTATATTTTCCCCACTTTGATATACGCTCTGTATGTCGGAGTACAGAGTGTAGTACGGGGTGTAGCATAATGGTAGTGTACGCGGTTTGGGACCGTGAGGCCAGGGTTCGATTCCCTGCTCCCCGACAAAAAGAAACCAGTCTAGTTTTTGCTAGGCTGGTTTCTTTTTGGAGTGAGAAAAAGCGCATTTCTGCGCTTTTGTCAGTGATCAAACAGCGGAGCGTTATGAAAAGCACATTTTTAATGCTTTGAATAGCGAGCTGCGTCCAGCTACACTCAAGAACGTTATGATTGACTTGTGATAGCGGGACGATTCCCTGCTCTCCGACAATGCAAAACGAGCGTCAGAATTACTCTGACGCTCGTTTTGTTTATTAGGCTAAATCAGCTATGGCGTTGGCCAAATTGATGTCCTTTTTGGTTACTACCCCTCTTTTATCATGAGTGGTTGTGGTGATTTTTACTTGGTCATACTCGACGATAAATGTAGCGTGATGTTGCTGTTGATCACAAATTTCCATAGCCTCTCTAACAAATTTCTGTACTGCGCTGTAGTTATTAAATGAAATAATTGCAGTGAGACTATTGTCTGTATGTTCCCATCTAGGATGTTTTTTTAAGAATTGTTGTAGATTATCGTTCATATTGTTTCACGTGAAACCTAATGCTCTGTTTCACGTGGAATGCTTACAGTATAACATTTGGCAGGAAATTAATCGTAGCGTACTTTTCATGTGGAACCACCCGAACTGCCGCTACATCTAGTTGCCATGGAGTATCTAAGGCATTTTCCTGTATATATAGATCAATCGTGCGATGTAGTCGTTGTAGTTTGTTATGAGTCACATTCTCCTCCGGACGCCACTCGCTAGTATGTATGGCCTGCTGTAAATGAGTTTTTGTTTCGTATGAAACAGTTTTCACCTCAATAAAGTGGGTTATTTGCTCATTACCTAGCGTTTCCCGCGAAACAATATCGATTTCACCGCATTTTCGTAGATAATTTACTGTTATAATGCGGTGACCTTGGCGCTCAAGCCAATTGGCGGCTATTTTTTCGCCGATGGCGCCAGTTTTATTGTTATTTCCTTGTTTTTGGGCTTGTTTCATATGAAATGTGTTCCACGTGAAACGTATAGTACGTTCTTTTTGCTTATTTAGAGTATAGCACGTGTCTTTTACTGTGATATAAAGCTATATTTAAAGGACATTTCACAATTTTGTCCTTTATCCACTTGTCCCCAAGTTTTTCCACACGAAACAACCCCGCTCTTGCTAAGAGCGGGGTTGGGGAGGTGCGAATCAAGCAGCTTGTCGTTGTTGTCGTAGAACCGGAATGAAGTGCTTATTTGCACAAACCCGTTCCGTCATAGGCAGCATATTCCTAGCCCAGTGACAGGCATGTTCTAGTGTCGGCACACATGACGAGCCATTTCTGTTATCGATATATCTTGAACCCATGAAGAGAATGATTGGCATATCGTAACCCTTCATTATTTTGGGTCCTTGCCAGTGCAGAGGTAAATTATCACGATTGTGGCGAATTGCTTCGCGCACATGGACATCAAAGAGGGTAAAATAGCTGCAAGATTGCAGCAATTCGGCCAGTCGGCTGAGTTCGATGCAGAATTCTTCGTCCGGAAACAAGTCCCGATGAGACAGGAGTTCGGTTTCGGACAGATTGAGTCTACTCAACCTAGTTTCACATGAAAATGCATGGTCGAGAGTATAGCCCTTGGCTTCCTCAAGGCCATCGCAACTAATAGAAATAATAGTCATCGCTAACCTTCCTGAAAAAGAGCTTGTTTTATCCTGAATGTAAAGACGCGGATATCTGAAAACTATTACACTTTGGTAGGTGTTTCCTGTGGAACGGGGTGAAATAGGCTTATTTTAGTGATTTTTGACGTTATAGGGTAGGATTGATGGCTTGTTTTATTGGGTAAGGAGAATCGGTCACCTTTGCAGCAATATGGTGGTCAGATGAGATGTATTTTGGCGCAGGTTACTAACCAAAATAATCACTTCGTGAATATTTTGCTAAGTACCGTTCAACAGTCTCCCAGACTGTTTCACCCCCATTAGCCTATTTTCTCGCTAGGATTTGCGAGAAAATTATGGCTCCGCTTCACAAATTGGCACGAAACTGAAGCAATTCAGTTTCTAAAGTAAAAGCCGGATTATAATCCGGCTTTTACTTTACCTATTTGTGCGGCCAGGGAGAATCGAACTCCCGACTAATCCTTGGCAAGGACTCATTAGACCACTTAACCCTGGCCGCCTATGCTATTTTGCTAGTTCTTTCTGCACGAGCTCAATCCATTTTAAGAGCTTGCGCTTCAAAACTGTGCTGCCGATTATAGTATTTCCGACGCCATAGTGCAATCGGTTAGCTGACTTCTTGGTCTTCGTGAATTGGGTTTTATAGAACTGACTGTAACTAAGACCAGTAGTCTTCTTCCATTTCTCCAGACAGGGCGCTTCTTTTTGACCTTGATAGAGCAGTAACCAACAATGTATATCCCTTTTATCTACCCCTAAATACTCGGTTAAAAACTTGATGAAGATTTTATGGGTAACAATATCCTGGCTCGAGAGGCGGATTTGGTTGGCAGCATTCAAGTCACCCTGAGTGAGATAAATCATTAGTCCAGCAATGAAGCGGGGTTTGCTTTTATAATGCTTGAACTCTGTAACAGCAGACCGCTCTGCTTCTTTATAACGATTGAGGCGTTCGCGGGTGCGAGTTTTACTCATCAGTTTTAGGCGTTTCGCATTATCTTGTCCGGCTCGTCGCTTATTTTGCTTCGTTACAGTCTCAGAAAAAGCTTTGTTTTTCAACCATTTTGAAGCGGTGGACTTAGATATATCGCACAACTTGGCAATCTCTTCTAGAGTAAAGCCGCGCTTGCGAAACTGCACCGCTTGCTCGTATTTTTCCTGATTCCGAACCATATTGTGTGTATATTATATACTAATTACATATGTTTATTTTTAGGAGTTGGGTACAGCGTAGTTGAGAAGTTGTTAGATACTTGTCTATTGGTTGCAATGGAGTATTTTTCAACGTATGATGCTGCCACCCTGCACCCATGGTGAAATGGATATCACAACTGACTTCGGATCAGTCGTTCTGGGTTCGAGTCCTGGTGGGTGCACAAATCGGCCGGCCCGAAAGTGAAAGCTTTCGGGCCGTTGCCGTTTGTAGCACCCGCCAGGACTCGAAAGACGGAAGCGGTATGCAAGACGAGCGTAGCGAGAGGTTGGAGGGGTTGGAATAATCTGGGAGATTATTCCAAGGGTCGCGAGCCAAATCTTTGATTTGGACTTGTGACCGAGTCCAACGCATAAAACGTAAAAGAAAACCGCCTTTAAAGACGTTTTTCTGCTAAAATACAGCAACGTATGAAAATCACTCCAGTCAATATTCCGGACGAAGTAAAAGAGGTGGCGACAGAATTAGAAAATGCTGGTTTTGAAGCATATTTAGTTGGCGGCTGTGTACGCGACCTTCTTCGTGATGTGGACCCTAAAGACTGGGACCTAACAACTAATGCTTCACCAGAGGAAATTGCGAACTTGTTCCCAGAACACTACGCCAACAATGATTTTGGTACTGTCGGGGTAAAAACTGGCTCTGAAGATGACCGATTGGCAATTGTAGAGGTTACTCCCTATCGCAGCGAGAGCGGCTACAGTGACCGTCGACGGCCAGATACAGTGACCTTTGGTGTTTCACTGGAAGAAGACCTGACTCGGCGTGATTTCACTATCAATGCGCTGGCATACAACCTGAAAAAACAAGAAATAATTGATAATTTTGAGGGTATCAATGACCTAAAAGCTGGTCGTTTGCGCACCGTAGGTGATCCAAGCGAACGATTTGCCGAAGATGCGCTACGGATGATGCGAGCAGTGCGTTTAGCAACTGAAATGGGGTTTGTAATTGAACCTGCGACTATGCAAGCCATTAGTGACAACAATCAACTATTGCGTGAAATCTCGATGGAACGTATCGCGGCGGAATTTTTACGCATTCTAGCGGCTCCTCATGCCATGAACGGACTGATTTTCCTCCAAAAATTAGGTCTATTGCAACATTTCATCCCTGAATTAGAGGAAGGTATCGGCTGTGAGCAGGGAGGAGCACATGCGTTTGATGTATTTGAACATAATTTGCGCACTATGCAGGCCGCGGTAGACAAAGATTATGACTTGCATATGCGCCTCGCCGGGCTGTTTCATGATATTGGAAAACCACGTACGCGCAGAGAAGGGGGTAAGAACAAGCGCTACACCTTCTTTGGGCACGAGGTAGTGGGAGCGAAAATGACCAAGAAAATCCTCGGCCGTCTTAAAATTCCTCGTGAAACCAGCCAGACAGTGGTGGATTTGGTGCGTTGGCATATGTTTTTTGCTGATCCTGACGAAATCACACTCTCGGCAGTCCGTCGCACCATCACTAGAATCGGGGAAGACCATATAGAAGACCTGTTAAATCTACGTGTCTGCGACCGAATTGGTACTGGCCGGCCAAAAGAACAACCGTTCAGGTTTCGTAAGTACAAAGCGATGGTAGACCAAGCCCTGCGCGACCCTATTTCGGTAAAATTATTGAAAATAAACGGGGACCGTATCATGGAACTCAGTGAAGAGCCTCCGAGCAAGCGATTGGGCTTTGTTTTACACGCTCTATTGGAGGAAGCTTTGGAAGATGCGAGTAAAAATACCGTTGATTATATGGAAAAACGAGCCCTGGAACTTCTTAAGTTGCCTGATTCGGAACTAGAAACCCTGGCTGAAGCAGGGAAGAAAAAGCAGGCTGAGGAAGAGGCAGCGGCACTAAAAGATATTGCAAGAGAGCACCGCGTGGGGTAAATAACTAACAATTCTAGCTAGAATAAAGAAAGGCCTGGGGAGTCGATGGATAAGCGTTGCTTATCAGCCGACTTCCCAGGCCTTTATGGAGCTATCGGGATTCAGGTAATCCCAGGTGGTGTCCTTTAGAGGACGAACCGTCAGACTCCAGCTCTACGTTGTAGAGGTCTTGTGGATCTATGTAAGAAAAAATATAGTTCCGACCTCATAAATTTGGGTGGTTGTTAATGTGAACTAATGAGTTGATCAATTTGGAGAAATTGATTGGAGGTAACTCACTTATGGCTATAAAGAACTCTTTAAGTGGTGCCTCCAGTGCTCTTTGTCGAAGTCTTCGGCAGAGAACACTGGAGGTTCCGGCTTGCCCTCTCTGGGCCTGCATATATAGTACTCAGTATAAAGGACAGCGTAAAGGACAAGTGTGGGGATAAGTGGGGAAAACTGTCCTTTATAAGGTTTCGCCTTTATAAACTGAGCTCAATTGAGACTGGACAATGATCAGAACCATACACATCACTGTGAATCCGAGCGCTTTTTATGAGAGGTGTCAGCTCTTTGGCAGCTAATACATAGTCAATCCGCCAACCAACATTCCGTTCACGGGCGTTGGCAAAGTGTGACCACCAAGTGTAGTGACCTGGTTCAGTGTTGAATAATCTAAAGGTATCGACAAATCCAGCGTCTAAATAGGCCTGAAATCCAGCCCGCTCTTCCTCGGTAAAACCTTTCTTCCCTTGATTTGGTTTTGGTCTGGCTAAGTCTAGTTCCGTGTGTGCCACATTTAAATCACCGCAAAATATAACTGGTTTTTCATTATTGAGGCGTTTCATATACTCCAAATAGGTCGGATCCCAGTTTTGTCGCATGGGTATACGAGATAAATCGTCTTTGGCATTGGGCGTATATACAGTACTGACGTAGTAATTTTCAAATTCGGCGGTGATTACGCGTCCTTCAAGAGTAGTATCGCCATACTCATCAGCTAGGGTGTATTGTTTACATATATCTGCGGGAATGCCGTGAATGACTTCTAGTGGTTCCTCTTTACTAAAGATAGCCGTGCCAGAATAGCCTTTTTTCTCTGCTGAGTGCCAATATTCAAAATAGTCAGGCAAATCAAGGCTTACTTGGCTCTCATGGGCCTTCGTTTCTTGCAAACACAGTATGTCAGGATTGTGTTTAGCTAAAAATGGCTGTAATTCACCCTTGCGTTCCACCGCACGGATGCCATTTACGTTCCACGAGTAGATTTTCATAACCCTCAGTGTAACAAAAAACCCTCTATACATATATATGTATAGATTTTTGTTACACTACACCAACTATGGAAAAGAAACGTGTTTTAAAAATACTCTTCACTACCACACTGCTGTTTATATGTATATGGGTTTGGTATTACTCGTACAATCTCTACACTACCCACAAAGCTGACATCGTGATTCAGTTATCAGAAATAGCCCAGCAGCTGGCGTTACCCTTTCGACTGGCAGAGCTAGCGCTAGAAGAGCCGATTGAAAATCTACCGGTGCCAGTATACGGTGTGGCGGTCGTAGACATTGCTGATACATGGGGCGAACCGCGTGGGGGAGGAAGAACTCACGAAGGAGTAGATATTTTTGCTGAGAGAGGAACGCCAGTATTGTCTGCCACCCGAGGCTATGTGGTGCGAAAAAACTTTGGTTCACTGGGCGGACTCAATGTCATGGTAGTGGGTCCAGGTGGGCATCGCTACTACTACGCCCACCTTGATAGAATCGCTGACGGTATTAAAACTGGTACTGTTGTCACAGCTGATACAGTCTTGGGTTTTGTTGGCACTACAGGAAACGCAGAAACGACTCCGCCCCATTTGCACTTTGGTGTGTACCCTATGCAGTGGGAGGCAATTAACCCGTATCCACTATTGGTTGACAGACTATAAATTAGGTGTTGACAAATGGAACCGGGTATGCTATCATCTTGAAGTCTGAAGGAGCGATTTATTTCGATGTCCTAAAGGCTGCACAACCACAATTAGGGAGACCTACGATGATGACGATGAATATGCCGCCGGCCGCCGGTGGAAACCCGGCTTTGCGCAGTGGAGACACCAACATCGGCCAGAACTCGACGGTGGCGATCGGCGCCGGCGCGCCGCAGGCGGATCCCGCCCTGGCATAGCCGAGCGCGCGGATCGACAACTTCGTACAAGGGGTGGATTCCCTTACAAAAAGACATCCAACCGTGGCCGGGGAGCAAATCTCCTCGGCCATTTCTTTTTTAGAAACGTGCCGCCAATTGGCGGTTTTTTTATTGCTATACTACTGCCATGAAGGTATTGATAGTTGGCGCTGGACCCACTGGACTAATGGCCGCACTTGAGTGTGTGCGTTTGGGAATCACTCCTGAAATAGTTGATGCTAAGCCAGAACCCTCAAAGTTATCTCGCGCTGTTGGAATCTTGCCTCGCAGCATTGAACTACTAACTTGGTCTGGAGTAGGAGAACAACTGAAGGAACAGGGGGTGAAAGCCGGTTCAGTACACATACAAAAAAACAATAAGACATTATTTAAAGCCACGTTCGAAAAAGAGGAGAGGGGAATCATCGGCTTGCCACAAGATCAGACCGAACTATTAATGAGCAAGGCGCTCACGAAACACGGGGTAACGGTGCAGTACGATACTGCAGTTGAGTTTGTAAAAAATAGTGATGATAATGTAGTAGTTGATTTTAAAACTGGTGAGCAAAAAGCCTACGACTGGGTCATCGGCGCTGACGGCATTCGCTCAACTGTACGACAATCACTCAACATTGATTTCTCTGGCTACGATTTGCCGGAAGAGTGGTCAATAGCTGATATCGAAATACTGAGTGAGTATGATCAATACGAATTCAAAGCCTGGCTATTGGATAACAAAGAAATGACCAAAGATGTATTGGTAATGGTGCCGATTGCTCCTAAGCGGGTGCGTCTTGTTTCTTCTACACCTGATAGCTTGGCGGCTCTACCGCTACAACTTAAAGTGAAAGAAATCCGACGCTCAGGCACCTTTACAATTTCGGTACGACAAGCAGCTCAATATGTAAGGGGGCGAGTATTGCTCGCCGGTGACGCTGCTCATGTGCATTCACCAGTCGGCGGTCGAGGTATGAACTTGGGAATAGAAGATGGCGCTATGGCAGCCCGAGCGATTGTCGAAAACAAAGTGATTGAATACAACCAAGAACGCCGAGCTCGCGCCAACAAAATCATCAAAGATACCGAAGCTATCAGGAAAGCATTGGTCTCGAATAATTTTTTGACCAGTCTTCTTATCGCTGTGCTAGCGACACTAATAAATACTATTCCAGCGGCAAAGAATATTTTTGTAAAACGAGTGACCAGTCTTTAATC